>JBAXNW010000055.1:0-23863 GCA_037133555.1 Bacteroidota bacterium
AAAACATCTTAACTTGCTGCGAAATTTGTCCGAACATTGGGGAGTACTTTAATTAATGTTGTCTACAATACCATTGCAACGAATGGATATGATCCATTGTATGATGCCAATAAATTATTTGTAACGGATAATAACATTCCTCAGGTATATTCATTAGCTAATAACAATGAATTAGCTATCAATGTATTTGGAAGTTTACCTGCAGCTATTCCTATGAACATCAAATTAGGCGTTCCAGGAATTGTTAGTTTGACAGCTTCTGAAACAAATAGTTTTGATGCAAATATTTCAATTAAATTAGAAGATATATTAAGTGGAACTATTCAGGATTTACGCCAAAACCCTGTTTACGCTTTTAGTGCTTCGGCAAATGAAAATGCAAACAGATTCGTTTTACATTTTGCATTGGCTCCAAATAGTATAAATGAATTACCAATCAACAATACAAGTATTTATGCTTTCGATAAAACTATTTATGTAAATTCTAATGATAAAGTTAAAGAAATCAGTATTTATAATATGCTTGGCCAGTTAATAACTTCAAAAATATGCAATGGCAGTGCCTTTAACTCAATTTCAATAAATAAAGCTTCAGCATTTTATATGGTTAGAGTTATTACTGACAAAACTACTTACTCTGAAAAAGTATTTATAAAATAAACTAAATTTTATTAATTTTAAAATATATATATTAACATGAAAAATTCAATCAAAAAAATTATCATACTTTTTTTTCTCTTAGCTGCCCCTGTTGTTATGAGCAATGTAATTGCTGATAACCCACAAAGTCCGGGTGGAAATCCATCAGGAGGAGTTCCCATTGATGGAGGAGCAAGTATAGTAATTGCTGCCAGCGCAATATATGGTGCCAGAAAAGCCCGTAAAGCATTGAAAACTAAAAAAGATGAAATTAATTAATTAATCATTTCTTATACAATTCAAAGAGGCTGAATTCTTTCATAGATTCAGCCTCTTTTAATTTTATGTAATCAAAAAAAGCATTAAAAACTTTAATAAGTAGTGTATATTCTTTCGATGATGATCCTTGTTCTTTCAAAAGCTAATAATATATAATTAAATCATTTTTAAAAATTTATTCAGTTTCTCAATATTATTTAAGCTTAATATTTATATAATCATATCATAACATTAAATTAATCTGTTTTTAATTTACAATAATGAAATTTGCAAAAAATAATATAGCATTACTTTAATTTATTTAAAATTTACCTTATCAATATTAACTAAGAAAATTCAAATGAAATATAATTTCATTATTTTAATATTATTATTTATAAATTTCAATTTGTTAGCTCAGAACAAAGAAAATAATTATATAATTACGCATAATGACAGTTTAGCATTGGAAAATATTATAGTTGAAAAATATTATATTGCCGATTCAACTGACTATCTGGATTCAACCAAAAATTCTCTTCCTGTTGGTTCTGTAACTTACAGAATCTTTGTTGATATGAAACCTGCTTATAAACTACTATCTGTATTTGGAAGTCTAAAACATGAATTATTTTTTTATTCAACCGAAAAATTTTTTAATGATTTGGAAGCTGATGCTATTACAGGTTTTAATATTAATATAAAAAATATCAGTAAAGCAAATATTGCATTGGATTCATGGATTACATTAGGCGCAGCTGCCAGAGGATTTACAGGCATCCCAAGAAATGAAGATACTATGGGATTAAAATTAATATACAATAGGCCTTCCTTATATAAAGCCGGAGGATTTACAAAAGCAATTTTACCTGATTTTAAGCACTTCAACCTCGATTTCAGTGTTTTTGAAAAAGACACTAACCAAGGAAGATTTTACACAAACAATGGAGCTTGGGCTGCACCTGGTGGTGTTAAAGGTCCCACACCTGATAATAAAGTTCTGATAGCTCAGATTACTACAAATGGTAAATTGAGTTTTAAACTGAATGTTCAAATTGGAACACCAAGTGGTGGATTTGTAATTTTCGTAGCTGATAAGCCCGAAGAAAATGAAATTGAATTCAACAAATTGATTTTAAAATAAATATATTAACCTTTAAATTATTACATTGTGAACAAAATTTATACAAATTTCTTATTCATAAGTCTGACATTTTTTGTAACTTTTTATAGTTATGCTCAGCATGGTCTCGATTCAGTCATAGTTGAAAAATATTATATTTCAAATTCAGCAGATTCAATTAAAAGTATTGGAATATTACCTGCTAAATCTGTAACCTATAGAATATTTGTTGATATGAAACCTGGTTATAAATTTCAATCATCTTATGGAAGTGTGAATCATCCTCTTTTGATAACAACAACTACTTCTTTTTTCAACAATGAAGATTATGGTTCAATATCTCCTGTATATACAAAAACACAAGCAAAGAAAAATACTGTTATGCTTGATTCCTGGCTATCAGTAGGATCTGCATGTGTAGGTAATTTTGGCATTCTAAAATCAAGAGATAATGGTGTTGCTAATGTTATAAACGCAGATACAATTTTACAAAACAATGATACTGCTGCAGGTATTCCTTTAACACAACAGGATGGCTTAATTAGCGGTAGTACGGGTACTTTTGGAGCCATTGGGATTGATAATGCTATAGCAGTTTTTGATGCAAGCAGTCAATTCGGAAATTCTTTTGTAGTTACCAATGGAGCATGGTATTGTTTAGCTGGTGCTATAGGTCCTGATACGAATAATCAGGTACTCATAGCCCAAATTACTACCAATGGCAGATTAAGGTTTAAACTAAATCTTCAATTAGGCACACCTACAGGAGGTACAGAAAATTATGTAGCTGAAAATCCAATTGATTCGACTGAACACCAACGAGGTTATTTAACCTATGTTTCAGACACGAATATTAATATTATTGTTAATACGAATGATTTCAAAGAAAAAGAAAACTACATCTCTGTTTTCCCCAATCCATCCAATGGTATTTATACGTTGAATGTATATTCTGTTGGTTTGAATTCTGAAAATTATTATTCCATCTATTCTATAATGGGAAATTTAATTCTCAAGAAAAAAATGAACACTTTTATAGATGCTAAATCTGAAACCATCGATATAAAATCAGTTCCTAAAGGTGTCTATTTTATTGAAATTAATTTGAATGGGGTTTCATCTACAAAAAAAATAATTAAAAATTAATTTTTTTCATCATTTAGTTTAATAACATTTCTTTTGTCCATATTCAGAACCTCTTTAGATCATAAATTTGAATATTTTATGAAATCATTCTTATTTCTTATTTCTATTATTTTTTTAATTTCTACAAATATATTTTCACAATGTATCATCAGAGGTAAAGTAACAGACTCAAAAGGTGAAACAATAGTTGGTGCATCTGTTTATCCAAAATCAAAAATGAATTTAGGTGTAGCTACCGACTTAAACGGTGAATTTTCAATAAATTTACCTGAATCAGAAAAAGAAATTATAATCGTAAGATATATAAGTTATCAATCCATAGAAGACACTATAAAATACAAAAAAGGTATTATTATAAAAAATTATGTTTTGGAAACTGTAACCAAAGCATTAAATGAAGTTGTTATCACTGCTAAAGCTTATAAAAATAATGATGCTCAGCTGGAAAAATTGAAAATGATTTCAATTTCTACAATTGATTATATTTCTGCTGAAACTATTAAAAAAACCGGTGATGCCAATGTAGCTTCAGCTGTTTCGCGTATTACCGGGGTTTCAACAACTAGCAGCGGATTGATTACAGTGCGCGGTGTAGGAGACCGATATGTAAAAACAACAATAAACGGAGCCCGAATACCCACCTTAGATCCTTTTACAAATAATATTAAATTAGATTTTATTCCTTCAAGTCTTGTCGATAATATTATCTTGTCAAAAACTTCCAGGCCCGATTTACCCGGAGACTGGGCAGGTGCTTTTATTTCAATTGAAACTAAAGATTATCCTGATACCCTTTCTTTATTTACAGAAACATCTTTTGGTTACAATTCCCAATCAACATTTAAAGATGTTCTTACTTCTCAAACAAGTTCAACCGACTGGCTTGGCTTTGATAATGGATTTCGTGACTTTGATCATAGTAATTATATTCAATTTAATAATACGCCTACAAAATATCAGGAATTTGCTGCCTTAGGTTTAGGCAATTTTTTTCAGTCGCTAGGCATAAATGCTAGCACACCCTGGAATGATACTTATTTTAAATTGGGATTAATTCAATTAGGATTATTAGGCAATGCACAAATAAATGATCCTCTAGCATTTCAAAATGCTACGAATATATATAATTCATTAGCTTATAAGGGAAAAGCTTTTAATATTATTAATTCAACTGCTGTTGAATCAGAGAAAAAACTTCCAAATAACTGGAATACAACAACTAAAAAAGCACCTATAAGTTTAAGTCAGAGTTTTTCAATTGGAAATCAAACAAAATTATTTGGGAAAACACTTGGTTATATAATTGGTTTGAGGTATTCAAGTTCTGTTCAATATGATCCGAATACGATTAAAAATGATTTTTCATTTCAATTTAACAATTTTAATTTACTTGATACGAATAGAAGTACATTTTCAAAATATCAGTTCATCAGCAAAGAGACAAACAGCTGGAGTGGTTTAATAAAATTAGCTTTAAAACTAAATAATAACAATAATTTTTCTTTCCTTTTTATGCCCAACATAATAGGAACAAATAATGTAAGAGATGCTGAATATGTTGAACCGGCTTCAAATGATCCAACGAATAACCCTCCAACTATAAATTATTCCAAATATCAATTTTATGAATCAAGGAAACAATTTATTTACCAGTTAAAAACCGAGCATTTTATTCCATCTAGAAAAATAAAAATTGATTTCAATGCTTCTTACACCAATGGGAAAAGCAATGCACCTGATTCAAAAATTTATGAAAAGAAATTTGTAGATTCAAATGTTCCGAATGATTATTCAATCTATTTTACTTTTCCTGCTGTTAATATTAGTGATAAAAATAAACCTATCCGGTATTTTCGATTACTCACCGATAATGTTTTAAATGCACAGATTTCAGCAGAAATGCCTATTGACAAAAATCCTGATTTAATTCGAAAAATTAAAATTGGCAGCGAATTTATTTATAATTATTTAGAAAATGAAAGCAATGTATATCAGTTTGTAAATGGTAACGGTTTTATTGATCCTACAGTTCAAACTTTACAAAAACTAAATCCAGACTCTATTTTTAATATTGTAACTATTAATAATGGAGGAAATTTGCAACGATCAGTATATGGATTTTATGAGAAATACAGTAGGCCTATCGATGATTTTTTTGGGTACAGTACTATTTTCGCCTCTTATGCAATGGCAGATTATACGATAAGTCCAAAAATGAGAGCATCTGGTGGCCTCAGAATTGAAAAAGCTAATATATATACAGATTGTAAGTTTTTTGATGAATTAGGTATAGTTGCCAATGATAATAGAAGAAAAATTGTAGATGTAAGAGGTACACAAATGGATGTTGAACCCGGAGTATTGGATAAAGTATCTTTTTTGCCAAGTGTGAATTTTATTTTAAAATTAAAAAACACCGAATCATCTCTAATTAATTTAAGACTAAATTACAGCCAATCCGTTGCCCGTCCTAGTATCAGAGAACTTTCTGAAACTTCATTTTATGATTTTGAAACAAATTCTTATGTAAAAGGCAATGCTCAACTTAAAATGGTAAAAATTAATAATCTTGACGCAAGAATAGAATATTATTTTAAATCGGGTGATAATATTTCAGCCAGTTTGTTTTATAAAGGCTTTGAAAATCATATTGAATTATCGAGTTGGGGATATGTATTATCTTGGATCAATAATCCGAATTATACAAATTTATATGGATTGGAACTGGAAGGTAAGAAAAATATAACTAAACACCTAGAATTTAAAGCAAATCTATCTTTAATATATTCTCAATCTGTATTAAATGGTGGAATATTATATGATTTAATGGGTCATATTTTCTTTTTAAAAGGTGGAAAAAGACCTATGTTTGGACAGGCACCTTACGTTTTAAACACTATGTTAACATATAATTTCCCTAAATATGGAATATCAACAACCTTAAGTTATAACGTTCAAGGCAGTAAATTAGTAATAGTTACCGATCCAACAAAACCTGATATCTACGAGTTACCTAGACATTTGTTTGATTTTAAAATATCGAAAAAAATTGGGAATCATTTTAGTTTAAGTTTAAAAGTACTTGATATTTTTAATAATCCTGTTACAAGAGCTTATGTAAATGTAAATACAGATAATTATTTCAAAAATATTTGGGATGATATCACCAATAAAAAACCGCTTGAAAACAATTTCATCTATAATAAATACAAATATGGAACAAATTACATTCTTTCATTTTCTTATAAAATTTAAAAATTAATATCACTTATTATGAAATGGATTGTATTATTTTTTACATTGTTTTTAACTATAACAGTAAATGCACAGGATGCTATTATAAAAACGTTTGTTGAAACTTATTATATATCTGACAATAATGATGCTACCGATACTTTAGGTGGATTTCTTCAATCTGGATCAACCACATACAGGATATATCTGCAACTAAAAAAAGCATGTAAACTTTTATCTGTTTATGGAGATGCCAATCATACAATAAAAATTAACAGTACGGATGTATTTTTTAATAACAAGGATAGAGGCAAAACTTTTGGGAAAGAAATAGTAAAAACCAATCTTTCCAATAATACTGTAGCACTCGACAGCTGGATTACAATTGGCCAAGCAACAACGACTAAAAATGGGCTCACCTATTTTGGAATTCCAAAATCCCTTGATAAAAATGCTTCGTTTATTGGTGGCATTAATAATGATGGAGGAAGTGCAGGAATTGCAAGCGGATTACTCAAAAATAATAATAGTCTAGCAGGCATACCAATAACTGCAGCTGATGGTATGGATACCATGATGAATATTCCATCTAATTGGGTGAATTTAGGATTTCTTGATGCAATATCCGGTGTTGACTCTAGTATTTTCGGTTCAATAAAACCTGGCAAATCTTTTATAAGTAATAGTGCAAAATTACAAAACTCTGGCGTATCAGGTGTTGATCCTGATAGCAATTATGTTTTAGTTGCCCAGTTAACCACCAAAGGAAGTCTTTCATTTGAATTGAACGTCGAAATAATGAATCCTGATGGTTCTACTACTAAATATACTGCAACTAGAAGTATTGATTCGCTAACTGTAAAACACTCCGGATGGCTCAAATTTCCTTATGAATGTGGGTGCATAGATCCAGCTTATTTTGAATATAATTCAGATTATATATGTTCAAACCCTAATGAATGTGTTCATCCTATTGTTTTAGGTTGTATGGATCCCAATGCCTGTAATTATGATCCAAAAGCAAATTATAATCTAGCTTCATTGTGCTGTTTCCCTGGCAGCTGTGAAGGACGTGATATCAGTCTGGTTTGTCCCTCACTGAAAGGGGTATTCAAAAAAATGAGCTTATATCCTATCCCTGCTATAGACGTATTAACCTTAGAAACAAATAATGAAATTACAGAAGAAATAAAATTTGCCGTGTATAATTCCTATGGAAAAATTCAATTAGAGAAAAGTCTGGGCTCAGTATCAGGGAAAATCAATGAAAACATTAATGTATCTAAACTTGAAAAAGGTATATATTTAGTTCGTTTGTCCTCGGGTAATACTATTATCAGTAGCACTTTCATAAAATTATAAACAATCATCGCTTTCTAAAAAACAAAATAAATTTTACATTGATGAAAACCAAGCATAATTTTAATAATATATTCCCTCTTTTTATATTTTTTATTTTAGTTTTAATTTTTGGTTGTAAAAAAGAAAACTCCCTTAATGCTAATGAAACAGCAAGCATGTCAGACATTGATGGCAACGTTTATAAAACTGTAAAAATTGGGAATCAATGGTGGATGGCAGAAAATCTAAAAGTTAGAAGATACAGAAATGGAGATACTATCGATTTTGTAGGTCTTATTGGATATAATCTGGATTCTTTAAAATGGAACAACATAAATTATGGGGCCTTTTGTATAATTGACAATCTTGATTCAACCTCAAAAAATTTTAATGGAAAAAAATTCGGATTTTTATATAATGGATTTACTATAACTGATAGCAGGATAATTGCTCCTGCGGGTTGGCATATCCCAACTGATGCAGAATGGAAAACATTGGAAATTTATCTTGGAATGAGCGATAACGAAGTAAATAAAACAAATTGGAGAGGAAGCATTGAAGGAAATAAACTAAAACTTCAATTAGGTTGGAATGATCTTTCCGAAAATAATTCGAATTATACTTTAAGTGAACAATATTATATTTATGGAACAAATGAAAGTGGATTTTCTGCTTTAGGTGGTGGATGTTGTATGTACAATGGAAAATGGAGTGACCCCCAAACATTTGCCTCCGGTTTTTGGTGGACATCTTCTATAATTGACAATAAAATATTATACAGGTATCTGGATTACCATAAACCCAATGTATTCAGGTACTATGCTTCCAAAACCTATGGCTTCAATATCAGGTGTGTAAAAGACTAAACTATATTATCTCTCCTATCTTATCATTCAACTTTATTTTTTTATATACATTATTATTTTCAATTTTATACCAATTATTTTTTAATTCTAATTTCAATTACATAATTGCTTAACGATAAAAAAATCAAGCAATTTCTCCATTAAAGATTAATTTATATTGAAGGTAATGTAATATCAACAGGTACAAAAAGTATTTTGTTATAGATCAAAATATAAAAACTGTGACTTTATAATAACTTAATATTTTCATATTTTCCTTAACATTATTTTAGTATTAATATAATTATTTCATAAACTTATCTTCTCTTTTAATTAACCTAGCTACAATACATTTGCAACATTATTAATAAATGAAATCACAAACAAAAAAAAATTAAAATGAAAAAGAAAATTACAAAGATGCTGATGATTGCATGTATTTTAGCAATCTCAGTTAATACTGGCTTTGCTCAGTATAATGACTTAAACAACGGAGCAGAGTGTGGATGTCCTGCAGTTGGTTCTAGAACCATTGTAACACTTGAATCTATGGGAACAAGTATTGGTACTAATGAATATGAAATTCAGGCCAATACAACACTTACCTGCAACAATATGTACACAATTTCTCACAAGATTTATGTTGGGTATGGTGTTACGCTTACCATTCAACCTGGAACAGTAATTAAAGGTCAATGGGTAGACCCTGTAACTGGAAATGCTTCAGTTCTTTTAGTTGAAAGAGGTGGGAAAATTATTGCTGATGGTAAAGCGAATTGTAAAATTATTTTTACAGGTATCAATGACCCATTAGATGGTACATATGCTGTAACCAATGTAGGTGATTGGGGTGGAATAGTAATGTGCGGTTTTGCTACCAATAACTTATCAACTGCCCGTAACTTTGGAACAGGTATGAAGGGTGCAGGTTGGAATGGAGTTGGTTTTTGCGAAGGATTAGACAACACTACCAAACATTTATGGGGAGCAGGAGATACTATTACATTAGCTAACGGTCAAGCAGTATCAATTCCAACAACATTTAATGACAATGACAACTCAGGAATTTTAAGATATGTGTCTGTTCGTCACGCCGGTATGCTTGTTGGTGGAAATACAGCTGGTAACGAATTAAACGGTATTTCATTGTATTCAGTGGGTCGTGGAACTAAAATTGAATATGTTGAAACAGTTGCTGCTGCAGATGATAATTTTGAAATGTTTGGTGGTACTGTTGATTTAAAACACTGTTCAGTATTATATGGTGACGATGATTTTTATGATTATGATTTAGGTTGGACAGGTAGAATGCAATTTTGTTTTGGTATAGCCGGCGACAGCTTAACCGGTTTACATTCAACTGATAATGGATATGAATGTGATGCTGATGATAATGGCAGCAGTACTACTTTTGATCGTTCACATCCAGTTATTTACAATACAACACTTATTGGCAATGGACATATTAAAGGAACTGCTGATAATACGGGCCCTGCTGCTATTATGGCAAAAGAACTTACTGAAGGAAGCTTTATCAATAATGTATTTGTTAACTTCCGTTCAGGATTACATTTAAATACAGGCAGACAAGGTACAGGTACAGGTAAAGGCGGTGATGCCTATGATAACTGGACAGATCATGGTCCTACTACTTATATAAATCCAAGTTATCCTACTGGTTCAGGTTGGGGAGCCACACAAAATGCAAAACTTCAATCATTAATTGTTAAAAACAATACGTTTGTTCATTGTAATTTAACCAACGAAACTGCCCCTAATGGAAATTCATACTGGATTACTAAAGGTAATAAATTAACTACAGGCTCAGGTGCTACAATTGGTATTAATACCTCTGTTATAGCAAGTGCTGCCGATACTTTACAGTTTTACAATGATGGAAATACTCATCTTTCTGTTGTTCCTGGTATTGATTATACATGGTCATGGAATGTAGCAAAAACCGATTTTTCAGATAAATATCATGCAGTTCCTACAACAAGTTTAACTTCAAATATGACACCTCCAAATGATGGTTTCTTTGATATTGTTAGCTTTAGAGGTGCTTTTGATCCAAGCAAAAAAAGCTGGTTATCAACTGATAATGGATTTATGATTCCTGTTGCAGATAATATGCGTTCTGATAACCCAACTGACATTAACAATGATGGAGTTACTGATGTTACTGACTTCCTTATTTTACTCGGTAAATTTGGACAATCTAATCAATAATCATTAATAAATATAAAAATGAAAAAAATATTAATCGTATTAAGCCTTCTCTTTTTGGGTATTTTTACCCAGGCACAGAATGGCTTAGAAAAAATTGTTGTTGAAAAGTATTATATCACCAATACTGCAGATTCAATAGCAAATGATAATAATGGAACTAATACAACTGGTAGCCTAAATGTAGGATCTGTTACCTATAGAATTTATGCTGATATGCTTCCCGGTTATAAATTTCAGTCTGCTTATGGTAGTACTAATCACAATCTTAAATTCACTACTTCTACATATTTTTATAATGATATAAATAATGGTACTTATTATCCAGTTTATACCAAAACAAAATTTAAACAATTTACTACAGGTATAGATTCTTGGATATCTGTTGGTGCTGCATGTGGAGGTAATTTTGGTGTGCTTAAAACAGATGATAATGCCACATCTAATGCACTTACTATATCTAATGGATCATTAACAAATAACGATCCTAAAATGGGTATTCCATTATACACCAGAGATGGTTTACTATTAGGCTCACCTGTTACAACTGTTTCAATAGCTGGTATGGATGCTACAATTCCTGCTGATAATGGAGTACTTGATGTTTTTGACACACAGGAAACTGCAAATTCATTTATTTTAACCGGTTCAGCATGGTCCTCACAATCTGGTTCATTGGGAGTAAATGCTGATACAAACAGGGTATTAATTGCACAGATTACAACCAATGGCGTATTCCATTACGAATTAAATATACAGATAGGAACACCGAGTTTAGGAATAGAACAATACGTTTCAAGTAATCCAGTTTTAGTAAATCTTGGACCTTATGGAATTCAAATGGAAAGAACAATACCATCACTCACCGGAACATACAATGTTGCCCCAAGTGTAAGTATTACTTCTCCTTCAAACAATTCATATTCATATAGCGGTGTTGCTACAGCTATTACAGCTGCAGCTTCTGATTTAGATGGTACCGTAACTCAGGTTGAATTTTTTGTAGATGGTATTTCAATTGGTGTTACTACTTCTACTTATACTGTAAATTATACAGGTGTAACAGGAACACATACTTTAACAGCCATAGCAACTGACAATGATGGTAAAACTACCACTTCAAGTCCTGTAACTTTAATTTGTGTTCCTCAAAATTCTACTTGGTCAGGTGCTATTAGTAATGCATGGTCAAATACTGCAAACTGGGATTACTTTCCTGTAGCTGTTTCTAATGTTATCATACCTGTTGTTACAACAAATTATCCTACCGTTTCTGCTGCTACAACTATTAACAACTTAACTTTAGAATCAAATACAAGCGGAACCGCTTCATTATTAGATAATAGTTTATTAACCGTTAATGGAACAGCTAATGTAAAATTATATGTAACCGGAAACAAATGGCATATGCTTAGCATCCCTGTGCAATCAGCAACTTCAAATGTATTTCATTTAGCTGTTGGTCAAGCAGATATGTATGTTAAAGGATATGTTGCAGGAAACTGGGGTAGTTTAATTACAAATACTTCAACTCCATTAATTCCAGGTATTGGATATGCAGTTTGGGCTGACACACAAACCGGTTCAACACCTAATCCAACCATTATTTTTAATGGCAGTCTTAATACCGGAAACCAAGCATTAACTACAGAAGTTGCTTGGACACTTGTTGGAAATCCTTATACTTCGTCTTTAGATTGGAACACAATAAATTCTTCAAACACTGAAGGACAGGTTGTTAGAGTTTGGAGTGATGCCTTACAATTATATACTTCTTTCCAAAATGGTGGAATCAGCTTAAACGGAGGTAGTCAATACCTTTCTCCAATGCAGGCATTCTTTGTTAAAGGTTTAAATACTAACGGTATTAATTTAACTAATGCAAATAGAGTTCATAATAATCAAGCTTTTCAAAAAAGCAGCAATACTATCAATAATTTAGTTAAGATTAAAGCTCAACGGAGTACTTATTCAGATGAAATTGCTTTTGCTTACAATACGAATGCAACTAACAATTATGATAATTTGTATGATGCAAGTAAATTATTTTCAACAGAAAATAATATTCCTCAAGTATATACTTTAGCAGATAACAATGAATTATCAATCAATGCTTTTGGTAGTTTACCTGTAGCTTTTCCGGTAAATATCAAATTAGGTGTTGCTGACAATGTTGTATTAACTGCATCTGAGTTTAATAATTTTGATCCAAGTGTTTCAATTATATTAGAAGATATATTAAGTGGAACTTTTCATGATTTACGTCAGAACCCTGTTTACGCTTTTAGTGCATCAGCTAATGAAAATGCAAACAGATTTGTTTTACATTTTGGAATGGCACCAAATAGTATTAACCAAGCATCAATCAACAATACAAGTATTTATGCTTACGAAAAAACTATTTATGTTAATTCAAATGACAAAATAAAAGAAATCAGTATCTATAATATGCTTGGTCAGTTAATAACTTCAAAATTATGCAATGGTAATAGCTTAAACTTAATTTCAATAAGTAAAGCTTCAGCATTTTATATGGTTAGAGTTATCACAGACAAAACCACTTACAGTGAAAAAGTATTTATAAAATAAACAAATTTTTAAATTCTTAAAAAAAAATAATCATGAAAAATTCAATCAAAAAATTTATCATACTTTTTTTCCTGATGGCAGCTCCTGTTGTTATGAGCAATGTAATTGCTGATAATCCACAAAGTCCGGGCGGAAATCCATCAGGAGGAGTTCCCATTGATGGAGGAGCAAGTATAGTAATTGCAGCTAGTGCAATATATGGTGCCAGAAAAGCTCGCAAAGCGATGAAAAATAAAAAAGATGAAATTAATTAATTAATTAATCATTTTTAATCAAAATCAAAGAGACTGTATCTTATTAAAATACAGTCTCTTTTCTTATTTATTTACATTTAATCTTACCTTAAAATATCTTAATAATATTTCAATTTATGCTTATAAACCTTCAAAATCTACAAGCTAAGATTCAAGAAATTAAATTAT
Organism: Bacteroidota bacterium; assembly: GCA_037133555.1. GTDB lineage: Bacteria > Bacteroidota > Bacteroidia > Bacteroidales > JACABE01 > JACABE01. The sequence goes on from JBAXNW010000055.1 coordinate 13,824, forward strand.
CCATCAATAAAAATTATATTTTAAAAACATTTGGGATACGCTTACTCCTATTAATGGGATTTGGGGCCATTATTTTATTTATCTTAAGAAATAATTCTGAGCTGAAATACATGGTTCAACATGCTCAGTTTGTGTATGATTTTTATAGAACTATAATGTTTTCAAGCTTATATATATTGAATTTTTTAGGGTATGATACTTATATCTATTATTCTGAAACTATTTACAAATATGGAGTGTATGCAATAGGAATCAATGGTTCAAAATCAATATTTATGGGTATATCATGTATTGGAATGACTTTAATGGGTGTTTTTAGTGCTATAATCATTTCATATCCTGGAAAAACAAAACACAAATTATGGCTTATTCCCAGCGGACTTATTATCATACAGATACTCAATATCGTTAGAATATGTACGCTGGCTATTTTAGTCCATTTTGGATTCGAACATACATTCAATGATTATAATTTTTTAGGAATATTGAAATTTAATCATCACGACCTTTTCAATTTCTTAATTTACATCATTATTTTTGGCATGTTTGTTTTTTACATTAATATGTTTGGTGTAAAAAAAACTTCAGAAAATGAATGAATCTTTCTGATGAGAAAGATTCATTTAAAAGCTTTTTATTCAAAAGTAAATAATTAATTCAATTAAACTTAATACAGAATTAACATGTTTCCAAATTAATAGTTGTAATTTTATAAATGTTAAACGTGAGATAATAAATTAAAGCAATAATTTTAAAAAAGAAACTAAACTTAAAACAATCTTTATTGACATATATGATTGATTAAGTCTATTTTCTTGTTTTTGTAAGGGAGGAAATCATTTCCTCCCTTTTTATTAATTATTCTTTAAAAATTTAATAACATTACTTCCAATTAAATCATTTAATTTTGCAAATAAAATGAACCTATTTTTTCTAGTATTAGCAGCCCTTTTCTCTATCATGAATCCTTTAGGCACCGTGCCTGTTTTTGTAGGATTAACCAAAGAAAAAACCAGAAAAGAAATTATCAATATCGCATTTTATGCTTCTTTGAATGTCTTTATTATTCTGTTGATTTCATTCTTTTTAGGAAAATATTTGCTGATATTCTTTGGTATCAGTATACAATCATTGAAAATTGCAGGAGGTATGATCATTACAACTTCGGGATTTGCTTTGCTGAACGGTACATTTTCTAAGCACAAAGGGATGAAAAAAGCTGTGAATGAAGATGCTTCCATGCGATCCGACATCACTTTAACACCGCTGGCTATTCCAATGCTGGCCGGGCCTGGGACAATATCGTTATTGATTACTTATTATCAGGAATACAACAGTATCAGTGAAATGCTCATTTTAACAGCCGCAATGCTTACGATTTCTGTAGTCATATTTTTTATACTCAGAAGCTCTAATCTAATCGTTAAATACATGGGAGCATCCGGATTGAATGCATTATCACGGATAATTGGCTTTATTGTAATTGCAATTGGAGTAGAATATATTTTATCGGTTATACTTCTAATATTGAAAAAATAATTTTCAAATCTTCAAATTCTACATCAAAATTATTTGTAAAAGATAATTCATTACGTGAAATAATACGATTCATCCTTTTTGATAGATTCATTCTTTTTGACGGATTCATTAACCATTCATAAATTTTTTCATAGGCTTTTATAAAAACAAGGCTAGCATTTACAATTACGAAAATAGTTGGGAAAATCTGATAATATTTCATTAAAAGAATGCTTAATGATTGGATATCAATTTGATAAACAAACAATGAGGCTAAAATAATCATTGTAAATATGGCTGTATAAAAAAACAGATTGAAAAGAAAGAAAAATTTCAGGGTTTTCATGGGTTTCATTTTAAATTTATACAAAGTAAGCATATCTATATTAACCTAATATGTAGTAAATATTAATTTTTTATGAAATCTTCCATTGCTATTTAAAGCTAAGAGACATTGAGCTTATAAATAAATGCTTCAAAAGGAGAAAGTATCAGTTTATTTTCAATAAAATGTTCTTTTACTGATGATTGTGATGAGAATAATATTTCAAATTCTCCAATTTCTTTAAGTTGAACGATTTTTTCGTGGGAACTGAAATTCAAAAATATACAGATAATTTCATCTTGATAAATTCTGGAGTAGGCAAAAATATCATCTTTGCCTTTTTTCAGGATGCTAAATTCACCTTTATTCAAAGAAGAATATTTTTTTCTCAGCAGAATAAGTGATTGATAAATATTGAAAAGAGAATCCGTCTCATTCTCTTGAAACTGGACATTTACTTTTTTATAGTCGCTATGCACAGGCAACCAGGGCTTCACCATTGAAAAACCTGCATATGCATCTGTATTCCATTGCATGGGCGTTCTTGCTCCATCTCTGCCATTATAAATTGGCCAGTATTTTTTTCCTAAACTATCTTTAATGTTTCGGTAAGGTATTCTGGCATTTTTCATGCCAATTTCTTCACCATAATAGATAAAAGGAGTCCCTTTTAAAGTTAGAAGTAGCACTGCTTCTATTTTTGCTTTTTCAAGCTGGAATTTCTTTAATGGGTTTCTGTTGATGCTTCTTTTTAAATCATGGTTTGAAAAAACATAACAAGGCCAACCACCATCAGGAATACTTGCGTTCCATTTCTGAATACATTTATAAAAAATAGTTGCATTCCACTTCTGAAACAACAATGAAAAATCAAAAGCTAAATGGATTCCTTTTTTACCATCCGCCAGATAGCTGGCTGATAATTTTGAGTTCCCTGGTGGCATTACATATATTTCTCCAATCAATACACTTTCATCATATTTATCGATCAATTTCCTGAGTTTTTTTACAATCTCATAAGATTTAGGGCGATTTCGTGAATACTTATGCAATTGAAGAAATGGTATATTCAGATTTAAAGGATTGTTACGATACTTTTTATCTTTAACAATCATATTTATTACATCTAACCTAAAACCATCTACTCCCAGCTCAAGCCAATACTTAATTTCTTCAAAAAAAACATGCTGCATTTCTTTGTTGCGCCAGTTTAAGTCAGGTTGTTCTTTAAAAAATGAATGCAAGTAATACGCATTGGTTTTTTCATCCAATTGCCAGGCAGTGTTTCCAAAAGAAGATTTCCAGTTGTTTGGGGATTTCCCTTTAGTGGCAGTTTTCCATATATACCAATCCCGTTTGGGATTATCTATGGACGATTTTGATTCGAGAAACCATGGATGCTGATCTGAAGTATGATTCATAATCATATCCATAATTACTTTGATATTCTTGGAATGAGCAATTTTTAAAAGATTTTTAAAATCCTCCAGCGTTCCATATTCGGGGTTGATGGATGTATAGTCCGAAACATCATATCCATAATCTTTATTAGGCGATTGATAAATTGGAGAAAGCCATATAGCATCTATGCCTAAATGCACTAAATAATCAAGTTTGCAAATAATCCCCTTTATATCACCAATACCGTCATTGTCACTATCATAAAAACTTCGGGGATAAATATGATAAATTACACCATGCTTCCACCAAATCCATTTATTTTCCTTTTCTTTATTCATTATTATTGAAGCTCAACATCTTTTAAAAACTGATCGAGTATGTATGATTTATTATAGTTCTTCGAACGTTCGATAGCAGCTTTTTTAAATGATTTCTGTATTGAAATATCATTAAAATAATAAATAATATTGGATGCCATTTCTTCGGAATTAGAAACAAGAAATCCATTTTTATTGTCTTCTATAATATCTTTAGGTCCTTTAGTATTGTATGCAATTACAGGCAATCCACAACTCAAAGCTTCCAATACTACACAGCTGAAAGTATCAAATTTTGAAGGTAAAATCAATAAGTCAGCAGACGAATAAATTCCAGGTAATTTATCATGATCCATCCAACCTAAATAGATTGCTTCTGGCAATGCTTTTTTCAGTTCTTGTTCTGCAGGACCATTACCTGCAATAACAATTTGCAAATCATGAATTTCAGCTTTTGCTCTTTTGTAAATTTCAGCTAATTCCATCACACCTTTCTCTTTACTCAATCTTCCTGCAAAAAGCAAAACAGTTTGCTGTTGATCAATATTAAACAGTTTCTTTTTGGCAGGTTTTTTAGGAATGAATATATCTTCAACCCAATGGGCAGTATTGAATACTCTGCTGGATTCGAAACCCATTTTTGAGCTTGTCAGCCATTTATGTTGATCTGAATTAAGCACAAATAAATTGTCAAAAGCATTGTAATACAATCTCAGCAGTCGGGTGAAACGGTTTAAATTACTTCGGTCGATATTTAATACTTTTTTGGCAAACATAATCCAATCGGTATGAATATAAAAATACGCTTTTACAGAGTACGCATTTTTAAGATAAATGGCTGCCAAACCCATTAAACCTTCGGTAGAGCATATAATTCTATCGTATTCGTTATCATGAAAAAGTTTATGAATTTCAAGATAATTCGGAACTCTTATTGTTTGTTCTTTGTACATTGGTATATTAAACGTTGCCAATGGTTTTATTACAATTAAGTGATCAGTAGCTTGCACACTATCGCTGCAGACAAGAATATCAATGGGTAAATTTCTTAATTTTATTTCCTGTAGCATTGATTGTAATACCATAGAAACGCCATTGTTGTCATCAAATGTATCTGTCAGCCATAACATTCTTTTAGGATGCTGAAGTTTGCCGATATTTTCGGAAAATGTCTGAAGCAAAGGCCTGACATTATACAATACTTTAGAACTGGCATAATTTGCTGCCAGTATCAAGGCTGAGGCCAAAAAGGGAAATGAAAGACCATCAAATAAATCAGATAAATTTGGATTACTCATCCTCTTATTTTTATCTTTGTTAAAATACTTGGTTTCATTTTCAATATATGCTCTGAATTCGCTGGGCAATTCAAATTTATCGATCAGCATGTTCACATCAAAGTCTTTAAATTTACCTTGTAGTTGGAATTTGTCAATTTTTTTCACCAATCTTTTAAAGAGTAAAGCATTTAGTTTATCGCTGATTGAAAAAACTGATTTCTTGTAAATTTCAACAACATTTTCAGGATCATTTTTAGTAGTTTCGGCAATACTCAGCGCATCTTTAAAAATGGGTTTGTACACCTTGGGTACTAATATTTTTTTAGACAATGAGGGGACTTTCCCTTGAAAACAATTGTGAAACAACTCAACAAAGTTCATGGTAACTCTATGTCTTCTTAACTCAGCAAATCCATTGGAAACCAATAAAGCAATCAGTTTATCCTGTGAACTTCCTTTGTGTAAAAGAATTCTCAGTAAACCCGGATCATTTCTGTTGAGTGCAATCTGGAATACATAATCCAAAAAAGCTACGGTAAGTTTTTCACTATTATGATGCGAACCATAAGGAGCCATATTTCCATCTTTGATTGCCTGTAATGCAAGTTCAGAGGGTTTAAAATCTTTTAGTTTTACATTTAACTGCGGGACATACAATAAAGTCCCAGTTAATCCCGAGAAAAAACCCATGTGACTGTCAGATCCTCCCGACATTGATTTTTTATAAGGATCTTTACAATATCGATTTGCAGGAATTCCAGCTTCTTTAGATAATTCATCAATCTTTTCGGGTGTTATACCTTCGAGCCAAACTTTAACCAGCATATTTTGCCAGCTATCTCTTTGACCATTCAGAACTTCAAAACGTTCAAAAACCAAAGCCATTTTATTAAAAAAAGCCAAGTTAGGAATTCCGGATGTGTTATAATGGTACAAAGGATGGGCCCAAATAGTAGGGATGTCATTTTCTAAGGCATAATCCTGGAAAGCATAGATATTCTTTCTAAGTTTATTGAGCATTTTTTCCTGACTTGGATTAAACCCATAAGTTAGTACGTGGATACCAATATTAAAATCGGGTACTGTACAACTGAATTCTGCAGCAGTTAGTATATCAAAACCTTTATCCTGCATTTCGTAGCAAGATCTGGCATTGTTATGATTGGTAATGGTAAAAGCTGAGCAATCGTTTTGCTTAAGCGTTTTTATCAATGCTTCTGATTTTAACCAAGTTTCAGGTAAATTCAGTATCCTGCCCAATAATTCATCAGGGACATCACTGTTGTAATCATGACAATGCAAGTCTATCCTCAGAGTATCGTCAATAGGGTACTTTGCAAATTGCTGTGTTTGAAAATTATTCAATTCATTGATTAATTCTTTTTGAAAAGAATGCTCCTTTAAAGATAATTGCTTCATACTATTAATATTATTTTAATAATCTTTTGCAAAATAATAATTTATTAAGCATAATACAATGGTTTGAATATTAATTTATTGTGAAGTAATTATTAAATTATCATGCAAATAATCAATAATATTTTAATGTTTAAATAATATTGCCTTAATCTAGGTAAGAATTAATTATATTTATTTTGCAACAGATAAAAAAAATATAATAACACAATGAGAAATATAATTTTTACTTTATTAATTATAATGGGAAGTATCGGATTATTTGCTCAACCTATACCTCCAGGTGGTGGTGTAGCAGGAGCACATGGACTAAGTGGCAATCAGGGAGGCTTTGGAGCTCCTATTGATGGCGGTTTCAGTATATTAATTCTCCTAGGAGCAATTTATGGAGCAAAAAATATTAACAAGATAAATAAAAAAGATGATATGATAAAGATATAAATGCTTAAAGCGATGAATAGTAATCAAACAATCTGAAAATCATGAGAAGCAAATGAATAATTTATAAGCCATGAGTATTTTTTATTACTGTGAAATCGCTTTTTAAAATTTTTTGAAATATAAATGAATTCTATATTTCCTTACAATTCAGAAAAAATATTGTAATTATTTGACTACCGGCCCTGTTTTTTTTCTAAACAATCAATAACAAATCCTTTGTTATAATTCTCAAACGAAAGCTAAAAACTCCCTATTTAGGGAGTTTTTTATGCTTTAAAATTTACAATATTGAATATGAAAGATTTCTCTAAGAATCAATTAATAATAAATATTAATTAAACTATTAATATTTAATAAGTTAAAACAAAATTAATCTTCCCATATTGCAACTAGCAAGAATTCATCCGGATGTTTGGAATTATTTTTATCAAAAACATAAACTAAACCACCTTTCCTATAGAAAAAAAACATATTACTTTCACTCACAAATTTGAAAAGAGCATCTTGCAAAAACTTTTTACTATATCTTTCTCCTTTTAAAAGCAGATTATCAAATACATTCATAAATAAATATTTTCACAAAAATAACACATTATAAAATTTTAAATATTAATGCTAGAATAATTAATTATTAATTTTTGATTTAATTGATTTTTTAAATTTTATTACAAATCCATTTACAACCAAAAAGATAACATTAAATTAAAATATACGAAACATTGAATAGCTTATTGTTTCATAAATTTGAATTGAATTTAGAAAAATTACAAATATAAATTCTATGCTGATATCAGGCATTAAGCTGGAGAAAAATATTAAAAAAAATAATTTAGCTTCAGTTTAAAATAAAAAAAATTGCAAACCATGTTAAATTAAAATTAAATAACTTATGAAGGTAAATGTTTGTTCTGAAACTAAAATACTCAACATGAAAGGCGAAGGTGTAAATACTGCATTTCTAAATTGCATTGAATTAATTAATGAAAATAAAAATGACGAAGTGTTTATTAACAATGAGGGTGTTGGCGACATCATGCACAGCCATTCTTATGGACCCTATTATTTTTTGAGAGGTTTAAAATACAAAGGCAGAAAAGTTTTTACAGTTCACGTAATTCCCGATTCAATCAAAGGTTCAATCCCTTCAGCAAATTTGCTTATGCCGTTTGTAAAATGGTATTTTAAACAGGTATATTCCTATGCTGATGTATGCATTGCTATAAGCCCAATGGTAGAAAAAGTAATTAAAGATTTGGGAGTAAAAACCAATATCGTCGTTATGAACAATCCTTTGATGCTTAATAATTGGAAAAGAACCCCTGAACTTCGTGAAAAAGGCAGGGCAATATTAGGACTTAAAGAATATGATTTTTGTGTTTTAGGAGTAGGGCAATTAGAAAGCAGAAAAGGTTGTGCTGATTTTATTGAAGTTGCCAGACAAATTCCCAATGCACAGTTTCGTTGGATAGGAGGAAGACCTTTCGGAAAGATGACTGAGGGTATCAAAAGTTTAGAAAATCAAATAGCAGCTGCTTCTCCCAATGTAAAATTTTCAGGATTATTTTCATTGGAAGATATGCCTAGTTTATATGCAGCAGGGGATATGTTTTTATTTCCTTCCTATCAGGAAAATTGTCCTTTGGCACCATTGGAAGCTGCTGCATCAGGAATGCCAGTTGTTTATCGCAATCTTAATGAATATAATTTATTATACAATCATGAATATTTAAAAGCTGATAATAATGATGAGTTTGTAGCTAGCGTGAACAGACTAATGGTTGATGATCATGCTTATATTAGAGGATTAGAGATTTCTTCATGCTTGATTACTCAATTTGAAAAAAACAATATTCGTCAAAAATTAATGAATGTATATGCAGATTTACTGAATGCTCAAACAAATTCTCAATTGATTGAGCAGTATGCCTGATGAACTTATTCTATTTATAGGAAATTATGGTTATTTAGCCATTTTTTTTCTTGTCTTTTCTCAGGAAATTGGGATTCCTAATCCTGTTCCCAACGAATTGGTACTAATGTTTGCCGGATTCCTTTCGATGAAAGGAATCCTTTCGATACCATTTGTAATTTTCACAGTTATATTAGCTGATTTTGTGGGCACCATTATTCTATATACTGTATTCTATTATTTTGGTGATTATATTGTAAATCATTTGCCCAGTTGGATTCCTATATCCACACAAAGCATTGATAAATTTTCTAAAAGAATATCACAAGGTGGTAAATGGTATATTTATTTGGGTCGTTTAACACCTTTTATCCGAGGATATACTTCTGTAGTTAGTGGATTGTTACAGATAAAGCCTAGCGTATTTTTACCAATAGCATTTATATCGGCATCTAGCTGGAGTATTCTATGTGTAATGTGTGGGAGATTATTTGGAAATTATTTTATGTTTTCAGCAGAAAATACGGGTAATTTTAAATATATTATCATTTCAGTTATATTGATAACCTTGATGATTGTTTTGATTTTTAAATATATCCACAAACGTACAGCCATTTATAAGAAAATAGAATAAACAAACTCTACTCAAGATTAAACAATGTTTGTCTTATTATTCTGCATTAAAAATCTTGATTTTAATAATAACCTTCTTCACTAATGTACAATCACCTGATGCCAATCCAGATATATAAACCTCTTTTGGGAAGAAAATTATAAAATCTCCATCTTTAATAGAAATGAATTGCCCTTCACCTTTATAAAATATAATATCCTTTTCTGGTATGTATTTACTTATCTCCTGAAGATCTGAAGCTTTTGATAAGCCAATTTTTTCTTCACCTTTAAAAACAAAATGAATATATGCATATTGTTCATGAGCTTCCCATTGAATTTCGTCCATTGTTTTTGGGATAAATTCCTTTACAATAGCAAACATTCTTTCTCCATCAATCTCATATTTCCCATTTTCAAAAATTGAAAAATCATTCTTTTTTAAATATCTTAAAGCTTTTATAAATCCTGAGTTTAAATATGAATAATTTTGGACGTTCGACAAATTTGATAAAATCATAATTTTTTATTATTCATATATTTGTATTCTTAAAATTAAAATATAAGCAAATGTAATGCTAATAGAATGTGTCTTTTTGCTACTTATCTGAAGAATAGGCATAATTATATAAGACTTTTCACTATCAAAAATCTTCATCTCCTTTTTAGATAGTAAAATTATGTCGTTCGCTTTTCTCAGAAAAGCAAAATTGAGTTAAGTTTAAAAAATTATAAATATCATTTTTCAAAAAAATGATTATAAATTAACTTAGTACATGACAAAAAATAAATAGTACTGAATATCAGCAAAGTATGTTAAT
>JBAXNW010000056.1:0-23798 GCA_037133555.1 Bacteroidota bacterium
CAAATATACACTTATTTAATTGAATAACAAAGAATTAAATTATAGAAGACCCCTATATGGACGAAAGTTTTAACATATAGCAAACCTCATGTTAATAATTATAGTATTGGCAGTAATTTCGCAGGATTTGGGTATAGATATGATGGACTAAAAAACCTTGGCAACGAAAATGAAGTCTATGTGGCTGGTTACGAACTTTTTAAAATAAATCTTCAATATTCTACTTTAGTCAGATTAAACGCACAAGGTCATTATGCCCATAACAATGAATATCATTATGGAATTAGGTCTTTAGAAAGTGTGGGTAGTACTTTATATTTAGGCACCGAAGGCGGAATTTCCACTTACCAAGCATTGACTAATACTTTTGCCAATATTAACGGAACAGGTTTGGCTATTTCGCAAGTATCAGACATGACAACTACCCATAATAGTAGTTACGATATTATTATCCACAACTCGCACCGCAATGGAATTTGGAGGCAAAAGTGTAATAGATGGGATAATTTTTGGTGGGATAATGGAGGTACATTATTATTAGATGAGTACGATAGACTAAATTATGATAATGGACAACCAGACTATGTACACAATATTACTTCCACCACTCCTGTTGGGGGCAACGCCTATACTCGGTCTACTGATTGCCTGGGAGCTGGTGGTGGTATTTCTCCTGATTTTAATTATTTTCTAAACCCAAATATATTTCAAAATGAATGGAATTTTGATGCACCATTAACATTTGCCGATAATACAAACAATATTATTTACCAAGGCAGATCTACTATTTTTCAATCTAATGATTTTGGTGTTACATGGTCGCCTATTACTATAAATGGACAAAATGGTTATCCAAATATTACTGATTGGTGGCAAAGTTGTTTAAAAGTAATAAAAGTAGCTCCAAATAATCCAAACATAATGTATATTTCTTTTCAAGGATGGGGATATATTAATGGGAGTGGTTCAACTCCATATATGCAGAAAATATATAGAGGACAAAAAGTAGGTAATACATGGAGTTGGACAGATTTATCAGCTGGTATCAATGCATTAACATTTCCTGCAGGGGATATATTTAAATATACATCTATTACTGATATTGCTATTAACCCAAATAACGCAAATGAATGTTGGGTAACACTTGATGGTTTTTGGGGCACACCTACCAATGCAGGTGCCAATAGAGTATTGCATTTAAAACCAAAAGGTAGCTGGGAAGATTTTACAAACGGCTTAACTGCTGCACCTGTTAATTGCATTGTATATAATGAAGTAAGCAATGTAAAAGAATTATTTACAGGTACAGATTTAGGTGTATTTTATTGTAACGCGAGTGCTACAATACCCAAATGGGAATTATTCCATAATAACAACCCACAATGGATAGTAACCGATTTGGAAATAAATTACAACCTAATGAAATTGCGTGCAGCTACTTGGGGTAATAGTGTTTGGGAAACAAAAATTAAATGTTCTGTTGATGCCCCTGTTGATTATACTATTTCTTCCAACACAACTTGGGTTGCACCTAAACCAAACTGTGGAAATATAGTTATTAATGCCGGAGCAACTTTAACCATTAATAGTACTAGTATTGAAATGGCTGAAGATAAAAAAATAGAAGTAAAAAGAGGCGGTCGACTTATTTTAAACAGTGCTACTATTAAAGGATACTGCCAAACTATGTGGCAAGGTATTACGATGGATGGTAATTACGCCTCAAACCAATCAGATGCCGATCATGCTTATATTGAATTACAATCTAGTTCTATCGAAGATGCTTTAATTGGAGTAAAAAGCATTGATTTGAATTCTGGTAAACCCAAAGGAGGTGGCGAAATTTTAGCTTATGGTTCTACTTTTAGAAATAACCAAATTGCTGTAAAAATGTTGCCGTATGCTTATAAAAACTCAATTAACAGCCCTTACGACGAAAATTTGTCTGCTTTTACAAATTGCCATTTTATTACCGATGCCCCTCTGAAAAAAACACCATTAAAACCTATCGCATTTTTGTCTCTGACATCTATTTACGGGTTAAAAATATTGGGTTGTAATTTTGAAAATACGAACAAACAATGCGATGGTTATACGTTTGAAGGGATAGGTATAGATTCTAAAGAATCATATATTATAATAGATGAGTATTGCAGTGCTATCCTTACAACGGGAGCATCGTGTCCGCCTGCTAATGTAACTCCTACTGTGTTTTCTTTCCTTGATTATGGCATAAAAGCATTTAGTAGCTTTGATAAATTTTCGGTAAAACATTCTAGGTTTTATAACAACCTACGTGGCTTGTACATGGATAATATCAATAATTTTTATGTGCTATCCAATACCTTTAATGTGGCTAATTATTACGACCCCAATGTACCTGCACCTAACATCCCGATAGAAAAAAAATACTACGGTGCTTATCTTAACTACTGCCCAGACAATTACCATTTTGAAGATAATCATTTTACAGCTTATGATAATGTTGGGTTTATTGGCTTGTACATATATAACTCCGACAAATCGCTAAAACTTATTTACAATAATACTTTCAACCTACTCCAATTTGGTTTGGTGGCATTGGGTTATAATGGACCAGAAAATACCTCAGCATTAGGTTACGATGGAGGATTAAAAATTAAATGCAACGATTTTACCGATTGCGATTATAATATTGCCGTTGTTAACGAAACTTCGCCAATGGGACCACAAGGCATTGGTTATTTCCAAGGGACACCTAACGCTACGATTCCAACCCAACCCGCTGGCAATACTTTTGCCATTAGTAACTTAAGCCAATCTGGCAATACGTATTTGTATAATGAAGCAAATAGTATTAATTATACAACTCATTGGGAATCTATAACAAAACCAATTCAAGGTGTGTCATTTGGATTTATTACTGTAGCTAATACCAACTTACATTATACCAAAGCTACTGCTTGTCCGCCTATGAATATTATAGGTGGTGGAAGTTTGCCTATTACCTTAGGCACTCTCTATGCGAGCCTAATTACTGCCCAGCAACAGCTCAATTCGGCTAAACTGATACTTCAAATTTGGACAGATGGTGGCAATACCCAAGCTTTATTGCAAGCTGTTAATTTGGCTTATCCGTTTGAAGCTTATGTTTTGTACAATAATCTGATAAGCAAATCGCCTTACTTATCAGACGATGTGTTAATTAAAGCCATAGAAAACGAAGATGTATTGCCTCCGCTCATGCTTAAGCTAATTTTGATTGCAAATCCACAAGCAATTAAATCGGATAGGGTACTAGATGCCTTGTACAAACGCTTCAATCCTTTTCCAGAAGAATGGATACAGGAATTAAAAGATGGCAGTATGTTTGTTACACCTATGGAGCAATTGCAGGGTGAGGTGGACTACGCTGCCATGTTACACCAAAATGCTTTTAACGATATTAAAACTGCCTATTTGTACGACAGCATTGTCGAAAACCCTATGGACAGCCTTGCTGCATTATTACTCAACGAAAACCGTTTAGAAACCGATGTGGAATTGCTGATTTTTTATATCCGCCACAATAAGTTGGAGGCTGCTCAACAGCTATTGGATGCAATTCCCTCAAAATATGGAGATAATCAAGATGAATTGGGCGAAATAGCTGCTATAGACCGATGGGATAATTTAATAAATCTATACAATATATTAATAGAGCTAAAAGCCAACAATATAGTAATAGCAGAAATAGGAGTAGAAGCACTCCAAACAATATGGGAAATTGCAGAAGCCAACAATACATCGGAAGCAGCTTACGCAAGAACATTAATGCTAATGGCTGATCCCAATTATGTGTATCAAGAACCTATTATTTTGCCTATTATTGATCCTCAAACCAAATCAACTAAACCCCAAAAACCAAAGGCATTGTCAAAAAATGAAATAGCTATTTATCCTAATCCGGCAAATGATTTTGTAACTATAGCATACCAAATTACAGATTTGGTAAATGGTTTGCAACTTATTGTGTGCGATGCATTGGGCAAAGTAGTTTACACCAAAGAGCTTACTAACCAAAGCGACCAATTGCTTCTTGTTGTAAAAGGCTACGTCAAAGGCAATTATGTTGCAGCAATTTTTAATGCAGGAAAAACCATTAAAAGTAGTAAATTTGTAATTGAATAAACATTAATAAGCATTCTTGCTCCTTTATCAAAGGAGCAAGAATGCTTTTAACTTTATGAACTTTATAAACTGAGTTTTTATGAAAAAAATACTACTCCTAATAATATTGCTTATTATTACATGTGTAATACAAAGTCAAACAATACGTTTTAACAGGATGTATCATGTTGCTAATCCTAATTCTGGTGTAGGTACTCGTTTTAACCAAATAGTTCTGCAAAACAATAAATATATTACTTTTGGTCATTACGATTTTCGTTCTCCCGGTTCAAGTCATGAATATACGTGTACAGTGGCTTCAAAACATGATAGTTTAGGCAATTTAATTAGTTGGATTCCTTATATTGATACTGCTTTTAATACAGGTTTAACAGGATGGAGTTCTGATGTAAAAACTGTTGATGGTGGATATATTGTAAGTGGTTTTTCGTGCGAAAATATAAGCCCTTATACCTATTATGGTTTTTTAATGAAATTGGACAGCAATCTGAACATGCAATGGCAGCGGCATTATATTGATACGGCTATAGGTTCTGCATGGATGTATCCCGATTATGGCTTTCAGGCATTAAAAGTAACGCCCGACAAAGGTTATATAGTAGTAGGCATACGTTACAAAAACGGTGGTAATTCTTGCGGTTTAGCTATAAAATACGATAGTCTGGGTAATCAACAATGGTTAAAGACTTATAATCTGAACTATTACTGGTCTGCATATAATTCAGTTATAATTTTGCCTGATGGTTATGTATTTGCAGGCGGTATATGTGTAACATCTGATTTTAACACAAATGATGATATTATTACAAAAGTAGATTCAGCTGGGAATGTAATATGGCAAAAAACGCTTGGTGGCATCAAGGGTGGTGAATGGATTGGTTTACAAAACCATCCGGATAATAGCATAATGGCATTAATGACAAAATGCGATTCTGCATATACTGATCAATATGGGGATTATTATAATTTTTTAAAGCTACAATTTTACAAACTATCTTCAGCAACAGGCGATACTACATGGAGTTCTTCGTATGGCCCCACACTACCTAATAATATCAGTTATTCATTTAGAGTTTTACCTGATGGTAGTGCGTTGGCTTCGGGTAGTTACAATTATTTAGAAATCCCATGGCTATTGCATCTTAATATCGAAGGAACGGTAGATTGGTACAAAGAATATAATATGGCTAAACCTTATAATACAAATCATTTTTCTGCTACACCTTTCGATATACAACAAACACTTGACAATGGCTTTGTAGTATGCGGGCAAATAGTCAATACAGATACTATAAATGGTAATTGTGGCTGGATACTTAAAATAGATGAGCATGGCTGTTTGCTACCCAACTGCGATACCATTACAGGTATTTCATCTTATATAAATATAGCCTCATCTTTGGAAATATTTCCCAATCCTGCTTCAACATCGGTTACTGTAAAATACTTTTCTGACATCGAGCAAGGCAAATTGGAAATATACAATACCATGGGTATAAAAGCAATGCAAATACAACTACCCAAAGGACAAAATACATACAATTTTTCTGTATCCCAACTCCCCAAAGGCTTTTATAAAGTAATTCTAAAAGATAAAAGCTATATAAGAGGGCAAGTGCCTTTAGTAATTGTTAATTAATTTCCAACTGATTGACCACAACCTAAAAACCTAAAGCCAAAAGCCTATTTCACTTTTTTTTCGCTATTTTGCGCTCTAAGTCTCTTAGTCCCTTAGTCCCCAATTTCTGCCACTACAGTCTAAACCCCTAAACCCCCACAGCCATAACATGTTCAATATCAGGCTCCCTATCCTTTACCTTTATGATTGGTAAAAAAAATAAAAATCTTAAGCTAAATTAGCTCCATAAATTTTTTTTTTCAAGGCCAGGCCCTTCGGGTGAATTCATTTTTATTTTTAATTTTTATAGGTATAAATAATTTTTATTAAAAAATAAAAATGACCCTCAGCCTTGAAAATCGCTTCGCTAAAAAATTTATTCCGCTCTGTAGTGGCTTAAGATTTGAATTTTTTTTTGATATATTTTTAATGACAACCAACTACATAAAAAAAAGCCCGTAATCTCACGACTATAGGCTTTAAAAACAATAGAAATTTTGTCCAAGATGACAACCACAAATATACAACATTTAAATCCAAAAAGTAAAAAAAAATCCCATTCGCTTTTTCGCTCCCTCTTTCTCTCACTCCCTCAGTCTCTCCGTCCCCTTTTTACCCAATAACCCAATTCCTAATTACTTATCGGCAACGTAAAATAAAAACACGACCCAACGCCTACTTCGCTTTCTATCCATAATTTACCACCGTGTTTTTCTATAAGATCTTTGCAGATAATTACACCCAGACCCGTGCTTGGTTCATCATCAGTACCCTTACGGTTGGTATCGGTATCAATTTTGAAAAGATTTCCCATAATCTCCTGACTCATCCCAATACCTGTATCTTTAACCGATATTTCAAGTTCATGATCCTTGTTAGGTTTAGCCGAAATCTCGATATCGCCACCTTTGTGAGTGAATTTGATGGCATTCGAAATAAGATTGCGTAAAATGGTTTGAAGAATATTGCTATCGGCAAAAACCTCTGTTTCGGCAGAGATATTATAAGATATTTTAATTTCTTTTTTTTCAGCAGCATTTCCTGTCATTCCTATACTTTCGAAAACAATCATCTTCAATGCAATCAATTTAGGGTTGAAAGGGATGATGCCTTGCTGCATTTTAGACCATTCCAATAAGTTTTCCAACAAACGATAAAGATTGCTGGCTGATTTTTCCAAGGTGTTAGCAAAATTTTCAATATCATCAAAAGAGAATTCTTTTAAAGATTCAGCCATTATTTTGCTAAGCCCCATAAAATTACCGAGAGGTCCCCGTAAGTCGTGTGCGATGATAGAGAAAAATTTATCTTTCTCAGTGTTTACTTTACTAAGCTTGGTATTTATTTCATTTATTTCTTTTTCAGCCTGTTTTTGATTGCTAATATCACTATGGGTGCCAAACATCATCAGCGGTTTGCCGTCACTGCTATAGCTGATAACACTTCCACGGTCGCGGACCCATACCCAGTGGCCATTCTTGTGTTTTATCCTGCATTCGCAGTCGTAATAAGGCAATTTTCCTGCAAAATGCTGTTCCAGCAATATGCCGGATTGAATTAAATCTTCAGTATGGGCCAAAGTTTCCCAGGTCTTTATGCTCAAAGGTGCCAACTCATCGAGGGTATAGCCTATAATTTCAGCCCACATCTCATTAAAAATTGTTTCTCCCGTCTGTACATTCCACTGCCAAGTGCCAATGAAAGAGGTATTTAGGATGATCTCCATTCTCCTTTTTGAGAGAAGTATTGTCTCCTCTGCTATTTTAATTTCTGAAACATCCACAGCGGTAATCAGGCATTGATCTTTGCTTTCGTTGAGGTTGCCACTTAAATGAAGAAAAACAGACTCGTGCGTATTAAATGAAAGGCTTAGTTCACAAATGGCATTTTCGGATCCAAACATTACTTTATCGAAAAATTCAGCAAAAATATCCTTTTCATGCTCATCAATAAAAAATGCAAAATGACTATTGATTAAAGAATTTCTCTCTTTACCCAATAGTTGAGCTGCTTTCAGGTTTAAACTTAAAATCTCAGCCCTTTTAGAAAGTGAAAAATAAGCTACAGGAGCAAAATCGTACAATTCAATATAACTTTCTTTAATCTGATCTTCAGCCTTTTTCGCCAATATCAATTCTTCATTTTGCATTTCCAGCTCTATCTGATGCACCTCCAATTCATGAGCGAGCTTTAATATTTCTATTTCAGATAAAAGCATAGTTTCCTCAGATGCTTTTTTGTTTTTTCTTTGTTTCAGCAGCTCTTCAGCTTTCCGCTGAAGATCAAAGTTTTGAAGGGGGGCTTTTTCCATTTTTCATGATTTAAATAGTTTGATTAGGCTATTGAACTATAAGTAAATGTATGCATGGATATCAGGTTATAATGCCCTAAACAATTTCAGTCTCCGCTAGCTTCAATCTTCTGTCTTCTAATAATAAATAAAATTTTAGATATAAGTTAACTTTAATACAACCGCAAATATAGTTCATTTAAAACTAAAATCATTAATACTCCATAACTTTCTTGCTCTTTTCGTCCCATCGCTCCCTCAGTCTCTTAGTCTCTCAGTCCCTTAGTCCCTTCGCCGTAATTCCTAATTCCTAATTCCTAATTCCTAATTTCCAATTCGCCCCATCGCCCCCTCAGTCCCTCAGTCTCTTAGTCTTAAATCTCAAACCGCTCCAATCTTCACCAACCTACTCCCAACCTTATTCTTTTTATACATCGCCACATACCTCAGCGGATCCAACAAATGATTTAGTTTATCGATCGGAACATTTAAACTTTTACCTTCTCTGTCCATAGCCCAGGAATAGGTTTTGAATTCATTGATCAAATTAATACTTCCTTTCACAACGTGTATTCGATATCTTTTTAAAATATCAATTCCGTTCCTTATGGAGTCCGGCCCCTTGATGGCTCCCCTGATGGTGAAACCTTCTCTAAATAATTCTTGTATCGATTTCGGTTCTGCTGAATCTGCAAGTATGATCTGATTTTTTGTGATCCCCCGGCTCCTGAAGATTCCTGCCAGGTCCTGATTCGTCAAACCTTTTTGATACAATATTTCTTCCACAAATAAATCATCCCCCCGGAAGCAAACCTTGATCATTCCGGATTCATCGTTTGAATATCCAAAATCCAAACCGTAAAAAATATACTCTTCGTTTGGGAATACATCCACCACATCCCAGTTATTATAAACCAATCCTTCAAGAGCTCCACCCCATAGACCTAATGTATAAATCCGGTAATAATGGTAATCTATATTTTTGAAGCTTTCCAACAATTCAATACTTTGATTTGTTGCAAAATCATTGTTTTTATAAGTTGAATGTAAAATCCTGGTATCCTTCCTGGTGCTTTCTACCTCAACAAAATCTCCTGATTCTTTTTCGTAGCTTTCCTTCGGTGGAAAAAAAAATTTTGTAATCCAGCTATCTTCCATTTCAGGGTTAAAAGTTCCGATTTCCTGAATTATTCCACCACGCAAAGAAGAAGTACTTTTCAAAAAATCATTAAACCCTATTTCATTCATTTCCTCATACCAGATCCCGGTAGGATCCTTGATTGATTTCATTTTATAATCCTTATCCAATCCCCTTGCTAGGATGGTATTTCCGTTTGCTTTGAAGGTAATTTTTAAAGGATTTTCGATGATGGTAAATAGATCATTTAAACCATAACTGAAGATAATGTCTTTAATCGTCAAAAATTGACTGTCTTTTATGTCAGCATAAATTTTCCTTAATAAAATATACCGGCTGTATTTTTTTGACATGGTGTCAATGATCACTTTTTGCGCTGCAAAATAACTTTTGGCACTATCCCGACCCCCATAGATCAAAATATATCTTTTTTTTTCGGTTAATAATGGAAGATATATTTTATTGAACAGCCTTTTTTCTTGAAAATTTATGATCATTCCGGAAGCATTATGATAATTTCATCCTTCTCAGTATTGATATTAAAATCTGACTTATTAAGTTTCGGGATCAAATATTCCAGCAGCTCATTCATGATTCGTAATTTTTCAGCGGGTCTTAACTTTTTGAAATCTGCAATCATCTGATCCTCTTCATAACTATTGATCATATTTTGCAACCGCTCTTTCATTTCGGCTACTGTTTTATTGACACTTCCTTTCGGTTTAGTTCCTGGATGTCCTTTGATGAATTTTCCTTTTTCATCTCTCAGCATTTTTGGAAGTTTATCCGGTTTTTTGATGATCTTTTTGAACTTTTTCTTCTCTTCTTTTTCCATATGCTAAAAATATTTTTCATCCATAAAAAGCCGTTTTATCCATAATTTATGGATGATATTTATCAATCAATAGATAATTTTTTCAATTTTATTATAACTAATTGCATAATCCTCACTCAATTTTATTTTGATGTCTTTACAGGTTTTTTCACCTTTTTTTTTCTCCTCAAAATACAATTCCTTTACCACGTATTTTTGCAATTCGTTAATTGAAATGATGCCTAAATCAATTAAATCTTTTAAACCTTCTTTTTGGCTGATTCGTTCAGCTTCATTTACTAATCTGTTTTTAAAATTTTTCATATCAGTAAGCTTTTTCTTATTACAAAAGTAATACACGATTTTTTTTTATTGCTAATTTTTACGATTTTTTTACTTTTTACCTATATATTTTTGCATGCATAATTTAAAATTTTTTAGCCATGTCAAAATTTGTTTCTTCCAACGATTCCAAAATGAAAAATTTACCTAAAAAGGTAATGACCAAAGCAAAACCAAAACAAACTCCTAAAAAAGTTTTAAAGTTCAAACCTGGTAACGATCTTGCGGGCAAAGTCTAAACTATCATCTTTTTTCGCTCACTCAGGCTCTTAGTCACTCAGTCTCCTTTTCGCTCACTCTCTCACTCGATCCCTCAGTCTCTTAGTCTCTTAGTCTCTCAGTCTAATAAATCAATAACCCAATAACCCAATAACCATTTTTAAATATGAGATATTTTAATTCAAATCCAATTTACCAGCTCTCACTTCCGGTAATTGACAAAGAAAATGCTGTCATCAAAAATGTTTTGATCATCCAGGAAGGTGAAGCTCGTGGTCATGATCTTTTCTTAAATCAGCAATTCCTGGACGATGTTGTTAAGTTAGGCAACGATAACCCCAAAGGCATCAAGGCCCGCTTCGGTCATCCGAATATGTGTTCCACTGCCTTAGGTACTTTTATTGGCCGTTACAAAAACTTCCATAAAAATGGATCTTTTGTTTATGCTGACTTTTATCTCGATGCATCTGCAAAGATTTCTCCCAATGGTAATTTATTTGATTACATCATTCAGTTAGCTGAAACCAATCCCGATACTTTTGGTTCCTCCATAGCTTTCAAGCCTGGTAAAATAATTACCCTTTCAGAAAAGGATCCTGCAACTGACGAGGTAATTCAGAAATCTTATGCAACCATTGAACTTTTGCACGCCGTCGACCTGGTGGACGATCCTGCTGCAACCAATGGTTTATTTTCTAAATTTCATGCTGATGATCTTTCTTTCATTGCTACAACTTTCCTGGATCAAAATCCATTAATTGTACAATCTTTCATTAACGATCCATCAATATTTTTTGAATTCATTTCCAAATACTTTAACCGTAACAACATGAATTTACCCGAAAATTTCAAAAGCTTTATTGATAAATTGGCTTTAATGTTTCAAATTCCGGAACCTTCTCCGGAACCTTCTCCGAAACCTTTTATTGATCCTTTAATTATTCCGGATATTCCGGATCCTGTACCTAATCCTAAACCTGATCCAGACCTAGACCCCATAATTCTTCCTGATGAATTTTCTCAACTTTCTTCACAAATCATCCAATTGCAAAACGATCTTCTTTTAAAGGATGAAAAAATTCAGGAACTCGAATCAAAGTTGAATGTATCTAATAACGATATCAATCAACTTCAAACCGACATTGATATTCTAAACGCTACTAAATCAACACCCTCAAATATTGCTGATCCTGCTCTTTCATTAAGTAAGAAAAATATTGAAGATAATTCAGGCAAACTTCTTTTAAATGAGCTTTCACATCAGGACCGTCTGAAGCTAAAATCAAAGAACTAATTTTTATTTTTTAATTCATAATTCATAATTTTTAATGTATAATTCAAATGTCCATCTTCACCCAAGCAACCAGCCCCGAATTCATTAAACAATCTATTTCTGAATTCTTCGTAGATCCCATGTTTATGTCCGAAGACATTCGTGGAGCTATCACAGTTCGGTCCGATATCAAAGGCACCGAAAACCTCAACAAGATTTCAAGACCCTCCATGATAACCAAACCAAAAGTTTCTGCCGGCTTTGATCCTCATGGTAGTTTTGATCTGACTTACAAAACCATTACGGTTAAACCAATGGCTGTAGAATTCGAACAAAATGGCAGAGAATTTTGGGGTGCCATCGTTGAACAACTTTTATCTTCCGGCTACCGCGAAGACGATGTCGAGCAAATGAAAAACCCCGACATTTGGAACCGTATTTTTTTACCTATGATTGCCCAGGCAGGACAAAATGACCTGGTTCGTCAAATGTTTTTTGCCGATCCATCCCACGAAAAATTGACCTCAACTAAACCTAACGGAACAGTCGATGATGACTATTCCGGTTACACTGGTTTTATGACCCATCTGTTAAACGATGTTGCAAGCTCCACCATCGCAGCTGCTCAGCATGTAAAAATTGCATCCAAAACAACGGCTGTAAAACGTGAACTTATTCAAACTTATACCAAAGGTACCGATACCAAAATTGGTGTCACTATCAATGGTACTTTGTATGAACAAGCTTATAGCACTGATGCAGCAACTACCGTTGCAGATTGGCTGACTTCCCACAAAACTACCATCGAAGCCCGTGCAGGTATCAATGGAGTTATAGTTACAAATCCTTCCGGCGCACAAATCAAAGTGGTTTCTAAATATGCCGGACAAGATTTCACATTTACCGCAGCAGTTACCGGTAATGGTTCCTTTGCTTCATCCGGTTCTGTTGCTGCAACTCAGTTAGGTATTTTAGATACCGACGAAGCCGATGCAACCCTCGAAGCCATGATCGATGCAATGTTGCCAGAGTTAAATGAATTCAATCCGGTTTTCATGCTCACCCGTTCACTCTATCGCAACCTGGTGCATACTTTCAAAAAACGTGAAACTCAATTGGCTGATACTGTTTTATTGAATGGTATCAAAGTTCCATCTTACGAAGGTATTCCAATTATCGTTCGACCTGATTGGGATATCTGGATTGCATCATCCTACAACAACATTTTACCTCATCGGGCAATGTTGACTACCCAGAAAAATCTTTTGTTTGCTACCGATGGAACCACCGATTCCGACCTCATCGAAACCTGGTACAATCCCGATCTGCAAATGAGACGTTACAGAGTTCAGTACAAAGCTCAAACGACTTATCTACACAAAGAACTCCTGGTGCTTGCTGGTTTTGCTGATTAACCACCAATCCTAGCTTCCAAATCCCCACCGCCCAAGCTCCTCTCCTTCTAGGAGAGGCGGGGGTGAGGTTCTGTCAGGCTAGGAGGGATTCTTTCAGTTTGAGGTTCTGTCAGGCTAGGAGGGGTTCTTTCAGGAGCGGTTACAATTCGCATAATTCTTATTTCCTAAATGTCTTAAGTCTAAAACCCTACAGCCTAAAATGAAACTTTTCGAATATAATTACACTCCACTGCTTAATCTCTTCAAAAGCGATTATATTGAAACTTATAATGCGTTGGATTATATTCCTTTCGGAGAAGATAATTTAATTCCAAGGCAAATAGTTCAATTATCTAGAGAAGTAGCAGTTCATCGTTCAATTCTAAATTCTAAAGCTTTCTATATTGCTGGTAAAGGTTTTATTTCCGACAATCCTAAATTGAATGATTTTATTCATTCAGTGAATAATGATTTCGAAGATTTACGGGATATTATTTTTAAAACAATATTTGATGATCTTAATTTAGGCAATGCTTTTATTGAAGTTGTCACCAATAAACAAAAATCTTTTGTTCAGTTTTATCATCAGGATGCATCAAAATGTAGATTGTCTGCTGATGGTAATAATGTAATTATTCATCCCGATTGGGAAAATTATCATGGAAAAAATGATAAATATAAAATTACATTACCCATTTATCCTAATTTTATAAGCTCTGGTAATTTATCCCGTTCAATCGTCCACATCAAACAATATGAACCTGAATTTTATTATTATGGATTGCCATCCTGGTATGCCGGATTAAAAAGTGTTATCATTTCAGGACTTACAGATGAATGGAATAAATCACGCTTGGAAAATCAATTCAATTCTTCCGGACTTCTGGTCATCCCTGGTGTTAATACGGTGGAAGATGCTGAATTGATTCAGAATGAAATTGATAAACAAAAGGGTGCAATGAGCAGTAACGCATCAAAAATAGTAGTTCAATTTATGAAAGATCCTGAACCTGGTCAATCTTCTCAGCAAGCTCAATATTTAGAATTTACTCAAAAATCCGAAGGCTCCTGGATAGAGCTGTACAATCTTTCACATACTCATTTGCTTTCTATACATAACTGGTTTAAATCATTGTGCAGCTTTTATGTTGATAAAACTGGCTTTGATACGAACAGAATTATCAACGAATATGAAATTGCTTTAAATACAACCATCAGTTTTTATCAATCAAAATATGTCCGTTTACTTTCACGCATTTTTAAAGTATTCAATCTCGATGCAACTACATTGCAATTCATCAACGAATCTCCGGTTTCAAGATTAAGCCCAATAAAATATGTTTGGGAACTCCGCCGCGACCAGGGTCTTGAATTCGATAAAAATGATCCACGCCAACAACAATTTTTCTCAGAACTTAAAAAC
The DNA here is from genome assembly GCA_037133555.1 of Bacteroidota bacterium. Taxonomy (GTDB): domain Bacteria; phylum Bacteroidota; class Bacteroidia; order Bacteroidales; family JACABE01; genus JACABE01. The sequence continues at coordinate 14,661 of JBAXNW010000056.1, forward strand.
ACTTTTACATCTAATTCAGGTGCAACTATAACATAATATATCAAAACCCACCGCCCAGGCTCCTCTCCTTTTAGAGCCTGTCCCGGTTCTTAATCGGGAAGAGGCGGGGGAGAGGTTCTAATTCGTAACCATCGTATAATTCTTATATCAATGTCAATAATAACCAAATCTGAAATAATATCCATTGCTTACATCACCCCCATCGATGAAGCTGATTTAAAAGATGAAATCATTGCTACAGTAATAAATAAATTTATTGTTTCAGTCATCAATCAATCATTTTATGATGAAATTGTTTTATATCCTGAAAATTATACAACCTTTATTGAAACTTACATTAAACCCTGCATTGCATTTTATGTAAAATATTTTCATATTTATCAGCTTTCACTCGATGCCGGCATTATCCAGGTTGAATTTTTAAAAAATCTTTCTGATGAGGTGTTGGAAATTGCAACTGATAAATACAATCTTTTAGTTAATTATTATAATTTAACTTATCCACCAATCTCTTTTTCATCAAAACAATTAATTAGTGGCTTTCTAATACCTTAAAATTATGAACACATCAAAAAAACATCAATCATTATCACTTTCAATCAGTGATTTTTTAGCAGACAATCCTGCAGCAACAGAATATTCAACCCCTTCTTTTTCTGTAGTGGGTCGGCAATTTTTAACTTTTCAATTTAATTTTCAAGAATTGGATGCTTCCGATGCAGTTTTAAATTTAGAGCAATCCCTGGACAACACAAATTTTTGTGATCTGCTTGACTGCCTTGGTGCCCCGGTTTCAATTGTTTTGGATGAAGATGAAGCTTCAGTAACATTAAATCTCAACTTGGTAAATACTGCATTTATTAAAGCCACTGTTACTTTCAATTCAGTAACCGAAGGCTATCTATCAAGCTACATTTATTTAACTACTTAATCCCCACTGCCCAAGTTCCTCCCCTTTTTCAGGGGAGGTTAGGAGGGGTTCTAATTCGTAAAATTCGTATCAATTCGTAAAATTTGTAATCCCATGAGCAATTCAAAATCTTTCACCATCCACTCTCATGAAATACCTCAGACTATTCAAAAATATTTGAATGATAATAATATGTATTCCCCGGCTAAAGGCGATTTATCCATTACATTTGATGGCATCCAATATGCTGATCTTTTAGTAGGGGATGCTTCAAATGTTGAGGATTGGAATCAATGGTTTTTGTTGCCTTTATTTGGCAAACCTTTTACCTCAGTCAGTATTTCCGAAGATACCGTCACCCTTTCCGGCGGCCAGGATATATATTTAAAACCCAGTTTGTTTGGTAATTTAGATTCTTTATCTGAAAGTTTTTTAGAAATTAACGATCAAGGTTGCATCATCGAAGTAGGTTACGATTGCTTTTCTGATGAACTTGGTTGGGGTTGTGGATATCTTACTTCTGTTACTATGTTAAATTGCAGAATTCTATCTTCCTATGTTTTCGATTATTGTTACAGTATTTTAACTTTTAACTTTCCTTCATTAATCATTGCCGGGGATTATTGTTTCTCTGATGTTAAAGATAATTCTGAAGTTATTATCAATGCACCTTTATTGCAATATGCTGGTTATAAATGTTTTTATGGTTTTGGAGGTGTTAATATGAGTTTTCCTTCATTAAAATTTATTAATCAATATTGTTTTAGAAATTCTGATGTTTGTACTATTGAATTACCCAAATTAGAAACATTAAGTAATAATGCTTTTTATAATGCTACAGACCTTCAAAGTATCGAATTACCTTTAATTATTGATATTCCCGTTAATTGTTTTTTAGCATGTAGTTCTTTAGAAACTATTATACTCCCTTTGGTTACTTCTGTAAAATCAAATAGTTTTTCTGGATGTATTTCTCTTGAAACTGTTGTTTTAGAATCTTTGGAAACATTGCCTGATTATACTTTTTCAGAATGCACTTCACTTTCTGATATACAAATTGATAAACTTAAAATCATTGGTGATGAATGTTTTAGAGCTTGCACTTCTATTGAAACATTGGATTTTCCATTATTAGAAACAGCTGGTTTATATGCTTTTTCAGCTTGTACTTCTTTATCGGCCATTGATTTTCCAAAACTTTCAACAATTGGAGATTATTGCTTTTTTAATTCCGATCATATTATTTCAGTTGATTTACCTTTATTGGTAAATGTTCCTGATAGTTCTTTTTGTAATTGTGCTTTAATTGATACTATTAATTTACCATTAGTTGAATCTATTGCTGATAATGCATTCGCAAACTGTTCAAGTTTAGAAACTTTAGATTTTGAATTACTTGAAACTATTGGATCTGCTTCATTTATTGATTGCATTGGATTACTTTCAGTTGATTTACCTGCATTGGTTTCTGTTAATAATCTTTGCTTCAGTGGTTGTATTTCTGTTGAATCATTTGATTTACCTTTAATTGAAACAATTGGTGATGGTTGTTTTACAGCATGTTTAGCAGCTACCACATTTAATTTACCTTCTCTGACTGATTTAGGGATATCAACTTCAGATACTAATGTATTTCTTAATATTACTGGATTAGAAATTGATATGATTATTCCGGCTGCATTAATGACTTGTGATGATGGTGATCCTGATGGTGACATTGTAACTTTGGCCACCAATAATATCGTTACTATAAATGGTATCCTTTATGAACCCGAAACATAATATTTAATTTTTTTTTAAAATGAATGAATTAACCACCGAACAAATAGAAGCCAAGGTTTCTGAATCAATCGAAAATAATAAATCTGCAACCAATTCGCATATTTTAAAACTTCAAGCCAGGTATGATCAAGCTGTAGGATCTGAAAAAATCCGATTACAAGCCTTAATCGACCGTCACACCGCTTACAAGGAAGAACTTGATGCAACAGTCATCAACGACCTTGTTAATACCAGCCTTTCCAAACAAACCGAGAGGCTAAACAAACTAAATCTCAAAACTCAACCCGTCATCTCAAAATCCAAACTACCAAAATGATAACTGTTTACTGATAACTGATTGCCGTAAGGCAAAGGATTCGCATTCGGGAATTTTGCTTTAAAAATGTTAGAATCTTGCTCGATCTTCTAATACATAAAACATTTATATATAAACAATTACTTTATGAACGAAGTAGGACCGACATCAATTCATTTACGCTTACAACTGATCACTGTCAATTGATTGCCGTAAGGCAAGGGATTCGCATTCGGGAATTTTGCGTAAAAAATCAAACGAATGGAATCAGAGAGGGCACTGGCAAGCGTTCCCGAAGTCACGACGGTTAATGTTTTAATTGAAAGACAATGCTTTATTTCGTGACGGCTTGGAACGCGCAGGAGATTCCATTCGTTTGATTTTAGCAAAATTACCGTAAGCGTTGATTTTTTGCAACTTTTTCATCAAGGAAAAAGTTGAGAGAAAAGAGAAAAAAATTGTTCAAGCAAAAAGTTAATAATCAAATACATATAATTTTTTTCAACAAATAAATTAAAAGAAATTATTTAAACATAATAAAACTTATAACTATCAACCATGATTACCTCAACTTTTTCAAACATAGCATCAACATCCAACTTTGCAAAGCTCTGTTGCCTGGTATTAAGTTTTTTTGCGCCTTTTTCATCAACGATCTATTTTCTTATTTTGTTGGTTTTAATGAATGATTTTTCATCAATATGGTTTCAATCACATTTTGCCCTCCGGAATGTCAAAGGATTTCGGAAAAAATTGCATAAATTTTTTCATATCCTGGAGGCTTTTAAATTTTCCCGTACCCTCGAAAAATTTCTTTTTTACACCATCACTATCACTGTACTTTTTTATTTCGACACCCTGGTGCTCCATACCCTTCCGTTAAATTTCAACGGATTTGATTCTTTTTCCCTGGCAAGCATAGCAGCTTTATTAATTTCCATTTCGGAACTAACCACTATTTTAAAAAATATTTCTAAAATAACATCCATTCCCATACTCAGCAAAATAATGAGTATTCTATCATCCAGCAACAAATCACTATTCAAAAAAAACACTAAGTAAAATACTATAAAAAATGACAGATGTCACTAATCATTGTTTACTGTTCACTGACAACCGATTGCCGTAAGGCAAAGGATTCGCATTCGGGAATTTTGCGTAAAAAATCAAACGAATGGAATCAGAGAGGGCACTGGCAAGCGTTCCCGAAGTCACGACGGTTAATGTTTTAATTGAAAGACAATGCTTTATTTCGTGACGGCTTGGAACGCGCAGGAGATTCCATTCGTTTGATTTTAGCAAAATTACCGTAAGCGTTGATTTTTTGCAACTTTTTCATCAAGGAAAAAGTTGAGCGAAAAAGAAAATCCTTCATCAAGGCAAAAGTTTGAAAATTAATAAGTTAAAGATTGGCCTTCAAAATGGAAAATGCTCTTCATCAAGGAAAAAGTTGAGAGAAAAAATGAAACGCCATCATCAAGGCAAAAGTTTGAAAATTAATAAGTTAAGTTTTTTAATAGATACACACAATGGATATTATTTTAACCCGCTCTACCTATACCAACACCTCTACACAAGGTTCCCTTCAGATTTTCGACAATTTTATTTGTCTTTTCACTTGCAAAACCCTTGAGCTTCCCTGGAAAAATAATCAGCATCAAATAAGTTGCATACCAATAGGAACCTATTACGTCCATAAAAACAACATCCCAAAATTCGGCAAACATTTATATTTTACATCCGTTCCAAATCGTTCAGGAATTTTAGTGCATGCCGGTAATTACACTTCTCAAATTTTAGGCTGCATCCTGGTTGGCACCAGCTTTACCGACCTTAACCACGACAATACACCGGATATTATAAATTCCAGGACAACAATTGATAAAATTTACAACTTATTACCCAATGAAAATATTCAATTTAGGATTCAATAAAATCAAAAGCTTCATTGCATTTTTATTAATGATCCAAATTTTTACTTCTTGCTTATGTTTTCGGAAGACCCCACCGTCGCCACCGGCCATTCTCCTAATTCAAAAAGATTCATCCTATACAACCGTAGTTTATAAAGACACCACCATTCAAATCAGGCTTCCACCAGATACAATTTATTCAATTGATACTATCTTCATAAAACCAGGTAATGTTTTGTATATTGCCCCAAAAACGATAAAAAAAGGTATAATTTCAGCATCAGCTTACATCCAAAACAACAAACTTTATCTTTCAGCCTACCTCAACGACTCCACTTTTTACTACCCCCTAAAAAACGCCATCCGTTCCACCACCACTAATAACATCCGCTCCACCGCCACCCAGCTCCCATCATCATCACTCCCCAAAGAAAACCAACTCTTTTTGCTATTAGCCATTTTTATGATAATAATTATTGCAGTTATAGTAATCTTTCTCCTCTCTAAGTCTTCTAAATAGTTGTATTTCCATTTTTAATTTTCCATTTTTAATTTTTACTTTCCTTCCCATTTTTACTTTTTAATTGAATCGTTTGTAAATTATATTAGTAAATTTGTAAAATAAATTATGTGCAAGTTTATTGCTCCAAGCCATCTAGCACTATTAGGCTTGTAGTAGTTTTGTTGCATACCTAACAAGTTATCGGTCACCCTAAAGCGATACACCAAGACAAGCACGAATGACATTGAACAGACGAAATTTAGGTGACAAAGACTATGGTTTAAAATGCAATGAACCGAACTTGACCAAAAAGCGAACTTTGAAAATCCTAAATCTTCTTATTTTTAAATAGTTTTAGGAATTTTGTTTATCTTTGCTCTATGAAAATAATAGCACGTAAAAGGTACTTAGATACACTTAGTGTTCTTAAAGACAAGAATTTAATTAAGGTTGCCACAGGCGTTAGGCGTTGTGGAAAATCAACTTTAATGATACAATTTCAAGAGTTGTTGCGTAAAGAAAACGACAAAGTTTCCATTGTGGCAATCAATATAGATATGCCTGAGTTCCGATTTTTAGCAGAAAAAAATTGGAAAGAAATTTACGATTACATAATTAAGCATCTCAAAAAAAACGTAACGAACTATGTGTTTATTGACGAAGTGCAAAACGTTTCCGGATTTGAAAAACTGTTGGAAGGCTTGTACGTTCATCCGAACATCGATTTGTACGTTACAGGTTCAAACGCATTTTTATTATCAAGCGAATTGGCAACTTTGCTCACAGGTAGAGCTTATGAAATAAATGTATTGCCTTTTTCTTTTTCTGAATATATAGAGTTCACAGGCAAAACCACAAACCCTGACCGTGCTTTTGCTGAATATGTGCGTACAGGTGGTTTTCCCGAAGCGGTAAGACTTTCAGCAGAAGGAAATCATTTTGCAAATGAATATTTGCAAACGGTTTTCAAAAACATTTACGACAACGATATTTCTAAACGCCATACTATTTATGCCGAAGAATCATATCAGGAAGTTGTAAACTTCTTAGTAGATTCAGTTGGTTCAAGAGTTTCAGCTGGAAACATTGCCAAAGTTTTAACGACTAACAAAAAGAAAATTGACAACAAAACGGTGTCAAAATACATTGACACTTTGGTTGAAGCCTATTTGTTTTACAAAGTAAACCGCTATGACATCAAAGGCAAACAACATTTGGCAACGCAAGAAAAATACTATTTGGTGGATTTAGGTTTTCGCAACGCATTACTTGGAAAAGAATTGACAAGCGATTCAGGACATTTACTTGAAAATGTAATTTTTCTTGAGCTAAAACGCAGAAACAACCAAGTATGGATAGGAAAAACCAACAATTTAGAAGTTGATTTTATTGTTCGCAACAACGAAGGTTATACACAATACATACAAGTTTCACAAACAGTACAAAACGCAACGACTTTAGAACGTGAGTTAGCACCATTTGAAAGTATTTCAGACCATCACGAAAAACTTTTAATCACAATGGACTACGACACCGGTACATATAACGGAATAAAAAAAATAAACGCAATAGATTGGCTTACAAAGACCGAAAAATAAGGGCGAACCGATAATCGAGTGGGCTGCCCTGCCAGTAATTAGCTGCCATCATAATCAACCACTACCCAAAACCTACTTTTCCTTCTCATTATCATTCTATTGATAATCATTATTGCGATTATTTTACTTTATTCCCATTTTTAATTTTGCATTTTTAATTTTTACTTTCCTTCCCATTTTGCATTTTTAATTTTTATTTTTTTAATTTAATCGTTTGTAAATTATATTAGTAAATTTGTAAAAATTATACCGCATTTTAATTCCTACAACTTATCAAACAATCCTGGGCTTGTAGTAGTTTTGTTGCATACATAACAAGTTATAGCCCATTTTAGAAAAGAGGACGATTGCACTTACAAATTACTTCTTCTTTGATGACAGACTATACTAAGCCTTAATCTGATACAAAATTGAATACCTTACAAATAATAATACAAACAAATGCTGTAAAAAATTACAAAACTTTAGGCTGTGTTTGATAAAAATAATTATTTAATGTCGTCTTTCTAATATGTTATTTTTATGAAAAAAATATTCTTTTTTGCTATATTCTTAATGAGTGTAAATTGTATTCAGAGTCAAACCACTCGTTTTAACAGAATGTATCATCTTTATCCTGCGAATGTTGGTGTGGGCAATCGGTTTAATCAAATTGTTCAAAAAGACAATCAGTACATTGCATTTGGGCATTATGCTCCTAATCTCCCAGGTTTTCCTACAAATTATATGAGTGTAATGGCAGCAAAAACAGATAGTCTGGGAGATATAATTAGTTGGGTACCTTATTTGGATACCGCATACAATTATATGTTGTCGGGTTGGAGTTCAGATGTACAAACAATAGATGGTGGATATATAATAAATGGACAAGCTTGTGAAAACATTAGTCCCTATACTTATAATGGGTTTTTAATGAAACTGGACAGCAACCTAAATATGCTATGGCGGAAGCATTATCATGATACATCTATCTCAACCACCTGGACCTATCCTGATTATGCATTTCAGTCGTTAAAAGTTACACCCGATAATGGGTTTATTGCTGTGGGTATACGTTATAAAAACAGTGGATTATCCTGTTGTCTGGCAGTTAAGTATGATAGTCTTGGCAACCAGCAATGGCTGAAAACTTATAATGAGAATAATTACTGGTCCAACTATAATACTGTCATCGTTTTACCGGATGGTTATGTTTTTGGGGGTGGGGTAGGTCCTACTTCAGATGTAAATTCCAATGATGATGTAATTACAAAAGTAGATTTTTCCGGGAATGTAATCTGGCAAAAAATGGTAGGAGGAACAAAGGGTGGCGAATGGATAACCTTACAAAATCATCCGGACAATAGCATAATTTCATTAATTACCAAATGTGATTCTGCTTATACATCAGGAACAGGAGACTACGAGGGTTTTCTCACTTTGCAATTTTATAAGCTTTCAGCCGCAACAGGAGATACAACCTGGAGTTTGTCGTATGGCCCCAAAAGACATAATAATATTTGTCGTTCTTTTCGGGTTTTTTCCGATGGAAGTATTTTGGCTTCGGGAGCTTATGGTTATCTGACCACTCCCTGGTTATTGCACCTCACTGCAGAGGGGGAGGTAGATTGGTATAGAGAATATAAGGTTACTTCTGTTAATGAAAATTATTTTTCTGCCACTCCTTTTGACTTTCAGCAAACAAGAGATAAAGGCTATGTGGTCTGTGGGCAAATAAGAAATACGGATACCATTAACGGCAATTGTGGCTGGATCCTTAAATTAGATGAGCATGGATGTTTTCAGCAGGGCTGCGACAGTGCTAGCTATGTACTACCGGATGTAAAGATTACTTCTTCACTGGAGCTCTATCCCAATCCTGCCACAACAGAAGTTACCGTCAGCTTTTTCAGGGATTTGGAAAAAGGCAGTCTGGAAATATACAATACCATGGGAGTTCAACTTATGGAAATACCATTGCCCAAAGGCAAGAACAGTCATAGTTTTTCTGTGGCAAAGCTGGCCAGTGGCTTGTACAAATTAGTCTTAAAAGATAAGGAATACGTGAGAGGGCAGGCAAGTTTGATAATTACTAATTAAATATTATCACTAGTGTCCACTTAAATCAAACTGATTGACAGTTGGTTATAATTTTGTTC
>JBAXNW010000057.1:0-22438 GCA_037133555.1 Bacteroidota bacterium
AAGCGGGTAAGAATTGTATTGTTAAACCTATACCATCCAGTTCTTATCCAACACCAGCAAAGCGTCCTGGTTATTCTGTTATGGATTGTTCTAAGCTGGTGAAAGATTATGGGATTGAAATGATTAGTTGGCAAAAAAGTTTAACTGATTGTATTGCTTTACTTATTAAATAAGGAGTCTCAAATCTGAAACTACCTCGGTCATCACTTTTTCCACTTTTAAAATAAGGCTTTCAAGTTGCTCCGATGTTTTATAATTTTCAGCGTTTAATTCTATTTCTCTTATGTCCTCTTTAATACTTGAAATTTCTAAATTATCAACGGAGGGCTTAATCCGATGAGCTAATTTTCTCAGTTTTTCAAAATCGTTTTCGGCATAAGCGTTTTTCATATCGATAATAGAAACTGGGGTAATATTTATGAACAGGTCAATCATCTTATTGATGAATTCTTTATTTCCTTTAGCAATAGTTTGAATTTTAGTCAAATCAAATAAGGGAGTATTTAATGGTCTCTTTATTTCAAATGTATCTTTAGTTACACTCTTTTCATTTTTGGGTTCCACGATTTCCGTTTTCTGTATCCATTTTATAGTAATTTCTAGTAATTGATTCTCTTCAAAAGGTTTAGATAAATAATCATTCATTCCAGCATCAATAAATTTCTTATCATCCCCTTTTAATGCATAAGCTGTTAATGCAATAATGGGAAGTGTTTTACTGATTTTGCTTCGTATATATTCGGTAGCTTCTATACCATCCATATCTGGCATTTGTACGTCCATCAATACGAGGTCAAAATTTCCAGCCTCTATTTTTTCAATCGCTTCAATACCATTTTTAGCTTCCTCAGTAATTACTTCAAAAAAGTTTAAAATGGTAGCTGCTACGAGTCTATTTATTTCATAATCATCTGCAATTAATACCCTTCTTCCTCTTAAGATATTAGTATCAAGTTTGATAATTTCTTTCACCTGAATTTGGTCTTTGTTCCCTTTTTCGAACGGTATTACAAAAGAAATACTAGTACCTACACCTTTCTTGCTTTCTACACTAATTGTTCCATCCATTAGATGCACTAATTCTTCGCAAATACTCATGCCTAAACCGGTACCACCATAAATTCGAGCAGTTGATTCATCCTCTTGTGAATATTTTTTGAATAGTTTTTTAGTAAATTCTTCATCCATTCCCTTGCCAGTATCACGTACAACTACTTTTACTTTTTGTTGTAAGCCATTGTCCTCTAACACCATACAACTGATATCTACAGTTCCCTTATCTGTAAATTTTATGGAGTTTGATACTAAATTGAGTAATATCTGATTTAAACGATAAGGATCTCCAATTAAAACTTCAGCTAAATTTAAATCGCAATAAGAGTTTGTAAAGAGTAAATCTTTTTCTTCTGCCTTATGCATCATTACTTGCATTGCCTGGCCGATAACCGATTTAGGTTCAAATCCAATTTTTTCCAAAGAAAGTTTCCTTGCCTCAATTTTTGACAGGTCGAGAATTTCATTAATGATATTTAATAAGTTCGAAGAAGCATTCTTAATGATGTTAATTTGTATTTGCTGCTCATTTGTAAGTATTGTTTTTGTTAATTGATTAGTCATACCCATGATGGCATTCATGGGTGTTCTTATTTCGTGACTCATATGGGCCAGAAATTTTTGCTTTGATTGTGCAATTTCCTCGGAAATTATCTTAGCTTTTTTTAATTCTTCCTCAGCTTTAATTCTGTTAGTTATATCTATAGCAAAGCCATTCATATAGGGCACTTTGCCTACCTCTTCTTTTAAAATGTTGTTAAATAAAATGTTAGAAACAGTTCCATTTTTATTTATGATATTTAAAACGCCGATAGCCTTCTTTTCTTTTTTAATTTTAAGCAAGTCTCGCTTATTAAATAGCTTTCGATCATTTTCGGACATGAATTCAGTTATTTTATGGCCTATGATTTCTTCATCTGTATATCCCAAAGTTTGACTTACAATTGGATTTGCAGTTAATATTGTACCATCTAAATCAATAGTTGTAATTAATGCCATGGAATTATCTATCAGCTCACGATATTTTTTTTCACTTTCTTCAATTTTATGCAAAATAGATTTTGTATAGGATATATCTACACCATAGCCAATAATCAGTTTTATTTGATGGTCTTCATTTATTACTGGGTACATATTTCGTAATACATGTATAATTGAGCCATCCGATTTCTTTGATTCTTCTTCCCAGCTTTTTATTTTTTTAGACTTTAATACTTCATCAAATATTTTTCTCCGATTTTCGTAAAAATCTATTGGTTTATTTTTCAATAATGCATAATCCTCATCTTTTTTTCCAATTATCCACTTCCGGACTTTTTGATCTTTGATTCCTTTAGGGTTCACATATAAGTAGGTATGATGCTTATCAAATACTGCAACATCTGCAGGAAGACTATCCAGAATTTCTTCGTAAAATATTTTTTGTAATTCTAATTTTTTTTCGGCATTTGCTATTTCAGTAATATCAGTGTATACCCATAAATTTCCCTTATACTTTCCTTCATTCCATATTGGTATAAAATCTCTTTCTAAAATTCTACCATCTTCTAATTCCAGTATTTCTTTAGTAATTATTTTTTTTTCTTTTTTGCGTAATTCGATATTTGATACGAAAGAATCAGGGTCTTTAAATAAGTATTTGGATGCTTCAATTGTTAAAGCACTACTTGATCCTATCAAATTGGCAGGTTCTATGTCTAGTTGAAAAATTTCACAAAAACGTGCGTTCACTAAATCTATTTTCCTGTACTCATTTACTAATAAAACACCAGCTTGTAAGTTGTTGATAAGTGAAGACATTCTATTCTGAGTTTCTTGTCTTGCTGCTTTCGTTTCTATTTCGTTTGTGATATCTTCAAGAATGGAAAAAAATTGAACTAGTTTACCTGTTTTGTCAAAAATGGGTTGTACGCTAAGTCTTCCCCAATAACCTTCTCCAGATTTTTTATAATTATAGAGTTCACAGGTAAATGGTCGTGCTTTGCGTATTTGCCTGCGCATAAATTGAATCGTTTCAGGATTGGTATCCTTTCCTTGGAGTAAGCTGCCCGGACTTTTGCCCTTTGACTCATCTAATGAAAAACCTGTATTTTTTTCGAATGCATTATTGACCCATTCTATTTGTACTTTATCATCAGTAATAGCTATTGATTGGTGTGTTTGTTGAATGATAAAATATAAGCGGTCTAATTGTAAATCCTCTTTTATTAAATCAGAAATATCAGTTGCAAATATATCTATAAAGCCTTCTTCTTTCTTCGGAATGCATACGAATGAATATTCGGTATTACCTGATTGCGTTTTGAACTCCCATTTTTCTTTATTTAAATCAATCTTTGTAGCTATTAATTTAAATAAATCTGTATATCTAAATAATTTTTCTTCGAAAATAAAATAATCAAATTTTTTATTTTGAGGATTGCTATTCAATATTTTTCCATTAAAATCAATTCTTATAATAGGATCTGGATTTTGAATGGGGAATATGGCAATTTTATTAATCTCCCTGGTTGCTTTCTTTAGATTTTCTTTACTTGAATCTATCGGAAATATTAATGGCTTTTTGTCATCACTAGTTATTTCCTCTTTGTTAGATGCAAAGTATAAATCTGTATTTGGGTCATGAATGGCGAAATCATGTAGTGATAAATCTTTATTAATCAATTTTTCAATAGATGTATGCAAGAGAGAGCCAACAAATAATAGTTGATTTGTTTCCGATAGATACTCAATTTGTCCCCGTAAATTAGTTTGGTGATTATTAAAACATTCTAGAATTAAAATTTGATTACTTATAGATATTAAAGATTTAAAACTTAAATCAGTTAGGTTGGGTTGTTTAATTCTATAATTTTCAGAGAATAATATACCCTTAGTTCCAGGGAAAATTTTATCCAAAGTATTCCCGGTTGACTCTATAATCATGTGCTGATTAATAAGAATATAAAATGGGAATATTCGATTAAATTGGTTTTCGGAAAATGTAAAATTAATACCCATAACTTATTTGCATTAACAATTAATAACCTTTAATTGAGGTCACCTGCTTGCTTCATTTTATAAATAGTGCTTTTGCCAATATCCAGAACTTTCGCAGCGGCAATGACATCATCATTATTTTTTTTCAAATAGAATTTAACAATGTCGATGGTGTATTCGCGAAGCGTTTTTTGTGATCCCATCAACATATCATCTTTTTTAAGCGAAGTAAGCGTGATATCATCTGCAGTTATCTGGTTATTCTCGCACATTACCACTGCCAAATCTATGATGGTTTTCAATTCTCTTACATTTCCTGGAAATGGGTGCTTTAATAATTTATCCTTCGCCTCAGGTGTTAAATGGATCGCCCCCATTTTATTTTCTTTTGCAAATTTTTCAATAAAATATTTACTAAGAATTAAAATGTCTTCACCTCTTTCACGCAATGGTGGAAGTTCAATGGGAAGACCCATGATTCGGAAATAGAGATCTTCTCTGAAGTTTCCTTTTTTTACTTCATCCGCAAGGTTCTTATGTGTGGCAACAATCAATCTTACATCTAAAGTCAGCTTTTCATTTCCACCAACTCTTATCACTTCTCGTTCCTGTAATACCCTGAGTAGTTTACTTTGAAGGCTTAGATCCATTTCTGCAATTTCATCCAAAAAGATGGTGCCGCCATTGGCTTCTTCAAACTTGCCTTCCTTTCGATTTATGGCACCAGTAAAAGCACCTTTTTCATGCCCAAAAAGTTCGCTTTCAACTAATTCTCTGGGAATGGCCGTCATATTTACGGCAACAAAATTTTTCTTTTTTCGATCACTATTAAAATGTATTGCTTTTGCAACTACTTCTTTACCAGTTCCAGTTTCTCCATTGATAGATACATTGATACTGGTCTTGATGGCTTTGCTCATCATGGTGAACACTTTTTTCAGACTATCGCTTTGTCCGATCAAAGTATTTTGAAAAGAATATTTTTCTCCAAGTTCTTCTCTTAACTGGGCAACTTCTTTTTTTAATGATTGTGTTTCTCTTATGCGAGCAATACTATTCCATAACAAGTCTTTAGTAGCTTCATCTTTGATCAAATAATCGTTCACCCCCATTTTTAATAAACTCACTGCAACATTGATTTCCTCCTGAGCACTTATTATGATTACAGGTATTTGGGGATTTGATTCTCTAATTTTTTTAAACAATTCATCCCCTTGCATATCAGGCAATGAAAAATCTATGGTGATTAAATCGGGTTTTAAATGCATTTTAGATAAGCATTCCTTGCCAGTCTCGAATCGGGTGATTTTATAATCTGGATTAAGTCCTAAATGATAGGCTAATATTTCCCCATACCAGGGATCATCTTCTACGATAAAAATGGAATAGTTATTCATTTATTATAATGGGTTCTTGAATAGTAAACAATCTTAGGCTATATAAATGTACAAAATATAGTAGGATTACAGTAATTGGAAGTATTCCATTTTATGGAAAATGGATGAGTTTGTGGTGTATAAGCTTATTTTATGTGCTTTTTGGATAATATTCAGCTATTAAGTACTATAAAATGCTGAATAATTGCAATTCGTAGAAATTCAACTACAAAATCTTCAAGTTGGATTCTACAAAGTTCAGATGAAAACTACCGTTACTTTATAAAATCAATCATAAAACTAGATTTTTGTTTTTATAGACTGGTTTTATGGGTCTTTGCAATTCCAAAATGTGGAATAATTTCTACTAAATAGATGCATTTAAAAAAATATAAAAATGCATCTAATTGATTTTCAGTTTATTAAATATGATTTATAGGTTGGCACGAGAATAGCCAATCTATAAAATATTACGAACTGAAAAAAATAGAAATGAATACAACATTAGAAAATGCATCGCCAATTGAAAAATTATTCGATTTAGACATGATTAATAAATTTTGCAGAGGAGATATTAACCTTACTAAAAAAATGATCCAGGTATTTATTAAAGACATTCCTATTTCTGTTGAAGAAATAAAACAAGCATATAGAGAAAGTGACTTTATTAAAATGAAAAAAACGGCACACCGAATAAAACCTGTTTTATCTATGTATTCCATAGTTAAAGTTGGGAAGGAAATTGAGGTACTAGAAATGATAGATCAGGAAGATATCCAAACTGCTGAAACAGAATTAAAGATTAATAAGTTGGATAATATTATCAACTTAGTTACCCAACAAATGACCACTTATATTTCGTAAATAAAATCTTAAATTTAAATAAATAATCATGGAATACAGAAACATATCTGACCTGAATAAAATCATCCTTAAAAGGTTGAGTATTCTACCCCGCGATTTTGATCTTATTGTAGGGGTTCCTAGGAGTGGAATGTTACCAGCCAATTTGTTGGCTTTATATTTAAATTGTCCATATACTGATATTGATTCTTTTTTAAATGGACATATTTATAAAGCAGGAGCCAGGAGCCAATTTTTTGATAAAAAAGATTTCAAAAAAATTCTTGTAGTAGATGATAGTGTTGCATCAGGTTCTGCATTGAACGAGGTAAAAGAAAAATTGCAATCTGTAGCAGCTGATTTCGATATTAAATATTGTGCTGTTTATGTGATTCCTGGAAAAGAAAAAGTGGTGGATTATTATTTTGAAGTAGTGCCTCTTCCCCGATATTTTCAATGGAATTTTTTAAACCATACTTCATTAGAAAAAGCATGTTTTGATATTGACGGTGTGTTATGTGTGGATCCATTACCCGAACAAAATGATGATGGAGAAAAGTACAGAGATTTTATTTTGCACGCAGCCCCATTATTTATTCCAGGAAGCAAAATTGGAACCATTGTTACTTCAAGACTAGAGAAATATCGAAAAGAAACAGAAATCTGGTTAAAGGAAAATAATGTGAAGTATGATGAATTGGTGATGCTGGATCTTCCGGATATGGCTGCTCGTCAAAAGGCAAATAGTCATGGTACCCATAAAGCCAAAGCCTACAATGCTAAACCACATGTTTTATTTGTTGAAAGTGAATTGGCACAAGCCATTGAGATTAACAGACTTTCAAAAAAACCAGTATTATGTACTGAGAATTTTGAAATGATATTTGAATCTCAATCCGCATTATATAATTTAAAAAGTGGTAAATACCTGCCATTCTTACGCAAGTATGCATTAAAAATTCGGAATAGGATTCGTAAGTATAAATCAAATTAAACAAAAGAGAATATTCGTTTTTATAAACTTATTATTTCGGGTTGAGAAAAGAAGCGTATCAAACATTAAATTAATCTTATGATAATTTATAATTCAATACAATACATTTTATTCGTTTTCATTGGATTGGCAGTGCTTTATATTTTATTATTTGCTATTGCGGGGTTATTTTATAAACAAAAACAATTTAAAATTTCTGATAAGTTGAGAAAGATTGCTGTATTAATACCAGGGTATAGTGAAGATGAAGTGATTATTGAAGTTGCAAAAGCTGCTTTGCAACAAGATTATGCCATGTCTATGTTTGATGTGGTGGTTATTGCAGATTCGTTTCAAGAGGAAACTATTACTAAATTAAAGGCTTTGCCCATAAAATTAATTGAAGTTAGCTTCGATAAAAGCACGAAATCAAAAGCACTTAATAAAGGAATGTCTGAGCTTACTGATCAATACGACATAGCTGTTGTACTTGATGCGGATAATGTAATGGCACCAGATTTTTTAACTAAAATAAATGCTGCATTTGATGACGGTTATATCGCAGTTCAGGGTCATCGGGCTGCAAAAAATATTAATAATTCTTGGGCAATCCTGGATGCAATTAGTGAAGAAATAAATAATCATATTTTTAGAAAAGGGCATCGGGCCTTAACACTTTCATCAGCTATCATTGGCTCTGGGATGGCATTCGAATATGATTTTTTTAAAGCAATGATGTCAACTGTTACTGCAGTAGGGGGATTTGACAAAGAGATTGAATTAAAAATGTTGAAAGGAGGACATAAAATCGCCTATTTAGATGATGCTTATGTATTTGATGAGAAAATTCAAAATCCTAATGCATTTAGTAATCAACGCCGCAGATGGCTTTCTGCTCAGCTACATTATTTCAAAAGCGATTTTCTTAAGGCAGTAAAAGCGCTATTTGCGAATGGGAATGTTGATTATTTTGATAAGGCTATTCAGTTTATACAACCTCCTCGAATATTATTGTTAGGAGCGGTGATTATATTCGGTTTTGGCTTTTTATTGGGTAATACTATTTTAAAGGGGGATTATAATTTATCGATTGGTTGGTTAGCATTAATGGCTGGATGTTTTTTTGCTTTACTTATTTCAATTCCAAAAAAATTCTACAATTATAATACCTTAAAAGCAGTTGCAGGATTGCCAAAAGGCATGTTCTTAATGTTGTTGTCTTTATTGAAAATAAAGGGAGCCAATAAAAAGTTTATTCATACTAAACATACTGTTGGTTCTGTTTAACCAAATTTCAATAAGCATATCTTAAAGGAGTTCCAAATGAGCAAAGAAATCATTAAAAAAAGCCGATTAGAAAAACTTGAAGCACTACGTGGGTTTGCAGCATTGTATGTGGTATTCTTTCACGCTTTGCCTCAGAAAATTTATTTATTGGGTGTAAATGTTGGTGCGATTTTCCGATTTGGTCCTGAAGCTGTTATTGTTTTCTTTGTCTTATCTGGTTTTGTAATTAAATATACTTATGAGAAGTCTGCTGATAAAACTTTTAAGTATTATTTTATTCGTCGATTTATCCGATTATATATTCCTCTTTTTTTTATATTCTTATTGGGCTATTTAATCAAGTGTTATTCCGAAGGAACCCTGGCTAATCCTGAATGGCAAACTTTATTTGGAAATATTTTTATGCTTCAGGATGTGATCTCTCAAAAACCTAATGTGATATCTGCTGCTTACATGGGAAATGGGGTATTATGGTCGCTTTCGTATGAATGGTGGTTTTACATGCTTTTCTTTTTACTGGCAACCAATATCAACAGTGCAAAAATTAATAAATGGGTGAGCGCAATTAGTATTGTTGCTGCTGCCACATATATTGTCTACCCATTTATTGTAAATCGACTGGCCATGTATTTCGCAATATGGTGGATTGGTGTACGATTTGCTGACATCTATCTTAAAAAAGAGAAATACACTATTAAATCCATTATGCCTTATGCCTATGTACTGTTTACGATTACGGCACTTCTTGCATTGAATTTATACATCCATTTTTCATATACTAAAGTGTATAGTTATCCGCTTGTTGCTTATCCGTTTATAGAACTTAGACATTTTGTATTTGCAATTATGGTAATGTTTGGAGCGATTATCTGGGAAAATTTAAATTGGCGTGGTTTTAATTCTCTGTTTGGTGTTTTTAAACATTTGGCTCCTTGTTCTTATGTGATTTATATCTCGCACCATTATCTGGTAATAGAAGCCACTTATTTGAATTTTATTAATAATAAGCTGATTGAATATGGCCTTTATATAGCCATCATGATTATATTTTCTTACCTCCTGGAAGTTGTTGTTTACAATAGAATTCGTAAGATCCTAATAGGCAAATAATATATCAAAATTTAAGCTCTAATAAATAAACTTAAAGCCTTTTAAGTAGATAGTTTCTCCTGCACTTTTTCATCTCTTGATGTAACTAATTCCGGATAGATAAAGGATTAATTTTCTTCGCAATTCTCTCTTTAGCGGAAAATCATTCCATTTTGTGGAATTATTTTTTATAATCAATTTTATAACTATTTGATAAACAATCGTTTAAGTTTTTAATATCCTTTGGCACAAGTTTGGCCAATACCATATTGTAGTTCGATAATAGAACAAAAAAAAAGAAAAAACTTAAAACAGAATAAAATGAAAATCGGTATTGAAGCACAGCGCATCTTCAGAAAGAAAAAACATGGTATGGATATGGTTGCTTTGGAGCTTATTCGAAATCTTCAGGAGATCGACAAAGTAAACGAGTATTTTATTTTTGTAAGACCAGATGAAGATCGATCAGTTATACAAGAAACTCCCAATTTCAAAATTGTGGAATTGAGTGCCAGCTCTTTTCCAGTTTGGGAACAATTTGCATTGCCAAGGGCTGCAGAAAAATACGGATGTGAAATTCTTCATTGTACAAGTAACACAGCCCCTATCTTTTGTAAAGTGCCTTCGGTAGTAACACTGCATGATATTATTTATATGGAAAGTTCGGCTCTAAATATTATGAGAGGTAAAGGAACTAATTATCAAAAATTTGGAAATATTTACCGCAGATTAATTGTGCCAATGATCATGAGAAATAGTAAGAAAATTATTACTGTTTCCAATTTTGAGAAAGATTGTATCTCTAGTTTTTTTGGTTTTAAAAATAACACAAAGCTTACTGCAGAATATAATGGGGTAAGTGAATATTTTAAACCTGTAACAGATAAAGATTATTTAAGGCTGATTAAAGCAAAATATAATTTACCAGATCAATTCTTTTTCTTTTTGGGTAATACACATCCTAAGAAAAATACAAAGGGTACTTTAAAAGCTTTCTCTGATTTTTTAAAGAGAACTGGAAGTAGTATGAAATTGGTGATGCTTGATTATGATCAGGAAGAACTTAAAAAATTACTTGTTGAAATTGGAGATGTTAATCTTATTAATCGTATCGTTTTAACAGGGTATGTTGCAAATAAGGATTTGCCAGCAATTTATAGTTTAAGTCAACTGTTTTTATACCCATCTTTAAGAGAAAGTTTTGGTATCCCAATCGTAGAAGCAATGGCTTGTGGTGTTCCGGTTATTACTTCAAATACTTCTTCAATGCCTGAGATTGCAGGAAATGCAGCACTACTGGTTGATCCATACAGTACTGAAGAGATTACTGCAGCAATGATAAAAGTGTATAAAAACGAGATCCTGAAAAAAAGTATGATTAAATCTGGTTTAACAAGAGCGGCTCGTTTTTCATGGAAATCAATGGCAGAAAATGTTTTGAATATTTATCAAGAAACACTCGGCTTACAATTAGCAAGTTAAGATTGTGTGGAGTAAATGTATCAATCAAATTCATTACAATGCAAGGACTATCAAGTTCCTTGCATTTGTTTTTTATAGCACTAGGAATTATTTGAACTTAATAAATTTTCCATTCGAAATTTGCTTTCCGTTTTGAATTGAATAAATGAAAACTCCGGAAGCAAGTTTATCAACTGTGACCTGAAATTCCTGAACCCCAGGAGTATAGATTTGCCTAGCCTGTTGTAAGACCAATTCTCCAGTAAGGTTATAGACAAGAAATTCAATCATCCCAGTTGTAAGAGAAAGACATCTGATCGTTAATAAATTAATAGCAGGATTTGGAAATAATAAAGCTGACTCATTAGATAAAGATGATAATGTATCTATACCGGCATCGTGCATGATAGCGCCAATATCAGATATTACACCAGTGGGCCTGGGAGTATATTTAAAATCAAATTGAACCCCCATATTATTAAAGTAGGCTTTCTTTATGAGCGGTGATCCTGGAAGAATAGTGTAATCAGTTAATGAGATTCCAGCATCCTGGATGTTTTTTGTAAAAAAATTATTTTTCAATAATACATCAGATAACGCATTAGGGATTACCACATAATTATCATTTAAAGAAGGAATATTATATGTGCCAGAATGAAATATAAGATTAGATGCAATCAGGTTGTTTTTACTATTAATACTTTGAAACCTTATTCCATCAGTTTTAGCATTAATAATATTATTAAAAATGATATTAAATGAAGAGTCTTTCATTACAGATACATCCGAAATAAATATTCCGTGTTTCATTTTTGTAGGATCATTAGGATAATAGGAAATGCCTGCATTTACAATAATGTTATTATAAATATTGGTTCCGCCTAAACCATGATTCTCTATACCATCGCCTTTCCCATCGCTGATGAAATTATTGAAGCAATCACATTTTGAACCACCTCCCATAATAATTCCAGACATCTGACTCGACACTTCAGCCTGACTATCATTAATGATACTATCGTTATAGATCTGGCAGTTTTTAGATGCAGAACTCACTTGTATTCCATCCCAACCTGTTGACTTAACTATGTTGTTATAAATCTTTACTCCATCTAATATGGGGGGCATTACTATGGAATCTTTGCCATTACAATTAATTGTCATACCCGAATAAAAAGAACTTCCTATATACATTCCTTCATTACCCACATTGGAAATATAGTTGTCATGGATGATCGTATTAAATTGAGTAAAAGTTTCTCTTGAAACATTATTTGTGCAGGTAGGATCAGTTTTGGCATAAATACCTGCTGTTAAACAATTTTTTATTAGGATATGATCAATTTCAATATCAGAACTCATAGAGGATATGCCCATTCCCGCGCCCACTAAAACCTTAGTAATTTGGATTCCATAATAATCAGTGGATGTTCCCATGCCAGAGAATCTGAAATAACGGCAATTTGAAATTGAAATGCCGTAATAATCATCGGTGGATATATTAACAATACCCGCTTTATTGATGAAGGTGATGGGCTTTTGAACTGAGCCAGTAAAATTTCGAATCAGTAATTTATTTCTGATGCCGGCTTCTAAAAAAATAGTATCGCCAGGTTGTACCGTGTTATAAGGCGCAATTGTTCCATCAATTAAATTAATAGAAGTAGTTACTACTAGCTTGCTGTTCTGCGCGCTAAGATGAAACAATAAAAATAAAGACATTAAAACAATTAGCAACTTCTCAGAAATACCTGTTTTTATGCGAGCTTCTGGGTATTTCATTTGCATTTGGTTCATGTAATAGAATCTAGAATCATTGCATGTATGTAATCTAAACTCGTTACAAAATTACGGAACTGTTAGCCTTTATGATTGAATGAGTTCATAAAGTTGTATTTAATTTCGAAATATCATTAATGATTGTAATCCCGACTAAACCTATTTTTGAAATATGGAGGTTTTGGATAGAATAAAAGAACCATTATTGATGAAATAAGTCTAAAAAATGCTTAAATTTGAGTATCTAGTACATAATCAGTTTTAAAAATTGTAGTCATGTATAAATCTATCAGGATGTATCATTTACGTATTCCTGATTGTTTACTTTTTATATTCCTCAAATCGGAAAAAAAGTCTCTTTTCGAGAAAGTCTCTTTAGTCATCAGTTTGCATCCCCTTGATTTAAAACACGTTACAAAAATAAAATTTTTGGCACAGGAATCGCCATTATTGGAATACATTCTAATAACTGATAAAATAAAAAGAAGATGAAGAAAAAAATATTAGTGGTAGATGACGAAAAAAGTATCTGTCAATTACTCGAGAATTTCCTTTCACAAGATTATGATATTACTTCATTTAATACAAGTAGTCATGGTCTTGATTGGCTGGAGGACAATCTTCCTGATCTAATCATCTGCGATATTGAAATGCCGGATAAAGATGGGTATGAGTTTCTTACCAATGTTAGGCAACGAGGATTTTCAAAACATACCCCTGTTATTATGCTTTCTGCAAAAGCAGAAAGTAAAGAAAGGATTAAATGTTACAAACTTGGAGCGCAGGATTATTTAATAAAACCATTTAATCCTGAAGAGCTTGAAGAAGTAATCAAGAAAAATTTATTCCCGATCCATTTTTCAATAGAATGGTAGCAGGTAAAATTATCATTGACATTAAAGTCATATTAAAAGCATTATGAAAGCATTCATAAACATATTATACGTTGGCAATTCCCCTGAATATTTTGCCGGAATTTCTGAAAATGAAAATTTTTCTTTGACGATAGTTGAAAACAACCTTAAAGCAATAAATCATCTTCAATTAAACAACCAAGCTGATGTGGTGATTTGTGATTATTATTTGCCAGGTCAAAATGGAATTTTTTTATATGATTGGTTTAGAGCCCAACCTGAATATGAGACTATTCCATTTATACTATTATCAAATAAGTTCAGTAGTGTAGTTTACAAATTGGCATTCTCAAAACGAATGGACGACTATTATGTTACATCGAATACAGAGCTGGAAAGTTTGGTAAACCGTATACAATTCCTGATAAAATTCCGTCAAAGGAAAACTAATATTTCATTGGGGCAGAAGAATGAAGTGTATAAAATGCCACTATCTAAACGCATTTTTGATATTTTGGTAGCTTCTACAATTCTGCTTATCGCTTCCCCATTTTTATTAATTGTTATCATTGCGATACGACTCGAGTCGAAAGGGAAAGTATATTTTATATCCAAAAGAGTAGGGCGCAAAGTTTTTGATTTTTACAAATTACGTTCTATGCGAACTGGGGCTGAAGATGAATTGAAAAAATTGGCTAAAGAGAAAAACCAGTATAACAGTTCAACCCCGCAGGTAGAGATTGATTTTTATGCACCTTGTCCAAGATGCAGTAAGTTAACTGAAGGACAAACCTGTTCTCCTATCATGCATATCGATTCCCATCAGATCTGCGATTATTGGTATAATCTTCAAAAGAAGGAAGTGACAAATAAGAAATCTGCTTTTGTGAAAATTGTAGATGACCCACGAATCACTAAGGTTGGAAAATTCATTAGAAATACAAGTATTGATGAACTTCCTCAGTTGATCAACGTTTTGAAAGGGGATATGTCAATTGTAGGTAATCGCCCTTTACCAGTATACGAAGCTGAAATGCTTACCAAAGACGCTTTATCAAAACGTTTTTTAGCCCCTGCAGGAATTACTGGACTATGGCAAGTTGAATTGCGAGGAAAGGGTGGAAACATGTCTGAAGATGAAAGGAAGCGTTTAGATAATGAATATGCAGATCATTTTAAAGATGGCAAATATTCTTTCTGGTATGATATCGGTCTTATTTTAAGAACTATACCTGCAATGTTTCAGAAATCAGCTGTATAAAACAGACTAACAAAAATTATAAAAATGAAAATGGTTTTTAAATTTATTATTATAAGTTTTTTGAATTGCTTCCTTTTTAATTCAGCATTTGGGCAAACTGCTGAAATTCAAGAGAGCCAATTAACAAAAAACGAAATCAAAATTCCTCCATTAGAACAATTAATTGATTCTGCAATTAAACATAATTCCAATGTGCTTTATAGAAATTTGGATATTGATGCAAAGGAATCTTTACTTAAAACTCAGCATAATGTTTGGTTAAGAAATCTAGGGTTTCAGGGTGTAGCAAATTATGGAACTTTTGACTATTTCAATTCAAATTCAAACAGCCAAAGCACAACTGTCCTAAATACCAACAGCAAACAGTTCAATTATGGTATGGGGGTTTTCTTAAAACTTCCGTTATATGATATGATTGATCGAAAAAATCAAATAAATGTTGCAAAAATTCAATTAGATCAAGCTAAGAGTATGGCACAGGTACAAATAGATGAGCTTAGACAAATAGTAATAAGACTATATGAAGATATTTTATTGAAACAAAAGTTATTAAATATAAGATCTCAGAGTTGGGGTAATGCCCGAGTAAATATGGAGATGGTTGATAGGGAGTTTCGGAATGGGACTATTCCAGTTAATGAATTTGTTAGAGTTTCTGATATTGTATCAAGAACAGAAGCTGAATATGAAACTGCAAAAACTGATTTCATTACTGCAAGAAAGATTTTAGAAGAACTTGTTGGATTCTCTTTTTATAAAGCAAATTCAAATAGTAAATAATGAAAATAATAGAACTTCTTAGATTAATACGAAAACATCTAATTTTATTAATCATTGTTCCCATTTTGCTTGCTACCTTGGTATTACTTCTTACTAGGAATGGAAAACATACATACGCATCATCAACTAAATTGTATACTGGTCTTGCAACTGGATCTACAATTGAAATGGACAAAACGTTCAATTACTTCTTAACAAATACTGCTTTCGATAACTTATTAAACATTATCAATTCAAGGGAAACTCAAGAAGAAGTAGCAATTCGATTATTAAGCCAGCATCTTAGTCTGCAAAAAGAAAATTCAAAATTTATATCTGCACAATCTTTTAAAAAGTTAAAAGAAATCACTCCAACCTATTTGTATTCATACGTTGTTAATAGTGGCAATAACAATTCAGAGGAAGATGATTCAACTGAAATAAATTTAAAAAAGAAAACACCGTTTAGTTTTGTCAATCCCGAGAATCAAAAAGTTGACACAAATAAACAGACAGTTGTTGTCAAAGTTGTGCCTTCTTCAATAAATAAGGCAGATTATGAAATGACAGTAAACAATCTTACAAAATTGATGAAAAGTAGTGATTCCAATTTTGTTTATCAACTTTTGAATCATGATGATATACATTATTCTATTAAGGCTATATCCTCAGTTAAAGCGGAAAGAATTGGAAGTAGCGATATGATCAAATTAAGTTATGTGGTAGATGATCCAGGAATATGTCAACAAACACTTGCTATACTTAATGATGTTTGTATTAAGAATTATAAAAATATAAAAGAAAACAGGTCAGATGCAGTAGTTAAATATTTTGAATCACAATTGGATTTTGCTAATCTTAAATTAAAAGACGCAGAAGACAAATTGCTTGTATTTAATAAATCTAATAATATCATCAACTATTATGAGCAGAGTAAAGCAGTTGCAGTTGTAAAAGAAGATATGGAAGTTGACTACAACAATAAAAAAGCTCAACTGGCAGGCTTAGAAGCTGGAATTAAAAGATTAGAAGAAAAATTAGGGATTCAGCAACAGGTGCAATTGAAAAATAATAATTTACTTGATAAAAAGAAACAGCTGGGTGATATCAATTTTGAAATCGCGACAACTGAATCTGAATCTTCAACTTCTGAGACGAATATCAAAAAATTATCAGCTCTAAAAAAGCAATCTGAGAATCTGAAAAACGAAATCAAAAAAAGTGTTCAAGAAATTTATTCATACCAAAATTCAGTTGACGGTATTCCAATAAACACAGTACTTTCAGAATGGATAAACAATGTTGTGGAAGCTGAAAATCTGAAAGCAAAGCTTAAGGTGATGGATCAACGCAATAAAGACTTTCAACAACAATATTCAATATATGCTCCAGCCGGTGCAAATATTAAAAGAATAGAAAGAGAGATTTCAGTATCCGAACAAGGTTATCTTGAAATTCTTCATGGGTTAAATTTAGCCAAGTTGAAATTACAGGATAATGCTTTGGCTTCAAATTTAAAAGCAGTAGATCCTCCTTTCTTTCCAATTGAGCCTGAACCTTCGAAAACAATGGCGCTTGTAATTGGTGCTGCTTTTTTGGGACTTATTTTAGTTCTAGGTAATATTTTAGCAATGGAATATTTTGATGACACTTTGAAAAATATTAAAAGGGCTTCCAAAATATTAAACTTAACTGCTTTAGGAATGTTGCCTAAAATATTCTTAAAACCTGCTATTAAGAATTTCCCAGCTATTAATAATCGATTATTTGAAATTACTACACAGAATTTAAAACAGTATTTGAGTTTACACGATTCTGGTTCTTCAGTGAAAACAATATTGTTTTTAAGTACGTTAGAACAAGAAGGAAAAACTGTAATTGCAGGAAATATTGCTAAAAAGTTAATTGAAGAGGGCAAAAAAGTATTGATGTTGAATTTCTCTAAAACATCTGAACAATTTTTTCATCAGAGGAAATATTCTTTTGTGAATCGGATTTTGGGATATCAAGATCCAAGGATTAATAAGAAAAGTTCTTTTCTCGATAGCCCTGCCAATTATCTTCCGTCTGATGAATATGTTTACTGCAAAATTGATAATCATTTTTATGATGTAAAGAATTATTCAGAAATTCTTGAACAAAATAATATTCAGATATCGTATGTGCCGGATTATGTGTTTATAGAACTTCCAGCACTAATTTTTAATAATTATCCTTCCGATTTGGTAGCTCAATCCGATTTGTCAATATTAATATGCCGTGCAAATAGGCTATGGTCGGAAGCTGATCAATCTGCCTTAAAAGATTTGTTACCACTTACAGGCAGTAAAATTGGTTTCATTATTAATGGAGTGGAACTTAATGAACTTGAATCTCTTGTTGGAGAATTGCCTAAAAAGAGCAGTGAGTTTAAATTGAAAATAAAGAATCTATTACGGTTTCAATTCTTCTCCAATAATCAAATTTAAACATCAATCACTTGAAGAAAACCCTTAACAAGATTGTTCGAGAAGACAATTTTCTTTCTCTCACTGGTAATTTAACGATTGCGATTTTTGGTATTACCAGTTTTGCAATACTTGCTAGAACTTATTCTGTGAGTGAATTTGGACAATGGGTATTGTTTATTTCTTCAGGCTCTTTCATTGAAGTGTTTCGATTTGGTATCACCAATACTGCTTTGATTAGATATTTATCTGGTGCAGATGATGAGCAACGAATAAAATTAATTGGTTCGAACGCTTTAATTGGATTAGGTTCTACCACCGTTATTGTAATCCTTTTATTATTAACTAACCTTATCTTTCATAATGCCATACAGAATTCTGCTTATGCATTATTTTTTAATTGGTATCCCATATTGGCTTTTATAAACCTTCCCTGGAATAATGCATTGGTTGTATTGCAGGCGGATAGGAAATATGGTAAAATATTATTGCTAAAAGCCTTGAATAGCGTTCCATTTTTTTTCATCCTATTGGTGAATTATTTCTTTTTTAAAATGACGCTCGTTGAGGTAGTGTGGGCAATGTTAATCATTAATGTATTTACCTCGATAGTGAGTATGTTGATGGGTTGGGATGGATTAAAAGATATTAGAAAAGCTAGTTCAGAAACAAATAAAACATTACTTCATTTTGGAAAATATACCACTTTTACATTAGTAGGTACGAATCTTTTAAGGAGTGCTGATACACTAATCATTAGTCTTAGCCCCTTGGGTAGTTCTGCCGTTGCTCTTTACAGCATCCCAATGAAACTTACCGAACTACAACAGATTCCGTTACGCAGCTTTGTAGCAACAGCATTCCCTAAAATGTCAAAAGCAAGTATACATGGGAAAATGAATGAAGTGAGAGAACACTTTTATGCTTATGCAGGTGCCCTTACTTATTTATTTGTTTTCATGAGCCTTTTTACTTTTGTTTTTGCTGACATATTTGTGCTTTTCCTTGCCGGAAAAAAATATCTGCAAAATGACCCTGCCACTGGATTTAATGCAGTAAATATTGTACGTGTATTTTCTTTATACGGGTTATTGCTTCCCATCGATAGAATGACAGGAATTGGTCTTGATAGTATCAATAAACCAAATATAAATGCGATAAAAGTTTTATTTATGGTTATTGCCAATATTGTGGGAGATCTCATTGCAATATTTTTATTCAAATCTTTGATTATGGTGGCAGTAGGATCAATTTTATTTACAATTCTAGGTATTTGGATCGGCATGTATTTTCTAGATAAAGAATTGACTTTAAGTTATTCTGAGATTTTCATCAAGGGAGCAAACTTTTATAAATCAATTTTTAATAAACTTTTACACAAGAAAGATTTAGCAAGTAATGAAATTTGAAAAACAGAACTAGAAAATGAAGAGCGATAATCAAATAAATCCATTTGAAGTTTATACAGGTTCTGATCGTTTGGTACAGCCGCGGTTTATTTTATTTATTTTTCTAACAGTATTACTGTTTTCGTTGATTTTTGCTTCATTGGGTTTAATGGGAATTGGATTTATTACAGGTTTATTTTGCGCAATTCTTTTTGCATTTTTCCTTTTCACTCGACCTATTATTGGTTTATATACAGCGATAGGGTTGAGCTTCATTCTTATCGGCATCGGTCGATACGTTAAAGACTTACAAGTTGGTCTTGGCATGGATGGAATCCTGATTCTTACTTATTTGGCTTTAATCATGAATAGGTTTAAAGAAAGAGTTGACTGGTCACCTGCCAATAAAGACATTACTATTTTATCTGTCATTTGGTTTGGTTATGCTCTTTTTGAAATTGTAAATCCTGAAGCACGAAGTATGCCGGCTTGGTTTTCGGGCAGGGGCGTATTCCTTTATATGTTTCTAATGGTACCATTGACTTTACTACTGATCAATGATAATCGGAAACTCGATACTTTTTTATACATATGGGGTGCTGTTTCGATACTTGCAACTTTAAAAGGGATCATTCAAATGAAATTTGGTGTTGATCAATGGGAGCAGGGATGGCTAAATGAAGGAAATTATAAAACACATATTCTTTTTGGTAAACTCCGTGTATTTTCTTTTATGAGTGATGCTGGGCAGTTTGGGGGTAATCAAGGATATACAGGGGTAGTGGCAATTATTTATTCCATGTCGCAGAAAGGTAAAAGCAAAGTGTTTTTTATGATTGTTGGTATTTTAGCTTTATATGGAATGATCATTTCTGGAACGAGAGGTGCCATTAGTGTACCTCTGGCAGGTTTTATGACTTTTTTTGTGCTTAGAAAAAATATTCGTGTTTTAGCATTCGGGGTGTCGCTATTGTTACTAGTTTATATCTTTTTTAGGTTTACGTTGATTGGACAGGGGAATGATCAAATTAGAAGAATGAGAACTGCATTTGACCCCAATGACGCTTCGCTACAAGTTAGACTGGATAATCAAAAAATATTAAGCAGATACCTTGCATCAAGACCTTTTGGCGGGGGGATCGGGCATGGTGGAGTTAAAGCCCAAAAATATTTGCCCTATGCATTCTTGTCGCAAATTGCTACAGATAGCTGGTATGTATTGGTTTGGGTGGAAGCCGGTATTGTAGGCTTATTACTTCACTTGTTTATTCTTTTTTACACTTTAGGAAAAGCTTCCTATAAAGTGATGTTTAGGATCCGGGATCCAATGATCAAATTGAAGATGTCTGCATTGATTGCAGGGATGGCTGGTGTGATGGTGGCCTCTTATGGTAATGCGGTATTAGGGGGCATGCCAACTGCCATGTTACTCTATACTTCGATGGCAATCATGTTGAATTCGGAAGTTTTTGATATTTCAGAAATTGAATTGAAAGCAGCGTTAAAAACTATCAAAGTAGGGTAAGACAAGTTTGAAATAATCTGTTTTTAAATATTAGCTTTTAGTATTTGCTCTTATAAAAATTAAATAAGAAAAAATGAAAAATCAAGATTTTATCATTACAGGTCTTCAATCATGGGATATTCCTGTTGGTTCTAATGCCATAGATATTGCAAAAGAAATTTCAAAAAATAATAGAGTATTGTATGTGAATAGCCCATTAGATATGATGACTATTTACCGCAACAAACCCACACCTCAAAACCAACATCGTTTAGATGTTTATAAAAAGAAAATCGACCCTATTCGTAAAATATCAGAAAACCTTTGGGTGCTCGATTTCCCTTTATCAATATTGTCTGTTAATGGGTTGCCTGATGGATTTTTATTTGATCTGTTTAATAAGGCTAATAATAAAAAAATATTCAATTATATAAAAAAAGTAGCCGGAGAGCTTGGTTTAATAGACCCCATTCATTTAATTGACAATGATATTTATCGCAGTTTTTATTCGAAAGAATTTTTACATCCTAAACTTTCTGTTTATTACCGTAGAGATAATGTTCAACCCTATGAATACTGGAAAAAACATGCAGTTAGATTAGAGCCTCTCTTAATTAAGAAAAGTGATTTAATTGTTTGCAACTCACCTCAATTATCAGATTATGCGAAAACATATAATACAGAAAGTTATGATGTAGGGCAGGGTGTAGATCTTTCGGCTTATAATACAGAGATCAAGTTTAATATCCCGGATAATGTTCAACCGATACCTCAACCTAGAATTGGATATATTGGAGATATTATTAGCATGCGTTTAGATGCAGATCTAATTTACGAACTTGCAAAGAGTAAACCCAATTATTCATTTATAATGATTGGTAATGAGGATAAAGTTTTTGCAGCACACGCATTGCATAGTTTAAAAAATGTACATTTTTTAGGCAGAATTCCAAAAGACCGTGTTCCGGAATATATGGCTGCCTTAGATATTTGTTTGAATCCACAATTAGTAAATGAAGTTACCATTGGAAATTATCCGCGTAAAGTAGATGAATACCTGGCCATGGGAAAACCTGTTCTTGCAACTAGAACAAAAACAATGGAGCTTTTCAAGGAACATGTTTATTTGTGCGATTCTCTAGAAGATTACAAAGAAGCAGTTGAAAAGTCATTACATGAAAACAATGTGGAAAAGGAAAATCAACGTATACTATTTGCAAAATCTCATTCCTGGGAAAATAATGTGAACATGATATATCAATGCATCCAGAAACTGCTTAAATAAAAATAAAAAAAGGACAATTAATTAAAATTGTCCTTTTTTTTGGTTGTTGCCCGACCTGGATTCGAACCAAGACAAACTGTACCAAAAACAGTCGTACTGC
>JBAXNW010000058.1:0-22302 GCA_037133555.1 Bacteroidota bacterium
ATAGATATACAATGATTTCAAAGAACTTTTTAATTTTAAAGTGGACACTAGTGATGAAAAATAATGAAAAAGCATTGTATTCAAAACAATCTTTATAATAGCTAGCTCAGTTATGTTATTTGGAGCAACTATAGGAAAATTTAAAACAACTACTGTCTGTTAGATTCTAGTTTTTACTGTTCTAATTTAGTCTGAGAAATCTGAATATTTTTTTTCTTTATGAAATGGCTCAAAATAAAAAGAATACCTACTACAAAAAATGGGATAGTGATGACCAGAATTATAAACAGGCTTTGCAAAATGGAGTGATTCATTCTGTAGTTTAGCATAAAAACAAAAGGGCTTAATCCAAGTCCGATAATTGCAAAAATAATACCACCAACATATTCCCATTTCCATGAAATGATTAGGAAAGTGAGAAGTACAAAGGAGGGGATGAGGTGAATCAAGAATCCACCAATCTGCTGCCAGATGCTTAATCCGGATTCAAATGCATCCAGTGCAAACATACTAACGAAAAGGATAGCCAGCATACAGATAATTCGAGGTGTCCAATGTAAAATACTGAGCGTTTTATTCATTTTCATTTTTTTAAATTAAAATTTATACTGGGGATTAAGTAATATTTTGGTCAAACTGAATTATAAATGCAAAAATAAATGTTCTTGCTGCATAAGTATGATTAAGTGAAATTTAGTTTCTTTGCTTCCTAAAAAGATTATTATTTTCCAAAACTTAACGAAAATCCTATGCTGAAATGGCTATAATGACCTGAATGACCTGGATTGTATAAAAGTCCATATTCTGGACGAATACTCCATTTTGAAAAGTCGTCACTTAATGCAAGGCCAAAATTAAAAGCAAGAAGATTATCGCTTCCTTTGTTTAACATGAGCAGATATTTAGGTGAAAAGTTAAGTTCAAATTTGTTCTTTATCACTGGAATACTAAAAAGCAAAGTGGGGTGGAGTTCCCAAGTTTCTGAATCTGCATTAAAATCTTTATCAAATGCTTTTCCTATTGGTAAATAAAAGGAAAGTCTGTCTTTAATAAAACAGATTTTTGGTCCTATCCCTAAAACATAAATGCCATTTTTAAAACTATTGTTATACGTAAGCCAAAGATATTCAAATCTGGCTCGGATATCGACATTTGGAGTAATACCATATGCTGTCTGTAAACCAATATGTTTTTGGACTTCAGTTGTTCCTTGCGAAGATGAAGAACTTACAGAAGAATAGGAAGGGGTAAACTCAATTCGGTTTTTACCGACAGTTCTTGCACTTTGTAATTCTGAAAATACCGGAGCACAACTTTTAAAAACAAAACTGCTGATTATCAATGCTAAAAATAAAAATTTTGTTTTCATAAAATTTGCTTTTAGGCTATAAAGATAATGCTTTAAATCCTAAAAATCACAAACAATATAAAATTTATCATTTAAAATATTCATTCATTTATAGAAGCTGATCTTTTAAAACAAAAAAACCCATTGGCTTAATATACCAACGGGTTCATTTATAATTCATCATTCATAATTCTTTAACCTGCTTTAAGTTCTTTTACAGCGGCTATCATTTCGGGAAGTACTTTTAAAACATCACCTACAATTCCATAATCAGCTGCTTCAAAAATTGGAGCATCCGGATCTTTGTTGATGGCTACTATGCATTTAGAACTGCTGATACCTCCCAAATGTTGAATGGCACCAGAAATTCCGCAAGCAATGTATAAGGTGGGTGCAATAATCTTACCAGTTTGTCCGGTATGCTCATCGTGAGGCCTCCAACCTTCGTCGGAAACGGGTCTTGAACAGGCTGTACCGGCACCCAATAGTGCAGCAAGTTCTTCTATACTTCCCCAGTTTTCGGGTCCTTTCATGCCTCTGCCTCCAGAAACAACAATATCAGCATCGGTCAACAAAATTTTTCCGCTTACTTTATTTACTTCTACGACTGCTGTCTTCATTTCAGCGTCATTCAAAACAGCTTCATATTGTTCTAAATTAAATGCTTCGGAAGCTTCATTTAAACCATAAGCATTTTGCAAAAGGGTAAGGATTTTGATAGTTGACTTTATATTTACACGGGCAAAAGCTTTGGAAGTAAATACCTTTTTTGTAATCACAAATGGCTCTGTGGTAATAGGTGCAGCTACCACTGCGGTAAGCAATCCAGCTTTTAACCTTACCGACAAACGAGGAGCAATGGCCTTTCCTGTATTGTTATGCGCAAAAACAATCACAGTTGCATTTTCTTTAGCAGCAATTTCTGCTATCAAAGAAGTATATAACTGATTGTTCAATCCGTTTAACTTACTGTTGTTGACAGCAATTATTTTGTTAGCACCATAAACGCTTAACTTTTTCAGTTCAGTTTCTTCAACGTTTCCGATAGACAACGCAACTACGGTGGTGTTTAGTTTCTTTGCAACTTCTTTTGCATAAGAAACCAACTCAAAGGATAGCTTTTTAAATTTGCCATCCCAATTTTCTGTATATATTAATATTGACATATTTTTTTAGGTTTAAAGGGTTTTAGATTTTAGGCTGTAGGAATTTCTTCTATCGTAGTGAACGAATTAATGCCCCCAGCACTTTTTCTGTCTCTATAAATTTTATTTCAGTTTGATTTATTTCTGTTTCGATATAATTTAATTTACAGGCCAATGTAAATTGGTAATGTAATTCTTTTAATGATCCAAAAGCAATCACAAGGAATCTAAGGTAATCAGCTTGACTTTCTCGACTGCATCCTTCAACAATATTTGAAGGGATAGAAACTGCAGCCCTTCTCATTTGCGATGTTAATCCATACATCTCGTCTTTGGGAAATTGTTGAGTTATTTTATAAATTAAAACTGCAATTTCATCAGCGAGTTTAAATGCAGTAAGCTTGTTATAATCTCTCATTTTCCTATAGTCTAAATACCTATTAACAAAATACCTTTTAAATTACTTTAGCTTCGTTGTGTAATAGTTGTATCAATTCCCTGACATTTTCTGGGTCAATTTTTTTACAGGCTGCTTTAGGTTTAGGTAATTCAAACGCTACAAATTCAGTCAGCATTTCAATAGGAGAAGCTTCAACTACCAATAATTGTTTGGTACGTGCTGTCATAATTCCGCGCATTGATGGAATTTTGGGTTCTTTTGCGATACCTTTCTGAACGATTCCTACAAAAGGGAGTTGAGTCGAAACTGTTTCTTGTCCACCATCGATTTCGCGTTTAAGTATGATTTTACCATCCTTAATGTCAAGATGTGAAACCGAAGAAACCGAAGGGAAACCTAAAATTTCACTTAACATGCCTCCTACATTGGCGCCATTGTAATCACTTGATTCAATACCACATAAAATGATATCGTAATTTTCATTTTTTATATATTCAGCCAATTGGAAAGCTACTGAATAGGAATCTTTAGCATCATAATTGATTCGAATACCATTGTCGGCACCTATCGCCAATGCTTTACGGATAGTTGGTTCTGCTTCAGCCAAACCAACATTTACCACAGTTATATTTTCAACTGCTGAGGGCTGAGCTTCTTTCATTTCAATAGCTCTTGTCAGAGCCAGTTCATCCCATGGATTTATAATCCATTGTACACCAGTCGCATCAAAACTTGTATTGTTAACAAACTTGATTTTGGTCGTGGTGTCGGGAACATTATTTATACAAACCAGTATTTTCATTTTTGTATTTTTTTTAATTAATAATATTTTTTAGACAAAAGACAGAAGTCCGAAGACAGAAGACCGAAGTAGGATTATCGTTCTTTAGAAATCCTTTTTCAATCTTTTTATTTCTTTTACTTTTACTTTATTCTTCTTTAGCTAGGATATCTTATTTTTAAATGCAACCATCATGTTCATTAAATTGAAAGCAAAATCATACTGAATTTTTAAAATCTTCTTCTGATATATATTTTCTGTTTCATGCTTTATGTAAACAACTTACTACTTCAGCCAAAGAACGGATAGAATAATTAATAAACTTTTTAACTCAGGATTAGATTGCCCAATTGATCCTTCAGAAATGTTTAATGCTATTGAATCGACTGCTCTTCTTATCTGAGAAGTTAAATTAAATACTTCATCTTTTGGAAATTTAGAAGATAATTTAAAAATTTCTTCTCCATATTCCATTGCTTTTTGCCAGATAATTAATTTTTCAAATTTAAATTCCATATTCAAACGAATTTTTCTCAAAAACTTCCGTCTTTCAATTTCTAACTTCGGTCTTCGGTCTTCCGACTACTGACATCGGTCTTCTTATTTAAGCAACGATCTTGAGATAATTATTTTCTGTACTTCGGAAGTTCCTTCGTAAATTTGTGTGAGTTTAGCTTCGCGCATCAAACGTTCAACATGGTATTCCTTTACATAACCATAGCCACCGTGAATCTGAACTGCTTCAGTGGTAACTTCCATGGCAATGTCAGCACAATATTGTTTTGCATAAGCACTTGCAATTCCATAAGGTAAATGCTGATCTTTTAGCCAGGCTGCTTTCAGACAAAGGTTTCGTGCATTTTCAATTTTTACAGCCATATCAGAAAGTTTAAACGCCACAGATTGATGATTAAAAATTTCGGTTCCAAAAGCTTTTCTTTCCCTAGAATATTTTAAAGCACGTTCAAAAGCGCCGGATGCAATACCCAAGGCCTGTGAAGCGATTCCAATTCTTCCACCATCCAAGGTTTTCATGGCAAATGTAAATCCAAAACCATCTTCGCCAATGCGATTTTCTTTAGGCACTTTCACATCGTTAAACATCACTGAATGGGTATCAGAAGACCTCATTCCCATTTTGTTTTCGTGAGGTCCTAAAGTAACACCTGCTGTATCTTTATCTACAATAAAAGCATTGATTCCTTTGTGTTTTCTGTCAGGGTAGGTTTGTGCAATAACCAGGTAAGTTGAAGCTGAATTGGCATTGGTAATCCAGTTTTTGGTACCGTTCATCAGATAATAATCTCCTTTGTCCTCAGCGGTTGTTCTTTGAGATGTAGCATCAGAACCGGCTTCTGGTTCCGACAACAGAAAAGCACCTATTTTTTCGCCTCTTGCTAAGGGTTTAAGGTATTTCTCCTTTTGAGCTTCGGTGCCATATGTTTCCAAACCCCAATTTACCAGTGAATTACATACCGACATCAATACCGATACTGATGCATCTATTTTGGATATTTCTTCCATGGCCAACACGTAAGAAACGGTGTCCATCCCACCACCATCATATTTTGGATCTACCATCATACCTAAAAATCCTAATTCAGCTAATTTTTTAATATGGGCTGTAGCAAATTCTGACTTATCATCTCTTTCGATTACATCCACCAAAAGTTCTCTTTCAGCAAAATCTCTTGCAGCTTGCTGAATCATTTCCTGTTCTTCTGTAAATTTAAAATCCATAATTTCTATTTGTTTATTTGTTTATTATTCGGTAATAATTTGATTGATAAAATCTTGTATCAGCGAAATCACTGCTGTTTCTTTTTCAAAGTGAGGAAAATGCCTGCAATCCGGTAAAAGATGTATCGTTAATGCTGTATTTATATTCCTTTTCAACGCTTCCAATTGCTTAATGCTCGTAAATTCATCCTCTTCACCCTGAATGGCAAGAACAGGAGCTTTAATATTTTTTAAAAGTTCTTCGATGTTCCAGTTCTTAAATGTATCCGACAACCAGCCATCCACCCAGGAATTGAACAATCGACTCGTTTGATCGGTATGATATTTTTTTAAATTATTTGACAGATTTTGATCAGTCCCATATTTTTCTTTTAAAGCCCTTATTCCTTCAAGCGTTATTTCTTCTGTAAAAACGTGAGCAGCTTCCGAAATAATCGCTTTCACTTTTTCGGGGAAACAACTAGCAAAAATAAGTGCAATGCTTGCTCCATCACTGTGTCCGATTAGTATTATATTATCCTGGATTCCAATCTTTTTAAGAAATTCAGGCAAATAAATTTCAGCTTCTTCATTAAAATAGCCTGGTTTAAAATCAAAACCCTCGTTTATGGATAATCCATAACCATGCCTGTCGTAAACAATTCCTGCTAATTGGACAGCATCGCATAATTTTTGAGGAATTCCTTTCCATTGTCCGATACTTCCTAGTCCGTCATGCAAAAAAACCAATACAGTTTTGTTTGTTTCAAGCAAACTGCTGTTTAATAATTCATAATTGATAATATGTCCGTGAACCCCTACCTCCATCAGAAAGAAATATTGCTTAATTTAAGATTAGCTATATTAAATTCACGAATGATGTCAGCTACGATTTCAGCAGCAGGTTTTATTTCATTTATAATGTACGATATCTGACCAATTTCAAGTTCACCTTCCTCCAATTCACCTTCAAACATCCCTCGTTTCGAACGACCTTTTCCCAGTAATTCAGCGAACTGTTCAGCATGTCCACCATTATTATCCAGTTCTTCAACATCATAGAAAAACTTATTTTTTATCAAGCGAACCGGCATTAATTTTTTCAATGAAAGCATAGTTCCGCCATCCGCTGTTTTGATGATTCTTTTTTTAAAGTTCTCATGAGCAGAAGATTCTAATGATGCCGCAAATCGGCTTCCTATTTGAACACCTTCGGCTCCCAATGCAAAAGCAGCAAGCATTCCTTTTCCTGTTCCTATTCCACCTGCAGCTATTACAGGTATTTTAAGTTTTTCTTTAATCATAGGAAGCAATACCATGGTAGTGGTTTCTTCTCTTCCATTATGGCCTCCTGCTTCAAAACCTTCAGCTACAATTGCATCAACACCTGCTTCTTCGCTTTTTAAGGCAGATTTCAAACTGGCAACTACATGTACAACCTTTACACCTCGTTGTTTAAGATAAGTTGTCCAGTTTGCCGGATTACCTGCTGAAGTAAAAATAATATCAACACCTTCATCAATAATCATTTTAAACAAGTCTTCATTCCCGTGAAAAATCAAAGGAACATTTACACCAAAAGGTTTTGATGTCGCAGCCTTGCATTTTCTGATATGTAACTTCAATACATCAGGTTTCATCGAACCTGAACCAATCAATCCCAGACCACCAGCATTACTCACTGCAGCAGCAAGCTCCCAGCCACTGCACCATATCATTCCTCCTTGAATGATTGGATATTGAATATTGAATAAGTCAGTGATACTGTTCATTACTGAGAAATATTATTCAGCTTTTTTGTACACGATAGAAACAAGACTTTTATCGTCGCCACCCATATTAACCGTTAATCCGTAAGGACGTTGTGGGTCAATATTTATCTGAGCATCGCCAGCTGTGCCGGTTAATTGTTCCAAAATTGTAATGGCTTGATGAACGCCTGTTGCACCGGTTGGATGTCCCCAACCAACCAATCCGCCTGTAGTATTGAAAGGAATTTTTCCAGTACGAGAAGTATGACCTTCTAATACAAAGTCAGGACCTTTACCATGTTCAGCAAAACCAATTGCTTCGGTTGCCATAATTCCTGCAATGGTGAAACAGTCATGACATTCTACTGTAGCCAATTGTTCTTTTGTGATTCCTGCATTTTCAAATGCTTTTTTAACTGCAACTTCAGTTGTGCTTAGTTTTGTGAAATCAGATGGTGATTTGGTAATATCTTCCTGTGCTTGTCCGAAACCAATCACTTCAATGGCCTGTGATTTTGGGATACCAATTCTTTTCAAGCCTTCTTCAGAAACAATGGCAATGGCAGAAGCACCATCAGATACTTTTGAGCAATCAAAAACA
Organism: Bacteroidota bacterium; assembly: GCA_037133555.1. GTDB lineage: Bacteria > Bacteroidota > Bacteroidia > Bacteroidales > JACABE01 > JACABE01. The sequence goes on from JBAXNW010000058.1 coordinate 7,746, forward strand.
TTTAAACTTTCCAAAAAACCTTTAGGATTTGGTTCTGTCATCCCTAATTTGTTCAAATCGGCTGTGGTATTATGATATTCCTGTGCTGTAGGGCAAAGACGTGCATTTTCTACTGCATTTACAAACCATTTAGCCATTGCCTGACGGGTTTTTTCTTTACCAAATTTTTCATAATAAACTTTGGCCCTATCACTGAATTTGCCTGGGAAGAAATAAGCATGTCCATCTTTTCTTTCTTTTGCCCAACCAGCAGCTGCCAGAAAATCAGCACAATAAATGGCCTTAACAGTATTTTGAACTTCAACACCCATCACTAAAACTACATCAGCTGTTTCAGCTAAAATTGATCTCATGCCGGTTACCAAAGCCAAGGCGCCTGTGGCACAAGCTCCCTCAACTCTAACGGCAGGTTTATACCTCAGACCTTCATCGATAAAAGGAAGAAAAGCACCCATGTTAGCTTGATTGTTGAAACGGGAAGCAATGAAATTTCCAATAACCGCTTCATCTACATTTTGGGCTCCGCCTATCTTTTCTAAAACAGCCTGTCCGGCTTCTTTCATGTATTCTTCCAATCCCGGACGTTCTTTTCTTGGATTAAATTCTTTTCTGCCGGTTCCCATCGAAATGGAGTTGTATCCGGCGACCATGTATATTTTTTTTCTTAGTTTTTGCATATAAATTTCTCCCTTTTATTAATTCATGAAACTGTTGATGGGACCATAAGCGTGGAAAAATCCGGTTTTCAACACGGTATTTACATCTTCGTCTGTATAAGCAACCTTGTCGGCAACTAATTTCTCGGCTATTTCTTTTGAACGTAAATGATAGGCAGTTGCAATTGTAGCTCCCATGCTTGACATTGCTTTTACTTCATGGAAAAATGAATTAAAATAGTCTTCATTTCCTGGTTTTCCAACTACCGCTTTCCATGGTTTAATAGAAGCAGGCATTTCTCCTAATTTACTATCACAATTTGTTTGTAATCCTTCAATAGCAACATATTCTTTTTTATTGATATCGTATATAGCAGTTACTTTAGCTTTTTCATATTTTAAGAAACCGTCTTTTTGCGAACCATCGGAGTTTTGACCACCTCTTACACCAATTTCTATCATTTTATCCAGCAAATTGCTGTGTAAATCTTCATTTGGTAAATAAGGATTCATTACGCTCATAATATATTGACATACATCTATTCCTACATAATCAATTAATTGAAAAATACCCATTGGTCTGATTAAATAGTCTTGGGTGATTTTATTTATCATATAAACTGATTCTGCAAAAGAGAATTGAGCTGTAAGTTTTTCTGACTCTTTGATGCCGTGTAAAGCATCGCGCATAAAGTGACCATTGCCAATAAATCCTGCAAAATCGTGAGAAGGAACTACTGTTTTCTTTAGGTTTTTTGAGAATTGAACAGCAAAATCATTTAGTTCGGCTAAGGTGTTTTCTGCTTTAATTATTTCAACCAATTTCTGAATGGCTGGTGGATTGTAGAAATGAACGCCCAATACACGTCCGTTTAATTTTGCATTTTTATCCAGTTCGTTGATTGGAATGGATGAAGTATTGGTTAAGAACCAAGGTTGTCTGTTATTATTTTCATTGATTTGAGAAAATATTTTAACTTTCAATGCAGGATCTTCTTTGATAGCTTCAAAAATAAGCAATGAGCTATAACAAGCTTCAATAGCAGTAGAAGGTCGAATTAACAACATTACATCATCCACATATTGCCAGATAATTTCGCTATTTTCAATTAAATCGGCCCTGTCTGCATAAACAGCGCGAAGCGCGATTACTTTTTTCTCTGCAGCTTTCAAAACCTGAACCCTGATATATTTCATCAATCCTGATAATGCTTCACTCGAAACATCCACTGCATTTAAAACAAAGTTTTTGCCTTTATTTTCAGGCTTAAGGCTTACGTCAGCCATTTCAATGGCAGTAAGCAGTAAAATGCCACTTCCCATTTTTCCGGCAGCACCTAAAACCGATACATTTTCTAATCTGTCTGTATAATTCATTTTATTTCAGTTTAAATTATTTTTTATTTATTGATACTGTTTTTACCAATTGGGTTTGCGTTTTTCGAGAAAAGCTGTCATTCCTTCACCGGATTCGCCATTGCCAAAAGAATTGCCAAAATAGTTGGCTTCAAGTTCGCATCCTTCATCAAATTGCATATTATAGCCTTGTCTGATCACATGTTTTACATTTTCTATCGCCATTTTCCCTTTCCCTGCTATTTTCCCTGCTATTTCCATTGCGATGTTCATCAATTCTTCTGGTTCAACTACTTTTTGTACTAATCCTATCCGAAGAGCTTCATCTGCAGTAATCACATCAGCAGTCATCAATAGATACAAGGCATTTCCTAAGCCAACTAATCTCGGAAGTCTTTGAGTTCCGGCATATCCTGGTATCAAACCAAGATTAACTTCAGGTTGACCAAATTTGGCTTTATTGCTAGCTATTCTAAAGTCGCAAGACATTGCCAACTCACAACCACCTCCTAAGGCAAATCCATTTACAGCAGCTATCACAGGAATCTTCATTGATTCTAAACGATTGAAAACCATCTGACCTTTCAACGAAAATTCTAAGCCTTGTGCCTGATTCATATTAGCCATCTCTGCAATATCGGCACCGGCAACAAAAGCTTTTCCTTCTCCTGTTATAATGAGTGCTTTCACTTGGGTTTGCGTTTCAAGTGAGCTGATGAAACTGTTTATTTCATAAAATACTATGGAATTTAAAGCATTGAGAGCCTCAGGTCTGGAAATTGTCAGAACCGCAATATTGTCAATAATAGTAGTTTTTATTGTTTGATAATCCATGTTAAAAATATTTATAATAAGCTTAAGATACTCAATATTTACTTATTTTAAATTCCAGAAAATCATCAGTACTTTCAAAACATAAATGAAGATACTTTTATGACAAAAGAGAAAGAAAATCTTTCCCTTTGCTCTGAAAATTAAATGTTTAGGGCTGAAACGTAATTTAATAAAAATCTTCCTTATTACAAGGAATAAGGAAAAAGTAAAGAACAAAGATAAATAAAATTTTAAATTAAACAAAGATTTCAAACAATTGTTGATAAAAAACTATCCTAAAAATATTGCCAGATTACAGTATACTGGTCTTGTATTTTAGAATTGGTCTTAAGTATGTCGAATCTGCACTTATTATTTCTCTTTGATTTTCATTCTTATTTCAAAAAAATCATGTAGGTTTGCAGAATTATTAAATATAAAAATCATGGATTCTTTGAACCTCTTTTTAGAAATTCTAAAATACATTTTACCCTCTTTGGTGGTTTTTGCTACAGCATTCTACCTTATTAAACAATTTTTGGAAAATGATAACAGAAAACGTATGCTTGAACTGAAAATGAATGCTCAGTCCAACAATCAACACCTGATTACACCTATTCGTTTGCAAGCCTACGAAAGAATTATACTTTTTATGGAGCGTATTTCGCCCAGTAGTTTAATTATTAGAGTTACTGTTCCGACGATGAATGCCATGCAAATGCAATCGGCCATGATTAAAGCCATACGCGACGAATACGAACATAATCTATCACAACAATTATACATATCCCGTCAATCGTGGAATCTGGTAAAATCTGCCAAAGAAGAACTGGTTATCTTAATCAACGATGCTGCTGCAAATGTCAACGGGAATGACAATTGCACCGAATTAGCCAAGGTGATTTTTGAGAAGGCGGCCAATGTTGAAAAATTACCTATAGAAATCGCCTTAGATTATGTAAAAGCTGAGATTCAGGAACAGTTTTAATATGATTAATTTCTGATTTTCAACACTTCTACCCGTTTTACAATAGATTCCTGATGCTGATCATCAGTCATATTCGGATCTTTCATATTGTAAAATAACTGGCAAGGTAATTCTTTGCATTTACCACAACTCCCCAAATGTTTTTCGTTTACTGAACAATCATACAACGGACAAACTCCGTTTTCGGCAACATCCTTCGACCAGAATACTTTCCCGTCGAGATTTTTACATCCGCTGCATTCGGTATTGTAAAAAGGGCATTCATTACAGATAGCCCCACAAGGTGATACTGTCATAATCTAATTTAATTTTTTATTTACAAAATCTTTCTTTAATCTTATCGGCTAAAACTTTGGCCAGTTTAAATTTCGATTCCACTGTCCAGCCAGCTACGTGTGGTGAAAGTAATACATTGTCAGCATTGATCAGATAATGATAAGCAGAAGGTAGTTGATTGATATTCATTGTTTCAAACGAAAATTTTTCGTATTCAATTACATCCAGGCAGGCCCCTTTTATTTTAGTTTTTTTCAATGCATCTACCAAAGCATCTGTTTTTACAATGCCTCCTCTGGCAGTATTTATCAGATAGAAATCTTTTTTAAATGCTTGAATAAAAGCTTCATCAAACATATAATTTGTTTCATCGGTTAATGGAAGATGCAAGCTTAAAATATCAGTATTTAAAAAGATGTCTTCGAGTGAAACTTCTTTAACATATGGGTTGCCGAATCCTTTTTTGTATTTATCATATGCAATAACGTTGACGTCAAAACCTTGCAGGCGTTGCGCAAAAGCACTTCCCATATTGCCATATCCAATAATACCTATTGTTTTTCCTTTAATTTCAATACCTCTGTTGCTTTCTCTGTCTCTAATGCCTTGGCGCATTTGTAAATCAGCGAACTTTAATTTATTTAACAAGCACAACAACATTCCCAAAGCATGTTCGCCCACTGCGTCTCTGTTGCCTTCGGGAGAATTAAGGCAGGCAATTCCTTTGCTTTCAGCATATGCTACATCTATGCTTTCCATTCCGGCACCAACCCTTCCAATAAATAGAAGATTTTTTGCCTTGTCAATTATTGGTTGATCCATTTGTATTTTGCTGCGAATAATAACACCCACATAATTTGGAATAATTCTTTCAAAATCATTACGCGTATAGTCTGGGAAATAATCACATTCAAAGCCTGCTTGTGTAAGTTCTTCTACCAGAACTGTATGAGCATCGTCGACAAATAGAATTTTTCTAAGCATTCTATAAGAAGTATTTATTTAAGCAGATAACTGTTGCGGTGAATCAAATCTTTGCACATGTTTTTTAGCACATTGCCAGCTTGCATCATCATATCTGCATTAGGAGGAAAGGGCATCTGGCTCGACTGTAGCTTTTGAGAGGTAGGTTGCGAAAGGGCATTCAAATCGCCCGTAGCTGTTGTAAAAGCATTTTTAAAAACCCATTCTGCCCTGATTGGATCTGTTTTGATAATTTGTCGGGTTGTATTGTTCACAAAATTAAGGTTACCCCCGATAACAATGGCTTTTGATTGCTGAACTTCAGTTATATTACAAGAAATGGTTTTAAATTTTGGAATCTTAATATCATTACCCAACGAATCTTTCATTACATTTCCTTTGTTATCTAATTTATACTTCCATCCATCAGCTATCTGTTTGGTTTCAGTAAAATGATTCTGGTTTAAATTCTCCGGGGATAGTTCAATCATCCTTATATTTACAATTATAAAATAATCATAAACAAAATCTTTCAAGGCTTGCGCATCGAAAATGGTCCATTTTTGGTTCAAATCGTTCAGACTTGTTCTGGATAATTCTTCTTCAAAAGCGAGCGGAAGTATTGATTGTGAATTGTTCTCAATTTTAAAAAGGACATAAGTCATTCCTTTATTATAGGCAGTTTTTGATAAATCGTTCACATCTTTATAATTCGGATAAAAAGTCTTTACTTTTTGAAATTCATCGTAAGCTGTTCTGGCACTGTACTTATCACCTTTGTCGAGCTGGGCTTTTGCATGAACATAATAATATTCTGCAGCCTGATTTTTTGCATTTGCAATATCGTTGCTATAATTGATATACTGATAGCCAATGTAGTTCAGATTGATTTGCTGTGCCAGACGACCCACTTTCTCTTGTCGCTTTTGAAGGGCATCGTAACAATAATATATTTGATCCCAAATATCTGGCTGACCGGTTAATCTGAGTTGTTGGATTTTTTCATTGTCTTTCTGATTCGCTAACTTATAAGATTGAGACAGCACCTGAATTTCATCATCTTTGCTTTTGTCTTTCATTAACTCTTTAACTGCTTTGTCTATAGCTTTATCGTATTCCCCTTTTTGTAAATTCTTGACCGAAGACGAACTGCAACTGATGAAAAGTATTGCTATTAAGGCAGTATAAATAAATTTCTTCATAAATTTGGATTAAAATAATGTACCAAAATTAAGATTTTTATAAGAATAAACAAGATTTTATCTTTTAAAAATATAATAAAAGCTTATTTTTGGCAGGTTTTAAAAATAACATCATACTATGTGGACTTATCTGGTTAGGTTGATTTTACGCTATCGTTTTTGGAATATTTTCGCAATTTTGATCATTACACTTTTTATGGGTTACCAGGCAACCAAGGTGCAAATGTCCTACGAGATGGCTAAAATGTTACCTGCAAGCGATTCTGTGAGTGTAGATTACGAAAATTTTAGGAAACAATTCGGTGAAGATGGCAGTGTGCTTTTTGTTGGGATCAAAGATAGCAGTCTTTTTCAATTGAAAAAGTTTAACGCCTGGCACGATTTAACTTATCAAATCAAAGAAATTCAAGGTGTTGAAGAAGTTTTATCGCTCTCCAAATTATATTATTTAGCTAAAAACGATAGTACCCATAAATTTGATTTTAAGCCGGTAGTTCAATACAAACCAAGAACCCAATCGGAATTGGATAGTATTCAAAAGCTTATTTACGCCCTGCCTTTTTACGAAGGCTTGCTGATAAATAAGACAAGCAATGCTACTTTGATGATGATTACCTTAAATAAAAATAAATTAAATACCAAAGCCAGGATTGCACTGATTAATGAGATAAAGACGGATGTTGATGCCTTTGGTTTAAAACAAGGTATTGAGGTGCATTATTCAGGACTCCCCTATATCAGAACCCTTACTTCCCAAAAAGTTGAAAAAGAACTCAAAATGTTTGTTTTACTTTCCTTTTTGATTGCATCTTTGGTATTGTATTTCTTTTTCAGATCTTTTAAGGCGGTTTTTTTTCCGATGTTAATTGTTATAATTACAGTAGTTTGGGCCATGGGAATTGTTTCACTGTTGGGTTACAAAATAACCATACTTACTGGCATCATACCTCCGCTATTAATAGTGATCTGTGTCGAAAATTGTATTTTCTTTCTCAATAAATACCATCATGAGTTCAGGGCGCATCGAAATAAAGTAAAGTCTTTATCCAGAATAGTTACCCGTATCGGGACTGCTAATTTACTTACCAATGCAACAACTGCAATAGGATTTGCAACATTTGCCATTACAGGAAACAAAATCCTTGTTGAATTTGGTCTGGTTGCTTCATTGATGATTATGTCAACTTTTTTCTTAACCCTGATTTTGATTCCTATATTCTTCAGCTATCTGGCGCCTCCTGAATTGCGACATATTAAACATCTCGACAACAAACATATCAATGGGTTTTTAGCAAAAATTGAAAAAATTGTCACGAATAAGAGGAAAACGGTGTATTTAATAGTCTTATTTGTATTAGGGATTGGTATTTATGGAGTCAGTTTGCTCAAAACTACGGGGAATATTGTAGATGACATTCCTAAAAAAGATGCACTTTATGTAGATATGCTTTTCTTTGAACATAATTTTAAGGGCATCATGCCTTTTGAAATATCTATTGATACCCGAAAAGATAAAGGCGTGATGCGTTTATCGGTGATTAAAAAAATAGATGAACTCCAGGATGTATTAAAGACTTATCCTGAACTTTCAAAACCTGTATCCATAGCCGAAGTTGTAAAATTTGCCAAGCAGGCCTTTTACAATGGCAATCCTGAGTTTTACAACTTACCCGACAATAGTGAAATGGCATTTATGGCTGAATACCTGCCCAAAATGAATGCCAAAAAGAAAACGATACTCAACGCTTTTGTTGATACCAATTTACGCATGACCCGCATCAGTGTGCAGATGGCAAATATCGGAACCAATGATATCAAACGGATACAACAAGATTTGAAGCCTAAGATTGATAGCATTTTTAATCCTGAAAAATATGATGTTAAGATAACCGGGACCAGTGTAGTCTTTTTAAAAGGGACGAATTATCTGATTAAAAACCTAAGGGAAAGTCTCATCTTGGCAGTTATACTGATTGCTTTGATTATGGCTTTGCTTTTTAGTTCTCTAAGGATGATACTTCTCTCCTTGATACCCAATTTAATTCCACAGTTGTTAACCGCAGCTATGATGGGATATTTCGGAATTCCAATCAAACCTTCAACCATTTTAATTTTCAGTATAGCCTTGGGTATATCTGCCGATAATACCATACAATTTTTGTCGAGATATAGGTTTGAGTTAAGACTGAACAAAGGCAATATCAAGGAATCTGTTTTATATGCACTGGGGGAAGCTGGCTACAGCATGATTTATTCTTCGGTAGTGCTATGTTTAGGGTTCTCAATTTTTATGATGTCTACTTTTGGTGGAACACAAGCAATGGGACTGCTAATTTCATTTACCTTATTTTTAGGGGTTATCAGTAATTTGTTTTTATTGCCTTCTTTGTTGTTGAGTTTAGAGAAATTTTTAAAAACAAAACGCTATAAAAAAACCCAGTTTGATAAATTTGATGAAACGGATACTACAGATATTAATGGTTTCTATTTGAAAAATTAAGATAAGGTTTAAAATATTTCAAAATTTAACTCGTTATCTATTTTATTTCTATCTTTATACCTTAAAAGAATTTCGCTTTGGATATTTACGCTCGAAAAAAAAGATGGAAGTGGATATTGTTTTTATCTGCTTTGGTAATTGTAACTATTTCACTATGGTACACCAATACTTTGGTTAAAAAAATAGCCAAAGACGAAAGAAATAAAGTAAAAATGTGGGCTGAAGCCATACAGCGAAAAGCCAAACTGGTAAATTATACGGATGTCTTTTTTGAAAAGATTAAAAAAGAAGAACGCAAAAAAGTTGAATTATGGGCTGAAGCCTATAAAAATTTAATGAATCCAGACCCGGAAAAAGATTTATCACTTTATTTGAATATCATTTCAGAAAACACCAATATCCCTGTAATTATTACCGATGCCAATTATAATATTCAGGGAAGCAGGAATACGGATTTTAATATTGATACTGTCAAAGTCTTAAAAGGTAATCTGTTGAAAGAATATTCACAATTTGAACCCATTAAGCACAGCGAATACAATATTACCATTTATCTGTTTTATAAAGAATCAAAGCTTTATACCGAGTTGCGATCTGTTTTGGATGATTTAATTAAATCTTTTTTTGCTGAGGTTGTCAATAATTCATTGTCAGTTCCTGTTATTGTAGTGGATAGCAGCAAACAGCATTTAATTGAATCGGGTAATATCAATCATGACTTGAAAAATGTTACTACTTTACAAAAAACGCTACAAAAAATGGCTCTGGAAAATACACCCATTGAAGTAGAGATAGCTGGTATAGGTAAAAATATTATTTATTACGAAAACTCTTTTTTATTAACGCAACTAAAATACTATCCATATATTCAGTTTATTATCATTGGCTTATTCTTGTTGATTTCTTATTTCTTATTCAGTGTATCCCGAAAATCGGAACAAAATCAGGTTTGGGTTGGTATGTCGAAAGAAACAGCGCATCAGTTAGGAACGCCATTGTCATCACTGATTGCCTGGGTTGAAATGCTTAAATTAAATGGAATTGACCAATCCATGACCGATGAAATTGAAAAAGACATTAGCAGGCTTGAAACCATCACCAAACGGTTTTCAAAAATTGGCTCCGAACCTGAACTGACCAATGAAAATATTGTAGAAGTTACCAAAAAAGGGATTTCCTATTTAATTACCCGTTCTCCCAAAAAAGTAAAATACATTGTAAATATTCCTGAGAACAAAGAAATTATCATTCCACTTAATCAACATCTATTCGATTGGGTCATTGAAAATTTGTGCCGAAATGCCATCGATGCCATGGGAGGTGAAGGCGAAATCAGCATCGACCTGTTTGAAGATGATAAGTTTGTATACATTGATATCAGCGATAACGGTAAAGGTATCTCCAAATCCTATTTTAAAAGGGTTTTCCATCCTGGTTATACATCCAAAAAAAGGGGCTGGGGTTTGGGTTTATCCCTATCCAAAAGAATTATCAATGAATACCATTCAGGCAAAATTTTTGTAAAATCTTCAGTCATCAATAAAGGGACCTGCTTTCGTATCATGCTGAAAAACAAAATATAATGTCAGGTATTTATATTCACATTCCCTATTGCAAGCAAAAATGCCATTATTGTAATTTCTATGCTACGGCATCCAAAAAGAGCAAACCCCTATTTGTTACAGCACTGCTTAAAGAAATTGAATTACAGCAAAAATACTTAGAGGAAGCCCTTATTTCCACTATCTATTTTGGGGGCGGAACACCTACCCAACTAAACACCTTAGATATACAACAAATCATCGAAAAATTATATTTTCATAATAAAATTTCAGAAGAGGTAGAGATTACATTAGAAGCGAATCCTGACGATTTAACGGAAGTTAAAATAATGGAATTGGCAAAAACGCTTGTCAATCGTTTAAGTATCGGGATACAGTCATTTCATGATGCGGATTTGCAGTATTTAAATCGTGCACATTCAGCTAATCAAGCCGTTGAAGCTGTTAAAAATGCTCAGAAAAACGGATTCACAAATCTTTCCATCGACTTAATTTATGGGATTCCTACTTTATCAAATGATGCATGGATAGAAAATATTAATACTGCCATTAACTTAGGTGTTCAACATATTTCGGCTTACTGTCTGACCGTTGAGCAAGGTACTGCTTTAGATGTCTTTATCAAAAATGGCAAAATGCCTGCCCTGGATGAAGAAAAAGCAGCACAACAATTTGAAATACTTATGGATACACTCAATAAGCATAATTATATTCATTACGAAATTTCTAATTTTTGCAAACCTGGTTTTGTTTCAAAACACAATAGTAATTACTGGAAACAAGAAAAATATCTTGGTCTGGGGCCATCTGCTCACTCTTACAACCTTGTTTCAAGGCAATGGAATGTGTCGAATATTTCTCAATATATTCAGGCTGTTGCATCCGATACCATCCCTTTTGAAATTGAAGTTTTAAGCCTTACTCAGCAATACAATGAGTATATTCTTACTGCCTTGCGGACCATTTGGGGTGTTGATCAGCATGAAATACTTCAGAAATACGGCAAAGAAATACAGGATTATTTTATTAAGCAAGTTGAATCCTTTGTTCAAAAAGCCTGGGTTGAGCAAAATGGAGATGTGTTTACGTTGACCCGTGAAGGCAAGTATTTTGCTGATGGGATTGCATCAGAATTGTTTATGATTTAAAAACCAAGCATTGGATATTGCTCCTGTAAAATGGTTCTGGATTTTGAACCCATATCAATTTTTCTTGGGTTGTCAATAGCATTGTTGTATCGGGCAGAAAAAACACCTATTCCATTGCTAATATTGGTAAATTCAGGACGAACCTGGACTATAGTGTTAGAAGGTTCATTCACATCAATATAGGTACTTAAATCATCGGTAGCTACACTGATTAAATATTCAACTTTACCTGATTTGCGATAAATAGGGGCTTGAAGAGTTGACCATTTTAAATTATTTTTTAAAGTTTCGTAGATGGTAAGATTGATATATTCCATCGACATCAACATACCACCTTCAAAAGTGGCTCTTTTTTGAGTGCCGAGATTCATATCTAAGTACTTTGATTGATAATGAGAAGTGTCATTCAGGCTTTCGTAATAATTAACCCTCATATTAACCTGGTATCTTTTACCTCCAGAAGCGGAAGTCCATTCAACTTTTGATTTTCCTGCAGTAGAAAAGTCAATAATGTTTTGCCACGATGCCGGCGTTTTAATATTAAACCCGCCCACCAATGCTGTTTGAGCATTGATGATTTTGCCACTTTTCTTATTTCTGATAGTTAATTTGTAATCTCTTCCTTCTTTCAATAGGTTGAGAGTATGGTATCTGTACAAAACCTGTTTGGGTGCGTAAAACACGCCAGTTTCTTTATTGTAAACCGTTGTTGTATCAAAATAAAAAACATTGCTGATACCTCCATTTAAGTATTCTTCAATTTTAACTTCAATATCAGATCCATAGCTGCTTAAGTCTTCATCTTGAGCCATCACATATGCACTGGCATTTCCCAGAAAAGCTTTGTTGATTTTGATATAAGTGAAAGTGTCGCTTTGATTGAGCAAGCCATAAACTACAGTAATATCTTTGTAATCGGCATTTGGATTAAATTCGGTTTTGCAGGCAGATAAATAAATAGCAAAGATAGCTATGATTATTAAACTGAAATATTTGGACATGTGTTTTATTTTGAAAATGGGATACAAAATTAATCAAAAAAAGATGAAAATGTAAATTATTCTGAATTTTAAATTAGATAATTAAAATTTAGAACTTAGATGAAACGGATACGTTCCGTAGACGCGGATATTCGCTGATTTTGTTAATATATATCTGATTTGTTAATATATAAAATTCTTTTTAAATCAGTGTTTCCCTTTAGGGATCTGCGTTATCCGCGTTTCAAAATAATAAATTTAAAAATAGCATTGCTTCATTTTAAATGTAACAATAAATCATTCTTATTACTTAAATTAAGTACTTCAAGTACTTTAGGCTCTTCAAGTATTTTTTTATCCTCCACTCACTAGGTGCAACACAACAACATGATCTCCGTCTTTTACGATGGTAGTTTCGTATTCCTGTTTTCTGATAACCTGATCGTTTACTTTAATGACCAGCATTTTAAAGATAAAATTTTTCAGAACAAGCAATTGAGCAATACTTATTTCGTTCTCTGCAATATTTTCAGAAGTATTATTTAGAATGATATTCATTTTCGTTTATTTGTTAAGCAATAGTTCTACAACCTGATTGGCCTGCATATTGGCTACAATTCCAACACGTGGCGCAAGCGGAGGCATGGTTTCGGAGATTTCGCTTACAAAATCACCGCATAGGTATAATTTATCATAATTGATGGTTCTGATGGCATTGTTATTTCCCCAACCTGCCATACCAGATCCTGAAACAATGTATTTCTCGGGCATTTCTGCTAATACAGTTTCTATCAACATCTTTTTCATTTCGGCATGATCAAAAGCTTCTACAATCACATCACAATCTTTAAAAATCAGGGCTAAGTTTTCGGCTGAAAGTTTAACATTATGTTTTTCAACAATAACCTCCGAATTTACTCGCTCAATGTTCAGTTGTAATGCATCCACTTTTAACATTCCCAGCTGGTCAGTAAAAAAATACTGACGATTGAGATTGCTCTGGACAATCACATCAAAATCAGCAATAATCAGCTTGCCAATGCCAATACGTGCCAATGAAATGGCGCAATTGGAACCTAAGCCTCCACATCCGGCAATACCAATTGTTCTTTTTTTTAATGCTTCAACTGACATTTTGTATTTTTAAACCATTGCAAAGATAAAAAAAAAGTCCCTATAATAATACAGAGACTTTTTAATCTTAATAATGTAGTAAAAACAATTATTTTTCAGCTGGAGCTTCTATTGAAAACAACTCTACTTCAAATATCAACGTAGATCCAGGAGGTATTTTGCCGGCTTCTCTGTCGCCATAAGCAAGATTTGATGGAATATAGAAAACATATTTTGAGCCAGGGGTCATCAACTGAACACCTTCTGTCCAACCTGGAATTACCTGATTTAAACCGAAGGAAATAGGTTCGCCTCTTTCAACAGAAGAATCAAAAACACTTCCGTCAATTAAAGTACCATGATAATGAACTTTAACTTTGTCGGTAGCTTTTGGATGAACACCGCTGCCTTCTTTGATTACTTTGTATTGCAAGCCGCTTGGCAATTCTTTTACACCTTCAGCAGTTTTGTTTTTAGCTAAAAAAGCAGTACCTAGTTTTTTTGCACCTTCTGATTTTTTGGATTTTTCTTTTTCTTGTTTTTTCATTCTTTCCTGTTGCCATTTTCCCAGCACTTCGTCTTTCTTTAGTTTGCTGACAACCAAGGTGTCCATATTTTTAACTGCATCTTCGATGCCTTTAAACAATAATTCTGATTTAAAATCAATCGCATTGGTAACTAAATTATGACCAATATCTGCGCCAATCAAGTAACTGATAGAATCAGCCGTTGAGGTTAAAACAACAGTTTTATTTTTTTGAGCGTTCACACTAAGGGAAATCAATAGTATCAATGCCGAAATTGAAAAGATGATTTTTTTCATTTGTTAAAGGTTTAAATTAATGCGCAAATATAAATGAATTTATTCAACTGTTAATAGTTGAATCACCATATTTAACAATATTTAACGACATTGATTGCCTTATTTGCCTATAATACTATGAATACAAACAGATGTTTTTGGATCGCAAAATCAAATGGGTTTTATAATAATTCTTTT
>JBAXNW010000059.1:0-22273 GCA_037133555.1 Bacteroidota bacterium
TAAAAGTACTACTTTTATCTTAACTTTGTGTCCTAATTTTGGGGAGTATCATACAAAGTGCTTTTTATTCTATCTTTTATTAGTGTAATTAGATGATTATCAGAAGAAAAATATTTATCCCTTTCTATAATTGCTAATAACACGTCCTTATTTAATTCAGGGAATATTGAAATAGAATATTCTAATAATAAATATTTCTCGGTTTCTTGCGTAACGCTTTTGTATAAATTTAAAAATAAATTAATATATTGAAAAATAAATAAATGCTTTACTTCATAATGCATAATAGGTATTAAAGAAGACAATAAGCCCAGCCAATTTTTCATTTTTTCATTTTGTGTTTTATTGCTCCAAATGCCATTATCGTGAATGCGATAAACTGCCATTGTTTTATTAATATATTTAATTTTACCTGTTTGAGCATTTATTAAATGTAGGGGATAATCACCTACACAGAATTGACCTAAATTATAATAATTTTTGTTTTTGAAAATAGAAGAAATTGTATGTATATAGTTGCCGTATTTTGCCAGGTCTTCAATCGTTGTGGTTTCAGAGGGCACTTTTGTAATATTGTCTTTCTTTAATCTTCCCAATTTTAGAATTTTTACCTTATGAAAGCAAATAGAGTAATCAGGATGCTCTTCCAAAAAATCAACCTGTTTCTGCAATTTCAATGGGTCAATCCAATAATCATCTCCTTCAAAATATGCAACATATTTCGATTTTGGGTAAGTAATTAAATCAATCCAGTTTTTTGCAGGACCAACGTTTTTATCTTGAAGTATTAGTTTAATAAATTTAGGATATTTCTTTTTATACTCTAATACAATTTCTCTTGTTCCATCAGTAGAACAATCATCAGCAATAATAAATTCCCATGAAAAGTTTACCTTTTGCATCAAAACTCCTTCAATGGCTTCTCTTATATATTTTACATGATTATAAGTTATTAAGCAAACGGAAAGTAATGGTTCTCTCATATTTTCTCTCATTTTTCACACAATAAAAAAATACTTGAACATAAATCTGGATATTGTTGTCCCAATTGATAACAACCTTCTAAATATTCAGGCGAAATGATATCTGTTTGCAATAAATTGTCCCATTGAAAATTTGCCAATGCTTTAAAAAATATTCCTGAGCGATGAATTACATTAAAACCAGCAGTTCTTGCATCTCTTTCTAATGTATCTAATGAGTAGGTGATTTTATGACCATGCTCATATTCTGCCGGTGTTACTGCCGAGTTATGGCTTATTAATCCCATTTTAACAGCTATTTGTCTTGATGGTGCATTAGCATTGGGGCAAACTAAAAAAAATCGACCATTATCAGCCAACCATTCATCTTTAATTTTTTTTAATACAGCGACAGGATTTTCGATGTGTTCCAGAACATGTGTTAAAATAATATTATCATATTTTTTTGGTAATATAGCATTTTCAAAAAGTGAATTCACAAATTTAACTTTTCCACTAAGTTC
This sequence comes from Bacteroidota bacterium, assembly GCA_037133555.1. Classification (GTDB taxonomy): domain Bacteria; phylum Bacteroidota; class Bacteroidia; order Bacteroidales; family JACABE01; genus JACABE01. Next base: position 1,487 of record JBAXNW010000059.1, read on the forward strand.
TTTTTTCGCAATTTCAATTGCTTCATCAGAAGCTTCAACACAAGTAATGTCATCAAAAAAAGGGAGCAACCTTTTAGTAAATTCACTTTTAAAACTTCCTAATTCTAATGTGCTTCCTTTTATAAAGAATGGAGTAAATGATTTAATCATAAATGGATGCATTACATCACTATCGAATCCATAAAAATATTTGCGGTCATTATCCTTAAATTCTTTGTTATAATCTCTTTGAGAATTCATTTCTTATTATTTATTATTATTTATTTTAAGATTCATTGTTAAAATATCAACTTTTGTATTAATGCATAAAAAGCCAAATTTTTCATATAAAAATATTGCAGAACTGTTATTTCTATTTACTTCTAGTAAAATCATATGTATGTTATTATTCTTGGCATATTCAATACACATTTTTAATAACGCTGTTGCAATTCCATTACCAGCATATTCATTTATTACACTTACGTTTGTTATAAAACCGTTGTGGGTAAATGTATCATTAAAATAAGCAGCAATACAACCAACAAGTATATTATTATCCCAAGCCTCGAATAATATTGATTTCTCAAATAATTTATTGGAATACTCTTCAATATTAATAGTTTCACTTAATGGTGGTATAAAACTATCATTACACTTAAGTAAATGGGAATATATTTCTTTTGCAGAGGCAGTTTTAATATTATATATTATTGAATTTTGTATCATTTTTAATCTTCTAATTTAGCAATTCCAAAACCATAACGACCAAATTCATTTCCGTTGTAAAGCATATATACATTCCCATTGCAATGGAAAACATGTGGATAACATTGCATTTCAGAATCCCAACCTTCTGAAGCAACATCTATTCCTGCATTATCATCATCTCTTGTCCAATTAATTAAATCTTCTGAAAAAGCATATCCAATTCTATATCCACGTAAACTGTTTTTTCTAAAATCAGTTGATTGACGATAACAAAAAAACATATGATACATATTTTTATGATAAATGACTGTAGGAAGTGCCTGACATTCATCAGGATTTAATTTGTCTGAAATAATCTGCTTGCCTTCTTTTTGCCATGTAATGCCATCATGCGATGTTGCATGTGCAATTTTATAAACTCTTGATGGACTTGAATCTATTGAATTGTCAAACCATTTTGTTCCGAAAATATACCATAAATGATATAAATCATTAAATTTAGATACAAAAGCATCACATACTAAAAATGGTTCATTAAGTGAAGATGTTAAAATTGGGCCATCTCCAATTTTTTTGAAAGTTAAACCATTGTCTTTACTTAAAGCAAATCCAACTGATGTTTCTACCGAAACAGAAACTCTACGAGACCAGCCTGTGGTATAAGCTAAAATTTTATCTTTCTCTTTTAAAACGTTTATTGGGAAAATACCATGTTCATCAAAACAACCTAAATCTCCTAATTTAATAACAGTTTCCTTTGATACATTTATTATATTTTCAAAATTCGTATCAAAATCAACAAAAGCAATATGACTTATGTATTTCCCAGTTATTTCTTTTTCTATTGTTGAAAAATAAATCCTAACAAAATCATCAAATACAATAGCTTGTGGCGATTTTGCAAATTCTTTGCAATTATTTGATAGGTTATGTTCAGTTGGATCAAATATTTTCCCTAATTTTTTCCATTTCATATTCAGCTTCCTTTATTATTTTTCATAATTTTCGAGTTCAGCTAATCCAAATCCATATTTTCCAACTTGATTTCCAAGATAAAACATATATAATTTATTGTCAAGTTCAAAAATATGTGGGTAGCTTATCATTTCAGAATCCCAGCCTTCTTCTGAAACATCTATACCAACTTTGGTATCGTCTCTATACCAATTTTCTAAATCATCTGAATAGGCATATCCAATGCGGTAACCGTTTTCTTTTCCTCTGTAATTTGCGCTAAATCTATAACAAAAAAACATGTGATATTTTCCTTCATAGAAAAAAACGTCAGGGCTTGCTTGAGCTTCATTTTGTTCAATTCTGCTTTCAATAAGATCTTTATCATGTTTTATCCAATTAATTCCATCAATCGAAGTTGCCATCCGGATTTTGTATACTGGCTCTGGTTTTCCATCTGCTAATATCCATTTCCTACCTGCAATATAAAATAAATACCAATAGTTATTAAACTTTCTAATTTTAGGTCCACTTAAGACAAATGGTTCATTTATACTATATGATAGAACAGGTCCAATACCTAATTTTTCAAAAGTTTTACCATTATCATTACTTCTTGCAATACCAATTGCTACATTAAAAGGAACAGATTCGCATCTTGTCCATCCACCATAATATGCTAGTATTTCATTCCCATTCCTAATAACAGAAGTTGGATAAGTGCCAAATTCATCAAATGTACCACGTTCACCTAATGATAAAATAGGAGTATTGCTAACATTTATTATTTCAAACAAATTATCTCTTTTTAAATCGACATAAGCTGAATAGCTTACATATTGTTTATTTTCATCTGGTTTTGGACGGCAAGAAAAATAAACTCTTACAAATTTATCAAATATCAACACACAAGGTGCTTGAGCAAATTCATTCAACCATGGCCTATCTTTAATATCAATAGGATTGAATACCCTACCTAATTTTTTCCATTTAAACATTTTATAATATTTTTATTGAAAAGAAATATTAATTAACATTAACTGTTATATAATCCGTCATTCTATCAAGATAAAAAATCATTTCTTCCTGATTTACAAATTTTAGAATAAATGTTCCTAGTGTATTATTAGAACCATTGAACTTTTTTACTTCATCTCCAGGTTTTGTAAGAATTTTTTGTTGGATTATCATTGGTTTTATTTCTTCAGAAATATTTATACTTTCTACTATCCCGTCCTTTTGAGCATGTAGAATATAGGAAGAATAAAATCCTTCAGTTTCAACCATTTTTAATGCCGAGCAATCCTTTCCCATTGCTCCATCTACTGAATAAGCGATTAAATCAACTCCAGTTGAGAGTTTAATAACTTCCGGTATTAAATTTCCGCCACTTCTTGGTCCAATTTCAAGTATATAAATATTCTCATCTTTATCTGTAAGATACTCAATATTAAGACCACCAACTTTCATATTTAATTTAGAAAGTATTGATTCAATTATATTGTGTGCCTTTTCCTGTAACGCCTTTTCCTGTATATAAGGGAAACTTATTCCCATTGGAACATAAGGATTACATTTAATGTCATTGTGTTGGTTTCCGAAACATCTGAAAACAAGTTTCCCTTCCCAAACAAATCCATCACCATCCATTTCATAAATCGATTTTTCAATAAAATCCTCAACAACAACAATTTTGGCAACAGAATAATCTAATGCATTAGAATAATATTTTTCAAAATCTTTTATTGTTATAAGTTTAGTTACACCTTTTGAGCCAGAGGAATCAACAGGTTTTATAACAATTGGTTTTATTTTTAGTCTTTCTATCGCAAATTCTTTGGCTAAATTCACATTTTGAAAAGAAGCTGTTTCAGGCACTAAAAATCCATTATTTTTCAGAAAGGTTCTAAATAAATCTTTTCTTTGCAGTATTCTTACTGATTCATAAGGATTACCTGGTAGTGATAATTTTTCAGCAACATAAGCAGCTGCAGGTGCTCCAGGATCAGAGGCATATGAAACAATTCCGTCAATGTTTAATTTTTCTGCAAGTGCTAAAACTTTATGCTCGTCTATTGTACTTACATTATAATATTCGTCTGCATATTTATGACCAGGATTATCAGGTAAATAGTCGGCTGTGATTACGTGATAACCAGCTTTTTTGGCATATTTTATTGCAGGTACCTGGAAATGGCTGCCACCTAACATCAGTATTTTTTTCATAGTTTATTTTGCTGCAGATTTTATCAATTCACATATACGTCTTACATCTGATAAATCAAGTTCAGGATATATTGGTAAACAAAATACTTGTTTTGTTTTTAATTCAGCTACCTTTAAATTATCAGGATTAGAAGAAGCCAATCCTTTATAAGTTGGAAATTGACTTATTAAAGGATAGAAATAACGACGACCAAAAATTTGATGTCTTTTCATAAATTCATTAAGTTCATCTCTACTAATGCCAAATATATTCTCATCGATAAAAATTGGGAAATATGAGTAATTGTGAATAACATTTTCCAATTTGTTCTGTAAACTTAATCCATTTATATCAGACAATAACTCTTCATATAATACATAAATTCTTTTTCGATTGAAAATAGCTGAATCAACATATTTTAGTTGAAGTAAACCATATGCAGCTTGAATTTCATTCATTTTTGCATTTATTCCCGGTGCTACAACTCTTAATTCTCCATCATATCCAAAATTTTTCAAGAAATCAATACGTGTTTTTGTTTTTTCGTCATGGCAAATTATGGCACCACCCTCAATTGTATTAAAAACTTTTGTTGCGTGAAAACTAAGTACAGATAAATCTCCGAAATTTAATATAGATTTATCATTTAACTTTACACCAAAAGCATGTGCAGCATCATAAATAACTTTCAACCCATAAGCATCTGCTATTTCTTTAATTTTCTCAACCTGACAAGGATTTCCGTAAACATGAACGGGCATTATAGCTGTTGTGTTTGAAGTTATCGCAGTTTCAATTTTTTCAACATTAAGATTGCAAAAATTAGGTTCAATATCAACAAAAACTGGTTTTATCCCGTTCCACCAAAGAGAATGTGTGGTTGCAACAAAACTGAAAGGAGTGGTGATTACTTCACCAGTAATTTTTAATGCTTGTAAAGCAGTAATTAAAGCTAATGTTCCATTAGAAAAAAGAGAAATATATTTTACTCCAAGGTATTCTGCAAGTTCTTGCTCAAATTGCTCATGAAAAGGGCCACTATTCGTAAGTATTTTATTATCCCAAATTTGTTTCAAATATTCAGAAAATTCTTCCAGTGGAGGAAGTGCTGGTTGGGTAACGTAAATTGGTTTATCCATATTATTAATCATAAAGTTTTATTTTTTTGGAATTTTTCATATACAATTTCCCTAATATACAGATAATCTTTAAAATGGAGTACTTCACATATTCCAACTGTCAGTATGATACCCGTTATTAGTTGTATAATGAGCAATAAAAGAGGAGGAAATGATAAGAGTAGACTCTCAGCATAAACTATGGCTGCCATTACGAATGCTATCATAAAAGAAGGTAAAATGTCCTTTATCTGTTCAATAATGGAATAACCAATAAGTTTGCCGGTATAATAACTGTTTAAATAATAGGCAAAAAGAGATGTTACAAACATACCTGCAATCATTATTTTAATGCCAAAAAATACGCCTATAATAATTGTTGGGATGAAAATTAATTTCTTAATAATCTCTAAACGCAGAAATAAATCGGAACGTCCTTGCACATTCAGCATATCTAAATTCAAAGCATGTAATGGATATAACATGCCTATAAAGCAAAGCATTTGGAGATAAATTACACTCGGTTCCCATTTCTCTCCAATCAGGCCTAGAATCATAGGTTTTGCAACGGCAGCCATACCAAGCATTAGAACAAAACTTATAAGCATCGTACTTCTGATAATTTTTTTATAAACTTCTTTTAATCTGGGTATATCATTCTGTAGAGTAAGCAAAACCGGATAGCTTACCCGTCCGATAATTCCCTGTAAATTTGAGGAAGGTAATGCCTGAAACTGATCTGCACGGGTATAATAACCTAACTCTACAGCAGCAAAGTATTTCCCAATAACTAGGTAATATACATTTCTGAATATAGTATCGATTAATCCACTTATCAATAATTTACTACCAAAAGAAAATAATTCCTTGAATGACTGAAGGCTAAAATCCCAAATCGGTTTCCATTTACTCCAGAACCATAGAAGCAATGAATTGATTGTATATTTTATTATCGTTAGAGTAACCAAGCTCCATACACCCCATCCTTTATAGGCCATATAAATACTAATGATACCAGAGATGATAGATGAAATGACAGAAATTTTTGCTTGAAGTTTAAAATTTATTGTTTTTGTTAAAAGTGTACTCTGAATAATAGTAAAAGAACTAATGATCAAGCTTAATCCTAATACCCTTATTAAGTTACGGAGGATAGGTTCGTTATAAAAATTACTTATAGGTCTTGCTAAACCAAAAAGTAAAAAGTAAAACAATATTGCAACAACAATGTTAAAATAAAAAACTGTAGAATAGTCTGTTTGTGTGCAATTTTGCTTACGTATAAGTGCTTGACGAAAACCACTATCTATAAAAGATTGTGCGATTGCAATAAATATAGCAAGCATTCCAATTAACCCAAATTCTTTGGGGCTAAGTAAACGGGCAAGAATAATCCCAACTATAAAAGAGATACCCAAGCTTGCAATATTGTCAATAAAGCTCCAAAGAAGTCCACTAACGGTTTTTTGTTTTAATGACATGTTTTTATTTATCTTAAATATCGGTTTTTATTAAATTAGATAATTAATATAATATAAAATTATAATCTTCCATCCACAATATCTTTTTCCAGGAAAGCTTTAATATCATAAAGCACAGAATTAGGTTTTCTAATAGAAAAATCAATTGTTTTAAACTTATCATGGGCCACAGCCAGCACTATAGTATCGTAATCTTCTAAATTATAAGATGTAATTAGCTCTTCGTCATATTCATGTTTTACTTCGGCCGCATCGCCCCAGGGGTCTGTAATAGCTACCTTGCAACCAAACTGCCGGAGTTCGTTTACCACATCTATAACTCTGGTATTGCGTACATCAGGACAATTTTCCTTAAACGTTATACCCAACACCAAAACACGTGAATTGTTTACGGGAATACTTTTTTTGATCATCAATTTAACTATTTGTGCAGCTATCCATGCTCCCATACCATCGTTCATACGGCGTCCGGCAAGGATAATTTCGGGATGATATCCGTATTCCTGTGCTTTTTGGGCTATATAGTAAGGATCTACACCTATGCAATGGCCACCCACTAAACCCGGTGAGAATTTTAAGAAATTCCATTTTGTTCCTGCCGCATCCAATACTGCCCTGGTATCTAAGCCCATGTGGGCACAAATGCGGGCCAGTTCGTTTACAAAAGCAATATTGATATCCCGCTGTGAGTTTTCAATTACCTTGGACATTTCGGCCACCCGGATAGAGGGCGCTTTGTGGGTACCTGCCTTTATTACTTTTTTGTACAACTGGTCCACCACTTCTGCAATTTCAGGGGTAGAACCCGAAGTTACCTTATGGATGGTGGTTACAGTATGTTCCTTATCGCCGGGATTGATACGTTCGGGCGAATAGCCTGCATAAAAATCTACATTCAGTTTTTTACCGGATTGCTTTTCAATCACCGGCAGGCAATCTTCTTCGGTACAGCCGGGATAAACGGTAGATTCATAAATAACAATGTCCTCTTTTTTTATTACTTTACCAATAGTTTCACTGGCTTTAATGAGAGGGGTAAGATCAGGCTTGTTGTTTTTGTCAACAGGTGTAGGGACAGTTACAATGTAAATGTTACAACTTCTGATTTCATCCAGTTTGGATGTTAAATACAATCCATGTTCAAGGTTTGAGGGTTCAAGGTTCAAAAGAACGGATTGAAGATGATCATCTTCAACTTCCAGGGTAGCATCGTGGCCCAGATAGAGTCCGTCTATGCGGCTTTGGTTAATGTCGAAACCAATTACAGGATAATGTCTGGCAAATTCAACGGCTAAGGGTAAGCCAACGTAGCCGAGGCCTATCATGCATATTTTGTGGGTCATGGAATTTGGTGATTTGGTGATTTGGTGATTTGTTAATTTTGTGATTTGGTATAAAAGTGACTAAAGTGCCTGGAGAACTTAGAGTGCCTAGAGTATTTAGAGTTTGTATAGTTATAAAGTTCTTAGTGTTTTTATAGTTTATAAAGTGGCTGTAATTATGCCTTTTCGCAGCTAAGTAATTCGTAATTTCTAATTGATTACTGTTCACTGATAACATATAACTGTTTTTCAGTTGTTAGCAAAAAAAATATCGCTGTTTTAGCGCAGCTTCGCACCGTCAGTTACATAAAAGGAATGCACCAAGCAGGCTAAATGGGGTGCAAAAATAGTGTTTTTTAACGTATTTTTTTGCTTTTAACAGTATAAATTTGGTAGCTTTGAAAAGCAAGAGGATATGGGGTTGATGTGATGATGTGATAATTAAAGTGCCTTGAGTACTTAGAGTATTTGGAGTAGCTGGAGTTATGATTATTAGGTTATTGGGTTATTAAGTTATTGCTTCGCATTTCGGTTGATGAGTGTCTTTTAGATTTAGAAGTCCGAAGACTGAGCAATTTTACTTCATCCCCATCCTCCCGTTTAAATACGGGACAGGCTCTGAAATGAGAAGGGAGGTTCTTCGAAGCTTTTTTAATCAAAATTCAATGTAGAAAAAAATAGCAATAAGTTCTGCTTTGCTCCCTCCCCTTTTAGGGGAGGCCAGGTGGGGTCGTATGAGTCGAAGTGTGCTTGCTTTTCGAAGTTCAAAGCATTCCTAATTTCCTGATTCCTAATTTTTCAATGTTTAAGTTCCACTTTCCAATAACCGCCTTTGTCAGGGCCGATGCGTTGAATAATCCCTTTTTGTTTGAGTTTCGCAATATTCTCCTCAATTTTTCTTTTAGAAATTTTCACAATGTTGGCTAATTCATTGGCAGTTATCGATGGTTGAACTGTCATGCTTTGCAAAATCTGTTGTTGGTTTTCTGTTAAGTTATCACCGACCTTATCATCCAATTTATCTCCGACAATCGAAATAAATGTTAAAGTATTATTCCGAAAGGATCGTACATTCTTATAGATGAACTATTTCCCAATATCCGTTTTTTTCATTACCAATCCGTTTTAATTTTCCTTGTTTCTTCAGTTTATCAATGTCTCTTTCAATTGTTCTGTCTGAAATAGAGAGTTGTTTTGCAAGTTGTTTTGCTGATATTTGATTATTTTGTTTAATTAAAGCGATTATTTCAATTATTCTTTTATCTCCGACATTATCTCCGACATTATCTCCGACATTATCTCCGACATTATCTCCGACATTATCTCCCAACTTATCGGTGTCAATTTCATTTGAGATTTTTTGACTGCTATAATTTAGTTCTGCAAGAAAGCCATTCGCAATTTCTTTGTATTCAAATTTCATGGTAGGATAGTCAGAAATAGCTTTTCTGATACGTATAAAACCACTTCCATATTTTTCAATATCACCTGTCAGATAAAATGCTTCTGCAATTAATTTATTCCGGGTACTTGCTCTGTAATGATCAGTTTTTAAATCATTAATTGTTAGGTTGCCAAATAATCCACTTGGATTAAAAAAACTGATAGTTTGATCAAATATTTTTATCTGAATATCTATTGGGCTTTTGTAGTCGCGATGTACCAATGCATTCACCATAAGTTCCCTGATTGCATCCAGGGGGTAATCAGGTATTTCTGTTCTGCTGCTTGTTTTGCCTGTTATTTCAAATGCAAATTTTAAATGACTGATAATTTCGCGCATCGAAATATCAAGCACATCATATAAATTGCCACTTATCATTTTGTCGGCAATAATTATATCTTCTGATTTAAATCTTCCGATATGTACATTGTACCGTAAATCTTTTTTTGAAAACAATATCATTGCTGCCTGTGTAGGTTTTCTACCTTTAAGCAATCCTAGTTTTCCCAGAGCATTTATTTCATTTTCTTCAAGATAAAATCGTTTAACTTCATTTACCTTACGGATAAATTCAGAGACTTTTTTTATATCAATATCTTCTATGATTGCATCAGGATAAATATAACTATCCCATGAAAGCTGCATGTTCTGAAGATAAATGTCAGAAATTTCATTTGAAGCAAGCAAATGATTGGAATTGTTTTTACGAATATAGTATCTGCCTTTGACCGAAATGGGTTTAGCCGGAAACTCACTGATAGAAATCTTTGCTATTTTTACACCTCTCAACTTTATGATTTCAATATCAGGAATAATGGATGGTTGTGTTTTTGTTTTAATTTCATTGATCCACCGCTGAATAGTTTCATTATCTACTGAAATCCCCGTAACTATGGCATTATCAGTAATCCCAATATAAACACTTCCTCCTTTTAAGTTTGCAAATGCTACCAACGTTTCAATGGTCTGAATGTTGAAACTGGATTTAAATTCAACAGTTTCGCTTTCAGCAGCTAATAGTATTTCATCGAGTCCTGCAATTGTCATTTCCTGAGATTCTAAAAGTAATAATATTATTTCAGAATTTATTTTTTATACAATTTTATTTAACTCCCTCTCTCAGTTTTTCTAATCCTTAGCCTTTTCTCTTCCTCTCTTAGTCTCTTCCTCTCTCAGTCTCCCGGACACTGAAAGTAGTCGAAGTATCGCTTTAAAACTGCTATTTATAAGCTTCAATGTGTTACCACTTACTTCAAAACTTCCAGCGTAGGCTTCAAAAACTTCAGCCTCTGCTTTAAAACTTTATCCGCTTATGTTCAAAACTCTGCTTATCCTCTTCAAAACGATTAGGAGTGGCTAAGGATGGGATAAAGTGATGCGTAAAAGGAGTATTGCATCCTTTCAAAATTCTTTAATTGTCCTGCAAAGACTTTACATAGACTTTATAAACTTGCAGCAGGCATAACAAATACTCTTTATTGGCATTATTGCCTTTTCAGAGGGTTTCAATTGTACAAAGGGTCAGCTTTTTTTGTCTTCAGCTGCTGGTTGCGGATTACTGTTCACCCTTACATTTCGTTTCAGTCCGGCAAAGGAATACTCTCTGGCCTTGGCGGTATCGCTGCTATTGTACAGGATTTTGCCCACTTTCAGGATTTCTTTCAACTGGGCATTTAAATTGTTCAGCAAAGCGATGTTGTTTTGTACAATGCCTTTGCGCTGGCTGGCAATTTCAAATTGTTGCTGGTTGTCGGCAGCTATCGTATCCGCTGCACTTGCAAATTCCGCAATCAATGCATCGTTGAGTCCCTGGGCAACGAGGAGGGCTTTGTATTTTGTAATGTTTGCAGTAACTGTGCGGATGTTTTTTACAAGCCCTTCGGCATCCCTTTTGCTAATACTTTTGCGTAAGGGCGTCAGTCCGAAATCGCTGGCCGAAATCCCCTGTAAGGGCTCCGAAAGTGCAAGATAACCGGTCAAACGTTTGATGGGGTTCAGCAATCCATCCATATTTGCATGGAGGCGGGCCGTAATGGTTTTCTGCTCCAGCATTTCAGTTTCTGTGTCAGCCAGGGCAGTAGCCGAGGCGGTGTTGGATACAAATCCGCTTATATAAGCAGGATTAAATTTTGGCGAATAAGCCATAAAATCGGCCTTATCGCGGTTCAGACTAAATGCGACAAAATTACAAATGACGGGTAATTCCTCGTCCTTACAATTGTAATCGCGCGAAGGTTTTTGTGTCATGATTTTTTGTATAATTAAATTAATAAAATTAAATTATTTTAATAAAATTTTATACAAAGATATACGAAAAAAAATCAAGAAGTTTGAAAAATTAACAAAATATTTTGATTTGCTATTTTCTATTGCCCTCATTCACAGCAAAAGATTGAAATTACTGTATATTGGTAAACAGGGGATGGATATTGTAATAAGTTTGTAAAGTAATTTGAAAATTTGAAAATGTGAAAGACAATTGGTTACTGGTTACTGGTACGACCTCATCCCCATCCTCCCGCTGAAATACGGGACTGGCTTTCTCCTGAGATGAGAAGGGAGGTTCTCCGAATATTTTTAACGATTTATTTATTGAATAATAATATTTATAAAGTTCTGCTCAAACTCCTCTCCTTTTAGAGCCTGTCCCGGTTTTTCATCGGGAAGAGGTTGGGTGAGGTCGCATGAGCGAAGTCGAAGATGCAAAATTAAGACCGAAACTTCGTAATTCGTAATTCCTAATTGTTTCCTAAATCCTAATTGATTTTAAGTGGTTTGCAAATAAATTTCACACTGCCTTAGCGCAGCTTCGCCCCGTCAGTTACATAAAAGGAATGCACCAAGCAGGCCAAATGGGGTGCAAAAATAGTGTTTTTTAACGTATTTTTTTGCTTTTAACAGTATAAATTTGGTAGCGTTGAAAAGCAAGAGGATATAGCTTAATTTGAAAATGGGTTAATTTGAAAATTTGAAAATAAAATTGCTTACTGCTCATTGATTCTGTTCTAATTGCTGAATCATTTCTTTAGCATCCAGTTTGATTCGTGAGAAGGCAAACCATTTTTTCCCCAAGTCTTTTAAGGAAGCGCCGATATGGTATACAACTTCATTATCAATAATAAGAAAACGGTCGTGTGATTTTGTAAAACTTATGATTTGTATGGGAGGATACTGAGCGTTGTGGCGTTTCAGATCAATATCCAATTGATGGTTTACTTTAGCTGTGTAGATAGTTGCTGTTACTTCAGCCTGTCTTTTTGATAACAATGCAAGAACAGTATCATCTATATAGTTATCAATTAAAATGATATTTTGTTTTGCATCTTTTATAAGTCCGGAAACAAATTGCCAGGCATCAAATATCTGACCGTCATAAAATATACCTTCTCGAGCTGGTAATGCTGTTTTGATAAGCAACTCTAATTTCTGGTTTTGTTCAAAAAGAATTTTATCATGGTTTTTAATTTTCTTTTCAATTTGCTCAAATTGTTGGTGGACAGCGTATCCTTTAAGCAAATAACTTTTTAAAACTTTATTAGCCCATATTCGGAATTGAGTCCCTTGCTTTGATTTTACCCTGTAACCAACTGATATAATTACATCTAAGTTGTAATATTTTACTGGTTTGTCGGAAAAAGGAATGTGCAAAAATTGCACACTCCTTTTTTCTATTAATTCATTTTCCTTAAATATATTATTGATATGCTTAGTTATTACAGTGCGGTCTCTACCAAACAATTCAACCATCTGATTTTGAGTTAGCCATGCCGTATCTTCCTCAATACGAACTTCAAGTTTTGCTTTTGTATTATCAGCTTGATATATGACTATTTCACCTTGGTTCATAAATTAAACAAATTAATTTATTAGTGTAATTAGATGATAATATTTCTTTCTTTTAAATCAGCGAAGATTTTTTGTCATCGAATTGATCGAATTAAACGAATTGTATTTTTAGATTAATTAGTGTAATTAGCTCCGCTGAACTTCGTTTCGATGATAATCTTTTTTCTTTTAAATCAACGAAGATTATTTTCAATAAGTTTGTAAAGTAATTTGAAAATAAAACTGCTAACTGATCACTCTTATATATTTTTTTTAAGATAAACTTTCACAACTTTTGTCAGATTTTTTTTAACATCATTCCATTTCATCTCTTTATTGCGAATCATAACAGGCCAATCTGTTAAATCAACATCCATGAACCAAATAAGACTTTTCAGCACATTTACTTCATTTTGATGCGAGTATTTTTTTTTGTAAAATCCAAGCATGGCATCCAAGGTATAGTTTTCTAAAAGAAAGAAAATATCAATAAAATCTTTTACCCTTTGTCCACTGCAAGTGATAGTATTTAGTTTCATAGCTATAATATCTTCTGTAGAAAGCATAGATATACCATCCGCAAATATGGGTTTGTTTACATAGGGATAACGATGGGCAACAATGTCAAGCTGTATATTGGAGATGCTTCCTTTAAGGGTATTCATTGCTGAATAAAATAAATTAAATTGAAAATCGATGCTTAAATATTCAAGCATTTGTTGGGTATCGAAACTAAAATTTGAAAATAAATCAATATCAATGGATTGACGATGTCCCAGCTTCAATGCCAGTGCTGTTCCTCCAACAAGATGAAAGTCCTTTAAGTAGTCTTTTGCCTGAAGTTTTTTAATTAACTCCAGTGTTGATGGGTCAACGGTTTGCGTTTGTAGCATTTAAATTTATTTTTAGGAATCCCAAAGAGAACTGAAACGAATTGTAGTGTTTTTGGGTCAAGATAATTAAGTTTACAGAGTTCCTGGATGACTTCCGGTTTTCCGTAAGCGGCCAGCACTAATTTAACTTCTTTCAGATTACCTAATGTTAATACTCTTTCAATGATAAATCGCTTTGATTTTAAAGGATCTAATTCAGTTGTATTTACATCCCAAAAATACCTGGGATTGATAGATGAAATAAAATTTTGCATCGTATGAAAATATTGAGCTTATGATTGCCTTTCGTTAAGTAAAGTTATTTGAAAAAGAGTCAATTTGAAAATTTGAAAATATAACGGTTAACTGATTACAGTTTTTACTCTGTCATTAAATCATCCGTATGAAAACCTATCCGTTTTCTTTGATTTTGTTTTGTTTGGAGTTAATAGGTAGTTGATGGCTTCGTAAACATCTGTAAATTTTCCTTCAATTTCTTTGAGTCTGACTGAGAGTTCTTTATAGGTTAAGGCATACTGTCTAATCATTACAAAGGCTCTCATGATGGCAATGTTCACATTGATGGCCTTGTCTGAATTTAATATTCCGCTTAGTACCGATACGGTATCTGTAACCGTCCAATTTATTGGACGCTAACTGCTACTCTATCGGCATTATACAATGTAATGCTTAACTATACTAAATTTATTAATTGTATAACATCGCAACACCTTGCTCTGTGAAAGCATAGGGTGTTGCAGTAACATTTCTCTTTTGTTGAGATGCGGTCACATTTTGTGACTTCATAACTTTATCTTCAACTGATGCGGTAACAATTTGTGACCGCATAAATTCCCATTCATCAACTGATAAACGAAACATAAAATCAATCGGAAATCTTTTAATATTTCTTTTAACAGCTTGATTCAAGGCTTTAGTTTGTACTTGATAAAGTTCAGCCAGATCAAAATCGAGCATAATTTTTTGCGCTCTGAGCTCATAAATTTTATTTTGTATAAGCTGGAGGTCCATTGGTTAGTTCATTAAGTTCGAAAGTTTATAAAGTTCTTAAAGTTTATAAAGTGGCTGGAATTTAGCTATTTCACCATTCAGTCTCTCAGTCTCTCAGTCTTTCAGTCTCCCTTTCTCCTTTTCGCCACTTCGCTTAGTTTCTCATATCATCCTATTTTTTCGAAAATTTTATCAGGGAATTTTATCATCAACAATAAGTGTTTTCTTATTTTCTTCCAATCAAGTTTGCTGGCGTCGAACATAGTGATAGCTTCGTTAAAGTTA
The DNA here is from genome assembly GCA_037133555.1 of Bacteroidota bacterium. GTDB lineage: Bacteria > Bacteroidota > Bacteroidia > Bacteroidales > JACABE01 > JACABE01. The sequence goes on from JBAXNW010000059.1 coordinate 16,695, forward strand.
ATATCATCGAAGTATGCAATCGCTTTCAACACCATAATACCATTGCTGTTGTATTTAGTCTGATAGGCAGCCAACATTTGGTTTAAGCTCATTTTAGTTGACATATAAGCTATATCAATATAATCTTTATACCTTGTTCCATTGCCCACAATGGCGTTAAGTTTCATTGCCGCCAAGTCTTCAAGATGAGCCAGGCGAATTCCTTCTGTTGCTATTGGAGAAGACAACCATGGATATTTATGAGCAATGCAGTCAATTTTAACACCGGAAATTTCTCCTTTTATAGTTTCTTTATCAATAAAATCTAACTCGAAACCATACTCAATTCTCAGATATTCAGCTAATTTTTGCTCATCGAAGGATTGATTGCAAAATAAATCCAAATCAATACTTATGCGGTGTCCTATCTGTAAGGAGATGGATGTACCTCCAACCAACAAAAAGCTATCAAAGCTTTTGTCGTGCATGAATTGCTTTAAGAGTTCCAGTGTTTTTGGCGCGACTGTTTCTGTGTGTAACATTTCAGTTCTTGTTTTTTGATTCCAAATACAATACAAACAAAAGCGATATCCTTTTTATTTAGATGAGGGATATTTATAACTCCCTCTTTAAATGCTTTAAGACCATATAAATTTAAGACTGCATAAAAATCAGTGATTCTTCCACGTTCAATCACCCGTTGAAAAACTATACTTTGCATAGCGTTCCAATCAAAACGGCTTAAATCATATTCCCAGAATAGCGAAGGTCTAAGCTGAGCATCGGGGTATTTTTTATAATTATCGAAAAACATATACTATTTTTTACCCCAAATATACTAAAAAATAATGAATTGGAATTGTATTTTTTTAAAAATACACGCTTGTTGGACGATACAAACGGAAGATGAAGCATCGTAATTGCTTACTGTTTACCTAAGCTATCGACAGGCAAACTGATAATTCTTTGCGGCTCTTTGCGAAAATCTTTGCGGTTTAATCTTTTTTTTAATCAAAGAAGATTATTTGTCCGCTCATAACGCGAATTTTCGCTAATAGATTTATTCGTGTAATTAGATGATAATATTTCTTTCTTTTAAATCAACGAAGATTATTTTCAATAAGTTTATAAAGTAATTTGAAAATTAATTAATTTGAAAATAAAACTACTAATTGCTCATTGATTCTGTTCTAATTGCTGAATCATTTCTTTAGCATCCAGTTTGATGCGGGAGAAGGCAAACCATTTTTTCCCCAAGTCTTTTAAGGAAGCGCCGATATGAAAAACATCTGTAGAATCTATGATGATAAAGCGGTCGTGAGATTTTGCAAACGTTTTTATTTCTATGGGTTCAAATTGAGTATTGTAACGTTTTACGTCCAGTTTCAATTGTTGAGTAATTTGATTCGTGTATATTGTAGCAGCTACTCCTTTATTTCTTTTTGACAGTAACAAAAGAACACTGTCGTCAATATAGTTATCAATTACAATGATAGATTTTGATGCAGTTTTTATCAGATTTGCCACAAAGGCACCTGGGGTGTTTAATAATCAAACTTATCAGACATGTTTTTATCAAATAAATAATCTGTTTTTGTAGAGGTGATATGTATAATTCCCAATATTAAACACCCTAAACATCAAATATTTGTCCATCGTAAAAAATACCTTCATGGGGAGGCAAACTCGTCTTAATGTGGAGTTCAAATTCATCGGCTTTCTTTTTTAAAGAATATACATCCCTTTCAATGTTTTCAAATCGTTGATTCGTTGCATATCCTTTTAAAAGGTATTCTTTTAATACATTATTTGCCCATATTCTGAATTGAGTACCTCGTTTTGATTTAACACGATAGCCAATGGATATAATAACATCCAGATTATAGAATTTTGTATTGTAATTTTTGCCATCCTGGGCAGTTAGTAAGGAATCCTTACTAACTGAATTTATATCTAATTCATTTTCTTTGAATATATTACCAATATGAAGTGTAATATTATTTCGTGTTGTTTGAAATAATTCAGCCATTTGAGCCTGTGTAAGCCATACAGTCTCATTTTCAATTCTTACTTCGATCTGAAAATTATGATCGTCAGCTTGATATATGACTATTTCACCTTGGTTCATAAATTAAACAAATTAATTTATTCGTGTAATTAGATGATAATATTTTTTTCTTTTAAATCAACGAAGATTTTTGTAATAAGTTTTTAAAGTAATTTGAAAATGCTAAGCTTTTGCTTAGTCCCGTGCTAGTGTTTCTTGTGAAGTATGAGCTAGAAACAGTTATACGGGAAGATAATTTGAAAATTTGAAAATATTTCGACTAAGCTCCATACAGCTTTGAAAATAGAAAAGATAAAGCTAACTGATCACTGATCATTGTCAGTTTTATATCCGATTTGTTTTCTTTGATTTTGTTCTGTTTGGAGTTTGTCCTTATTTAATAGGTAGTTGATGGCTTCGTAAACATCTGTAAATTTTCCTTCAATTTCTTTGAGTCTGACTGAGAGTTCTTTATAGGTTAAGGCATACTGTCTGATCATTACAAAGGCTCTCATGATGGCAATGTTTATATCTATTGCTTTTTCAGAATTTAATACCGCACTTAACATCGCAACACCTTGTTCTGTAAATGCAAAAGGCAAATATCTGCTTCCTCCTCTTTTGTTTGAGGTGCTAAAATTGCACCTCAAAACTTCAAACTCTTTTTTGGAAAGTTCAAACATAAAATCAGAAGGAAACCTTTTACTATTCGCCCGAACTGATCTTTTTAAGTATTTGGTTTCTATTTCATACATTTCTGCAAGGTCAAAGTCTAGCATTACCTTGCATCCTCTAATCTCATAAATCTTATTTTGTATAAGCTGAAGGTCCATTACTCAGTGTATTAAGTTCGAAAGTTTATAAAGTTCTTAAAGTTTATAAAGTGGCTGTTATTATGTCTTTTCGCTGCTACGTAATTCTTAATTCGTAATTATTTAAAGAGATTCCTCGCTCACTCGGAATGACAAAAAGATGGCTACGTTCGCTCAGTCTCTCAGTCTCTTTTTCGTAATTCTTAATTTTTTTTAGATGCTTCCTTCGTCAGCATGACAAAAGATGTGTCCTCCCTGCTCTTAGTCTCTTGGTCTCTTCGCTCCCTCGGAATGAAAAAAAGAATGGCTACGATCGCTTAGTCTCTCAGTCTCTTAGTCTCTTCGTCCCTTTTTCTCCCTCGCTTTTAAGTAATTTCAAATTGTTTATCTACCTTTCGGCAGGCAAGTTGTTTAAAGTTTCTTACTTTTTATAGTATGTTTGAATTTAAGTACTGCAAAATTGAGTTCAATCGTCGTTTCAGCTTCATTGGCTGTGAAATCGTCATCCAATAATTCTGCAATTATTTTGCCGCTTTTCTCCAGCAATGAATGTTTTTGTTTTTCGTCCTTTGTATCAGCAACTTCTTTAATAGTTTGAGATAAGCCTTTTATTTTTGCAAAAGGTTCAATAATTGCAAGGGTAGTTTGTGTGGCTTGTGGGCTTTTTAAAATAGTAGCCAGCATGTATAAGCCTTTTTCGGTAAAACCTTTAGGATTCTGAGATGAAAATTTAAGTTTTTGGAGGTGGTGGAAATTTTCCACCAGTTCATTCTTTTCTTGTTTCGTTAATTCAAACAAATAACCCTCTGGGAATTTATCTAAATTATTTTTTACAGCTTTGTTTATATCTCTGGTTAAAACTCCATAAAGTTGAGCAACATCGCTGTCAATAATTACTTTAGTATTACGTAAAGTAATGATTTTATTTTCTACTTCATTAAATTTTATAAGTTCCATCACTCAGTTTATTAAGTTAGTAAAGTTTATAAAGTTTATAAAGTGGCTGGAATTTCGCTTTTTCACTCCCTCGGAATGAAAAAAAGGATGGCTGCTTTCGCTCAGTCTCTCCGTCTCCCTTTCGCTCCCTCTATATGAAAAAAAGGAAGATTTCTAAAAAGTAAGAATGAAAATCAATTACTTACAAGCTAAATCCTAATCGTTTTTATACAGCTTCGCCCCGTCAGTTACATGAAATTTGATGTACCAACAAGGCATTTATGTTTGCAAAAATAAGCAATTGTTTTAACTTTTTCTTTGCTTTTAAAGAAATATATTATCAAGTTTAATCAACAACAAATTAAAAATATCAACAACAACTCAATGGATTTCAGTCACTCATTTATTTCAAACGCCTCAGGGCGGTATTTGGAATTAGCATAAAATCTTTATTTGCAGCGCTATTCATTGAAATCCTTTTTAGCTTCAGCCTATCCTGCATCGCAAAAATAATGAATAAATTTAATTTCGTAAGTTTTTTAACAAGCCAATGGGCATAAAGTTGAAAACTATATCGCAAATTTCTTGTTATTTTATGAATTAACAAAAAAATAAAACGAAAATCGAATAGAAAGCAAAAAATACATTAATTTTGTAGTTGCAGAATTAAACCTCCAAAATTTAAGACTGAAGATAGAATATTGAAGTTAAACATGAAAAAAATACTTTTAACAGCATTGATTGTAATCGGAACTGCGGTTTTGTATGCACAGCCACTTCCGCCAACCGGCCATGCCGGCCAAGGTGATGTGATAGGTGGCGCAGCTCCTATCGATGGTGGTTTAAGCATTTTAATCCTTATGGGTGCTGCTTTTGGTGGGCGTAAAATATTCAGAATGAAGAAAGTGATCAGTAAAAACTGATCAGTCCTTTTCCCCTGCTGAATGAAGTGATGCATCTCATTACCTAAAGCTGATAGCGCTCTTTCTCATTCAAATGAATTCAAGCATCCCAATAAAATAAAAAAATAGAAGGCTGATGACGCTGATCCGGCCTGAACGCTGATGCTCCTCTTTGCAATGCTTTATCGTTGATCGGAAGTTCTATGATGTTTGAAGGACTTCCATTTTAATCCTGTTTTAAGTTGATATTTTTTTGATTATTTTGTCAACCTATGTTAGGACAAGACAGCTTGTTTAATCGTGAGTCATTTAGATGTCTTGAATCCCTCACCTCTTAGAGGAAGGAGGGCTTGCTTGAAGTAGAAGAAATCTTGCTAATATGCATTTCAATCTCTTTTATCACTTTGGCTATATTCGTCATTATTTCATTATTTGTAAAACGGATTACTGTTAAGCCAATTGCTTGTAATTCGTAAGTTCTGTTTTCATCTCTTTCTTGTTGAATCTCCTTCTGATGAATGCTTCCATCTATTTCAATAACTAATTTAAATGCATGACAATAAAAATCTACAATAAATCTGTTTATTGGATGTTGTCGACGAAATCTCAAGGCCATTAATTGTTTTCTTCTTAAGTAATTCCACAATTTCTCTTCAGGAATTGTCATGGTTTTTCTTAATACGCGTGCTCTCCTGATTATTTCTTCAGAAGCTCCAAAATAAAAATTTTCTCTTCCTATAATATAAACCATATTACAAAGATAATATATCTAAAAGTATTTTTTTAGGCTCTATAAAATGTTTTATACATCCCCTCCTAACCTCCTCCCGATGAAAAATCGGGACAAATTTCATGCAACCCCTCCCTTCCTCCTCCCGATGAAAAATCGGGACAGGCTCTAAA
>JBAXNW010000060.1:0-21212 GCA_037133555.1 Bacteroidota bacterium
TATGGATTTATCGAACAACTTATTTTAAAACATCCTTTTGGCGAAAATCCATCTCCAGATTGGTTTTTGATACTTATGGCAATACTTCCATTTTTCTTAATTTTACTTCTTCTTACCATAAAATTGAGTATCCAGATAAATGAGCAAGGTATTTACTTTCGTTTTTATCCATTTCATAATTCCATAAAAGAAATACTATGGAAAGATATTGAAAGTGTTTATGTTAGAAAATTCAAACCAATTTCAGAATATGGAGGTTGGGGCATACGTACTATTTCTTTGAAAAAAAATATTGCCTATACCATTTCCGGAGACAAGGGTTTACAAATTGAATTGAAAGATGGGAAGAAAATATTGTTGGGCACACAAAACCCTGAAGAAGTTGAAAAAATAGTTTCACAATTTACGCATATAATTCAATAGACTTTCCTTCAATAGCTTATATAACTAAAAAGAGCATGGTCTGAATTTTCATATAATGACTGATTCATATAAGTGTTTGTTTTTAGTTATTATAAAAAGAAAGTTAATTCACGTATTATTTATTGCTTGATAAATATCCAAAAGCTTTTTTGAAATTGCTATTTTTTTTATACTTTTACAAAATCAAAATCAAAAAAACATGGCTTTAGATATTATCATTCAACTTGAAAATTTAGCTGTTTACCAAAACGATATATTGATACTTTCGGAAGTAAACCTTAGTATCGAAAAAGGTGAATTTGTATATTTAGTCGGGAAAACAGGAACCGGAAAATCATCTTTGCTGAAAACCCTCTATGCCGATTTGCAGGTTGTTGAAGGCAATGCTATGGTAGCTGATTTTGATTTAAAAATGATTAAAACGAAAGAAATTCCTTTTTTAAGGCGTAAATTAGGAATTGTTTTTCAGGATTTTCAATTGCTGAGCGACAGAAGCGTGAAAGAAAATCTTGTTTTTGTGTTAAAGGCAACCGGATGGAAAGACAAAATTGCCATGGAAGAAAGAATTCATGAAGTATTGGAAAAAGTTGGACTTGAAAGCAAAGGTTTTAAAATGCCCCATCAATTATCAGGCGGAGAACAGCAAAGAGTTTCTATCGCCAGAGCCCTGCTCAATGATCCGGAAGTTATACTTGCCGATGAACCTACCGGAAATCTCGACCCCGAAACTTCAGAAGGCATTATCAATCTGCTGATTGACATCAGTAAAAACGGAAGAGCCGTTTTAATGGCTTCGCACGATTTTATGATGATTGAAAAATTCCCTTCGCGTACCTTAAGATGCGAAAACGGGAAAGTGCTATCCGAAAATTAAGGCAATTATTTTTTGAGCATTCTTATTATTCGAATAATTTTCATCCAATACGGTTTGCCTTTGTTGCACTTTAGCAAAATCAAATTCGCTGTCAAACAAACTGCTTACTTTCTCTTTTAATGAGGATGATGTATCCGCAATCTCACACAAAGCATCCAATCCTGTTCCTGCAAGCATTTTGTGGTTTAGCAAACAAAAACGGCCATTGTACAAAGTATTCAATAACTTTAATTTTAAGCCTGTAGCCTGAAAAGTCAGCAAAATATTAATCTGAGCATTTTGTATAAGCGATAGCATTTTTTCATCATCTGGACTGTCAATCAATTCAATATGAGGGTAGTCTTCAATCAGTTTCTGCAGTCTTTTGTCAGGATGTAAGCCAGCGATTTTAAACGGAATATGAATATCATTAAAAACTTCTTTTACCAGATACGTTGCAGCATATTCATTTTCAGCAACCGATAAATTTCCATGGTACAACACATAATCACCTTTTCCGGGAATAAGATGTATAGATTCATTTGCATGAAAACTAGGTAAATAAACGATTTTGTTCTTTTTAAATTTTGATTTCAAGTAGTCGCTATCATCTTGAGACACTACCAACATTAAATCAGCGTGTTTTAATACACTTTGATAAAAACGGAGTTTGATACCAGCCATTAGAAAATAAAACTTAGGCCCTAAATTTTTCTCAGAACGGAATAAATTTAAATAATACAAATGTTCGATATTGCTTTCGCGGTAGATTTTCATCCTGTTCTTCAAGCGCTTGTCATTTATATAATAACAGGAATGCAAGCCTTCGAACAATATGGGATGATTATCTTGTAACAATCGCTCTATCAATTCTTCTGAATTACGGCTGGCAACAATGTAGGGTTTTAACGTTAAGGTTGACAAGGCATTGGTTTTCCTTTTGTAGAAGTATAAATCTTCGCAATAAGCAGCCAATTCAGCTGGAATTTCCCGGCCATATTCAAAACAATGCAGATGAATCTTTACACCCAAGGCATGCAATGCCCTGAGTTTATAAAAAACATCAATAACACCACCATAATTGGGTGGATAAGGCACATTAAAAGATATGATATGTAGATGTTGATCAGGCATATTTTTGATATACGTTGATAAGTTCTTTTTCTTCATTTTCCCAGGACAATTCCTGGTTTGCATTTATCGTATTTTTACGGTAGCCAGCCAATAATTCTTCATTTGCAAGCAATTGATTGATATGCATGGCAATATGTTCTGGCTGATGATTTAGAATAATTTCACCTATGGCATATTTTTCGATGATCTTACGGATTTCGAAAAGATCGGAAGACAAAACAGGAATGCCTGCCTGGATATAGTCAAACAATTTATTGGGTAAACTCATTCGGTAATTAATATTGGTGTTTTTATCCAATGTCAAGCCCAAATCAGCCAAAACTGTATAATGATACAAGTCGTTGAATGCAAGCCTGGGAATAAAAACAATTTTATCGTTCAAATTAAGTTGAGTACTCAGCAATTTTAGCGCTTCAATTACATCTCCTCCACCAATAATGAGCAACACCGCATTATTTACCCACTGCATAGCTTCTACAAGTTCTTCTGCACCCCTATCCACGTTGATACCAGCACCTTGAAGCAGTATTATCTTTTTATCCAAGGGCAAATTAAGTTCTAGCCTGGTTTTTGTGATTTTCAGTTCACGGCTGAGGGGAATATTTCGTACAACTTTTACATCCACCTTATACTGTTTCTTATATAAATCAGCTATGGATTCATTTACAGTAAAAACATGTTTTAAACGAGGAAAAATCAATCGTTCAATACTCAACCAAAATTTACGGGCAAAGCGATTGTTTTCCAATTCGGGAACGCCACAAAAATACTCATGGCTATCGTAAACCAAAGGTATCCTTTTAATTTTACTCACCAGAAAATTAGGCAGCAGCGTATCCAGATCATTCGCTATCAATAAATCAGATTTATTGAACAATAAAAAGAAAAACAAACGAATATTGAACTCAGCATAAAAAACAGCCTGCTTCTCAAATAAAAGGGGCATCCGAAAAGTAAAATAGCTACGTTCTGCCAACACCTGACTATCGTGTTTGCGCCTGCCAAGCAAGAGAACTTCAAAGCCTGATTTCTGAAGTGTTTTACATACTTTATCCACCCTTTGATCGGTAGATAAATCATTAATGACCGAAACTATTGCTCTTTTCAACTAAAATCTTGTATTAGAAAAAGCAAATATATAACATTTTAAGGAATTCATTGGTGGTTTTTTGATACCAATTGAGCAAAGCATGGATGAATGTTTTAATGTTATTTTTCTTTTTTGTAAAAAAAAATTAGAAAATATGCTTGATTTGTATATTTTTTTATACTTTCGTACGTAATAATATACAATCCTTTTAAACACATAAATTAAAGCAAGATGAATTTTAAAATAAAAATACAAGCTTCTGTTTGGCAACACCTTATGATTATTGGCCTGTTTTTGCTGATGGTAGTTATCTATTTCAGCCCTGTTATTGAAGGAAAATCAATACAGCAGTCCGACATGGTTAATGTTACCGGTATGATGAAGGAATTGTCGGATTACCATGTTAAAACAGGAGAATATACATTATGGACAACCTCCATGTTTGGTGGAATGCCTGCTTTTCAGATTATGGGTGAGGCATCAAGGAATGTATTCAGTTATTGTTTCAATTTGCTTTCTTTTTTCGGTTTCTTGCCTTATCTTAATATGGCAATAATTTTCACTTATTTGATTTGTGCTTATTTTTTATTTATCTCTTTAAAAGTAAACAAATGGATAGCGTTTCTGGGTGCTATTATTATAGCATTTGGTTCTTACAATTTCATCATCATCTCAGTGGGTCATATTACAAAAGCCTATGCAATAGCATTTATCCCTTTGGTAATTGCCGGGATTTTGCTGGTATACAAGCGAAAATATTTATGGGGTGGATTATTGACTGCTTTAAGTCTGGGTTGCGAAGTTGCCTCAAACCACCCTCAAATTACTTACTATCTGGCTTTAATGATTATGCTTTTGGTAGTAATTATGAGTATTCAATATATTTATGAAAAGAATTATAAACATTTTGCAATTTCATCTTCAATACTCTTGCTGTCGGTTTTTCTTGCTGTACTTCCACATTCACGAGATTTGTTCATTACGTATGAATACGCTGAAGATTCTATTCGTGGAAAATCTGAATTAACCGATAATATGGGAAATAAAACTTCAGGTTTAGATAAGGATTATGCAACAGCTTGGAGTTATGGTATTGGTGAAACTATGAATTTATTAATACCCAATCTGATGGGTGGCTCTTCAGGAGGCGCTTTACCCGAAAGTTCTGAAACCTATAAGTTTTTAGTTCAGAACAATGCCCCGAATGCAAAAAAAATCATCACACAATTGCCGCTTTATTGGGGGCCACAACCATTTACAGAAGGCCCTTGTTATCTAGGTGCTATTACCATCTTTTTATTTGTGCTGGGTATTTTTATTGTCAAAGGTTCCGTAAAATGGTGGTTGTTAGGCTGTGTTGTATTTTCATTTATGCTGGCCTGGGGTAAAAACTTCTTTCTAACGGACCTGTTTCTAGATTATTTTCCATTGTACAATAAATTCCGGACAGTTTCCATGATATTGGTAATTGCGGGAATTTGCATACCATTTCTTGGAATTTTAGCCCTCGATAAAATATTAAAACAGGAAATTACAAAAGCTGAATTTATAAAAGCATTCAAATGGTCTTCAATTATTGTTGGTGGAGTTTTGATGCTATTTATACTATTTTCATCTTCCTTTTTCAATTTCACATCCCCTTCAGATGCACAATTACCAGACTGGTTAAAAGGGACTTTACCTACCGACAGGGAATCTTTGTTAAGAAGTGATGCTATCAGATCATTGATATTTATTGCTTTAGCTGGTATTTCAATCTATTTTTACTTTACAAAGAAGCTGGGTCAGAAATATTTTCTAGGAATTCTGGCTGTACTTGTTTTAGCAGATATGTGGATGGTTGATAAAAGATATTTGAATGCTGACAACTTTATTTCAAAAAGGGAAACAGCTAACTTAATTTCACCAACGCAAGCCGATTTATATATTTTACAAGATAAAGATTTAGATTACAGGGTATTAAACTTAACCAAAAATCCATTCAACGAATCTCATACTTCGTATTTCCACAAATCCATTGGGGGTTATCATGCTGCAAAACTCAGAAGGTATCAGGATTTGGTTGACCGTTCAATTCAACCTGAAATTGCTTCTTTACAATCGGTCTTTAAAAATTCTGTAAGCTATGCCAGCATTGATAGCGCATTGGCAAAATTGAAAATATTGAACATGTTAAATGCTAAATATATCATTGTCAATCCAGATGGACAACCCATCCTAAACAAATCTGCATTGGGATATGCCTGGTTTGTAAAAAATACAAAATTGGTCGAAAATGCTGACGAGGAAATAGCAGGGTTGAAGGATTTTGATCCTCGTACTACAGCAATTGTTGATAAAAAATATGCATCCTTACTTACTGATTTACCAGCTACAAATGACACTTCTTTATCGAAAGCAAGCATAGAACTCATAAAAATAAGACCAGATTATATTTCCTACCAATGCAAAACAGGGCAAAAACTATTGGCTGTTTTTTCTGAAGTTTACTACAATAGTGGTAAAGGATGGAATATGTATATTGATGGGAAAAAAGAAGCTCATTTAAGGGCTAATTACGTACTAAGAGCTGCAGTTATACCAGCCGGAGTTCACAATGTAGAATTTCGTTTTGAACCTTCAACTTATTACAGGGCTCAAAGTGTTTCCCTTTTTGGTTCAATCCTGTTTATTTTATTGGCTATCTCTGGAATTATTTACAGCAATTTTATGAAGAAAAAGGAATAATTTGCTGAAGATATTTTACAATGGCTCTCAGCAAAATAAACAAATGGTTGAAAACGTTTGCGAAGATGCCATAATGTATATTAAATATTTCGAATCTTTCTTTTAATGCTAATGTATGATTTTTTGAAGAAAAGCCCCCACCGGGGATACCTAATGTCATTGTTGTCAGAAATTTAGACAATACTAAATTAGTATGCGTTATCTTAGTTGAGTTTTTTAAGCAAATAATTACCCAGTCAATATCTGCTGAAACTTTATAATTTAAATTATACAATACTGATTTTTCTTTGCTTACAATAAAGGACTGATGCTGAACTACCATTCCTCTTTGTAAGCTCTTCCAGTTTAATTTTTCAGGAAGTTTACGTGTACTCATTTTACTTCTTGTACCCAGTATATTCCCATTTTCATCAATAAGGGCAGTTTCTCCATAATAAATGTCAGACGAAAAACCGTCAATTGAATATAGATTTTCAAGGGTAGTTGCGTCATAAATTTCATCTCCTGCATTGATAAACCATAAGAACTTCCCTTTCGAAAGCATGATACCTTTATTCATGGCATCATACAAACCGCGGTCTGGTTCAGTAATCCAGGTTGATATCTGCTGATTATATTGATGAATGATATCTAAGGTTCCATCTTTTGACCCACCATCCACAACTATGTATTCAAAATCTTTAAACCTTTGTTTTTGAATACTCAGTATCGTTTTTTCCAAGTCATTTTTGGCATTAAAAACAACGGTTATAATGCTTATCAGAGGTGTATGAGTTGTCATTGGAAAAAATAGTTTTATGATTATAACGTTAATATCCTGAAATCAATTTACATGTATTAGATTGCTTCTGTTTCAATTTCCCTTAATTTTTCTAGAACCTGTTCAACCGAAATACTATCAATACAAGGCCAGATCGTTTTTTTATCTTTGATATAAATGCAATTTGTATTGCATCCATAACAATCCATTTTATAATAAACAACTTTTGGAAAATATCTTTTATCTTCTTCTGAAATTTGTTCAACTTTATAAGGCTGAAAACGACCAAAATGAGGCCCACCAAGTAGACATACCGATGGTGTTTTTACGGCCACTGTGATATGAGAAGCAGAAGTATCATTTGTTATTATATAACTGGCCTTTTGAATGATAGTAAATAGCTCTAAAAGAGATGTTTTCCCAATTAAGTTCGTTATATTTTTACTTGTTTTTAGGTTTTTATTAATTTGCTCCCAATTAGGTTCATCACCCTTTCCCCCACAAATAAGAATATTTTCAGCTGTAATTCCTTCAATAATTTTTAGGTAATTTTTTGATTTCCAAAGCTTCCTAGTTGTACTTGCTCCGACAAATAAGACCACATACTTATCGGGTAAATTTGGAAAGCTTGGCAGCTCAAACGGAACTTCTGGAAGCTGAGAACTGAAATTTGGATTCAAACATTTTCTAATAAAATGAGCGTTCCGTGAAAGCTCCATTATTTCTATTTCGTCACTCTTTATCAAGCGAGTATACCATTTATCTGCTTGATTTTCTAGCACAGTTGTATATTTTACAAAATCAGGACTAAAACCTTTTAACGTATTACTCGTATTCGCGTAACTCCCTTTATATCCAACTTTAACATTGGAACGAAGGTGATGAATTAAAACATCATGGGTAAAAAAATCACGAGAATAAACGGGATTATAAATTTGTTCGAACTTGCGTTTCTTGAGTTGAAAGAGCAGTTGAAAGCGGTATTTTATTTTAAATAAGAACTTGTTTTTATCCAGGGTGATTACTTCATCAAAATAAGGCATAGCTGTTGCAATTTCCTTCCAGGCAATATTACATAGCAATACCAATTGTTTGTCAGGAAAATGTTTGCGAAATTCTTTGGCTGCATCAAACCATATCACTGAATCTCCAATGGCATCAATTCGAACAACTAAAATGCTTTTTTCGCTTCTAGAAGGAAGTAATTGAAATACAATATATTCAATCTTATAGATAAGCAAAACAAAAGCAAGAAATAGTTTATTCATATTTTTAGTTGGTTAGGTATTGAAATCAACTTAGAGTTTCTCAAGCGTATTGGTAATCACATTTATTACATCAAGCCCTTTAATGGCATTCATTCTTTCATCGCCAGAGAGCAAAGAGAGTTTATTGTTTTTGTCTCTGCTTTGCCTGCATTTATCTTCTTTGTAGGCAAAATGAAGAGGGATAGGGCAAATCTTTTCGTTCAGCAAATCTTTTCTGACAAAAAAAGCATTGGTACCTGCCTTGTTACATCCAACTAATTCATAATTCTTTTGTTTGGCTATATGCTGTAAAGCAGCTAATGAAGCTCCAAAATAAAGATTACTCGAATGAGCTGCTGTTCGATAGAAGTTCTTATTGTAAGGAACGGAGATCGCCCGTTCAGCACCAAAAAGTGCATTGTATTCGGCAATAATAATTGAGGGGTTAAGCTTTAACATATCAATTTGCTCAAAAATCCAGTAATCATTCCCATCAATATCAATACTCAACAAACCTAAATCCTGAAAACCTGATTCATTCATCAACTGCATGATATTTTCCTTGTCAATAAATGCAGTTTTGGCATGCAAATTATAAGCCCAAAACCATTCTCTTTTTCTGAGGCTTTTCATTGCTTCTTCTGATCCATCTATAACAAATCCGCTCCAGTTGTTATGCATCAATAAAAATCGGGTGTTAGATTCCATATAATTCTCAACCCCGAATTCGATAAAGGATTCGTTTTTAATTGCAAGATGTTTAATTAAATATTGAATAATACCATCTTCGCCTCTCTGCGAAAATATTTTAAATTCAAAATCATTGATATTGTTTGATGGTATCGACCATTGTTGATTTGACAATAAGCTTCCTAATGCCAATAATGAAGTTTCAGCCTTTCGTTGTAAAGGAGCTGTAAGAAAATGTATACAATTACTTCCCCATTTTAATATTTTCCGTTGCATTTTATTTGTATTAAATCTTGTTATTTTTTAATCCATTCATTTTTATATACTTCTATTGCATTTCTAACAATTGAAACATTTTTCTCAGTAGCAGCGAGTATATCGGTATAATGGAATGTTCTCGTACAATCGTATTTTTTCATGCTGTATAAATAGGCATTTATACTTTTCAAGGTTTCAAAATTACACTCCTCTAGAATCAAATTTCCAAAATTATCAAAAACATAGATATACTTATATTTTTTATCCGTCAATAAAACATAGAGTTCTTCAAATCCCTTGTATTGAAAATCTTCTGAAATTTCGTTTTCCCAAAACAAAATGGGTTCTGAACTGGTCAATGTTTTCTCTGCTGATTTTATTACATCAAAATCGAATCCATCGGTATCAACCTTTAATAGTATTACATCCGCAACATCTACTAAACTATCTAAAGGAGAATGTGTTGCTTCACCTTCATTCTCAATTATTTTTATACTTGCAGTTCCTTTTAAATGCTCGAGTTCTCCCGAAATTTTACCAGTTCCGGCCAGTTTTTGTATCATTTTAATTCTTTGTTGCATTGTTGAAGGCAGCTTCTGAACGTTCTTTTCTAGAAATTTATAAAAATATTCAGAAGGTTCAACACAATAAATTGGGTTCTGGCAATAATGAAGCATGGCTATAGCAGTATCGCCTATATTTGCGCCAACATCAATAATTACACCATTTGCAGGAAGCTGACTCGCTAAAACAGGTAAGAATCTATCGTATAATTTATATTTCTTTTGATTGTTTGGCAATGCCATACCAGGTGAAATATCAATAAAGTGATTACCTATCTGGTGTTTCCTGACGAATTGCATTTTAATTCTTTTAAAAACAGCGAAAACGATAGGAGGAATAAATAATTTTAAATCCATTCTGAAATTATTATTTTATAATTAATCTTTTAAAAGTTCTATATAGGATACTCAACAATGATTTGTAATAATAGGTTCTATAAAAATATTCATCTGCAGCCAAATCTCTTTCAATTAGACTTGCATGCTTTAAAGGCAAAATACTGTGAATAGGTATATTCGCAAATTTATGATTTTCATCTGTACAATGGATAGCATCTGCTCCAAAACCTATATTTGAGATTAAATTTACATTGGGAAGTATGGCCAAACCTTGATTTTTCCATATATTAAATGTCAATTGGTAATCCCAGGTATTGATGGCTTGTTTTTTCATCAATAAAAATCTATCCAACCATACTTGTTGTTCAAGCCAAGACGGGAAATATTGTTTCAAAGTTGTTTTGAATGCTTTGTTTGAATAATTTTTCAATAAAAAATCATATCCATCCCAGCTGCGACGCCAGCATGCCCAGCCCCAAATATGAGGGAATGCCGAGAAATAATAGGACGCATCGCCTCTTTGTATTCCATCCTGAAAATTATCCCCACTGATAAACATAACTTGCTGATTATCTTTATATTTTTCAAGCAATTCCTCACAATAAGGAAAAAAATCCTGGTGGGGCAAACAATCTTCTTCAAAAATAATCCCCTGCTCAACATTTTCAAAAAACCAAGAGATTGATGAACTCAAAGCTTTAGCTGCACCCATATTTTGATCATAAAATAAAGTCTTTACTTCACAATCCCAATCTACTTGTTTAATAATATCACGTGTTTGTTGGCAACGTTCGGCTTCATCTTTATAATTGACGCGGGGGCCGTCAGCGGCTACATATAAATATTTAGGTTTTTGCTTTTTAATTTCATCAAAAACTCTTTGAGCCAGATGATAGCGACTAAATAATATGAATAATATAGGTGTTTCCATTGTTATTTTTTTATTTTACAAAGATGCAGTATCTAATAAACCCTTTGTTTTATTTCTTCTTTAAAAAAATCATCCTCAATACATTCAAAGGGTTTTTTTAAAAATTGTCTCAACTTATATCTTATTGTTATCTTTGAATACATAAACATCACAGTAGCATCTTAATCAATGTGTTAATACCATATTTCTTTTGAGGACGAAACCATCATATCCATTCCTAATGGCTTTTTTACTAAAATTCTTTTTAAGGAAGATGGCAAGCTTATAGAAAAAATCTATTTCCCTTTTTGATTGATATTCAGCAAGAACTACAAATCCAAGATCTTTAAAAATTTTACTGTTTTTTATATAATTGTCTTTTGATATTACCGCATATTCGATAGAGGAATTATTCAGATGCTGTATACTTAAGTCTGCTTTATTATCATTGTATGAAATATATCTGTTTTGGTTTTCTGTTATCGCATAATAGTAATAATAATCAGCCAATACATTGCTTTTTTTAATTTGTTGAGAATTAAAAAAACTGCTGAAAGAAACAGGATGTTCAAATTCTAAATAAACGCTTGTAAATGTAGACGAAAACGAATAAAAAAGCATGAATAATGCAATTACACCTGGTAGTATGGAAAGTTCTTTTCTCGGTATACTATTCACGGCATAAACGATTCCCAGATAGATAAATGGCATCAACATTGCTGAATAGGGTCCCATTTCTTTGATAAACAATAAATGAAAAACAGGCAATGCATAAAAAGCAAGCAAGATTGGATTGAATCTATTTTCTTTGGTTTTTAATACATAAACAGCAGAAAGCAACCACAATAGAATAGAAGGTATCTGATATTCCATTGGGAAAAATGAACCCCCATAATGCTTTGCAACCAAAGGAGAATCAATGTAAAAATTAACATACCCAAAAATACTCCCATAAGTTGCATAAACCCAAACCAAAACCGGCAGTAATATGGAAAGGCCAAAAATAAAATATTGCAAAAATGTTTTTGTTCTATTTTCTGTTTTAATTAATTCAACGACAAACGTTAATATAAAAATCAAAAAATAGAATCCTATCCTTGGAGAAGTCAGAAAAGACAAGGCAGCCAACACACCGGCAATAATAAAAATGAAATATTTTTTATTTAGTTTGTTTTGAAACAAAAGCCATGCGCTCATAAAAAGAGCCAAAGCATACATATCCATTCGCCCACTTGACAAATCAAATACATATCGAATATCAAATCCTATTAAAGCAATATAAATCAATGTATTTAAATTTGAAAATTTTAGTTTCTTCGCAATTAACCAGAAAATAAACAATAAATATATGCCTGAAATAAGATTTAAAATCCGGAATTGCCACATTCCGAATCCTAAGATTGAAAGTATTATTTTTTGAGAATAAAAATATACGGGGCCCCAGATAAAAGCTTTCACTGGAGAAAAAAACAAGTTCAGTCTCAGCGTATTGTTTGCTATTACGCTATGAGTTATATCAGCATAACTGACATCATCCTGCCAGGGAGGATAAATACAAATCTCAACAATAGCGTTTACCAAACAGAAACTGATAATAGCAAGTATAAAAATAACCCAAAGGTTTTTTTTCATAAATTTAATGAATTGAATTTATGCAACTTAAATAATTTTTATTAAAACAATATCCAACACCAGTCATAATTAAACCTATAAATTTCATTCAAAAAAAACAAAGCAATATATTGATTTTTAATGAAGTCATAAATATTTTATGTAATTATTTATTTAAATTTTTTATTATTTCTTGCCAAAGATATATAGTTTCTTAATAGCACCTTTTTTAAGAGATGATTTCAGTAACTCATTAAATTCAGGAGAAATTTTAAAAAAATAAATCAACAAGCCATAAATAGCTGACGCTATTATCACTCTATAAATCAAATCAATAAATGGATTTGAGAAAGTAAACAGAACTTTGTTTATTCCCAGTGTTAATGCAAATATAGCAATATTTTTAAACATATTCAATGAAAAAGGTTGTGATTTATGTTTCCGGTAAATGAAGAAAGTTAAAATTGCATTGTACAATAATATAGAAATGGCTGTAGCAATGGCACTCCCATTAATACCAAAAATGGGTATAAGCCAAAGGTTGGTCGCAATGGTAAGTCCGGAAAGAAAAAATATAAAAAACAACATATAATAATAGTAGCGGGAAAACAATAATATCGCAGAATTGAATCCAGTGGCTAAATCAAATAATTTGCTAATCCCAATAAAAAGGATGACATATTTACCCTGCTTGTAAATAGCTTCATTTGGAATAATTTTAAAAATATCGTCTACCCCTACCCAAATCACAAGAAAAATAAAACATCCAATAAGTAATTGATTCAGACAAATCCTTTTATACATATCATTTACTTTTTCCCAGTTATTTTCATTGATAGCCGCTGAAACGATGGGATAAGAAATCGCAAGTATCGAACGAGAAGGTATTTCAATAATACTGGCCATGTAATAAGCCATGCTGTATATCGCAGCATAACCTAATCCCATTACGCCTGAAATCATAAAAATATCAATTTTACCTACTATGCTGGTACCTACCGAAGCACCAATAATAAAAAGGGAATACGTAATTATTTTTCTTTTAAGTTCTGGCGAAATAAAAGAAAATTTCGGTTTAAGGGAGAAGGCAGAAATCTTAAATATATAGAAGATATTGAGCAACATGGCAAGACCGTATATTGAAATAAAAATTCCAACAAACATATTTAAGCTGATAAACCCGAAAAATAAAAGAGCAAATAATGCAACGGTGAGCACCCTTATTACAATTTCTTTGATTATTTTTGGCACCACTATGCGTGATAAAATCGATGCATACGTTTCAAAAACAGTCATATAAGTTATAAAAAAAGCCAAAGGAATTACCCAATAAAAGTACTTTACAAATAAAGCTGAATTTTTAGAAAAATAGCTATAAATTTCGGGTTTTAAGAATACATACAACAAACCAAAAATGAGTAATCCAAATAATGGTACAACAAATAAATAGAATAGAAATCCATGGTTTCGTCCATCTGAGGTTTTGAACTGTGGGAAAAATTTAATAGCAGAGGATGATAAACCCAATTGAGCAAACACAGAAACAATAATAGCAGCTTCAATTAATACTCTTGTAAGACCGAATTGTTCTTTGGTTAGAAAATAATTTGCAACGACTGCTGTTGTAATAAAACCTAAAAAAGCGCCTAAATATGTAACAATTGAACCTTTAATGCTTTGCCTAATAATTATCCCCATGCCAAATTTTAATGAAAGGCAAAGATACAAATAATTATCTTTTCTTTTTTCATTAATGAACGCAGCCATCGCATTTAAAATTTAAAGTATTTTAGAATTTATTTCAATAATATTTTTTATTTTATTGATATTCTTTTACTTATGTATTTACTTCTAAAATAAGCACAAAAAAAGCATCTAAGTTCTTTGTAGAATTGATTTTTTTTGTACTTTTGCATCGGAGAGTTGGCAGAGTGGTCGATTGCGGCGGTCTTGAAAACCGTTGAACTGCAAGGTTCCGGGGGTTCGAATCCCTCACTCTCCGCACAAAATAATAAAAAAGGATAGTAAATCAATGCGTTTACTATCCTTTTTTATTTTTACACTCCATTTTTACACTCCAGAAAGAAGGTTAACTGACCTTTTTATGATTTATAAAAAAAAATAGATTTTTTTTAAATTAATTCAATGCCGTTTTAAAACAAGCATAATTTGCATTAAAACTATTGCCTAACTACAAATACTTTCTGCTTTTTGAACATTCAGAAGATGTCAATAATTGTTCAACATCTATTATTCGCCCTCGTTCTCTCAGTCGTTCCGTCACACGTCACTGTTTATTGTCTCCAAATTATTAATTGATATCCCTACAGCCTAATCTTCACATTTTGCGTAGTCAAATTAGTTTTAACCCTCACCAGGTAAATAGCTGGTGACAATTGTAATTCTGTAGTAAACAAATTGGTTTTACCAGGCTCCGTTTTGAAAACACGGGCTCCGTTGGATGCAAATATCTCTATCTGCTGCAATTCCTCACCGGTTTGAGCCATTACATTGAGCTGATTTTCGATGACAAAAACTTTTACATCAGAAGTCATCGGTATAGTATTAACAACCCCGAAATGAACAAAGAATCTTCCGATGAGCTGATCTGTTGAAAATTCAAAATCATACGTTGTGTTTTCTGTCAAGCTGATGAATTTAGCTTTCAACCTATCTTCCAGATAAACCTGTTCAGCTGTTTCCATTGCAAAGGCGGTAATTTTGCCTTTGGCTCCAGCACTTCCGTTGATACCCAATGGGATAATCGTCTCTGTCGAATTGATGGTATTAATAACCAGTTTTTCGCCTGTAGCTGACTGTGAGTAAAACTCAATGGACATTCCACCAAACAGCTTTTCAGAATCAAATTGTTCAAAACCAATTGCTGCATCCGGATTTTTACAAATAACCAGTTCGTCAGCACCCATTTCGGTTTCTGTTTTCAATCGGACCAAGATTTCAGTATTGGTGTAGCCTTTGTAAAAACCTAAGGTAGAATGCAAACGAGCCGATGGAAGGAAACTCAACTTAGGTCCTGTATAAACGGCTCTTACAAAAAAGCCTTGTAATGGAGCTATATAAGGCGTTGTTCCTGCTGGAACGCCCACATTGTTGCAGGAGTTGTAAGTCCTGAAATAAGCCGCATTAGTCACCGGCGTATACAAAGGATACAATGCATTGTCCCATATGTACAAACTGGTATTCAGATTGGTTTTCCCCAATAAATTCCAATTAATATAAGAAGTATATGGATTGGACAACAGGTTCCAGCTTTGCGTAGCTGCCGTTCCGTTGTAAATTAAAGGGATGGTATAATCCGTTGGACTGTAATACAAATTCCCTGTTAGAGTGGCATTAACTGCAGCAGTTGGTTTAACAGCGTAACCCACAGTAGGTAGGAAATAGTAATATGGCGAGCTAACCGCAGTTCCCCAATTGATGCCATTGGTATATGGAATCATCTGAACAGTTCCGCTAACAGGTTTCAGCCCAGCCAATGAAGATCCCGTATTTTGCTTAAACGGAGATCCAAACAAATGCCAGCCCGGATTTAGCAATCTTTTTACAGTGGCCGATAAATCAACCGTATTGTGGATAAATGAGGCACCTGAATTGATAACTAAGCCTGCACTTCCCTTACCACTGTTGTTTTTGATATTACCTAAAATTGCAAACCGACTCCCCGTTGAGAGTGTTAGTGATTTACCGGGCATAATAGTGATATTATCACCACTGCCACCTATAGAAATTCCGGAAACATGATTGCTATTGTCAAAACTTAGATTTTTATCAATAATTAGTGTACCTGTTGTTAAATTAATGGTTTGATTGTTGATACCAATAGTAAATGTTACAATGCCACCTTCCGAAATATGCTCAATGGCATCCCGTAAGGAACCATAACCACTGTTCAGATTATTGGTAACGAAAAGGCTGGATGCACTATTTACAGCAACTTTCCAAATCCCTGACGAAGTTGTAAAGCTGGTATTGCAGCTTCCATCTTTGGCCTGACGACGATACCAGGTAGTTACTAAAATATTAGCCGGAGGATCATAGGTTGCAGCATTGCTACTGGCAATCGTAGTTGGAGAAGAAAATCCTATATCTGTACTACTTTGCCATTGATACGTTATACTTGCATTGCCTCCGCTGGAGAGCAATACGTTGTTGATTATTAAAGGATTTCCATCATAGGGAACCGTTTCTCCGCTTATTGCTATACTTCCTGACGTAAATTCAGGACGTACTGTAACTGTCCATGTTCCTGTTGAAACACTGGGTGTAATATTGCAAGTATTGTCCTTGGCATAACGTCTGTATGAAGTGGTTGCAGTCAGTGTTGATAATGGCAGATAAGTTGCTAAAGCAGCACCACTAATTGAAGCAGTATAGGCATCCACAGATGATCTCCAGCTGTAGGTAATGGTGTTGTCACCACCGCTGGCTTCAGTTGCATTGCCAATAGTAGTTGTTGGAGTAGAATTATAGCAAATCGTTTCTCCTGTTACATTGATTGTTCCTAAGATAAACTGAGGTCGAACTGTAACTGTCCAAGTTCCTGTTGAAACGCTCGGTGTAATATTGCAAGTATTATCCTTGGCATAACGTTTGTAAGATGTTGTTGCATTTAAGGTTGAGGATGGCAGATAAGTTGGTGATGCTGCACCACTGATAGCAGCAGTATAGGCATCGGCAGATGATTTCCAGCTGTAGGTAATGGTGTTGTCACCACCGCTGGCTTCAGTTGCATTGCCAATAGTAGTTGTTGGAGTAGAATTATAGCAAATCGTTTCTCCTGTTACATTGATTGTTCCTAAGATAAACTGAGGTCGAACTGTAACTGTCCAAGTTCCTGTTGAAACACTGGGTGTAATTTTGCAAGTATTGTCCTTGGCATAACGTTTGTAGGAAGTAGTTGCTGTCAATGTTGGTGATGGCAAATAAGTTGCTGACGCAGCACCACTGATAGCAGCAGTATAGGCATCCACAGATGATTTCCAGCTGTAGGTAATGGTGTTGTCACCACCGCTGGCTTCAGTTGCATTGCCAATAGTAGTTGTTGGAGTAGAATTATAGCAAATCGTTTCTCCTGTTACATTGATTGTTCCTAAGATAAACTGAGGTCGAACTGTAACTGTCCAAGTTCCTGTTGAAACACTGGGTGTAATATTGCAAGTATTGTCCTTGGCATAACGTCTGTATGAAGTGGTTGCAGTCAGTGTTGATAATGGCAGATAAGTTGCTAAAGCAGCACCACTAATTGAAGCAGTATAGGCATCCACAGATGATCTCCAGCTGTAGGTAATGGTGTTGTCACCACCGCTGGCTTCAGTTGCATTGCCAATAGTAGTTGTTGGAGTAGAATTATAGCAAATCGTTTCTCCTGTTACATTGATTGTTCCTAAGATAAACTGAGGTCGAACTGTAACTGTCCAAGTTCCTGTTGAAACACTGGGTGTAATATTGCAAGTATTATCCTTGGCATAACGTTTATAGGAAGTAGTTGCAGTCAATGTTGAGGATGGCAAATAAGTTGCTGACGCAGCACCACTGATAGCAGCAGTATAGGCATCGGCAGATGATCTCCAGCTATAGGTAATACTGTTGTCACCACCGCCGGCTTCCGTTGTACTGCCAATGGTAGTTGTTGGAGTAGTATTATAGCAAATGGTTTCGCCTGTTGTATTGATGGATGCTGCTGTAAACTGAGGGCGAACTGTAACTGTCCAAGTTCCTGTTGAAACACTGGGTGTAATATTGCAAGTATTATCCTTGGCATAACGTTTATAGGAAGTAGTTGCAGTCAATGTTGAGGATGGCAAATAAGTTGCTGACGCAGCACCACTGATAGCAGCAGTATAGGCATCGGCAGAAGATTTCCACGTATAGGTAATAGTATTATCACCTCCACTGGCATCAATTGTACTGCCAATGATAGTTGTTGGGGTGGTGTTGTAACAAATGATTTGCCCTGTATTAGAAATTTCGCCAGCAGTAAAAGCTGGACGAACCACAAAGGCTCCGGAAACCGTGCTCGTTGCCGTTCCACATTCACCAGTGACCACACAATAGTAATACAAAGTGACGGCAACACTGGCCGAGGCTGTATAAGTATAGGTATTTGTCCCCACAGCAGTGCCTCCTGAAGCAACTTCATCAGCCTTGCTGTACCATTGATAGGCTAGCATAGTTCCTGAAGCAGTTACATTGATTGCAGAGAATGAACCTCCCATACATTGAGTTTGTGCAGCGGTAGTTTGGCTGTTGATGCTGGGGGCTGTGCAGAAGTCTCCCTGCTGAAAACCCTGATAGAGTTTCATAGTTCCCGAAACAGCTGTTTCGTTGATCACTTCTCCTATCGACCACGAAGTCTTATAGGTGTTGTTATCCGTTTGTCCGCCGGAAGAAGTGAGCAGTTGCAGCGTAAAATTTTGGCTGTACACTAAGGTGCAAACCAAAAATAGCATGAACATTAAGATTGGTTTTTTCATATCTAATGATTTTATAATTTACTCCTCTTATTTATTTATTCCAGTAATTTTGGTCTCGTTCATCGATTTTTTTATCGCTTCCACTTCGGCTTTCAGTTGGTCTATAGTTTCTACTTTCGCTTTCATAGCTGTGTTTTCAGCTTTCAGTCCATCAATTTGTTTTTGTTGAGCTTCAATGGTAGCTTGCTGCTCCTAATATGGATTTTACCTGTAATGGCGTTACTTTGCCATAATAAGCTGCCGGCTTCGTGGTTTTATGAATAGTTAAACCTACCGGCAGGCAGGCAGGTGGTTAAAAAGCCCTAATTGCGCGGACATATTTATAGTCGCCCTTCCAGTTGAAGCCGTTCATAGTGCCATCATTGAAGTACAGGCTATAGGCACTGTTATAGGAGGACTCCGAAGAACTCCAATAGAAGCCAGTACTAAAGCCACCAATTACTGCTCTTTGGTAATAAAGTAAAGTAAGCTCGGCGTGAGAAGGTAAGTACCAATCTCCATAATTTACTCCACCAATAGTTACATAATATTCATTACAAATCCTTGCTGCATAATTTGTTCCATCCCCAAGACCCTGATTAGCAATTATAATTGCCGTATTTTTTGAGCCGCTTCCTACACTTAAAGCCAATGCCATTGTGTTTGTAAAGGTAGATGTGTTAGGACCAGGATACCATTTAATACTAGTACTTTGATCTGCAGTTGCTGCTATTAAGCCATGCGTTCCATTATCATATACAAAAAAGACTTTTCCACCCATATAGTTATCACCGATAGCATGAACTCCGGCTGCAGTATTCACAAATGCAGTAGTGGCTAATTGTGTGGTATTTGTTCCGGTTGTTGCTGTTGGTGCAGCAGGTGTACCGGTAAATGTTGGGGATGCTATTGCTGCTGCTCCTAAATTTGTTAATGCTGCACTTGCGGTTGTAGCATTGGTACCGCCATTGGCAATTGCTACTGTGCCTGATATATTTGCCGCAGGAATTGTGGCAGAAGCTGTCATGGCAGTTGTACCCGTTCCCATGATATAGCCGGTAAGCGTGGTAGCTCCTGTGCCGCCATTGGCTACCGCCACAGTGCCCGAAGTTATATCTGCTCCTGCAAGTGTTACTACACCCGTTTTTCCGGCTACACTGCTTACTGCCGACGAGTTGGTTATTTTTTGCCATGCTGTTCCGTTGCTAATCATCCAGTCGCCGGCGGTAAATGCTAACCCACTACCTGTTTCTGTTCCTGCAACAGATATAATGTAGTAATTTCCGGAGGCTTCAACTGTTACAGTTGGATTTCCTGATAAGCTTTTATTTCCTTTATAGGCAAGCCCTGTAAGGCCGAGTAGCGCACTGGGGATTTTACCAGTTCCATCCAACAAAGGAACGTTGCCCGATGAAGTACCGGTGTTTACCAAAGCAGCAGTGCCCAAGCCCAGATTTGTTCTTGCTCCGGCTGCATCGGAGGCAGCTGTTCCGCCATTGGCGATAGCTAATGTGCCGGATGTAATATCGGCTCCGCTAAGAACAACAGCACCTGTTTTTCCGGCTACACTGCTTACTATTGGGGTGTTGTCTATCTTTTGCCAGGCTGTGCCATTGCTAATCATCCAGTCGCTGGCAGCAAAGGTTAACCCACTGCCTGTTTCTGTTCCTGCAACTGATATAATATAATAATTCCCGGAGGCTTCAACAGTTACCGTTGGATTACCAGACAAACTGTAATTTCCTTTATAGGCAAGTCCGGTAACGTTGAGCAGTGCATTTGGTATTTTCCCTGTACCATCCAACACAGGTACGTTGCCCGATGAAGTACCGGTATTAGCCGCAGCAGCAGTACCCAAAGTGGGTTTGTTTAACAAAACTCCTGTACCAGTTACAGCATTCCAATCCGTTTGAACTTGGACAGCAGGAATGGTTGGTTTGTTAATCAAATCGGTATAACTACCACTTGTGGCTACAGTAGCCAAAGTTGGTTTGTTTAACAAAACTCCTGTGCCAGATACAGCATTCCAATCCGTTTGAACTTGGGCAGCAGGAATGCTAGGTTTGTTACTCAAATCGATATAACTACCACTTGTGGCTACAGTAGCCAAAGTTGGTTTGTTTAACAAAACTCC
>JBAXNW010000061.1:0-21174 GCA_037133555.1 Bacteroidota bacterium
TTGGAGGCAGTCATGGCAAAACAACCATTACCTCTATGATTATTCATGTATTTAACCATTTGAACATCGATTGCGATTACATGGTGGGAGCTCAGCTCCAGGGTTTTGAAGTAATGGTAAAACTCAGTCATGCTGCAAAATACATGATTATTGAAGGAGATGAATATCTTACTTCACCCATCGATCTAAGACCTAAGTTTCATCTTTACGAGCCTGATATTGCTTTACTTAGTGGAATTGCATGGGATCATATCAATGTTTTTCCAACTTTTAAAAATTATGTTGAGCAATTTAATATATTTGTAAATCTCATTACAAAAAAAGGTAAATTGATTTATTGTGATGAAGACCCTGAAGTAGTGGATGTGGCAATACAATCAAGAGTAGATATAAAAAAATTCCCTTACTCAATTCCAACACATAGCATCAGAAACGGCATTACATATATTCTATTCAAGGATAAAGAAATCCCTTTGCATATATTTGGCAATCACAATTTAATGAACCTCAATGGTGCTCGAATGGTTTGCAATCAGGCTGGTATTTCGGATGAAGATTTCTTTAGGGCGATACCTTCTTTCCAAGGCGCTTCCAAAAGATTAGAATTGGTTAAAGCTAATAATGTCAGCACTATTTACAAAGATTTTGCCCATTCACCTTCCAAACTAAAAGCCACCACTTCAGCTGTAAAAGAACAATTTAAAGACAGAAAACTAGTTGCATGTATGGAATTACATACGTTCAGCAGTCTGACCCAGGAATTTCTGTTGCAATATAAAAATTGTATGCAGGCCGCCAACGAAGCCATTGTTTATTTTAATCCACATACTATTGAACATAAAAAGTTACATTCCATTTCAGTTGAAGATGTAAAACATGCTTTTAACAGAATTGATTTACAGGTTTTTACTGATTCGGGTTTATTGGTTGAATATTTACAAAAAACAAACTGGAAGCATAAGAATCTATTGATGATGAGTTCCGGTAATTTTAATGGAATTAATTTAAATGAATTAGCAGATTTACTGCTTACTTAACAGCATTTTTTTGCAACAAATCGTTCCCAATCCTGCATTGTAAACATTTTTTCTGATCACAATACTTATTTTTAAGCTCGAGTAATGCTTGAGATTGAAATGCATTATCAACTTTCCATCCGATACTTATCCATTTTTTAACAATGGAATTGTATTCAGGTTTAATTTGTTCTAAGAAATTGAGTACTCTTTCCTGATAGTCTTTTTCATCTTTTTCGTTAGCATAGCAAAAAAGCATGGGAACAATGGTGTTGATAATCAATAAATCTATACTGTTCTTCCCGATATGCTTAGGTTTTTTTATTGCATTTTCTTCGTCAAAAAGGTAATGATTGTCAAAATAAGTATCAGCCGATATTTGAAAGAGTTGATAAATAGCTTCAATTTTTTTTACCTCAATTATTTTAGAAAATAAATGTTGTGACTGAAATATCAAATTGGCAAACTGAGAAATACGAATTGTTGGAAAATTGTTCGGCCTTAATCGAAGGAATTTCCACAAATGACCAGAAATAGGCTGAAGCTTATATTTTTTACTAAGAAACTGATATTCTGACAGTAAACTTTGCGGATAACGATCCTTGTATTCATCCTTTAACAAACCTGCTTGTCCAAATAAAAGTGCAGCCAATTGAAAATCGCTGTTTTTATGTTTTGCAAGTATATGAATTGGTAAAGAATAGGCTAACAACTCAAAAGGAAGCGCATTGAGTTTAAACCCAAAATTTTTAGCCAATAGCTGATAAAAACAGCTTTCCCAGTTATTTTGGGTAAGCTTTAATTTAGCATAGATTTCCTGAGTTTTATTCTCAATTCTTTCTATTAAAAGACGCTCAAGCCAGCTTACTGTAATAAAATGATCTGCATTTTCGAAAAGTCTTTCACATGGAATCCAGTTTTTGTTGGAAAGAAAATCTTGATAACGATGATACAATTCCTTGTCATAAGCATTGCTAACTTCAATACAAGGAATTATTTCCATATTCTTTCGCTTAATAGTAGCATCATTTTGATGTACTACATGCAAAACAATACTGTCATAAGCGCTGTCATTCTGATGTTGGTGAAGCAACCAATCTGATGCTTTAACATGGATTTCAACATTGCCAGCCCAAAGTGTTGATCCAATTTTAATTTTGGCATTAAAAAAGTCAGGGCCGGCATCGCTATTGTGTAATCCAGGATGTATGATTTCAACATATTCACCACTCGAAAGAACGAATTCGCCTTTCAATAATTTAAATTTCCAGAGATAATGTAAAAATTCTTCCGTCATACCCTGATATTTCATGTAAAAATATTACTTTTATAGCCTAAATGTAAAAAAAATGAAAAAAATATTTGGTTTTCTTTTAACGACAACATTGTTTGTATTATACAGCTTTGGATATCAAGCATTTTCGCAAAACAGAACAATTGTAAATGCTGAAAAAGACAGTTCAATATTAATGATTGTAGAAACTCCTCCTGAATTTAAGGGAGGTGAAAAAGCCAGAATTGATTTTTTGGTTAAAAATATTACATATCCTATAGAAGCCCGAGAAGCTGGGATTGAAGGAGTCGTTTTCATCACATTTGTTATTGAAATTGACGGTAGCATTAGTAATATTAAAGTATTAAGAGGAATTGGAGGTGGTTGTGATGATGAGGCAGTAAGAGTTATCCGATTAATGCCAAAATGGACTCCAGGCAAACAAAACGGCAAAGAAGTAAGGGTACAATTTAATATGCCTATAAAATTCTCATTTGGCAAGAAGGATGATGATAAAAAGAATGATAAATTAAAATAACACATTAAGCCAAACAATGAATTCTTATTAAAATAATTATTAAAAAAAATTGTTGAATTAAAGAAATTATTGTATATTTGTAAAACAATTTTTGTGGACAGTTTTTTATTTTATGCAAGATTTAAGTAATTTAGTATCAGGAATTGAGTTTAAATTAAAGCGACTCATTGAGCAAAATAATCAACTTAAAATTGAGACTACACAATTATTAAAGAGAAACGAAGAATTTACAAAAACAATTGAAAATCAAAAGAATACAATAAAAGAATTAGAAGAAAAGTACAAAGTACTAAAGATTGCAAAATCGCTCGAAAGTCATACCAATTCGTTTGATCAAAAGATTAAAATAAACGAAATGCTTCGGGAAGTTGAAAAGTGTATAGGTCTTTTAAATAAATGATATTTTTGAATCTTAAACTTAATGGAAGAAATCTCGATAACAGTTAGGATAGCCGATAGACAATACAAGCTGACTATAGAAAAAGAGGAAGAAGAGGTTTTTAGAAAAGCAACTAAATTATTAGCAGAAAAACTAATGGAATATGCTCAGAATTATGCTTTTAAGGATAAACAGGATTTAATGGCATTGGTTGCGCTACAATATACAACAAGCTCGTTGAAATTTGAAGAACAGGCTTCTTTTAAGGACAACGAATTATTGAAAAGGTTAAGTGAAATAGACAATGCTTTAAGTAAAAATATATCAGCAATTTAACAGACAACGTTCTTTGAAAATAATCATACACTTATCGTAAGATTTACCCGCAATTATTCATTAACAGTTTGTAAACTCAACATTATAATCATTAGAGCAATCGCTTAATGAAGTTCAGAGTAGGCCTCACCCAATTCGTTGGGTTCTCTTAATAAGAGACAGTGGACATTCGATGCTTCTGGCAGCTCTAAAAATTCCATTCCGGGGTTTACAAAACTCTTTCGAATTAATTGCGGGTTTTTTATTTTTAGTACTTTACTAATTATATATTAACTAATAATAAAACTATTATGAGTGTAACACTAGCTATTATCATTACATTATTTTCATTAGTAATCGGGGCTGTTTTAGCCACTACAGTACTTAGGAAATTTGTAGATAAAAAAAGCCAAAACATCCTAAAAGAAGCTTTAGAAAAAGCCGAAGTCATTAAAAAAGAAAAAATGCTTCAGGCAAAGGAAAGATTCTTACAATTGAAATCTGAACACGAAAGTGTTATTCTGGAAAAGAATGCGAATATTCAGAAAAGCGAAAACCGTATCAAACAAAAAGAAACCAGTTTGTCGCAAAAAATGGAAGAAATTCAACGCAAACAAAATGAGTTGATTTCAGTACGTGAAAATTTAAGTACCCAATTAGAGATCATCAACAAAAAGAATGCTGAACTCGACAAAATTCACAAAACACAGGTAGATAAATTGCAGGCCATTGCCGGTCTATCAGCAGATGAAGCCAAAGTGCAAATTGTTGAGGCACTTCAGGATGAAGCCAAAAATGAAGCTATCAATCTGATTAAAGATATTGTTGACGAAGCCAAGATTACTGCAAATCTTGAAGCTAAAAAAATTGTTATCGAAACCTTGCAAAGAACTGCCGTTGAACATGCTATCGAAAATTCAGTTTCTGTTTTTAACATTGAAAACGATGAAATTAAAGGCAGAATTATTGGTCGTGAAGGTAGAAATATAAGAGCTTTAGAAGCTTTAACCGGTGTTGAAATCATCATTGACGATTCACCGGATGCTATTATTATTTCAGGATTTGATCCTGTAAGACGTGAAATTGCACGCTTATCCTTGCATAAACTGGTAACAGATGGAAGAATTCATCCAGCCCGTATTGAGGAAGTGGTTGCAAAAGTAAAAAAACAAATCGAACAGGAAATTATCGAAATTGGTAAACGCACCACCATCGACCTTGGCATCCTAAATATGCACCATGAACTGATACGTTTAGTGGGTAAAATGAAATACCGTTCTTCTTACGGACAAAATTTGCTGCAGCATTCAAAAGAAGTTGCCAATTTATGTGCGACCATGGCTGCTGAACTTGGATTAAATCCTAAAATAGCCAAACGTGCCGGTTTATTGCACGATATTGGCAAGGTGCCAGATAACGAACCAGATTTACCACATGCAATATTGGGTATGAAATTGGCTGAAAAGTTTAAGGAAAAACCTGAAATTTGCAATGCCATTGGTGCTCACCACGATGAAGTTGAAATGGAATCATTGATAGCTCCTATTGTTCAGGTTTGTGATGCTATTTCAGGCGCCCGTCCAGGAGCTCGTAGAGAAGTTGTGGATGCTTATATCAACCGCTTGAACAATCTTGAAGAACTGGCCCTCTCCTATCCTGGTGTTATTAAAACCTATGCCATACAAGCCGGAAGAGAGCTACGTGTAATTGTGGGTGCTGATAAAATCTCAGATACTGAAGCCAACCAATTATCATTTGATTTATCCCATAAAATTCAAAATGAGATGACCTATCCCGGACAGATAAAAATCACTGTAATCCGAGAGACCAGGGCTATCAGTTACGCAAAATAACTTCAATCTATCCAATAAAAAAGGCTTCAATTAAAACTGAAGCCTTTTTTTTGTCTTAAAATCTCAAGTAAAAAACAATACAAATTGATTTTGCTGAACTTAATTTATTATTTACTAACTCTTTTTCTGACGTTTACGATCGTTTTCGTCCAATAGTATTTTCCTTAAACGCAATGATAAAGGTGTAATTTCCAAGTATTCATCATCGATAATAAATTCCATGTATTCTTCCAATGAATATTTGGTAGCTGGAACTATGGATACTTTATCGTCAGAACCTGAAGCACGCATATTGGTCAATTTCTTGGTTTTGGTAATATTGATTACCAAATCGTCCTGACGGATATGTTCTCCGATTACCTGACCTGCATAGATAGGTTCACCTGGATGTACAAAAAAACTACCTCTGTCCTGTAATTTATCAATGGCGTAAGGAATAGCACTACCAGATTCCATCGCAATCAATGAACCATTGCGTTTTGTAGGAATATCACCTTTCCATGGCTCAAATGCCTTGAAACGATGCGCCATAATAGCTTCACCTTCAGTTAATGTCAGCACAGAACTTCTTAAGCCTATAATCCCTCTTGAAGGAATGGCAAACTCTAAATGCAAACGATCTGTTTTGGTTTCTATCTGAACAATTTCACCTTTACGCTGAGAAACCAATTCAATAACTTTACCTGCTGAAATTTCAGGAGCATGAACTGTTAAAAATTCGATAGGTTCGCATTTTACACCATTTACTTCTTTTAGGATTACGCGTGGTTGACCCACTTGTAGTTCATAACCCTCGCGACGCATAGTTTCTATTAAAATAGATAAATGCAAAATACCACGTCCAAAAACAATGTATGCATCTGGTGAATTGGTTTCTTCAACACGCAAAGCAAGATTTTTCTCCAATTCTTTAAAAAGTCGGTCACGTAAATGGCGAGAGGTAACAAATTTACCTTCTTTACCAAAAAATGGGGAATTGTTAATGGTGAAAAACATACTCATGGTAGGTTCATCAATGGCAATAGGTATCAAAGCAACAGGATTTTCGAAATCAGCCACTGTGTCACCTATTTCAAAGTCGTCCAAGCCAAGGATAGCACATATTTCACCTGGAAACACTTCATCTTTGGTTTTTTCTTTCCCAAGTCCTTCAAAAACATAAAGTTCTTTCACTTTCGATTTGATAATGCGTCCGTCACGTTTTACCAACGAAACATTCACACCTGCTTTCAGTAAGCCTCTTGACAATCTGCCTACTGCAATTCTACCAACATAGGAAGAATAATCCAAAGAAGTAATCTGCATTTGCAAACTGCCATGTTCATAAACAGGCTCAGGGATATGCTCTATAATCATATCAAGCAAATAGGTTACATCATCAGTAGGTGTTTTCCAATCTGCAGCCATCCAGCCTTCTTTAGATGAACCGTAAACAGTTGGAAAATCTAATTGATCTTCGGTAGCATCCAGGTTAAACATTAAATCAAAAACAGCTTCATGCGTTAAAGCTGGGTCACAATTAGGTTTGTCAACTTTATTGATAACTACAATGGGTTTTAAATTCAATGCCAGTGCTTTTTGTAAAACAAAACGGGTTTGAGGCATAGGTCCTTCAAAGGCATCTACCAATAACAAAACACCATCGGCCATATTTAATACCCGTTCAACTTCTCCACCAAAGTCGCTGTGACCTGGTGTATCTATAATATTAATTTTAAATCCTTTATATCGAACCGATACGTTTTTTGACAAAATTGTAATTCCTCTTTCGCGTTCCAAATCATTGCTGTCGAGTATTAAATCGCCCATTGCCTGATTGTCTCTGAATAGTTTTACCTGATGTAATATTCT
This sequence comes from Bacteroidota bacterium, assembly GCA_037133555.1. Lineage (GTDB taxonomy): Bacteria > Bacteroidota > Bacteroidia > Bacteroidales > JACABE01 > JACABE01. The sequence continues at coordinate 7,226 of JBAXNW010000061.1, forward strand.
ATCAACAAGCGTAGTCTTTCCGTGGTCAACGTGGGCTATGATAGCAATGTTCCTGATATTCTGCATAATAATATTTTATTTGTACTCTGTTTTTGAATTTGCAAAAGTACACTTTTAATCCTTACAAAAACACTTATCCTAATTAAATGTTCAAAATTTGACACTTAATACTTTTTTTAACATTCTGCATTGAATTAATTAAAAATATCGTAGATTTGTAAAAAAACTACCGTTTAATAATAATACAATGCAAATTTCTGAAGTAAAAACAAAACAAGACATTAAAGATTTTCATATTGTTCCAAAGATCGTTTACAAAAATGACAAATACTGGGTTTGTCAGCTTGAAAGTGAAATCGAGAATATTTTTTCGCCCGAAGTCAACATCTTTTTCAAAAACGGTGAAGCCAATCGTTGGCTGCTTAGAAACGATCAGGGAGAATTAATAGGTAGAGTTGCTGCATTTATCAATAAAAACAAAGCCTACAATTATGCTCAGCCAACAGGTGGAATGGGGTTTTTTGAGTGCATACAGGACAAGCAGGCTGCAAACCTGCTTTTTGATCAAGCAGAAGAATGGCTCAAGGAAAGAGGCATGGAAGCCATGGACGGTCCTATTAATTTTGGAGAAAACGATAATTACTGGGGTTTATTGGTTGAAGGTTTTATGCATCCCGGTATCGGAATGCAATACAATCCACCTTATTACCAACAATTTTTTGAAGAATATGGATTTAGTTTTTATTTTGAACAAGTAACCAATCATCTCGACCTGACAGTTCCTTTTCCAGAAAGATTCTGGAAAATAGCCGACTGGATCAGACAAAAACCCATTTATTCCTTCGAGCACATTCATCTGAATGAAGCCGATCGTTTTATTGATGATTTTAAAACTATTTACGATACAGCCTGGCAGTTTCACGAGAACTTCACCCCTATCAACAAAGAAGTCCTTAAACGCAGCATACTGAATGCCAAAGATGTAATAGACGAAGAATTTATCTGGTTTGCTTATTCAGAAGGCAAACCCATTGCATTTTTAATTATGTTTCCGGATGTGAATCAGATACTGAAACATCTCGACGGAAAACTGCATCTATGGAACAAATTGAAATTTTTATATTATAAAAAGACTCATTGCATCACCAGAGCCCGTATTACCATTATGGGTGTTGTACCTCAGTTTCAAAAATCAGGTATTGAATCGGGTATTTTCTGGCATTTGAATCAGATAATGAAACGCAAGACGTGGTATACCGAATTGGAGCTTTCGTGGGTAGGTGACTTCAATCCTAAAATGAGAGCCTTACACGAATCGGTAGGTGCAAAATTTGCTAAAAAACACATTACATATAGGAAATTATTCAAAGAAGCAAACAATATCCAACGTTCAACCATCATTCCGGTTGACACCAAAGAAAAATTTGTAAAAGGAGAATAATTAAGAAAAGTAAAACAGTAAAGCCGAAAGCTGTATAAAAGTAGGCATCATTAAATATCAATTCATTATGGATGAAAATATTCTTAATCAGGAAAAGAAAACAGTAGAATACGCTGGGTTTTGGTTACGTTTTGTTGCAATTATCATTGATGGAATTATTATTGGTATTGCTCAAACGATACTCATTAGTCCTATTTTAGGATTAGCAGGCATTAGTATTTTTAAATTCAGTACAAATTCATTGTCAGATGTTGAAACAATTGGTGCTATTGGCGCTTTAGTAGGTATTTTTACATTGGCTGTTTTAGTTAGTACTGTTGCAAAATGGCTTTATTTTGCATTAATGGAAAGCTATAGAGGAGCAACGATTGGTAAAATGGCTATGGGCATTAAAGTTACCGATATGGAAGGCAATCAGATTAACTTTTTACGTGCTACTGGTAGGTATTTTGGAAAAATAGTTTCTGGAATGATCCTATTGATTGGATATATCATGGCAGGTTTTACAGAAAAGAAACAAGCATTACATGACATTATGGCGAATTGCCTGGTTGTTAAAAAATAAATTAAGATATTTTCCTGCAAATCTTTTTATATTTAATGAGGTTTGCAGGAATATTTACGGCTTATTAATCTTTTTAATTATGCAAATTCAGTTTTTAAGCGCAGCACAAGAAGTTACCGGAAGTAAACATTTAATTACTACAAAAAAAGGGCTCAAAATATTATTGGATTGCGGGATGTATCAAGGGAAAGGATTGGAAACCGATTCGATGAACCGTGAGCTGGGTTTCGAAGCAGCTGAAATTGATTACCTGATACTTTCACATGCACATATTGACCATTCTGGTTTAATACCTTATATTCATAAAAGAGGATTCAATGGAACCATTATCTGTACCCCTGCTACTAGAGACTTATGTGCTATTATGCTCGCCGATTCTGGAAGAATACAGGAGTATGATACCCTCATCCACAACAAAAAAAGAGCAACACAAAATTTACCTCCACTATTGCCATTATTTACGTTAGAAGATGCACACGCCTCCTTGCAATATTTTGTAAGTGTTCCCTTTCATAAAGAATTTTCAATTGAAAACGACATCAGCGTAGTTTTTACAGATACCGGACATATCTTAGGCAGTTCTGCAATAAATCTTTCTATAAAAGAAGGTAAAAAAACTTATCGAATATGCTATACTGGTGATATCGGACGCTATAGCAAACGTATTTTAAAAGATCCAGAAGCTTTTCCTCAGGCCGATTTTATCATTGCTGAATCTACTTATGGTGACCGTTTACATGAAGACATCGAAAATGCTGAAAAAAAATTATTAAAGGTTGTAATCGATTGTTGTAACAAGAAAAAAGGCAAACTCATCATTCCTTCATTCAGCATTGGAAGAACGCAAGAAATTGTATATGCACTCGACAGACTAAAATCTCAGAAACTACTGCCCGATGTTGATGTTTATGTAGACAGTCCACTTTCAACAGATGCTACCAATATCATGCGGATGCATCCCGAATGCTTTAACAACGAAATACTGGAGTTTATGAAAACGGATGCAGATCCTTTTGGATTTAAAAACCTTCGTTACATTCAAAGTGTGGATGAATCCAAAGCATTGAACAACAGCCACAAGCCTTGTGTTATCATTTCAGCTTCCGGTATGATGGAAGCCGGCAGGGTAAAACATCATCTGGCCAATAACATCGAAAATCCCAAAACTACAGTTCTAGTAGTAGGATACTGTGCTCCTTCCACACTGGGTGCCAAAATAAGCAGGGGTGATAAAATGGTTTCAATATTTGGGCGACACTATGAAGTAAAAGCAGACATCGAACATTTGGAATCTTATTCTGCACATGGCGATTATGAAGAAATGACAAAATACTTGAATTGTCAGCACCAGAAAAAAGTAAAAACAGTTTTTTTAGTACACGGCGAAATTGAAGTCCAGAAAAAATACAGTGCTCATTTAAAACAACATGGGTTTATAAAAATTGAAATCCCAGAACGCAAAGCTATTTACAATTTATAAAAGAATCCATTAATCACATATTGAAAAATCAAGAAGATATTTATAATCATTGAAATTAGCTTCCTTTATGATTGTTTTCAGGTTCTTCATGTACGTGGACTTCGCATTTTTCAACAGCTGCACATATTATTTCTTCTACTTTGTGTGAAATTTCATGGGCCTCTTCTATCGTTAGTTTTGGTTCTACATGAATATTAAGTTCAACAAAAGTAAAAGCACCAGAGGTTCTAATTTTAAGATTATGAAACGAAAGTACTTCGGGAATTCCAATAATAATATTATTTATTTTTTCAATCGTTTCTGGAGAAGTACGATCCAAGAGAACATCAATAGAACGTTTACCCAAGCGGAAAGCGATAAAGATAACGATGGCCGCAACTATCAAAGCAGCGATAGAATCCGCTAAGAAAAAACCAAATTGAGCACAAACCAATCCAATCAGAACGACAAAAGAGCTCCAGATATCGGTCGAAAAATGCAATGCATCGGCTTCCAATGCCTGGCTATTGTATTTCTTCGCCACCTTGCTCAGGGCAGTTGAGCGACTATAATCTATTATAATGGAAGCTACTACTACGATATAACTCCATACGGACACTTCAATTACAGTCTTTCCGGTAAGTATACGATGACTGGCTTCGTAAATAATCCAGAAACAGGTAACAAATAACAACAAGGTTTCAATAAAAGCAGATAGATTTTCAAACTTTCCATGTCCGTATTGGTGATCTTTATCGGCAGGTTTATCGGAAATTTTTACAGCAAAATAGGTTATAACCGCAGCAACAAAATCAAGGCCTGAATGCAAAGCCTCAGACAATATACCAATACTTCCTGTTAATAATCCAATTATTAATTTTCCGGTAGTTATGATGATGGCGGCAATTACAGATATTAAGGCAACTTTTTTCTTTTCTTTTTGGGCAACTAAATCTTCGGTGTGCATAATTAATAATTTAAGACAAAAATAATTTCATTTTTTAACATGGGGAAGCGTTTTTTTTAAAAGTTATTACCAGGCAAGCAGTTGTAGATTTAATATTTCAAAAAACCTTATTCATATAGTAATGGATATCAAACATTAACACAGTTTACTCAAACGCAAATAAACTTTTTTAATTTACATTTTTCTTTAGTTTTTTTCATCCAATGCTTTGATCATTCTATCGCAGGCAATTTCGATTTCTTCAAAAGTAATAGTAAGAGGTGGAATCAACGACAAACTATGATGGTTAAACAAAAACCAAAAAGTGATAATACCATTGGAAATAAAACTTTTAACAATTTTTTCAATGTTCTCAGGACTATTTAATTCTATGGCCATATAGAGTCCTTTACCGCGAATTTCTTTAATAGCAGTATGAGTTGAAAGTCTTTTTCTAAAAATTGCGGCTTTTTCTTCCACTGCAGCCATCAGCTTCTCATTGAGTATAACTTCCAGTGTTGCCAACGAAGCAGCACAGGAGATGGGATGTCCACCAAAAGTAGTGGCATGTCCCAGCAAAGGATGATCCTCATTCAGACAGTCCATTAGTTCATCAGAAGCAATAAAAGCACCCAAAGGCATTTCGCCTCCCATGCTTTTGGCCAGACATAAAATATCGGGTGCCAATGCATAGTGTTCAAAAGCAAACATTTTACCAGTTCTTCCATAACAGGTTTGAATTTCATCAAAAACCAACAACGTTCCTGTTTCATTGCACTTTTTACGCAAAGCAGTCAAAAATTCAAAATCAGCTACTATCATTCCTCTGCCTGCCTGTATGACTTCGGTTACCACACAAGCTGTCCGATTGGTTATTTTTTCTAAATCACTGATATTGTTAAATTCCAAAAACTTTACATCTGGCATTAAAGGACGAAAGGCTTGTTTAAAACGTTCGTCGCTTAACAACGCAAGAGCTCCCATCGTACTTCCATGGTAGCCTTCCTTAAAAGCAATAATTTCAGAGCGTTTAGTATATTTCCTTGCTAGTTTTAAGGCACCTTCAATGGCTTCACTGCCTGAATTTACAAAATAAGTCATATTGAGAGAAGGCGGCAGTAATTCAGCCAGCTTTTTAGCAAGGTTTATCTGGGGACTTTCTACAAACTCTCCATATACCATTACATGCATATAATGATCAAGCTGTTCTTTAACAGCAGCCACTACTTTTGGATGACGATGACCGATATTGCTTACAGCTATTCCAGACATCATATCGATGTAATCTTTTCCATATCTGTCATAAACATAAATACCTTCTGCTTTTTCAACTTCTATCTGAAAAGGAGAAAAACTGGAAGATTGTGCGATATATTTCTTGAAATCAGATTTTAAACTATTCATTTTACTCAATGTTTTATACTGCAAATGTCCTAAAAAATCACTAGCTGACATCAGCTTTCTTATTTATTTTTTAAAACTATAGATTTGCATCATTTTTGTTATTATTTTTGCAAAAAACTAATACCTATGCAAACCAAAAATATAATTTTCATAAGCCTTGCTTTTATTTTTTCATTTTCAGTTTCTGCTCAAAAGAAAGCCGATGTTGCACCTGCTACTATTAAATGGTATTCTTTTGAAGAAGCATTGGCAAAAAACGCACAATTCCCCAAGAAAAAAATATTGGTAGATGTTTATACCGATTGGTGTGGCTGGTGCAAAAAAATGGATGCCACCACTTTTAGCAATCCTGTAATTATTGATTATATCAACGAGTATTATTATGCTGTTAAACTCAATGCCGAACGTAAAGACAGCTTGATACTTGATGGCAAATTGTTTATCAATGCAAATCCAACAGCAAACCGTTCTACCCATCAGATTGCTGAGATGTTGTTAAACAATCGCATGTCCTACCCTTCCTATGCTTTTTTAGACGAATCAGGCAGGTCTATTACCGTTGTCCCTGGCTATGTTGAAGCGGCCGGTTTTGAACCTATTCTTCATTATTTCGGCGACAATCAATATTTAAAACTTGCCTGGGAAGCCTATCAAAAACAATTTGTTGGAAAAATCCCCAAATAAAACCAGCTTCACATAATTATTCCGAAAAACACCAATCGTAAAAATTATCATTCCTATTACTTTACATTAGGAGCAGCTACAGGTTGAGTTAATTCTTTTAGCTTTTCTTCCCTAATTTGTTTTTCATCCTTTTTAACATCCTTAGGGTTAGGAAGTAAACTCATTCCCAAATTGTAAAATGTAAACGTCCATACATCAGCTGCTTCTTCTATTGCTTTTGAAGTAGGTTTTCCTGCACCATGTCCGGCTTTAGATTCAATGCGAATCAATACAGGATTGGTCCCACTTTGCTTTTCCTGTAAACTAGCTATGAATTTGAAAGAATGGGCAGGTACTACCCTATCGTCATGATCGGCAGTAGTTACAAAAGTAGCAGGGTATTGAACGCCTTTTTTCAGTTGATGTAATGGGGAATAATCGTAGAGGTATTTAAATTCTTTTTCATTTTCACTGCTGCCATAATCTGTTTTCCAGGCCCAACCAATCGTAAATTTATGGTAACGCAACATATCCAATACACCCACTGCAGGCAGTGCTACTTTAAATAATTCAGGGTGTTGTGTCATACATGCTCCAACCAGCAAACCTCCATTAGAACCTCCCGAAATAGCTAATTTGGCAGGATTGGTATAACGCTTTGCAATCAAAAATTCAGCAGCTGCAATAAAATCATCAAAAGTGTTTTGTTTTTGAAGTTTTGTGCCGGCTTTATGCCATTCACTTCCATATTCGCCACCACCTCTTAAATTGGGTATTGCATACACACCTCCATTTTCAAGGAAAAACATGCGGCTGATGCTGAATGAAGGCGTTAAACTGATATTAAAACCACCATAGCCATAAAGTAAAACAGGATTATTTCCATCTAATAAAATGCCTTTTTTATGAATAATAAACATGGATACCTTTTCGCCGTCTTTACTATTGTAAAAAAACTGATCGCTTACATAATTATCTGTATTGATTGGCAATACTGGAGAAAATAATGTTTCAACACTTAATTCTTCTGTACTAAGCTTAAAAACTGAAGTGGGTTGCGTAAATGAAGTAAAGGAAAAATAAGCTTTATTGTAATTTTTTTTACCGCTTACTCCATTGACAGTCCCAATACCAGGCAGCTCAATTTCTCTGAGCAGTTCCCCTCCGAAGCCATGTATCTCCATCTTACTTTTTGCATTTTTCATGTATACCAAAATCAGCTTATCACCGGCTATTGTAACTGTTTGCAATACATCCTTGGTTTCTTGCACCACATTTCTCCATTCTATGGATGTTGATTGCTTTGGATTAATACTCATTAATCGGTAATGGGCAGCATCTTTGTTGGTAAGTATCAACAAATCATCATCAACGTTTCCGATAAGATGATAATCAAAATCAAAATTATTATTCAGCTGAAAAAATTTACTGTTCTTATCACTCAAATCTTTTACCATCAATATATTACCAGAAGTAGATTCTGTCACTGATAAAATCAAAAACCTTTCATCATCGGTAATTTCAGCACTGTAATTTCTCAAAGGGAATTTAGGATCTTCAAAAACCAATTTATCATTGAGTTGATTGCTTCCTAACGTATGATAATAAACTTTATGAAATTCGTTTTTGCCCGACATATGACTTCCAGGTTTAGGCTGATCATATCTGCTATAATAGAAACCATCGCCTTTCCAGGCTACACCCGAAAACTTCACCCAATCCAGTTTGTCTTTCAGTTTAAGTCCGGTTTCGGCATTGATGATATAAATTTCGTTCCAATCGCTGCCACTGCGGGCAATGGTATAAGCTATAAATTTTCCATTGTGCGAAATGCTCATATTATTTAATGCAATCGTTCCGTCCTTTGACAACTGATTAGGATCAAGCAAAACCCTGGGATTATCTTCACCTTCATTTTGAATATAAACTACACTCTGGTTTTGAATTCCATTATTTTTAGAATAAATAATGTATTTTTCATTAATATCGGGCAAACCATATTTTTCGAAATTCCATAATTCAGTTAAACTTTGTTTTATTTTTGCTCGGTAAGGGATGTTGGCTAAATAATCCTGAGTGAGTTTATTTTGCGACTGAACCCAAGTTGCTGTTTCTAAAGATTTATCATCTTCCAGCCAACGATAAGGGTCTTCTACCTTGGTTCCGAAATAATCATCGGTTTGCTTTACTTTCTTGCTTACAGGGTACTTAAGCTGCGCATTGCTATTATTCATCGTAAAAAGTATGACTAATGAAATTAATGTTAATTGTTTAATATGCTTCATATTGTGAAATTTTAAAATATTATGATAAAAACTTGAATAAATATTTTACTTTTGAATCGCAAAAATAGATAAAAAAACTGTGATGAGCAAAACTATCAAAAGCATTGAAAAATATCGTTTTAATACCTTTACAGAAGGAAATAACGATGAAACTATTGAAATTACCGGTGACATCATGTCACATATCGAATACGATTTGAATGGGAATCTCACACTTTCCATCACATACGACAATCAGGGAAGTATTGCAGAACACATTACCTATACATACAACGATCAACATCAAATGACTGAAGAATTGATGTACGAACAGGATGAAGTAGTGGAAAAGCGCCAATTTGAATACAATGATGCCAAATTGATAATGCATGAAAAAATCTTTTATCAGGACGACAGTTTTGACACTGTTTTCTACACTTACGATACCGATAATCAACTGATTGAAAAGAAACTGCAAAACACCGACGATGAAACAGAATCTTTTCATGTATTTCAATATCAAAACAAAAAGCTTGTAAAAGAAGGCGAATACGATGCCGATCGTCAATTAATCTTCGAAAAAAATTATGCTTACGACGAAAAAGGGAATTTAATTAAATCAAGCAGTTTTGATGCATTTGAAGATGTGCTTCTTGAAAACACTTATGAATACGACGAAAACGGAAACAAATTGAAGGTTTTAAAATACGATCAAAAAGGTAAGCTTTCAGAGCGCAGCAGCTATAAATACAACGATAATAATCAGATAATTGCTTTGGTTGAAGATACTACCTCGCTGAGCAGAACTTATCTATTAGAATACGATGATGAAGGAAAGCTGAAGACGCAGAAAGAAATGGGAGAAGCAGAAAACCTAATTGCCACCCATACTTTTTTGTATGAAGATGATTTATTGATAGAAACACAATCTGAAGGCGAAGGTTATCACAATAATTTTATCACCAAGAGCGAAATAGAATATTACAGTTAAACATTTGATAAATTAAAAATCAAAGGATTACAAAGTATTATTTACTCTTAATACACTTATTCCCGTTAAACAAGGATTCTTAATAAGAATAAGCCCTATTTTTTTGATATTTCTATCTCCCTTAATAAAGAAGTAAAATATATTTTTACTTCATCGGATATCAATCAGCTAAAATAAGAGGATTAGCCAATCTTTTCTTATCACAAATTATTCTTAATCAACCCACTGTCATTTTTTTTGTTTTTTTGTTTTTTATTTAAAAATATTATTTAATTTTGCCGTCTTTTTAAATGAATGAATACTTATTCAATTATAAAATATGGCAAGATTAATAGACGAAATGAAATTAGAACGCATCAAGAGTGCGACCCTTGAAATGGTAGTAACCAATGGTTATGGTGGAGCTTCTATTTCAAAAATTGCAAAAAATGCAGGCGTAGCGGAAGGTTATTTATATAGATTTTACAGCAGTAAAAATGAATTGGTCAACGATTTATTATTTACCAATGTAAATATATTGGCCGATAAAATTGAATACCTCCTGAATGAAAATCATACAGTATGGGAAATATTCGAGCATCTAATAAAAACATTACTTACCCAGGCAATAGAAGAACCTGACCGTATTAAATTTTTGTTTGTCTTGATGCACGATTATAATTTTAATCTGATAGATTCTCAAAGGGAAAGAATTTTTGAATTGTGTAGGCAGATCAAAGAACTTGGCCTTGCTAAGCAACAGTTACGAACAGATGTTACGGAAGAAGAAATTTATTTAATGGGTGTCGCCTACCCTATTCAATTCATCAATTTACGATTGAAGAAGTTTTTCAAACAATCAGCCCTTGGCGAAAAAGAAATAAAGGAGGTATTAAACATATGTATCAATTCTTTAAAACAAAACCCAACTCATGAAGAAAATTAAATGTAAGCAGATATTGACTATTGTAGTAAGTGTAATAATGGGTTTAACATCGGTTCATTCGCAAAACGATACTAAAAAATTAAGTTTTGAGCAAGCACACGATTTATCCATTCAAAAAAATCATCTGATTAAACAAGCAGCTTATCAACAACAGGAAAAGAAAGAATTGCAAAAAGCAGCCAAAGGATTGTATTTACCCAAAATTGGGATTACTGCTCAATACATGGCAATGTCAGAAGATTTGCATCTTGATTTAACGCCCGTCAGAGATGCCATTGTACCGCTTTACCAGGCATTAGGAAGCTATGGCAATTTTTCGATGAATGGAGTTCCTGATAATATTGCTACCCAAATGCTGAGAGCAAAAATGAAAGACGGTTTGGCAGAAGTGGAAGCCGGTGAATGGGATAAGATGATACAGAAAAAGCAATTTGCAACATTGAATGCCAGTTTCGATTGGCCTATTTACGTTGGAGGCAAAATAAGAGCAGCCAATAAAGCAGCCGGTATTCAACTTACCGAAGCGGATGAAGCGGAACGTCAGAAAGAAGGTGAATTGATGAGCGAATTGGTTGAACGCTATTATGGTTTATGTCTCGCCCATCAGGCCGAAAAAGTGAGAACAGATGTTTTGAACGGTATGGAAAAACATTTAGAGGATGCTCTAAAAATGGAGCATGAAGGTTTGATAGCGAATGCAGATGTATTAAATGTCAGGGTATTTCATTCGCAAGCCGAAAGAGAACTGAACAAATCGAAAAGAACATCTTCAATAATCAACCAGGCTTTATTGAATACACTGGCTCAGGATGAAGCTTCAAAAATAGAACCTATTTCAATGCTTTTCTATTTAGACACTATCGAATCTATGGAATATTTCAAAAATATTGCCAGACAAAACAATCCTCTATTGCATCAAGTAGAAGCTAAAAAACAGCTTTCGATGCAGGCCTATAATGCCGAAAAATCAAATTATTTCCCTTCGGTTGCCATAACTGGCATGTATGATATTGTCAACAAAGATCTTTCGCCTTATACACCCGATTGGATGATAGGTGTTGGAATGAAATGGACATTATTTGACGGAGCCAGCCGATATCGAAAAATAAAAGCCGCATCCTTAAAAACGGAAGAAGTAAAGGAATACCAGTTAAAAGCTGCCTCTGATATTGAAATGGTGATTGATAAATTGTACCAAGAACTGAATATGTATAAAGATCAGCTTTCGTATCTGGAAACTGCGAGAACCTATGCCCAGGAATACCTAAGGGTAAGAGAAAAAGCATTTAAGGAGGAAATGACCAACTCTACAGATGTAGTTGATGCCCGGCTTTCTCTTTCAAAAATCCAGATCGAACGCCTTGAATGTATGTTCAAATACGATCTCAACCTTGCGAAATTACTTGAATTTGCAGGTGTACCCGAAAAATTTACAGCGTATCAACGAAATTCAAATCTTAAAACAGAATCTTATCCATCAGAAATTAAATAAATAAAAAAAAATATATTCCTGTTTAAGAACAGGAAAAGCTCTGCTCCAGAAATCTCGGAACAAGCTATGAAAAAAAATAGTATAGTATAAAATTAAAGATTTCAGTAATTTAATAAAATATAAATAGATGAAAACAAAATCATTCAAACAAAAAGGAAATTTATTGGCTGCTGTTGCTGTAGGAGCATTGTTGATATTCCTTTTATATTCAACCTGGATTATCAGCCGCCCCCAGGCTATAGAAGTACAGGGCGAAGTAGAAGCTACTCAGATAAAGGTTGCTTCAAAACTTGTCGGACGAATTGACAGCATGGCTGTTCATAAAGGTGACCGGGTCGTGAAAGGTCAATTGTTGTTCACCTTAAAGAGTCCGGAAATCGAAGCCAAACTCCAACAAGCACAGGCTGCACTATCGGGTGCCGAAGCACAGAACAGCAAGGCTATTTTTGGTGCTGATCTTGAAGATATTCAGGTTGCCTACAATTCCTTTTTAAAAGCTCAGTCAGCATCGGAATTGGCTCAAAAAACCTTCGACAGGGTTAATAATCTTTACAAAGCTGGTGTAATGCCTGCTCAAAAGCGTGATGAAGCTGAAACCAATTACAAAACCGCAATGGAAACATCAAATGCAGCCAGGGCCTTTTGGGAAAAAGCACAAAAAGGATGCCGGATAGAAGATAAAAATACAGCCAAAGCAATGGTAGCTAGAGCTGAAGGTGCAATAAATGAAGTAGAAAGTTACAAAACAGAAACCAGCATCTACGCTCCTACAGATGGAGAAGTGGCTGATATTATTGCGGAATCCGGTGAATTGGTCAGTGCAGGATATCCTGTAGTTACCCTTGCTAAATTAGACGATAGTTGGATTACATTCAACCTTCGTGAAGATTTATTGGCTTCTATTAAAACAGGCAGCGAGTTCGACGCCAATTTTCCTGCCTTAGGGATGAAAGTCATCAGGTTAAAAGTAAGCTATATTCATGCTTTAGGAAGCTTTGCTACCTGGAATGCAACCAAAACTGCAGGCGAGTTCGATATGAAAACCTTTGAAGTCCATGCAGTGCCTACTGAAAAAACTGAAGGCTTGCGTCCGGGTATGAGTGCATTGGTAGATTGGAAAACGGTGAAGGGGAAATAGTTATTGAGCGATAAATTTTTTTATTTCAATATTTTAAAACGATAATCTTTACAAGAATGCGAACTATTCCAAACTAAAAAAAATCATTAAAAAAAAGAGTTTATGATACATAAACATCCCGTCAGCCGGGTTATGAAAAGGGAAATGGAAAGAATATCAAGCAAATGGGCTTTGATTATGGTTACTTTTATTGGGCCTTTACTTGCTTTTCTATTGATTATGTGGATATTTTCAAACAATGTACCCCGCGATTTACCTCTAGCTGTGGTGGACAATGATCATACCAGCCTTTCACGGCTGATTTCACGCATGGCAGACGCTACGTCCATTGCTGCTGCCGATCGTAGCTATATCAGCTTAGAAGATGCCAGAAATGCAATGTTAAAAGGAAAAGTAGATGCGATACTCTTTATCCCGAAATCTACTGAAAAAGAAATATTGAAAGCACAAAGTTCGACTGTTGTACTATATTTAAACAATGCAAACGTTGTAAAATCAGGTTTGATTAACAGTGGTATCCGAAAAGCACTGGGCACTTTATCAGCCGGTATTAAACTAAAAAAACAACTGCAACAAGGCAAAACCCATCACCAGGCTATGGCAGGCATACTATGATACTCCCCAAAATTAGGACACAAAGTTAAGATAAAAGTAGTACTTT
>JBAXNW010000062.1:0-20097 GCA_037133555.1 Bacteroidota bacterium
TAAAAGTACTACTTTTATCTTAACTTTGTGTCCTAATTTTGGGGAGTATCATATAGCATCATATATAAATAAAAAAAATACCTTTGTAATTAAATGTTATTTATGAAAAAAATAAAGAAAAAAAATAACGTAGAAATAGGGACCTTAAAAACAAACATTCCAAATGATATCTTTAGAAAAAAGACTTTGGAAGACTACACAATAGAGGAATTAAACGAAATGCCCCCACAAGTCGTGATGGAATTGTTTGCAGAATCTGCTCTGCAAGATTTTACAGATGATTAGAATGATATTTAAAATTCAGAATAATCCCCATCTTCACCTATTAATTCAGATAAATTTTTCCCAAAGGTAAATAAGAACATTTCAATATTCTCAGGTTCTGTTTTATATAGAAGAGATAATTTATCTATTATTATCAAATAATCTTTATATCTTTTTATAGCATTATCATAATTAATACCTTTTAAAATCATAAGTTCATCATATCGTTCCAAATCAACAATATCAATTATTTGCTGATCAAGAATTAATGCTTTAAAACCTTCAATTCTTGTGTTAAGAAAGTAAGCAAACTTGCTCATTGTAGATAATCCTAATCCATCAATAAGTTTTATGTCTTTTTCTAATTTATTAATACTAATATCATTACGAACATATTCTTGGAGTATAATAATTAAATTATTAAAATTGTCATTTTTTAGTAATATATCTATATTTTTCCCACGCCCTTTTGTTGGATAACCCCACATTAATGTTTTAATTACAAATTCCTTTAAATCCCAGCTTGAATTTATAATATCAAATCTGTTTAGGGTAATAATACTTTTACCATTAAAAATCTTATCAATTGTATCAGATTGATCTTCACAAATCCAATTTTTTATTTTTATGTCAAAAGATTGATTATTAACAGGTAATTCAATTATTAAATTTTTAAAGTTTGATATTCTCATTTTATTATTTTTAGATGATTTTCACAAAGTTATCAAATTAATACTTTAATGAATTTAAAAATGCTATCAATACGAAATTCTCAATTAAAAATACTTTGAAGCTATAATTATAATATTATTTATTCATTTTAAATTTCATAAAAAGTACCTTTAGAGCTATTTTTGCTGCCTTCCATTAGCTGCAATTTTGTCAAAGATGAGATTAATAATAATTCTTCTATAATATCATTTAAGCTAATTTCATTTATAAAACTACTTTTTAAAGCTATATTATAGGTTGCTCTTAATTTTTTGGAACTAATTTTCCCAGAAATATACTTCTTCAATTCGTTTGTTATCTTTTTAATAGTTACAAATCGATCAATATTTTCATTCATAATATTAAATAATGGCATTTCGTGATCTAAGGCAATCTCACTTAATTCATACACAGTTAATGGAGTAAGTGTTTTATTGTCAGATTCTTTCGTTAATAGTGACTTAAAATCATTATTGAAATGTGCCGAAACAATATTCTTATCAATTTCTAATTTAGAAATCTGACTTAATTTTATTTCACCCTCTTCATGATAAATCAAAATTTCATCCAGGATACTATCGAGCCACTTATCAAAAAAAACTTTCCCACCAGTATAGTAGAAATATCTTTTTATGAATCCTATAGGATAAAAAATATTATCATAATGTCGATCTTGGGTAATCATTCGAAGTGTGAAATTTTTATATAAATCCTGCTTTGAATATACTTTTTTTAAGGCATCAATTTTATAGGTCTTAATAATAGGAATTTTATTTGCTTTTTCTATTTTAGATTTTAGTACTTCAATAGAATTCACCTTATAATTGTTAAAAGGCGAAACTGAATAAATAGCATTAGTTGTGGAGTCGTTATCATCAACTAAATCAATATTGGAATCAATATAAAATAATAAAAATTCCTCGTACTGGTAAAGCCCACTCTTCCATTTATTAATTGAACTTAAGGGAGAATCTAATATATCATTAATGTTATCTAAAGATAAAAAATTAATCATAGTATTAATAATGTTAAGCATATCTTGATTATCACCAGTAGTTACTGCAACTTCCAATAAATTAAATAAATTTAAACCTTCTGTTGAGTCATTACGATAAATTTCAGTATACTTATCTGCACCAGCAACATAACTACAATATGAATTTGCTGATGGTAAAGGCAATTTTGCTTCATTAACTAACCAATCAATAAACTCAGTACGTAAAAAAAACTTGTTTTTCATAATTATTTTCTTTAAAATTATTAATTAGTTAAAATATAGACGATTAGATTGATTTTTAGCCAAGACCGTAATAGTATTTTTATTAACATCAGGTCGAATTAATAAATCGATTTGCGTCTCCAAAGATAATGTTTCATTATTATTAACTTTTAATTCTTTTATGTACTCAGGTTTTTTAACAAATTCTAAATAAGCTAAATCGCTACAATCTGAAAACTCAATCGTTTCAGTTAATAATTCTTTGGTCATAAAAAAGACCAATTGATAATAATTCTCAGTATATAATGAATCCTCATAAAAGGTCAGCCCTATACATATTTCATCGTTATATTTAAATTTAACCCAACGGTCAGGAATAAAAATTGGTTTTTTCATATATTGTAATATTTAATTTTTTTTAATATCACATATATCCAATATTTCTCCGAAATATTAACAAATATCAAATTATTTTCAATAAAAATTGAAATTTATACCGATTCTAAATAAAATCAGCTCATATACAGTGTAATACAGAAATATTCAACTTAAATTAAATAAATTTACAGAAATACTTTTTTTTTCAAACTTATTAAGAGAACAAAACGAGAGTCATTTGAAATAAATTCTGGCTATAATAAAACATCAGTGTCTAAATAAATGTTAACGTAGCTTAAATGAAGCTTTGGGCTGATGTTTTGCATGCTGATTAAAGCAAATGTATTCTTAAATAAAAATGTTTTCAGAAGGCTTAAAAATGCTGTTTAACGACAATTTGATTAGTTCGATTAAGTTTTTTTCTAAGTAGTTCGGATAAAGCCACAACATTATATACCATTACTACATAAACCCATGAATTTCCAACTTTCTTTTCTGATACAACACAGTCAAGAACGCCAGCGCCTAATTTAAAAGCCCCCTCCCCTTCTTGTATTTAACTGATATGAAATAAAAAAACTCAAAGAAACTTTTGCAAATTTAAATAAAATATAGTATATTTGCCTGAAATATCAGTCACTAACTAATAAATTATATTTAATGAGTGAATTTTCAGACAATAATTGGATAGCAGCAAGTGATACTGCTTTAATGGGAGTCATCGGTTCTTTTATAAAACATCACCGTATACTTCAAAATAAAACTCAGACACAGCTTGCTAAAGAAGCAGGCATAGCCCGCTCTACTTTAAGTTTGTTTGAAAGGGGCGAAAATACGAGTATGATTGTATTTATTCAACTTCTTAGGACATTAAATCTTTTATACCTCCTACAGGCATTTCAGGTAAAACAACAAATTAGTCCATTACAGCTAGCTAAATTGGAAAAATCAGTGCGAAGAAGAGTAAGAAAAAAAGAAGAAAATAATTCTCAACCTAAATCTGAGTGGTAATGGCAAATACAGCTACAGTTAAAATCTGGAATAAAGAAATTGGTGCTATTGCATGGGACCTATTAACGGGAGTTGGTACTTTTGAGTTTGATGCTGCTTTCATAAAAAATAATTGGGATCTTTCTCCAATTAAGATGCCTGTTAATAGAACAATTAATAGAACATTTTCCTTCTCTGAATTGAGCAGAAGCAGCACATTTCAGGGTTTACCTGGCTTACTTGCTGATGTTTTACCAGATAAATATGGAAATACACTTATTGATGCATGGTTAGCTCGTGAAGGAAGACCCTCTGGTAGTTTAAACCCAGTTGAAAAGCTCTTATTTATAGGGAAAAGAGGAATGGGAGCCCTTGAATTTGAACCTCCTGATAAAAGAGGCACAAATACTTCTACTAATATAGAGTTGAACAGTCTTGTTCAGGTAGCAAATGACATCCTCAATAAAAGAATTGATTTTTCGACAAATTTAAGCAGTAATGAAAACAAGACACTGCTCGATATTCTCAAAATTGGTACTTCTGCTGGGGGAGCAAGGGCAAAAGCGGTCATTGCTTATAATCCAGTAACTGGAAAAGTTAAAAGCGGACAGGCTGAAGCACCAGAAGGGTTTACACATTGGCTGATAAAATTCGATGGGGTTCAAGATTTGCAGTTTGGCGATTCAAAAGGCTATGGAAGGGTTGAAATGGCTTATCATTTGATGGCTAAAGATGCTGAGATAGAAATGGCTGAGTGTCGTTTGCTGGAAGAAAATGACAGAGCTCATTTTATGACTCGCAGATTTGACCGAGATTCAAATACTGGAAAATTGCATTTTCAGAGTTTTTGTGCTATGCAGCACTTTGATTTTAATGACGTAAATTCATATAGCTATGAACAGCTTTTTGAAACCATGCGATTACTTGGTTTAACTTATCCACAAGCAGAGCAATTGTTCAGACGAATGGTATTTAATGTAATTGCCCGTAATTGTGATGACCATACTAAAAACTTTGCTTTTATTATGGATAAAAATGGAATATGGAAACTATCACCTGCTTATGATTTATGTTATTCATATAACCCAGATAGCTTTTGGGTTAGCAAACAATCATTGAGTGTGAATGGAAAACGAAAAAATATTATCCGTGATGATTTACTTGCTGTAGCCAAACAAATGAATATCAAAAAAGCTGCAAATATTATTTCACAAATAAATGAAATAGTAAGCAAATGGAGTGATTATGCCGAGCAAACAAAAGTAAACAATGATTTAGATCATATAATAAAGAAAAATCTTATCAACATAAATAATTAATCTTACATGAATCAATGTGCCTTTTAAATGCTTAAAATGCTGTTATAAGCAATGTAGATAGTTCAGTTAAGTTTCTTTTCTAATTGGTTTGGAAAAAACCACAACATTATATATCATAGCTTCATAAACCCATAAATTTCCTACTTTCTTTTCGGATATAAGTATTCTTGTGGAAGTGCCAAATTTACCATCTCCCTTTCTTAAAATACTCCGATTGTGAGGAGGTGAGTTCTTGTAATCATAAAATAGACTAAGATGTAGAAACATTTTGTCTTTGCTTTCATTCTTTTTTATTACTTTTAATACAATGTCTTTTCCCGACTGAATTCGCTTATACTCTTGCCAATAAAAAACCAGCTCCTGCATAATTTCTCCATTTCCTTCCAATCCCTCAGTTATATTTTTTTGATATTTATCAGGATAATTGGTTTTAGGCTTGGTAAAATACATTGGATCTCCAAATAACTCAAGATGTGCTCTGTAATCCCCTGGAATATAATCAAATATTGAAAATAAATCCTTTCCTTCTTCTAAGTTTATTTGAATAACATCTAAATAATAGTCTACTCTGGATTTAGCAAATAAATCCAAAGAATTATTTCTTTCCAGATTATTTAATACTGTTTGAACATATAATTTTAAACAACTATCCAGCATATCATTAGTGGATGGCAGGCTATATCTATAAAAGATTTGTGATTGTGCTGTCCCATATACAGAAAACATTGTCATTAAAATTATTAAAATAATGACAGCTTTTTTGATTATATTTTTCATATTTTTTTAAGCTATTAATTTATATCCAATTGATTTAATTCCTTTTTTTCGGTAACTGCACTCATCTTTAACTAAATTGATTAAGTAGTCATCAGAATTTATTTCTTCTGAAATTTCCAGTATCGAATTTATCAGGAATTTCTTTTTAATGTTATAAATCTGACCTCCGCTCAAATCGTAATTATTGCATATTTTTAAAAGTAGCTCTTCATTAACTTCAGAAAACTCATTTAGTAAAATTCTATATGTAGTTTGTTTATCTGGTAAGTCAAATTTTAATTTATATAAAATCCGTCTGTCAAATGCCTCATCAAAATTTTTCTCAAGATTAGTGGTTGCAATAAATATTCCTGTAAAATCTTCTAATTCCTGTAATAGAATGTTTTGGATTGTGTTCATCATCTGATCAGTAGAACTGGCTAATTCTTTTCGTTTACCAATTATTGCATCAGATTCATTGAAAAGCAATATTGGTGTTGTCTCAAAGTGTTTTAATGAGAAATAATATTCATCAAACACCTTTTTAATATTCTTTTCTGATTCTCCCATCCACATGCTACGAATGGCAGAAATATTAACCATCAACAAAGGTCTGTTGGTTTTTATTGATAGCTGTCTGGCAAACTCCGTCTTTCCAGTGCCTGGCTCGCCATAAAACAAAATTGTTAAACCAGGTTTTAATCCCTTTTTAGTTAAACTCTTGGTTATATGGTTGAAATTATCAATAGAAAGTCTTTTTTCAAGATTAATAAGTTGTTCGTTAAGGTTATCATTAAAAAAAAGTTGTTGTGTCGTTATTTTTTCAGGTTCTATAAGTGTACAAAATTTTACTTTAAATGATTGTTTGACATTCATTACTTTACTATCCCCAATCAATTCAGTTACTTTCTCAGTGAGCCTAACACTTGACAGATCCGCAAATACAGGATATATATATTCAATATATCCATCTTTAAAAAGTGCACTCTTTTCATTAATAATACCTCTCTTTACCTTCAGATACAATTCTGATTTTGAATAATAAAAAAAACTCAGATTTTCTTCAAAATTTAATTCCTTCAGTCCATGCTGATGTTCTGAACACATATATACAAGAATTAGCTTTTCCTCATCTAACAATTTTTTATTAGATAATATATTATTTAATAACCCATAATTTTGAAAGTTTTTTAGGTATTCTAAAACAACTTCTGTTAATTCATTATTTCTAAATTCATCCATTATGGTAATTATATATTTACCAATTTCAATCAACGACTCATTTACATCATTAACTTTCCTTAGTTTGAGCATTTTCTTATTATTCATCATAACAGCATCAATAATAAAATCCATGATTAAATATTCGTCTGAATTGATGCGGTTTTTTCTTGCTATTGTCTTTAACCAGCCTTTTTTTCTTAATATTTTGATTTCGTTTTGGATATAAATCCTTTCAATTGGCTTTAATCCCATTTTTTCAGTAATTTTATTTAACGACATAGGTTCACCAATAAGTTGCTCAAATATCATCACACAAAAAAGAACCGCCATTTTTTCGTTCATTTCAAAGAAGTTCTGTATTATTTTCAGGTCTGAAATATTTTCTTTCCGATTATTTTCACTGGAATAGAAATCGGCATGGGAATTATAAATATTGCTGATTAAATCTACGATATTATGTTTTAAAATCCTCTTCATAAAATTGATTTTTAATGATTTAGCTATTGCATTTTCATTAATTTTAGGGCATAAAATTCTTTGCCTTAGTTTTGCTAAAGCCTTTTTAAAAAAATAAAAGTTGTGAAAAATGGATGAATTACAAGGCTAAGATAATATCAGATTACAGGAATAAAAAATATTATGGCAGATTTTTCAGAAATGGATACGAAAAAAAATAACTTTTCTTAATATGATAGTTTTTAAAGACCAAGTCCATTTTTAATCCTTTGCGAATTTGGCGTGTTTGAACGCGATTGCCCTACACACGCAAATTCAATTGGTCGCCAATCAAAATTGATTCCATGATGACTTAAGTAACTTATATAAATAAAATTTGAAAGGTTAATTGAGATTGTGGCAGGTGCAATAAAACTGCCAATTATTTTTTCAGATGCCAAATTCTCGTTCTTTAGTTGATGTAATCTATTATTCATTGAATAAGGATTCTCATTTGACTGCCAAAAGTTTGCATCAATTTTGTTATTAATAATTATATCTCTTAAATTTGTATATTCTAATGCAAAAGGAAATAAATCAATAATTAATGCTCCTTTAGAAGCTAACAACAATAGTCTGTCAATAGTATTATTTGCAATAATTCCAAATGCATTCAATGGAGCAGTAATATATTGGCCACCCATTAAATTAGTATTATAAATATACTTAATTTGATTTATTTGATTAATATTTATCTGAATATTTGGTGCAGCCTCAGCAATTAAGATATATTTTATTTTTGGCACCTTATCAAGTTTTAAATTACCATTGTTATCAAAAAATGGATGTTCATAATACCAGGGATTAGGCTGTATTAATCTAATATTCCTTGAGTTAAATCCTCTATAAATATCAAGATAATCTTGGAACATATTTTCCCTAATATTGTATTGATCATAATCAGGGATTAATATTCCTCCAAATTTAGGTGCAAAATTATCTTCCCATAATCCATTGTATTCTGCTTCTGTTAACATAATAATTGATTTTAATTAAACAATAATTTTTAAACTTGCATTACTATAAACATTCAATAAAACCATATTTTTTAAATTTGTGATTATACATAAGGTAATAATTCAAACAAAGTACTTCTTATACTTTCACACTTTTGTTTTATTTCAGGATTTAAAATTAATTTTATACAATGCCAATTTTTAATTTCTTCAATTTCTCCATTTTCATTAAATCTAAAAATTGCGTGTTTGATAATTTCAAAATCACTGTGGTATACTAAAGGTAAAAATTGAATTGCTTCGCCTGAGGATTTCAAAGCATTAATAATTATTTCTCTATTGTTTTTGTATTCTTCAGGTAAATATTGTATCAGTTCTCCGTCATGGGACACAACAATAGGACATAAATCAATATCAAAAATATTATTAAAATTATTAAATTGATTAGCATATTTACAATTATATGGGTTGGTTAAAATTGCTGCACGAATTAATTCTAACGTTAAATCAGTACCTATAAAATACCTTAAATTCATTCCTTTTTGTTTAGTCAAAATTGATTGTGTATAATTTTGATTTTCAGCAAGATTAATTTTTATTATTTCTGGAAGATTAACAAAATAATATGGGAAAAAATCACTTCGATTTAAAAACAAATCATCAAACAAAACCCTTACATTTAAAGGATAATTTGATATATACCTAACAAGCTTTTTACTAATTTCTTTAAATACTTCATCAGGATGATGATGATATTCTATTTTTGCACTTGCGAAGAAACCTAACCAATTACGTACAATTTTTAAAATAAATTGATCATCCAATGCTAATTCAGCTGAACAATATTTAAAAAAGGACGGCTTTTCCCTGACTATAAATTCTATCCATACCCTATTATTTGATTGACTAATCGTATATTGAATTAAAGATTCAAAAGGACTATTTAATACATATCTTGTATCATATTCTATGTTAAACTCATATTGAAAAAATATATTTAAAATATACCTGTTATCAGTAGCGTTATGAATTAATGAATTTACCCATTTTCGATATATCGCTTCATATCCTTCTTCTTCTAAAACAATTAATTTCTTTAACTCTAATAAACTATCAGAATCTATACTAACTTCTAAAAAGTCGACACCTGAGTTCTCAATATCAGGGGTGCCTGCCAAATGTATTAAAGACTCAAATTTTCTAATTTGCTCATCATTCAGAAAATTTCGAAAGTATTGTAAACAATTTACATTTTTAATTCCGAAATGTTGTTTTGTAATTACAACAAAATTATCTTCTTCTATCTCATTACCTTCACTTAATTCTACTCGTATTTCAGGAATAATTTTAGGATTCCCCAAAAATGCTGCATTACAAACATCAATATTACTTTTTAATTCATCTGAAGCAAATTGTATGGCATCACCATTTTCTGTTACAGCTATAATAACAAGATCTCTATTATTTTTTATTTCATCACTCATGTATTGAAGTTGCCAACCATCTTTTGAAAGAAACCTTGCCAGATCGCTATATTGAGGCATTTCATTATTGTTAAGTGTTTCTGGTTCTTCTGTATTTTCAACACCCCATTCTTCATAATTTTTAACTGTATTAAAATTACATATACGAAATGGTTGCATAACATCTGAATCATCTTTTTCAAAACAATTATTAATAAACTTTTTACTATCAGTATAACCTTGATTAATATAATTAATAAATTCAGGACATATATTGCTGTCAAATAGCACATCTTTAATGAATTTAATGTCTAAAAAAAGGTTATTTTCATGAAAGATATTAAACAAATCTTTATCCTCATATATTCCTTCTAAAGAAATGAAATATGCTATATCATTATAATAATCCTCACCTCTTGGTATTTGATTAATGATGTCTAATAAATTGTTTTTTTGATCCTCTGTCATATTTAATTATTTTTTAATTGATTAATAAACTGTTTTACTAAAAAGAAATCTTATATCTATATCAACATCATCGCCCATTTCTTCCCTTAATTGTTTGATGATATTATTAAATTTAGCATAATCATAACCATAATGATAATCATCAAAGTTTTGTGATATGATATTGTCATTATTTCCTTTCTCATAAAATTCAAAAAATGGTGAAGCATAGAACATATCTAATAATAGGATATTTTTACATGATAACATTTTTATTGCTTCACGTTTAGTTATATCATCATTAATATCAGGATAAAATTCTTTAATGATCTTTTTCAGGCATTTATCTGACTTTATGCTTTCATCTAAATTTCTGAAAATAAAATCTTGACTATCATAGTCTTTCTCACTTATAGGGGATAAATAGATTACTTTTAACGACTTGTTTTTAGTGAGGTCATGATTGTTTTTAAAAAAATCGTAATAATTATTTATCCAATCATTTTCATATTTTTTAAGGTCTTTAAAAATAATAAGATTTGATGCACTCTTTTTCATTAAATGAAAACTATTTAAAAATACTAAATTCATAAATAAAAAAAATTAAGTTAATAGTAGGCTGTTTATTGTGCAATATTAATGTACAACTTCAGCTATTAAAAATATTTTTGTAAAATAATTTGTATATATATGATATTCTGAAATATAAATTTTAAATTATCTATTAATTAATCTGATTTTAAACGGTTAGTTTTATTTCTGACATTAAAAATGTAATTTTTCGATGTGTTTATTTCATTTATAAAATAAACACATTATGTAACATTTTTACAAGCCCTTTTAAACCACTTTGTAAGCGTTTTATTGAAGTTTAGTTTAATCGAAGACGCTATTTATGCTTGAATAAATATTCATTAAAGTCATTTAAATTATCTTATTATTAATGTTAAGATAGGTTAATAAACACAAAATTAATAAGCCATTATTTATTTAGAATCATTATTATTAGTGATAAATTTTAAACTTTTTTAACAATATGCTTTATATTTACATATATTTGTCCTGTTTTTAAAAGTCAATATTAAGGGAAGGAAATGATAAAAATAATTACTAAAATACTTTTATTTTCAGAATACTTCACTCCTATCGCTAAAAAAATTGCTTTTATAGCAATTATTTTATTCAGATTTATTTTAATACTATTTCGACGTAATAAAACTATTAAAGTTATTCAACTTCAATACTCAAGAAAATTTCAATTTGAGAACTCATATTTAATTATCAATTATCGTTTTAGAAATGCTTTATGGTATAAATTTTCATCTATTGGAAATACGCTCAATAAAAATAATGTAATATTTGATTTAAGTAATATTTCAGATGCTTCTATTAAATTAAAAGTTTATGGGTTTTTTAGATCTGAATCCTTTGAATTTGATATTTCTAAAGAAAACAAATTATTCGCTGAGAGATTTAAAACTAAAATTAATGTTAATAAGTTACAACCATTTACTAATCCTCTGAATCTTAGCAATAAGTCATTCAATTTAATATCTAAAAATGTTTACTTTAATAGATTACCATTCAATTTCAATTTTAGAATTTTACAAAAAAGGGAAGTTCTCAAAATAAACCATTCTAATTTTATTAAAAACGAATTTATATGAAAGAAAGAGATTACTACAAAACTCCGAAATCAAGTGCCATAATGCGCTTTTTATGGAAAGCCGCTGGTGGCGACAGATATTTACTTGAAAGAGCAACATATAGCGATCAGGTAAAATATATGTGTTTAGGTGGAATTGTATTTGCAACAGGGGCAATGGCAGGATTATCTGGAGGTTATGCTTTTTATACAATTTTCGCACCAAAGACTTCTGATGTTTTAGATAAAACAAGAACATTAGTTGAACATGCAAATTATATTCCTTCTGATGCTTCTACGATTATGCTTTCTGTAATTTTTGGGTTTATTTGGGGTTTGATAATATTTAATATTGATAGATTTATTGTAACAAGTACTGGAAAAGGAGATGGTACTGAAGCTATAACTTGGGAAGAATTTAAAAGTGCTATTCCACGTATTATCATGGGTACAATTATAGCAATTACAATTTCAAAACCTGTTGAAATTAGAATGTTTAAAACTGAAATAGATTTAGCTGTTCAGCAGCAACAAGATAAAGAGAAAGAAAAAGGGATTAAACAAGCAACAGCCAATTACGAAGTAAAAGCAAGGGTACCAAAAAACAAGCTTGATGCTATTGAAGATCAGATTAATATTAAAGGGAAGGCCGTTGCTGATTTGAGATTAGAGATTTCAAAAGAAATTACTGGTAAAAATAATAATGGAGCTGCATTTGGTCCTCGTGCAAAAGATTTGCAAAATCAAGCTAATTTAATTAATGCTGAAATTGATACGTTAAAAAAATCACCTGAATATCTTGCTTTGAAGAATGAAATTGATATATTTAACAATGAGAAAAAAATTGAAATTACAAATTCTGAGCAAAAAGCTGCAACATTGGATGGACTTCTTATTCGAATTATCAAAGCTGGTGAAATTTCTGGATTTTGGATTTCTTTATTTATAACCTTGCTATTTCTTGCAATTGAATTAACACCCGTTTTTTTTAAATTAATGTTAATTAAAACTCCATATGATTATTTAGCAGAAAACAGAGATGAGTTAATAAAGGCAGAATATGGCATTGAAGTAAAATATGATTTTTATAAAGACAAAGAAGGTCAGGAAAAACATTTAACTATTAATCATGAAGCAGAACGATTAATATATGAAAAAATAAAAGTTACTGAGATTCAAAAAGAACTTACAGATTATGCTATATTACAGTATAAAAAAAGAGAAATAAAAAAAATTAATGAGAACCTTGATGAATATATAAAAAGCGAAAAAATAAATGAACAGGACACTAAACTGGCTTAGGCTTTTACTGTGTACATTCTCAGGTGAAGATGACTTTATTATTCGTAGATGCTCGGCTTCTATTCAAAAATCATTTGCCTTAATTGGATTATTTGTAATCTTTGCGTTTGGAGGTTGTTTCATTAGTGCAACTGTCTTTATTTCTGCAATATTCGGTCAATTTAGCGGATATAGTCTAATAGTTGGAGTATTCTGGGCTTGTGTTGTGACAATTATCTATTTACTTTTACTTTATACAATTTCCCCTCCTATTTTACCTTTTTCAAAGAAAAAGAAAATTAAAGGCAGAAATATCCATATTGATCAAATAATACAAGAAAAGAAACCAAGTTCTTTGTTCACATTTTCATTTATTTTTAGGATAGTTTTTATATCTGTATTAGCAATTATTATTGCTCAACCATTAAATGTATTTATACTCACACCTTTCACTGAATCGAGTATAGAAAATTATAAAATGGAATACAGAGTTGAAATGATAATATCTTCAGATAGTAGCCTTATTAAGAAAGAAATGCTGATGCAAAATGAATTTTTTTCAAATATTAATACTAAGAAACATCCAGATGATTCAATTGAGATTGCAGATAATATTGGAATAATAAAAGGTAAAATCCAGTATGATGATACTTTTTTAAGACAATCAAAACTTTTGTTAGATACATTAAAAAAAATAAATATTAAAGCTTCGAATAAATTGAAATCAGACAGTATTAGGAATGAATTGTCAAATCAACTTAACAATGAATTATATAGTGATTCATCATTTCTTTCCCAAATTGATGGAATTATTTTTGTAAATTCACAGCTTCATTATGATTATGAAATATTAAAGAATTCGTTAAAAAATATCATTAAAGAGAAAACTGAAAATCTAAATAAACTAAATATACTTTTAGCAAAAAGTAATTTTTATGTTGCACGGATAAAAATAATTATTGCTGAAAATTATTTTGCATGGTTATTTACATTAATTGGCTGTGGCATTTTTCTTTTACCAATATATTTAAAATTTGTCATTCGTAATAGGACAGATTTTTATAAAATAAAAGAGAAAATTGAAAAGGCTATTGTTTTAGATGATTACAATGAGTTTAAAAAAGAATATTCAGAGGTTTTTAAAAGACAATTTAAGTTAATGAATGATAAAACAGAACAAAACATTTACCCATTACTCGATAAATTGGAAAAAATAAATCCAAAAAAATATAATAATTTATATGTTGATATTCAGAATGAGATGAAATTTCAAATCATAGAAAAATATGAATATTGGGCGGATATGCCTTTTCGGACTATTCGAAAAAAAGACAACAGAATTTTGTTGACTGAAAAAGAATTATTAACCAAAATATATGGAGGGAATAATTGACTTCATTAACAATCATTTTACTTCTTATCGTTTTAATTATCATTTTTTTGTATTTTCAGAATATAAATGCAAAAAAGGAGAATAATAATGTTTATGAGCAAAAAAATGTTCAAAGTCCTATTTCATCTACTATTAAATATGAAGTAGATGATGAAATTTTTATTGATGAAAATGGAGATAAATATCAAAATGTAACTAAGACTATTGAGATACCAAGAAAAACTTTTATTTTAGGAAAATTAACAGGAAAGTATTGGGGAGAACTTGATTTTGAAAAAGAAAGATTTAAACTAAATTCAAAGTTTTATAATTTTAAACTCTATGAAGCAGAAATTCAGATAACGGATAGAAATGAACATCCAAAAGGTCCTTTTAAGTTTATTGCTGATGCAAGTTTTTCTAAGGACAAATTACCAGAAATACTTTGTTGTAAAATTTCAGACAACTCAATCACAGGAGAATATGAGATAATATTACATGAACCAAAAGTAAAAGATGTTAAGATTGACAGAAAGCATCATCAAATAGAAGGAAATGAAACTTTTGGAATAATTACAGCGGAAATAACTGGATATATTCTTGATTCTTTTACTGAAACTTATATTGAAAAAATACCAGTAATAGATTATCCAATAGAAGGTAGCACTATTAATGATAACCAACCAAAATATACTATAAATACGCTTACTAAAACGAATATTACTACTGGTAATATTGAATATAAAGACAATTATATCCGTCATGAATATTATTATTCAGATTTTAAACAAAAGTATTGGGGTGGTTGGACATTTAATAGATCTCCAAAAAATTACAACCAAGAAGGTTGTCTCTCTTCCTTTTTTTGGATTATATTCATTATAATTGGAATATCTTTTTTATTATTACTTCTTCCAAATTTAATGTTTATTTTACCTTTTTTACTACTCCCTTTATTATTTAGATTGTTTTCCTCTTCTATTTGGTTTTGGATATTACGAATAATTGGAGGAGCTTTATTGCTACTATTTTTAATTTCTATTATTTTTGCTATCTCAAATGTCAAAAGAAATACATATATACCTACTCCTGTTGTTCAGGATGTTCCTGAAGAAGTTATACCAAAAGTTGAGCCTATAACAGATACTTTAGGTAATTCTACAAATGATTCATTAATTGTTCATTATAGGAAGTGGAAGGATTATGAAGGAAATGAATATGCTGGTAAATTTTGGGTAAAAACAAGTGATTATCATAATTCAAGGAGTTATAAGAATAATCTTTATATAGCAAATGATGATAATATTTCTGGTTATGATAAAATGCTGTTTTCGATTAAAGAGAAAGATAAAAACTCTTTGGATGGCTTATATCAATTGTTTGATTCAATAAAAAAATCAAATACATTGAGCAATTCAAAATTTGCAGAAATGATTGTAAGTTTTGTACAAGATATTCCATATTCAGTAATTTTACCTTACGGTTGTGATGCAAGTTTATATTCGGATAATTTTATTAGAGAATATTTATCTTCGCCAAATGCAAGATGTGATGGAAATGAAAGATTTGGAATAAATACTCCTGTAGAATTTTTAGCCAGTCTAAACGGTGATTGTGATACAAGAACACTGCTTTTATATACTATCTTTCAACATTATAGTTATGATGTAGCATTATTAAGCAGTGAGCAATATAGTCATTCAATGCTTGGGATAAATACATTTTATAAAGGGAAAGCCTATTATTATCAAAATCAACGTTACGTTTTTTGGGAAACTACATCACCAAATATTAAACCTGGTGTTTTGCCTACTGAATTATCAAATACAAATTATTGGAGAATATCATTAAAATCAAAATAATATGAATACAACAAATGAAATTTTACTCGTCTCTTTTTGCATCACATCTGTTGCAATGGGTTTATTTATAATTCAACTTTTATTGAGAAAGTTAAAGCCTAAATCAGAGTTGGGAAATAAAATTAAAATCTCTTATGGTGCATGGGTGTTTTTTTTATTTACCGCTCTGTCAATCAATACTGCAAAGACTTTAGATTTATTAGGTGAAGCATTTGATTTAATAACTAAATCTAATACGGAAAATACATTATTAAATATTTTTCAGACTTCATCTATTTTTATTGGACTAAATATATTATGGTTTGTAATATGGTTATCAATCTCAAATGTCTTATCAATTATATTAATTGGGAAAAGAAATGTTTCAAAAGAGATGGAAAATAATAATATCTCATATTTCCTGATAAGGGGTGTAATTTTAATCGGTATTATAATAAGTTTTCTGACATTGTATGAATCCCTTTTACGTGCTTTTTTACCAACAATTAATGCTCCATTTTATCATTAATATTTAATAAAATAAACATATAAATAAATACTTTGTGCTTCAAAATCCGCCTGAATGCAAAGTCAAAAAATGGCAGTCATTATTAAAAATCAACTCCCATGGAAACACAAATCAGAAATGGTAAGTATTTAGGTCGTGGCATTCATAATGTTAAATTTGCCGAGTCATTAATGAATGGAAATTTAAAGCAAATGCTTAAAGTAATAAATAAAGACAAGGATTTAGATGTTCAAATTCGCAAAGATTATTTGAATATTTATTATAAAGGAGGAAATATAGCCAAAGTAAATAGTGAAAAGAGCATTGAATTTGATAAGTTCTATTTCTATACAAATATGAAAGTAATTCCTAAAAAGGATATAAAAGAGGATGAAATAATATTACAATTACTTATATCGAAAAGAGATAATCTAATTAGTAAATTTAAAGTTGGTAAGTATGAAGAGTATTTTGCAGATGCTAAAGAAATTATGGATGAATGGTTAAAGAAAAACCCAAAACCCGAAAGGATGGAGCAGCATCAACTTTCAATTGAAAACAAATACAATATTTCAGATTATACTATAATTGATTTAGAATACCAGGTCAGCATTTTATGTGATTTTGCATGTTTATATAAAGTCGAGGGGAAAGACAAACCAAAGACTCCAAGATTTGATATAATTGCGATAGACAAAAAGGGTAAACTTTGTGTAATTGAGCTCAAAAAAGGTACTGAATCTCTTAAAGATACATCTGGGTTAAAAGAACATTGGGATTGTTATAAACAATCAATAGAAAGGAACTATGAACCTTTTATGAGTGAGATGAATAAACTTTTAAAACAGAAACAAGCCTTCTCTCTAATTGATAATCGATTAGAAATCAAAAATCCCATCCCCGAATTTATGTTTGCTTATTCATATGATAAAAAGACTAAAGATTACGAACAGGATAAAGTATTTCAAATAGAGTATAATAAAATAGGAGAACCAATTCATGTAATTAAATTAGCAAAAGGGTCACTCAAATTAATGGATTAATGAAAATTACTATTCATAGAGGTATTGACCAAATTGGTGGTTGTATTACTGAAATTTCCACCAAAAATAATAAAATCATTATTGATTTGGGGCAAAACTTGCCAGATGGCGAGGGTGTTATAAAAGATGATTTTGCTAATATTGAGTCTGTAGAAAAAATCACTAAAGATGTTGATGCAATTCTTTACACACATTATCATGGAGACCATTTAGGATTGTTTCATTTGGTACCCAATAATATAAAACAATACATTGGAACGGTAGCAAAAAGGGTCGTATTATGTAAACACCAACGACTTAGCTATATAAAAGGGCGTGAAGTAATTTCTGCAAATGAGATTGCCAAGATTGAACTAATGCACTCCTATGAACCCGAACAGGTAATTAAGATAGGTGACATTCAGGTAATCCCATATTTTGTTAGTCACTCGGCTTATGACTCTTATATGTTTTTAATTGTAGCAAACGGCAAACGTATTTTACATACTGGAGATTTTCGTTGTCACGGTTATCTAAGTAAAGGGTTGTTCCCTACGATTGAAAAACTTATACTTAAGCAAGGCAAAATAGATTTTCTTATTACAGAAGGGACAATGCTTTCAAGGCCAAACGAAATAACTCGGCATGAAAATGAGTTAAAAAAAGAGATAGTTGAACTCATGAAGAAATACAAGTATGTATTTGTAATGTGCTCATCAACAGACATGGAACGATTAGCGACTTTTCACGCAGCAAACAAAGAAATATGCGGGCGACCTTTTGTATGTGATGATTTTCAAAAAAGTGTCTTAGAGATATTTTCGGATACAGCAGGCAAAAAAAGTAACTTATTTGATTTTAAAGAACCTTATACATTTTGGAAAGAAAACACAAAATTATTAAACTGGATGCAAGACAAGGGCTTTTGTATGTTATTTAGAGCAACTGATAAATTTGAGGACTACATTGCATTCCTATTACCACTAATTGACAAAAATAAGACAATGTTGATTTATTCTATGTGGAAAGAATATATTAATCCAGATAGCAGACATGCAATTAAACATTATATTGATTTTGTTGGGAAATTCCCAAGGATAGAAAAGATTCATACAAGCGGACACGCTTCAACTGACTGTCTTATTAATGTGTGTAACCTTGTGAATCCAACATCAGGAATTATCCCAATCCATAGTGAAAATTCTTCCAATTATCAAAAAATTGCAATTGCTGAGGACTTAAAATCAAAAATCATTACGAAATCAAAAGAAATAGATGATGTAATGATAGAAATACACTTAAAGAAAGACAATTACTGAAAAAAAATAACAAAAAGTATACTTCTTAATATTCGAGCATGGGCTTCTTCTTTAATCAATAAACATAATATTGCAAATAGATATGTCATTTCCATTCAAAAAGATTTACATTTATAAAAATAAGTTTTAAAATTCATTATTTTTATGGCATAATTTTTGTAAGTTTAATAATAAATTTAAAAAATGAAAACCAAAATTGAAAGACAGAATCGAATTCTTGCAAGAGGAGAAGTTAGTGGACATTGTCATGTTATTATTGGAGAAAAAGTATTAGTAAGGAGAAACAATAATGATGAAATAATTATTGAAATTGGTAGTGAAGAAGCTGTATTGAGACACATCCTTGAATTTCCGTGGGTAGAGGAGGGAAAACAAGTTTGGACTAAAGAACATAAAGATATTCCTTTAAAAAAGGGAACCTATAGGTTTATACAGCAAATTGAATATGACCCATATTTAAAATTAAATAAAATAATTATTGACTAAAATATATGGAAGAAATTAAAGAAATATCAAAAGAAGACATAAATAAACTTATTGAAATACAAAATTTATGGGATAAATCTTTATATCCATTTTTAAATAAAATTGATAAACCCAAAATTGAAGAATGTATAAATTTTTTATATTCTCATTCCACTTTTTCTGGAAAAGAAAAACCTCATATCATATATACTAAAAGCCCCTTAGAAGCTCAAATTTTTGCTTTTTTAATCAATAATTTTAATGAATCAATCCGTGCATTTGAAGAAAGGCTTCTTGCTCAAAAATATAATTTTAGTGATTTATCAAATTTTGAAAAGTTTAAAAATATTTGCATAGAAAACTGGGAAGTAAAGTACTCCCCAATGTTCGGACAAATTTCGCAGCAAGTTAAGATGTTTTTT
>JBAXNW010000063.1:0-20026 GCA_037133555.1 Bacteroidota bacterium
AACTAGATGTTATTAGGCTTCTTTGTGATCATGCTGGGATTCGAACCCAGGACCCCATCCTTAAAAGGGATGTGCTCTACCTGCTGAGCTACATAATCATTTTCTTAAGAGGGTGCAAAAGTATAGTTTTTTTTTGAAACAGCAAAATATATTTATCATAATCCTTATTATTTTTCAACAAACTTATTGAAACGACTGATTTTTAAAAATATAAAAAATTAAGTTTTATTGCAAAACTTAAAAAAGATTAAAAATTATTTGGTTTGAACTTAAAAATAGTGTACATTTATCGAAAAGTTTTATCATCGCATTCAAATTTTTTTATTAATTTTAATGAATGAAAAATAAAGTTGTTATTATCACTGGAGCCTCTTCTGGTATTGGTAAAGCATTGGCCATCAGTATTGCTAAATTAGGTGCCAAGGTTGTGTTGGCTGCCCGGAATCTAATGCTGATTGAAGAAATTTCTTTAGCTTTAAATGCAGAAGGGTTTAATACAATGGCTGTTAAAGTGGATGTTAGTGTTGAGGAAGATTGCAAGTTGCTGATTGAAAATACAATTCAAAAATTTGGTAAAATTGATATATTAATTAATAATGCAGGTATTTCGATGCGGGCAATGTTTGAAGACGTTGATTTGGAAGTGCTTCGTAAGCTAATGGATGTAAATTTCTGGGGAACGGTCTATTGTACTAAATATGCTTTGCCCTCTATTTTAAAAGAGAAAGGAAGTATTGTTGGTGTTTCGTCCATTGCCGGATATAAAGGCTTGCCGGCACGTTCTGGTTATTCTGCTTCCAAGTTTGCCATGCAGGGCTTTTTAGATGTCCTTCGTATTGAGAACATGAAAAAGGATTTACATGTGTTAGTGGCCTGTCCTGGATTTACTGCGACCAATATAAGAAAAACTGCATTGGCAAAGGATAGCTCACAACAAGGAGAAACACCCCGTGATGAAGATAAAATGATGAGTGCAGATACTGTTGCTCATAGAATCATACAGGCAATTATAAAAAGAAAAAGAACAATCATAATGACAAGCGATGGGGTTTTAACAGTGTTCTTAAACAAATTTTTCCCAGCATTCGTCGATAAACTTGTATATAAACACATGGCTAAAGAACCGGATGCACCCTTTAAGTGAAAAAGATTTGTCCGTTAATAGTTAACATAAAATTTTGATTATAAAGAAATAAACGAATAAGAAAATATAAACATGAAAAAAAATATTTTTGAAATTAAATTAAAAAAGGGCCTGGGTGAAGTTAATTTTGGCTCATCCCCTGAAGATGTATTTAAAATTTTAGGTGAGCCTCAGGAGGTTGAAAATCTGGAAATGGATGATGACAACGAAACTACCATCACTCATTATCTTGACAAAGAACTGGCCTTGTTCTTTATCAATTCCCAAAAACCTTGCCTTGAATGCATTGAGTCAAGTAATCGAGATACCATACTTTATGATAAAAAAGTTTTCCTTTTGAGTGAATGTGAAATTATCAATCTGATGAAAGAGAATGCATATGATAACTATGAACTGGAAACAGAAGTCTGGGGTGAAAGACGCCTTACTTTTGAAGATGCCATGATAGATTTCTATTTCGATGATAAACATCTGTCTGTCATTAGTTGGGGTGTATTGATCAATGAAAAAGGAGAAATTAGTGAGTAGATAGGTGTTTAGATATTTAGGCTGTAGGTGTTTAGACTGTAGATATTTAGGCGTAAATGCTGCAGGATATATGCTAATTCCTAATTTTTAAATTTCTAATTTCCTAATGCCTAAACCCCTACAGTCTATTACAGTCTTCCATGGGTATTTCTTTTCGGGCTCTTGTAATTTGCCTTTTGCCAATAGGTCCTGGCAGAAGTTCCACTTCAAATCCTACTGCTTTGAGCGCTCTTTTAACACTTCCTTTGGCTGAATAAGTTGTTAAGATGCCCTTGTTTTTCATAGCAGCATAAATGCTTTTAAAAATATGTTCTTCCCATAATTCTGGCTGTATTTCAGGTGAAAATGCATCAAAATAGACCAGGTCAAAAGCATTTTCTGCCAATTCAAGCTCTTGTAATTTGCCTTCAATCTTATTTAAAATAAAGCTTTCGGAAATATAATTAGGAATGTTCCAGGGTATATCATGCATTGTAAGCAGTATCGTTTGAAGTTTGTCATTTTTTAGCAACTGAGCATAGTTTAGTTGCGTATAAATGCTTTTATCAAGCTTAATGGGTTCTATCGCAACATAATTAATGTTACAATTCATATTCTCTGCTTCATGAAAGCTCAGTAGGGCATTTAATCCTGTTCCGAATCCAATTTCTAATATATTGATTTTGCCTGATTTTTTTTCAACAGCTTGGAGGCCTGCTTGTATAAAAATATGTAAAGATTCCTGTATGGCTCCATGGGTGGAATGGTAATGTTCGCCTAAGCTTTCGTTGAATAAAGTGTGTGAGCCGTCTTCGGTTGTGGCAATATGTATGTTCATATTAAGAGAATCAAGTTTGTAAAGTCCATAAAGTTTATAAAGTTTGTAAAGTAAAAAGAATGAAGTGATTCGGAATTTTTGGGTCAATGAATGATACTTCAAAGGTAAAAAATAATCGGAAGCAAGCACGAATTGCAGCAAATTATTGTATTTTTATAGTCTAAATATTTGTAGTATGCTGGAAAATATCATTTTATCGAGGGTGCTTTTTTTAGATATTGAAACTGTACCTGCCTATTCATCTTACACTCAGCTGGACAATAGGTTTAAAAAATTATGGGACAAAAAAGCAGCAAATTTACTCAGGTCAGAGTCAAACCAAGCTGAAGCTGGTTCAGCCGCTTCTTTGTATGACAGGGCAGGAATTTACGCAGAGTTTGGGAAAATAATCTGTATTTCTACTGGCTTTATCCACGAAGATAGTTTTAGAATCAAATCTTTTTATGGTGATGACGAAAAGCTGATTTTAAGCGAGTTTGCCGAAATGTTATCTAGCCATTTCAATACAGTAAATCATTACCTCTGTGCTCACAATGGCAAGGAATTCGATTATCCGTTTATAGCCCGGCGTATGCTGGTAAATGGTATCAAACTCCCTGTTTTGCTGGATATAGCCGGAAAAAAACCATGGGATATTACCCATCTCGATACCATGGAGCTATGGAAGTTTGGCGATTACAAGACCTATACTTCTTTGGAGCTCTTGTCGGCTTTGTTTGGAATTCCCACACCCAAAAACGACATTGATGGCAGCCAGGTGAAAACTGTTTATTATGATGAAAAAGATTTAAACCGTATTGTCACCTATTGCCAGAAAGATACCTTGACCGTAGCTCAGCTTTTGCTTAGTTACCTGGGTAAAGAAATGATAAAGGAAGAAAATGTGGTGGTGATTTGAATATATCTCATTCATAATTCATCATTCAAGCAAAGAGGCCGCCTGATTTGAACAGACAGCCTCTTTGTATTTTAAATGAAAATAGACGTTTATTTCAGTCCTCTTTTTTTCAACAAGGGTTCTAGAGATGGATCCTGACCACGGAATTTTTTGTATTGCACCATGCCTTCGTCTTCACCTACATCCTGTAAACAATATTTACGGAATTTGGCAGCTAACTCTTTATTGTAGATGTCACCGGAAGATTTGAATGCATTGAATGCATCAGCATCCAGTACAGCAGCCCAAAGATAAACATAATAACCGGCCCAGTAGCCGCCATCCCATATGTGTGAGAAGTAGGTTGAGCGGTAACGAGGAATAAATTCAGGTATAATACCGATTTTAGCCAGGTATTGTTTTTCAAATTCCTGTACGTTGATGTCTTTTGAATCAGTAACGGTATGGAAAGCCATATCCAGCATCGAAGCAGCAATGTATTCACCTGTTTCAAATCCCTGGTTGAATTGACCGCTTTTCTGAATTTTTTCAATCAATGCTTCAGGAATCACTTCGCCTGTTTTGTAATGTTTGGCGTAAAAACGAAGTACTTCAGGTTCTCCGGCCCAGTTTTCCATTACCTGTGAAGGCATTTCAACATAATCCTGAGGAACATTACCGGCTGTACGGTTGTATTTTCCTTCACTGAACAATGCATGTATTCCGTGTCCAAATTCGTGGAAGAGGGTAGTAGTTTCATCCCAGTTTAAGAGGGCTGGAATATCTCCGTTAGGTTTTGTGAAGTTGCAGCAAATAGAAACAATAGGATCCACTTTTTTGCCATTTTCCCAACCGGCACTCTGGAAACTGGTACACCATGCACCACCTTTTTTAGAATCGCGTGGGTAATAGTCAAAATACATAATTCCTAAATGTTTACCGTCAGCTTCTTTAACCTCAAAGGTTTCTACACCAGTAAAGTAAATGGGTAGATCTGTTCTTTTTTCGAAAGTTATACCATAGAGTTTATTGGCTACATGAAACATGCCATCTCTTACATTGGAAAGGCTGAAGTAAGGTTTCATCACACTTTCTTCCATATCGTATTTTGCTTTACGTACTTTTTCGGCATAATACCACCAATCCCAGGATTGTAATTTAAATTTGCCACCTTCTTTGTCGATGATTTTCTGCATTTCCTTTACTTCATCTTTGGCTTTCAATAAAGTTGCTTTCCATAGATTGTTCAGGAATGCGTCTACAGCTTCAGGTGTTTTAGCCATATTGTTGTCGATTACATAGGCTGCAAAGTTTTTAAAGCCCAGCAACTGAGCTTTCTGAAGGCGGAGTTTTACCAACTTCTTGATGATTTCGTTGTTGTCGGATTTATTGCCATTGTTACATCTCATAAACCAGGCAGTGTAGATTTTTTCGCGCAAATCGCGTTTATCGGAATATTGCAAGAAAGGAATCCAGCTCGACTTGGCTAAGGTAAAGATCCATTTTCCGTCCATCTTTGCTTCTTTGGCAGTAGTGGCCGCAGCATCTATACTGCCTTGGGGTAAACCACTCAGGTCTTCTTTTTTATCAATGATTAGTTTGAAATCTTTGTTCTCAGCCAGGAGGTTATTTGAAAAGTTTAATTGTTCAACCGTCAGTTCTGAATTTATTTTTTTAAGTTCTTCCTGTTTGTCTTTTGGAAGATTGGCGCCATTGCGTTCAAAATCCTTGAAATATTTTTCAACAACCCTGATTTGCTGTGCATCCAGTTTCATTTCATTGCGTTTGTCATAAACAAACTTAATACGTTTGAACAATTTCTCATTCATTCCGATTTCGTCACCGTGTTTTGACAATATTGGACTGATTTCCATTTCAATAGCCTGCATTCTGTCATTCTTATTGGTTCCTGTAAGGTTAAAGAATACATTGCTGACTTTTGTAAGCAATTTGCCTGATTTGTCTAATTTTAAAATGGTGTTTTCAAAGTTAGGTTCAGCAGGGTTGTTTACGATAGAATCAATTTCGGCATTGTGCTGTTTCATGCCTTCTGTAAAAGCAGGCATATAATGTGAGGAATCGATCTTGTCGAAAGGTGGTACCTGAAAAGGAGTTGTGTAATCCGACAAAAACGGATTGTCTTTCAAACCGCTCTTTTTATTGTTTTTACATGCAGCAAACAATACAATCATTGTAGCCATAAAGATTAAAGATTTGTTTTTCATGTGATGGGTTAAAATTAAGTGAATTGGATAATAAATTGATTGGTAAAAGTATTAATTTATCGGAACATAGTATCAATATGTTTAAAAAAATACAGGAATATTTTAATGTTTTCACACATCAAAAATAAAAAAGATTTTTAGGCAACTGAAATTATTTTATTTTTGTCTTACCATATATATTATTGATAGTTTTACCCCTTAAACTATGAAAAACATATTATTTTTTCTTTTTTGTATTTTATCAATTGGTTTACAAGCGAATAAACCCTCAATTGGTGCATCCAAAGAAGCAAAAGCCAAAGAATTCTTGAAAAACCAGCCACTCGAATTTATCGAAAACAAAGGTCAGTTTTGCAATACGGAAGGTAAGCTTGCTGAGAATGTATTGTTTAAGACCACTTACGGTAATTGTGATATTTACATCACTGATAAAGGATTAAGCTATGTTTTTGTGAAGATGGAAGAAGACGGACGACCGAAGACGGACGACCGGAAAGAAGAAAAAATGGACCCAAATATAATGTTTGGTGAAAAAGGAAATAAAAAAGTTTCTTATTACCGCCTGGATATGAATCTGGAAGGCGCAACTATCAGCAAAGCCAATATCATAAAAGAAGAAGAAAGCAAACAGGGACATTCCAATTATTTTTACGCCCATTGCCCCCAGGGGATTTATGATGTAAAAGCCTATGGCAAGATCACCATTAAAAATATATATAAAGGCATCGATTGGGTGATTTATACCAATGCCAACTCAAAAGATCATCCTTTGAAATATGATTTTGTTGTGCATCCCGGTGCTGAATATAAAGCTATTCAAATAAAATTCCTGAATGCACAAAGCACAAGCCTGACAGATAACGATACCAAACTCAAAATACAAACCATAGCTGGCAATATTGAAGAGGGGAATTTGTATTCTTACTTAATGAATGAAAAATTAATAAGGAAAAATGAAAAATTTGAAATTGGATGCAAGTATGCTATTTCAAAAGATACTATCATCTCATTTGAAATAGCAGATTACGACAGTTCAAAAACATTAGTGATTGACCCTTTGGTTTGGGCTACCTATTATGGGGGAAGTGGTCATGATTTTTTTGCTTTAATTTGTGTAGATAGCCAGGATAATATTTATATAACTGGTCATACAATGTCTACTAATTTTCCAATACAACAATTAACAGGTGCATATTGGCAACCAACACTTGCAGGTGGCGGATATTATAATTGTATTATTTTGAAATTTAATAATCATGGAGTTAGACAATGGTCTACTTTTTATGGAGGCGAAGGAGATGATTTTGGTCATTCTATTTGTGTAGATAGTCAGGATAATATATATATAACAGGTTCTGCATGGTCTGCATTTTTTCCAACACAACAATTATCAGGAGCATACTGGCAACCAATAAAGGGATTAGGTCATGATTGTTTTATATTGAAATTTAATAATCAAGGAGTTAGGCAATGGGCTACTTTTTATGGAGGCAGTGGAAACGAAGGTGGTAATTCTATTTGTGTAGATAGCCAAGATAATATTTATATAACTGGTAGCACATCTTCAATAAATTTTCCAACTCAGCAATTAACAGGCGCTTTTTGGCAACCAACAAACGGAGGTAGTACGGATATTTTTATTTTAAGATTTAATAACCTGGGAGTTAGGCAATGGGCTACTTATTATGGAGGCAGTGGAATTGATGGTGCTGATTTCTACGGTATTGGTACTTGGAATATTAGTTCATCTAACATACGTGTAGATAGCTTGGATAATATTTATATAAGTGATAAAACAACTTCAACAAATTTTCCAACTCAGCAATTAACAGGTGCTTATTGGCAACCAACAAATGGAGGTGGTTTGGATATTTTTATTTTAAAATTTAATAATTTGGGAGTCAGGCAATGGGCAACTTATTATGGAGGCAGTGGAGATGATGTTTGTTATTCTATTTGTATAGATAGTCAAGATAATATATATATGACAGGATATACATATTCTTATAATTTTCCAACGCAACAATTATTAGGTGCATATTGGCAACCAACAAATGGTGGTTATTGGATTTTGTTTATTTTAAGGTTTAATAATATGGGAGTTAGACAATGGGCTACCTATTATGGAGGTAGCTCTGGTGAAATGGGCAATTCCATTTGTGTAGATAACTTAGATAATATTTATATAACTGGTAAAACATATTCACCAGATTTTCCAACACAACAATTAACAGGAGAATATAATCAAACAACTATTTTTGGAAGTAGTGATGCATTTATTTTAAAATTTGATGATCAAGGATCAAGACAATGGGCTACATTTTATGGTTCTAATAATGATGAATTTTATTCTCATTTTGATTTTGGATCAGGAATTGCTGTTGATGGCGAAAATTCTATTTATTTTATTGGAGAATTAAGTGGACAAAATGCATATACTGTTAATTATGGTAATGGTTCATATTATGAT
The DNA here is from genome assembly GCA_037133555.1 of Bacteroidota bacterium. Classification (GTDB taxonomy): domain Bacteria; phylum Bacteroidota; class Bacteroidia; order Bacteroidales; family JACABE01; genus JACABE01. Next base: position 8,062 of record JBAXNW010000063.1, read on the forward strand.
AATTCTTGGTATGGTGATCATTCTGACGCTTATATTTTAAAAATTAGAACTTGTTATAATAAAAAACCAACTTCTGTGCAAACTGATAGAAATAATCTTTGTATAAGTGATAATGGCAATATAACCTTAACTGCCATTGGTGGAGCAGGCAATACATTAAAATGGTATACAGGAAGTTGTGGGCAAATTTATATAGGAAATAATACAACGATTACAATTCCTTCTCCAACACAAACCACAACTTATTATGCCCGCTGGGAAAGTGTTTGTGATACTTCTCTTTGTGAAAACATAACAATATATGTTACTTCAGTTATACATACAAATTTAAACCCTATACTATGTCAGGGTGGAATTTTTCATGTTGGTTCACATAATTATTTTATGACTGGAATTTATCAGGATACTTTGATTACTTATTGGGGGTGCGATAGTATTATAACAACAAATTTAACTGTAAAACCTATCATGCATATTACTATAAATCCTTCAATTTGTCAAGGTGACATATATCAGATAGGGACACACACTTATACTACAACAGGGACTTATACGGATACAATATCCTCTTTTTTCGGTTGTGATAGTATTGTTACAACTCATTTAACTGTAGGTTCAATAAAACAAACTACTATAAATCCCGTGATTTGTCAGGGTAATATATTTCAAGTAGGGACAAATACTTATACTATATCAGGAACTTATATAGATTCATTAACCACATTTTTAGGTTGTGATAGTATAATAACCACAAATTTAATTGTGAATCCAACAAAAACAACCACTTTAAACCCTGTAATATGTCAGGGCGAAATATATCAATTGGTGACACATATATATACGATAGCAGGAACATATTCGGATACACTAACAACATATTTAGGTTGTGATAGTGTCGTTATTATAAATTTAACAGTAAATCCTTTGCCAATAATAAATTTAGGCAATGACGTTACTATTTGTCAGGGGACAATGCTTGTTTTAGATGCTACAATAGCAAATGCAGCTTATCTATGGCAGGATAGTTCCTATAGCCCTACACACAATGTTACTCAGCAAGGCATGTATTGGGTAAAGACAACAATTGACAGTTGCAGTAGTATGGATAGTATAAATATTATTATCGAAGATTGTGAAATTATATTGGAAATTCCTAACTTTTTCTCTCCAAATTATGACAATATTAATGATGTTTTTCTTCCTTTCAAAATCAAAGGAATTGAATCTATGAATACCAATATTTACAATCGATGGGGCACTTTAATATTTACTTCCGATGAATTGTCGATAAATTGGGATGGAAAAACAAATAAAGGAGATAAAGTTGCTGATGGCGTTTACTATTGGATTGTAAACTATACAGACAGAAATAATAAAAAATCGACTAAAATGGGTTCTGTAACAGTGCTTAGGTAGCTTACATCATTAACTATTTAGCATTGAAGTAATTTTAATGGCTTCCACTGCTTCTTTTACATCATGCACCCTTAAAATATTGGCCCCTTTAAGCAAGGCAATGGTATTCATTACCGTTGTACCGTTTAATGCCTGTTCAGGTGTTGTCTTCAGTACGTTGTTGATCATGGATTTCCTTGAAAACCCAACCATAATGGGTAGTTCATGGAATTTAAACAGATCCAGTTTTTGTAAAAGCTCATAATTGTGTGCCAAATTTTTCCCAAAACCAAAACCTGGGTCAAGGATGACATCGTTTACACCCAGCAAACTAAGTTGCATGATCTTCTCTGCAAAATAAAGCATTATTTCTTCAATCAGGTTTTTATAAACAGGGTTTATTTGCATGTTTTCAGGACTGCCTTTGATGTGCATCAGAATATAAGGCACTTTCAGTTTCCCCATTATAGTAAACATCTCTTTATCCATTTCTCCGCCTGAAATATCGTTGATTATATCTGCGCCATTGTCCACTGCCATTTCGGCAACACTGGCGTGGTAAGTATCTATAGATAGTAAGGTTTCGGGGAATTCTTTTCGAATAGAACGGATAACTGTTTTCAATAGGTTGGCTTCTACTTCAGCACTTTGCGGTTTGGCTCCAGGGCGGGTAGAGGCAGCACCTATGTCGATAATATCAGCTCCTTCAGTTAGCATTTTCTGTGTTTGAGCCAGCCAATTTTCTTCTGTTAAATGTTTGCCTCCATCATAAAATGAGTCTTCGGTAATATTTAAAATGCCCATTACCAAAGCTTTGTTAAAATTTATTAATTTCCCCCTGCAATTTATAGTTAGATTTGGAGAAAAAATTGTATTTTTATCACTTGAAATTTGTGTGTCCAATGCAGTAAATTTTTGATTGAAAATTGGCAGCTAAAATACTAATAATAAATGAATAGAACCTCACAAGAATTTGAAGTTGTTATAAAAAAATGTCGCGAAGTTTTCGAGGCCAAGATGAAAGATTACGGAAGTGCCTGGCGGATATTGCGCACTCCCTCTCTTACCGATCAGATTTATATCAAAGCCTGCCGCATTCGTAGCATTGATGACAAAGGTACTCAAAGGGTCAACGAAGGCATAGTACCCGAATTTATCGGAATGGTTAATTATTCGGTTATTGCCCTTATTCAGTTAGAATTGGGTAATGAGCAAAACCTTGATTTGACGGTAGAAGAAGCCATGAAACATTTTGATAATCATATATACATTGCCAAAAGTTTGATGGAAAACAAAAACCATGACTATAGCGAAGCATGGCGCAATATGCGGATAGGTTCATTGACCGATATTATTTTGATGAAATTATTGCGTATCAAACAAATTGAAGACAATCTTGGCAAGACTTTTGTGTCAGAAGGCGTAGATGCCAATTATATGGATATTATCAATTATTCTGTTTTTGCATTGATTAAATTAGAAAATTAGGAATTAGGAAATAGGAATTATAAATTAAGAATTAGGAATGCTTTACTATCGTATTATAGCTTGAGATAAAGTATAGGAATTCCTTCTTTCTTCGGACTTCCGTCCTCTGTCTTCCGTCTTTCGACTTTACAAACTTTATAACTTTACAAACTTCACAAAATGTTTACTTTATGAACTCAACAATGAAAATACTTAGAATCATCAGCCGCATCCTTGTGGGTCTGGTATTTATTTTCTCTGGTTTTGTCAAGGGCGTTGATCCACTTGGAACCGCATACAGAATTACCGATTATTTTCAGGTTTATCACATGGATTGGGCCATTCCTTTATCATTGACCCTTTCTGTTATTTTGTGTACCTTCGAGTTTGTATTGGGTGTGCTATTGGTCTTAAATGTTAAAATGAAACAAACTGCCTGGCTGGTTTTGATGATGATGTCATTTTTTACGATAGTGACGTATGTTGATGCACGTCATAATCTGGTCCCTGATTGCGGTTGCTTTGGTGATGCTATTAAACTTACCAATTGGGAAACCTTTTATAAGAATATTGTATTAATGGTATTTACACTATTGATTTTTACAGGAAGAAACAAGGTAGCTTCCTGTTATTCAAATCTCAAAGAGTGGGGGATTATAGTAGCCGTTTCTATTGTATTTATCTGGTTCAATGTATATAACTATCGAAATTTACCTGTCATCAATTTCCGGCCCTGGAAAGTTGGGAATAAAATGCTATCTGACCATCCTCAACCCATTAAAAACTATTTGATTTATAAAAACAAGAAAACAGGGGAGAAGAAAGAATACCTTTCCAATGAATTGCCCTGGCAAGATACCGTCTGGATGGCCAATTGGGCCTACGATACACTTCGCATTGATAATCCAAACAAATCGAGTTTGGGTGCTTTTTCTATTTCTGATTCCACGGCTGCTGATTTTACCGAACATTTTGTGCGCAATCCTGAATTCCAGTTTTTTGTTGCCTCTTATGATTTGAAAACTGCGAACAAGGATGCATTTAAGAAAATTATTGCCTTCAACGAAAAAGCAAAAGCCAAGGGAATATCTGTAATTGTACTTACCGGAAGTTCAACTGCTGATATTGAAAAGTTTAAAAAAGAAATAAATGCTACGGATATAGAATTTTATAATTCCGATGATATTTCATTAAAAGCTATGATCCGTTCCAATCCAGGATTGGTTTTGTTGAAAAATGCAGTGGTCTTAGGTCAATGGCATTACCGTAATTTCCCTGAATTTGACGAAACGAAATGGAAGGAATTGGAGCAAAAATATATAAAGTAAACGAACAATACGCCTCTTCCTTTTGTTTAATAAGGCTTGAACAGATATAACTCCACAATATTTAATAATAAACTGAGTAAAATATTTACTTTTGCATAGATAAACAAACTAGAATGAATTATAAATCGGACGTAGAAGCTTTAGATGCCTTTGTTGAGAAATACAAATTGCTTAAAAATGAAATTTCAAAAGTCATTGTCGGTCAGGATGATGTAGTTAAAAATATATTGATTTCAATATTTAGCCGTGGACATTGTTTATTGGTAGGTGTTCCTGGTCTGGCCAAAACTTTAATGGTTAATACAGTTTCCCAGGTGCTGGGGCTCACTTATAGTCGTATTCAGTTTACGCCCGATTTGATGCCTTCTGATATTGTTGGTACCGAAATATTAGACGAAAACCGCAAGTTTAAATTTATCAAAGGACCTGTTTTTGCCAATATTATTCTGGCAGATGAAATCAATCGTACACCGCCCAAAACCCAGTCGGCTTTATTGGAAGCCATGCAGGAAAAAGCAGTAACAGTAGCAGGGATATCCTATAAAATAGGGGAGCCTTTTTTTGTATTGGCTACTCAGAATCCAATAGAACAGGAAGGTACTTATCCATTGCCCGAAGCTCAGCTCGATCGTTTTATGTTCAATGTTTGGTTGGATTATCCTTCGTTTGAAGAAGAAATAAATATTGTAAAAAGTACAACAGTTGATAAAGAATCAACACCTCAGGTAGTGCTGACCGCTGAAGAGATTTTGTATTTCCAGCATTTAATACGTAAAATACCGGTAACCGATAATGTGTACAATTATGCTGTAAAATTGGTTACTCAAACCCGGCCCAACACTCCATCGGCTCACGCGATGGTTAATAATTACCTTTCGTGGGGAGCAGGTCCCCGTGCTTCTCAGTATTTGATTATTGGAGCTAAAACCCATGCCGCTATTATGGGTAAATATGCACCTGATATTGAAGATGTAAAAGCAGTTGCAGCTAACATTCTCCGCCATCGCATCGTTAAAAACTACAAAGCAGAAGCAGAAGGTATTACTATAGAGGATATTCTAGGAAAATTATTGTAAATGATTTGCAATATTCAATAAACAGGCTTTAATCATAAAATCTCCAGAGAATACCTATTTTTAAAGCCCCGGCTTGTTGAGGATAGTGTGGTGTCATGTAAAAGCTAAAATCTTTCCATCCACTGTTAATATGTTGGTAGATTAAGAAAACATTGGCACGTTTAATCTGCATATTTACAAACACGTCTGCATACAAATAATCACCAATTTTCTTGCTGTTTTGGGTATAGAACATTCGAAGAGCTGGCATATAGTTATCAGCATAATAGGAGCTGTTGTAAAATAAATTTATCCCTGGTTGTATATAGAGTTTTTTGGCAAATAAGTGCAGGTTAAAATACCATGATTGCATTGCAATGATTTCAGGAAGTTTAATAATACTTTTATCAGACGAATATTGATATACAAAGTCATTGTCAATTTGTAAATTTCCCCAGCTAATATCTTTTCGGAGTTTAATTGCTAAGATATGTATCATCTTATCGTGCCAGTCAGGTATAGCATGATCGTTTAAGTAAACAAAATTATTAATCTGATGTAAGCTAAGGCTAGCTTTAAAACTACCTGATTGGTAGCCAATAAAGGAGGTTAAAAAATTTTGTTTTGCAAAATCATTGTTCCATCTAAAATAGTTTGAATTTGCCCATGAATAAATCCAGTCTGCTTGCTTTACAGTAAAATTAATACCAGCTGTTAATATTCTTTTGCTCCGTTTCGTCTTAACAAAGTCAAATTCAGCCAAGCTTTTTAAACTAAAATCACCTCCGTTGTAATCGCCGATTACATATTCACCATTCAGATTCAGATGAAATTTACCAAAAGCAAAAACCGACAAGGAAGCATAAGGTGTTAATTGATTAAATGAAAAGTTTTTCAAAGTATCTTTCACTTCGAAATATTTTTGCTTGATACCAAACACCAGATTGATAGCTTGAGGAGAAAGTGGATTTTCGTTTACTCCGTTTGTCCAGGCAAAATTATTTTCAAATGAACGGAAATAGATAGAGTCATGCGTTGCTATTGAATCAAAATATATGTTTTTATAGTATTTGCTGTCCCTGCTTTTGTCGGTATAAGTTTGCTGTTGAGTTATATAATGAATTGAATGCGAAATAGTACCGGGGTTAAAAGTTTTATGAATGCTGCTATCGTTTTTTACTTTTTTGAAGTTGTAAAATTGTTTTACAAAAATCCCATCTTCTTTCCATTGATTATTAGCCGATTGAAGATTAACGGGAACAGATAAAGTTTGACTCGAAATTTGATTTTCAAAAATAGAATCTTTTGAAATACCACCATTCTCTTGAATTTCAATACTATTATGGTAGTATGCAGCAAGGATACGATATTTTCCTAAGGGGGATGTATAATTGGTGTTAAATACCAATTGACGATCGTCACATGCCTGCCATTGGTAAGATCCCCAAGAATCCATTACCCTGTAATTAATTCCGACATTCCATGTTTTAGTTATATTCTGGCTGTGAACCACTTGCAAAATATCTTCTTTTTCAGGCCCGGAAAAATAATAAATCGAAGTATATGGTTTACGAACTTGATAATAAGCTTGGGTATAATTTGTAAATTTAAAGTCGTCAAATGAATGTACCCCATAATCAAAGCCAATATTGTGTGAGGGTTCATATATCATCGATTTACTCGCCCTGCCAATATTACCACTCCATTCTGTGAAATTTTTACGGTTAAATGATGGATTGTATTGCTGAAATGCTTTTAAGATAGTGTCAACTTTTAAATAATCAGGTAAGTTAAAAGAATAAGCTTTGTCATAAAAATACAAGGTTTTGTTGCGTGCATAAGCCACAGAATCATTCTGTTGTGCATAGCCGCTGAATACTGCAAAAAACAATAAAACAATTACAGTATATATTTTTAATTTCATCATAAATTTTATGAAGTCAAAATTTGAAACCTTCAGCAATATCAGCTTTCATTTAATTAAATGAATAATCCAATAACCTTATAACCCAATAACTCAATAACTCAATAACTCAATAACTCAATAACCTAATAACTTAATAACCAATAACCAATAACTACAAAGCAAGATATTCATTTAAATACTCATACTCATGGGTAAATTTTCCATTATGAAGTATCAATGCTTTTTTTAAAGATTTAGGTAAATCCAGGTCTTCAAAAGGTAAATCATAATCAGCAAAAACGATGGGTTTTATAAAATTAGCCAACGCATCGGCAAAGCCATCTGAGGCATCGCGTGGCAATTCGCTGGGTAAAATATCAACTGCCATATCGAGTATGCCCTCACCTTTGTAACCCATAGTATATGTCCTGCTTAAAGGATTGTAAATAAAAATTGGATCTTCAATTTCGGTTCCGTGGTTGGTACACTCGATAGACCCATTTGCGTCGCAGGTAATATCTCCAATTACAGTTAATTTTGGATTTCCTGCGCTGTATAACTTTTCGAGATAATCTTTGGTTACAATTCTAGGATACCTTGCATCCCAATACATACAGTTCATTATAACTGTCAGATGAGGTATGTATTGTTCAAATTTGCTCACATATTTTTGTGGATTGCGATAATAATCGTATAAATCAAATTCTACATTTTTGTCGATATGTTCCGAAATATGTTTTTCTTTAAACACAACTTTAAAAATGATATTGTTAGGTAAATCTTTGCGATTTTTTAGTTCTAATAATTTTTCAGTTGAAATTTCTTTAACAGGCAATAATCCGCAAATTTCCTGAGCTCCCATCGAAACATTTCCATATCCTGTAAATCCAATCACCAAAGGTTGTATCTCTTTTGGCAAACCTTTTTCTGCAATTATTTGACCTACAAGGCTCACTGCATCCTTAGCTTCTTTTAATGAATTGTAATGATGTGCTTGTTTAATCTGCAAAAATGGAGTGTCAAAACCCAAGTGTTTCATTCGTAAACCCAGGGCCCAAAAAGAATTAATCATTCCCGCCAGTCCGGCATATTTTCCGAAAAAGATGAGGCGTTTGTTTTGTTCGTCAACAATACGTTCGTAATCTATCAGATTACAACCCAGTTCCATCATCCGTTTGAGCATAGGTAAGTTATAAGACTGACCTTTAATTGTATGAGAGAAGAAAACATAGGTTTTGTTGGGTTCGAAAAAATCGAGGGGCATTTCTTTGACACCTAAAATAACATTGCATTTTTTTAAATCATTTTCTACCAATGCACCTGCATCAATATATTCCTGGTCAGTAAAAATTCTTTTCTGAGAAGTCTGAACAATGAAATCGAGTTTCTGATGTTCAATCAATCGTTTTACATGTTTAGGTGTTAAGGGAGCTCTGCGCTCCATGACGTATTTGTCTTCGTGTCTGATCCCTATAAAGTTGCTCATTCTGAGTGATATGTATGAATTTCGAGTAATTATTTTTTAGAAATGCAAATTTATAAAATAAAACTTACTATTACTTATATTTATGATAATTTTATGGTATATCCCAAACTAAAGAATATTAGCCTTCAGTTTTCCTGCATTTAAATTTGTTAAAAAAATGATCTTTAAATATGATTTTAATTTAAAAAAATAGTATCTTTGAAGTAATTTTTAAGCTATTCATTATGACTAAGAAATTTTTTCTTTTAAGCATATCATTATTTATCTATGCTTTATCTTTTTCGCAAAATTCAGATTTGGTGTTATTTACTGAGCAAGGGGAACCTTTTTATGTTGTTTTAAATGGAATTAAACAAAATGGAGATGCCCGAACAAATGTAAAAATTAGTGATTTAACTGCACCTTACTATAAATGTAAAATTATCTTTAAAAATACAGACTTGGGCCAGTTAGATAAAAACATTCAAACCAAACCTGGTTCCGAAATTACTTATGTGATAAGGAAAACGAATAAAGACAAATGGGTTATCCGTTGGATGAATGAAGCACCCATTTCAAATTCAAAAACTTCCATCGAAAATAATACCTATCATTTATCTACTTCCGAACCTCAGTCAGATAATATTCTACCCAATAATTCATCACAAACGATCACTAAAATTGCGGATCATCAAAATGTAGCTAACGATGAAAATCTAAATATTTCAGATCCTGTATCAGATACTAAAGTCAGCATTGATTTGAAAATGAACAAAGCTGATTTGCAAACAACAACTTCTGAATCTTCAGTAGCACAAACACATAGAAATAAAACAGATAACTCCAATAATCTCAATCAGAGCAATAACAATCAACGTCAGGTAACAAATGCTGTTCCAGGTTACAACGGACCATATGGCTGTAATCATCCTTTGAATGCAACAAGTTTTGAGGATGTAAAATCCTCCATTGCTTCTAAATCATTTGAAAACTCAAAGCTAACGATTGCCAAACAAATAATAAGTAATAACTGTTTAATAACTGCTCAACTTAAAGAAATTATGAAATTATTTGATTTTGAAGCCAGCCGCCTCGATATTGCAAAGTTTACTTATGGATATATCTATGATAAAGGAAATTATTATCAATTAAATGATGCTTTTGACTTTGAATCTTCCATCACCGATTTGAATAATTATATTAAAAATAAAAAATAATGATCAATTATTAACTTGATATGTTGTTTAATGCCAGGTTGTTTTGTTGAATTGCTTAAAATTTATTAATTTAATAATTTAAACAAATGAAAAAAATTCTTGTCGCTATCGATTTTTCGGAGCATACAACCATAACTTGTGATTATGCGCTGGAAATTGCCAAAATTAATAAGGCTGAAGTATGTTTGTTTCATACTTTTTTTGATAAAATCGTTACATCAACAGCAAGCATTCCAGATGCTTTCGGTATTAATCCTTATGTAAATCCTGAGTTAAATGCAGAAATTGAGCAAAATGCAAGATTGCAAATGCTTGATTTGCAAAATGCATTAATTTTAAAATTGCAAAATGAAAATGTTACTGGTATTACCATTCAAACAATGGTTACCAGTAATGATTTTGAATCTGATTTAAATGACTTTTGTGATGATTACCATCCTTCATTGGTAGTAATTGGTACAAGAGGAAAAGGTCAAAGTTTGAATGTTTTCGGGAATACTGCAAATAAATTAATGGATGAGTTGAGATTTCCTGTTATAGCCTTGCCTGAAATTGAAACTTTTTTAGGGATTAAAAATATAATGTATGCCACAGATTTGCATGTTTCAGATAATGTGTTGATTAGAAAAACATTTAATTTGCTGGAAAATTTCGATATCAATATTTTCTGTGTTCATATTGTTGAAAAAAATGACTACTTACAGGCTTATTCAAAAATGGATGAACTGAAATTGGAATTTCCCAAAGAAACTGAAGAAAATAAGTTTCACTGTGATGTGCTTGAGGGTATTCATAAACAGGAAGAAATTGACAAATTTATTAAATTAAATCAAATTGATTTAATTGTCTTTTTACCTCATAAAACCAATATTTTCAGGCGATTATTCGGACAAAATTTTTCAAAGAAATATCTTTTTGAAACAAATTTGCCTTTGCTTGCTATAAGATTATAATTGATTGTTATTTAAAGATATTGACAATATATTAAATTTTAATGCTAGCTTTAGCTTCAATTAAAATTCAAAGTCTTCATCTAAATAATCAATGCTTTCAATATCCATAGCCGATAATTTTGGGTTTTTTCCTAATTTAAAAGTAAAACCGATATTTATAAACCATGAGGGACTGATACCTGAAACAAAATAATTACTGGGTTCTTTGTTGATATCTGTTTTTACATTAGAAAAAAATATTTTTTGGTTTACTTCTCTTCCAATACTTGCTTTTACAGCAACAACTTCATTTAATTTATACAAACCATCTATCGAAAATGCAGTTGATTTTTTTCTAAACAACATACTCCCATTTAATTGACCAAACAACGTCGATTGCATAGTGTAATAACTAATTGCACCTGAGGGATGGATTTTTGCGGTCACTAATAATTTTTTATTGGCTTTATATTGTATGCTTCCATTAAAAGGAAACGTCAAAAGGAGTTTCCAGTGGTTTGAAAAACTGTATTTTAGGCCGGCTACAGGTAAGACAGATGCAATGCCGAATGAATAGCGATTGGCTAAGCCAAGATGGTAAGAGAAATTGCGATTTACAATTCTGTAAAATAAAAATACGCCTGTAAACCTTGGATGTGGACTTGAAATACTGTATTCGTCCTCAAAGAAATTTAAACTCAGTTTTGATAACCACAGATTCTTATTTCCTGTGAAATATACGCCTCGAATTCCTAGGCTTAGGTTTAACAAAGAATTGGATTTGCCCAAAAACTCAATATTTGGAACAATAAGAGTATTGTAGTTCTGAAGGTCTAAATTAGAAAATCCTGATTTCCCATCTTTGTTTTTAAATAGATGAGTATAAACCGGAATATTAAATCCAAAACTGAATTCATTGGATCCATATTTACCTGAAGTGTCGCTTAAATTAGCCTTGAAGCTGGTTTTGTAATTGGAAAGCACTGTAAAAGATGAAAAATTTGTAGGCTGTGATTGAACGTTTAGCCATACATTAGCAAATAGAATAAAAAGGATGGTTTTAAAGACATGGTTTTTCAAAACTTATGTTTTAGATGAATTTTTAAAGAATGAATATCGGAAAAAGAGTAGGATAAAAAATTTATTAAGGTGGGTTCTAAAAATTCATTTTTTTGATTTTCCCCAGACACAAAATAGAAC
>JBAXNW010000064.1:0-19388 GCA_037133555.1 Bacteroidota bacterium
CTAATACTAAGAGGTTTTTTATTTGATGAAATCTTATTTCTTTTGTTTCTCTCTTTCGAGGTAATTATCTAAAAAGCCTTTAGCATCTTCAATTGAAATATGTTTTGCAATGATTTTGAAATCTTTGTCAAGAATAAATAAAACAGGTGTACTGATAATGTCATAAGCTTTATGGTAATCCAGGTTAGTTTTGGTACCAGTTACACTTATCCATTCATGTTTGTTCTCGATGATGTATTTTTTCCAACGTTCCAAATCACTGTCGGTATCGATAGCATATACCTCAAGCCCATATTTTTTCTTATTTTCATCATAAAACTTTTTTATCTTAGGGAGTTCGATTTTGCAATGTCCACAATCTGTATCCCAAAACACGAGAAATGTAAATTGTCCTCGGCTTGAACGAAATGAAACATAAGCTCCTGATGTATCAGGCATAATCAATTCTGGTGCAACTTTTCCAATTAAAATAGGTTTCAATTGCATGGCTCTTTTAGAAATTGTTTCTAACATACTGGGAGTTACCCAATACGCTTGATTACTCATGTAATATTTTTCTACCAGATACACAAATACTTCATCTTGCCCCATTATGCTCGATTTTTCATATCGATTGGTAAGATACCAAACAGTATATTTAAATAATTCTTTGCTGAGACGTGCTTTCTCAATAATATCATCTGCTGCTGATTTTATTGAATCATTGGATGGTATGATGAGATTTTTGAAATAATAATCTAATCTATTGTGAAATACAGGTGTCCGGAGGATTCTGTCATCTGAAAAATCAATATTATCCCAGTAATGTTGTTTGTAATAATGATAAGAGAATAGTGAGTCAATTGTTCCATCTGCTTTTTTGGGTGGATCGGGTACATCCACATCTTTAGATGATTTAAAAACTTTGGTCATTAAATGATTGGGGTTTTTAAGCATAAATTCTTTTTTGTAATCCCCAATGGCTTCATTGATGACGGCTAACTTCTTTTTACACCATTCTACCGTATCCTTATTATCTTTCATGCTTTCCATCAGCTTCTGATAAGGAGTATACTCTTCATATTTAACGCGATTGTAATTTACAAACTGACAATAAATATCATTATCAGGAGAACCTTTTATTTTAATATCTTTGTAAAAATCATCATATTTACAATCTACTGTAAAATATTGTTCCTTGTCAATAATTACTTCAAAGTATTTTTTATCTTGAGTAATCACAAGGTAAACACCACCATCTAATGTTTTTTTACCTGTAAAAACAAAAGCTTTCTTTGAATTAATAATGGCAGTATCTTTAATATATTGGCTGCTTCCATAATAATTGCCTAAATACAAAGTGTCAAATTTGTAGTTGTCAAGCTTAACCTTAATATTGTAGCCTTCTTTTTGCCCATAAGTATAAACTGATAGAAAGATGAGCGTAAAAATCAGTGATTTTTTAATTTTTTCAAGCATAGAATTTTTTATTTATTTTGTATTTTAATATTTGATTTAATAATATATTTATGTAATTATTTGATCCGTTGATAGTAAATTGGTAACTTAAATAATTCAATCAAAGAAAAATTTGATTGTCAATCAGTCGCCTTATGTCTTATTGATTTAATGTAAATTTCAAGACAAAGTAACAAAATATATACTATATTTGTAGAAAATTTAACAATCTTTAAGACTTAGTCTGTGTATTGCTTAGCATAGACAATTTTCGTGCTAAATAGGTTGTTTAATAAATTATAAAGATGCCAAAATCATTGAATCCCCGTCAGATTATATTCATTTTCACAGTTTTAATAGCTTCCTTTATTGGTGTTTTTTTTATTACTGCCAACGAAATGCCCAAGTATAGTGGCTTTATGGTTTTTTTTATAATATTAATAATATCTGATTTTTATTTGTGGAATAGCCTTAAAAACTTTATTTCCAAGCAAAAATTATATCTTAAATATGCATTGGGGTTTACTTATTGGCTATCACTTATTTTTAGTTTTATTTTTTTTCTTGCTCTACTCCTTAGTGATATTAAACACTGGAATGCGGTAGTAAGAACTTATTTAACTGCTTCGATATTGGTGTTGTATGTTCCTAAAATATTTGCTGTGGGCAGTTTGCTTTTAGCAGATTTTTTAAGATTAATAAAGTTTGTTTATACTTTTATTTTTAAAAGAAATAAATTTTGTCAGAAGTTCTACAATGCACGATGGAAACCATTGCTTTATGTTGGAAATCTTGTCGCTACTCTGATTTTTATTTTATTGATAAAAGGAATGATTTATGGTGAGTTTGATTTTAAAGTCAAGAAAGTCTATCTGGAATTTAAACAACTCCCTACTGCATTTGATGGCTTAAGAATTGTACAACTTTCAGATATTCATCTTGGAAGCTGGTATGGGAAAGAGCCTTTGGAACGAGCAGTTCAGTTAGTGAATGAATTACATCCTGATATTATTTGTTTTACTGGCGATTTGGTAAACTATTCTACCCAGGAAGCCTATCCTTATGAAGAAATCTTAAAAAAATTAAATGCACCTTTAGGCAAATTTGCAATACTTGGTAATCACGATTATGGAGAATATGTTGTATGGGAAAATGAGGCTGCAAAAAATCAGAATATGACTGATTTGTTTAACTTTGAAAAAAGGATAGGATGGAATTTGTTGTTGAATTCAAATCTAAAGATATCTAAAGATAGTAGTTTTATTTATATTGCCGGTGTCGAAAACTGGGGTAAAAATGCACGCTTTCCTAAAAAAGGGGATGTAAAAAAAGCTATCAGTGGTATTGATAGCAGCAGTTTTACGATTCTACTTTCTCACGATCCAAGTCATTGGGATCAAATTATAAGTAAGGCTTATCAAAACTTAGCTTTAACTTTATCGGGTCATACACATGGCATGCAGTTTGGCTATGAAACTGATAATTTTGTATGGAGTCCGGCTCAATATTTATACAAGCATTGGGCGGGTTTATTTATTAACGAAAGATCAGCATCACCTCAGTATCTATATGTGAACAGAGGGCTTGGAGTTATTGGCTATCCTGGAAGAATTGGAATTCTCCCTGAAATAACGCTGATAGAATTAAAAAAGAAATAATCATTTCTTACTGTTTTCGCAATTTTTTTCGAAATGTTGCCAAAGTGTTTCTTCGGGCACTGGGGCGATAACTGTAAGCTCTTCTTTTTTAACGGGATGTATAAAGCTAACAGAACGTGCATGCAAGCTGATTGAAATGTTTTTGTTGGGACGCTGAGCTCCATATTTAACATCTCCTTTGAGGGGGCATCCAATAGCTGATAGTTGAGCTCTGATCTGGTGATGTTTCCCAGTCATCAATTCAACTTCTAATAGGTAATAGCTGTCGCTACTGTCAATTACTTTGTATTTTAATTCGGCCCTATGGCAACCAGGAACTTCTTTGTCATAGACATACGTTTTGTTTTGTTGCTCGTTTTTTTTCAGAAAGTTGATTAAATGCCCGCTTTCTTCCGCAGGTTTGTTTCTTGAAATTGCCCAATAGATTTTCCTGATTTCTCTTTTTTGAAAAATTTGTGCCATGCGCGACATTGCCTTATCAGTCTTGGCAAAAATGACAACTCCACTGACAGGTCTGTCTAAACGATGGATGACAGATAAAAAAACATCACCTGGCTTTTTGTAGGTTTCTTTCAGGTATACTTTAACGAGTTCACCCAGAGGGATGTCTCCGGTTTTATCGCCTTGAATAATCTGAGAGGAAAGTTTATTAAGAATGATTAAATGGTTATCTTCAAAAATTATTTGTTTAGCAATTACTTCTGCAATTGTTTGGAAATTCGACATAGATAAATTACATTAATACTGTTCTCTTTCGTTAGGGAATTCAAATGTTTTTACATCATGAATATAGCTACCCACAGCACCGTAAATTTCCTGATATAGATTGTGGTATCTTCTTAAAAAGCGGGGTGAGAAATCTTGTGTAATTCCAAGCATATCATGAAGTACCAACACCTGACCATCTACTCCACCACCAGCACCAATTCCAATAATTGGAATCTTAACTTCTTTGGTAACTTGGGTAGCTAATTTAGATGGAATTTTTTCTAAAACGATTGAAAAACATCCTGCTTTTTCCAGATGGTGGGCATCTTCTAGCAATCTATCGGCTTCATCTTTTTCAGTAGCTCTCACTACATAAGTTCCGAATTTATGGATCGATTGTGGTGTAAGTCCAAGGTGCCCCATTACAGGGATTCCGGCTGAAAGAATTCTATTCACAGATTCTATAATCTCTTTTCCACCTTCTAATTTCACAGCATCGGCTCCAGTTTCTTTCATAATCCGAATGGCCGAATTCAAAGCTTCTTTTGAATTACCCTGATAGGTGCCAAACGGCATATCTACAATTACAAGCGCTCTGCTAACTGCTCTTACAACAGAAACACCATGGTATATCATTTCGTTTAATGTAATCGGAAGTGTAGTACGATGACCGGCCATTACATTGGAGGCTGAATCGCCAACTAATATAGCATCAATGTTGGCTTTGTCTATTATTTTAGCAATAGAGTAATCATAGGCTGTAAGCATCGCAATTTTTTCGCCTTTGATCTTCATCTCCTGAAGAACATGCGTTGTAACTTTCGTAATAACATTTGGTAATGCTGCCATTTTGTTTTTTCTTATTTATTTTTGAGCTGCAAAGGTAAGAAGTTTTGAAAAAGGAATTCATTTTTTTAAGTAAATATGATTAAATACTTGTATTTTAATGAATAAAAAAAGAGGCTGTCCTTTGAAGCAGCCTCTTTTAGATTTGGATGTATTTTTATTAATTGAAAAAGCCAATATTTAAACCAGCAGTAACTGAAGAATAGCCACCCGGAACATAAGAACCTTCAGCAAAAATAGCTAAAATTGCTAGTTTAATTCTTAATCCTGCATTGATGCCAAAGTTAGTGCCACTTCCATCAATTTCAATAGGGTCAACCATATTTAAAATTTCATTTGCACCAGTATTGCCTTTAACAGTTATTGGATAATTCCCTTTTAACGCAAGTGTAGTACTATAGTGAGAAAGACGAATACCTCCAAATAGTGTGAGAAGTGAAAGTTTTTTAGAAATAACTAAATTCATATTCCATGCTGTTGATGAAAAATTGATAGATTGATTTGAATAATCCAAAGGAGAAGGATTATAAACAGTTGCATCAGCAGATAAAAAGTTGCTTCCAGATATATCAAGACTTGCTTTTGTAAAAGCTCCGATAAAAGATAATTCAAATGGCATTTTACTCATAAATGGCATCCATTGCTTGATATCGTGTTTCAAACCTAATCCAAAGTAACCTGCTTTGTATTTACCTATCTCAAGTTTTGGGAAAACACGAATCATAACTTCTGTTCCTTTTATTAAACCAATACTTAATTGAGCTACTGGTAATGGAGACATATTTACACCAGTGCCCGTAAGTTCAATAGGTGTTTTTAAAATTACTCCGCTGCTGTTTTTGGAAATTGCATACAATCCAACAGGGCTGGTTTTAGGCCCGAATATTGTTGGCGCAGATAAAGGCAAATTACCAGTAGTTACAATATTGGTATAATTAGCTGGGTTGATTGTGAAATTTTGCTTGTCAACAGGTACCATTGAAGCTGTTGCTCCAATAGTGAGTGTGAATCTTGCTGTTTTTAAAGGAGCAGCCGTACTGTACCATCCACTATTTAAATTATTTCCGAATGTTTCCAAAAAAGGAGCAGCATAATCTCTTATAAGTAAGTTTGCATCTGCTTTTCCAGATTTTAAAAGTTGAACCATATCAGATTGAGCTTTTACCTGATTCATTCCGAGTAAAAAAACAATTGCAATAAGGATTCTTTTTAATAAGTTAGTTTTTTTCATAATGGTAAGATTTAGATGAATAATTTTGATTTATACTTAGCAAAGATAACAACAGAAAAGGCAAAAAGTATTAACTTTATAAAAATATTTCATAAATTGGATAAATAAAATTAATTTCTTTCAATAAAAAATACCTCTTGAATGTTAAAAAATTGAATATTAGTAAGTTATAACTTAATATTTTTTAACATTAAATTTATCAAATATTCTTAAATTTGCAATCCAAAAATCTACGATATGTTTTCAAATAAGGAAAAATTTTTTGGGGAGGGGCTTACTTATGATGATGTGTTGTTAATACCTGCATATTCAGAAGTACTTCCACGTGAAGTAAATGTAAGTTCGATGTTTTCGAGAAATATTAAATTGAATATTCCCATTGTCTCGGCAGCTATGGATACTGTTACTGAATCTACCCTTGCAATTGCTATTGCTCAGGAAGGTGGAATTGGGGTGTTACATAAGAATATGACCATTGAAGCTCAGGCAAATGAAGTAAGAAAAGTGAAAAGAGCCGAAAATGGTATGATTTTAGATCCAATTACCTTGGGTGAAGAGGCTTTGGTTTCTGATGCACTGATTTTGATGAAAGAATTTAAAATTGGTGGAATTCCCATCATTAATAAAAGTAATGAACTTGTCGGTATTGTAACCAATCGGGATTTGCGTTTTGAAAGAAATCAAAAACGTCCAATCGTTGAAATTATGACCAAGGAAGTAATTACAACTTCTGAATTTACCGATTTTGAGAAGGCTGCCGATATTTTGCAAATACATCGTATTGAAAAACTTCCTGTAGTTGATAAAAATAAAAAATTAGTTGGTTTAATTACCTATCGCGATATTATTAAGCTAAAAGAACGCCCAAATGCATGCAAAGATAATAACGGGCGTTTAAGAGTTGCTGCAGGGGTTGGTGTTACTGGTAATTTGCTCGAAAGAGTTGAAGCACTTGTAAAAGCCGGTGTTGATGCTATTGTTATTGATACTGCGCATGGTCACACCAAGAGTGTTTTAGATGCATTAAGGCTGGTTAAAAGTAAATTTCCAATGATAGATGTCGTAGTTGGAAATATAGCTACAGCCGAAGCTGCAATAGATTTGATGAATGCCGGTGCCGATGCTGTTAAAGTTGGGATTGGTCCAGGTTCAATCTGTACTACAAGAGTTATTGCTGGAATTGGCGTTCCTCAACTTTCTGCCGTTTATCACGTTGCTCAGGCATTAAAAGGCACAGCTATCCCAATTATAGCTGACGGAGGTATCAGGTATTCAGGAGATATTGTGAAAGCATTGGCAGGAGGAGCCAGCTCAATCATGGCAGGTTCATTGTTTGCAGGTGTTGAAGAATCTCCTGGCGAAACAATTATCTTTGAAGGGAGGAAATTTAAAACTTATCGAGGAATGGGCTCAATTGACGCCATGCAACAAGGTTCTAAAGATAGGTATTTCCAGGATATGGAAGATGATATCCAGAAACTGGTTCCCGAAGGAATTGTGGGAAGAGTGCCTTTTAAAGGTAATTTAACAGAAGTCATCCATCAAATGGTGGGAGGATTAAAAGCAGGGATGGGGTATACCGGTTCAAAAGATATTCAAGCTTTACAAACTGCTAAATTTATTAAAATTACACCTGCTGGCGTTGCAGAAAGCCACCCACACGATATTACAATTACCAGAGAAGCACCTAATTACAGTAGGTAATAATTACATATACTATTAAATAAATAAAAACAATTAATAATAATAAGCTATTTAAATTAATGATGAAAAACATGAAATTTATACAGATTTTTTTATACACTATGCTTTTTTCAAGTGTATTTGCTCAACAAAACAACGACCCCGTTTTATTAAAAGTTGCCGGTGAAAACATCACTAAATCAGAATTTTTAAGGGTTTATCAGAAAAATAATACCAAAGATCAGGCCATTGACAAAAAAGCCTTAGATGAATATCTTGAGTTATATATCAATTTTAAATTAAAAGTGAAAGAAGCAGAAGAATTAGGATTAGATACTAATTTTATGTTTAAATCTGAATTGAATGGTTATCGCGCAACGTTGGCTCAACCTTATTTAGTTGATAAAGATGTAACCGAAGATCTTATTAAAGAAGCATATAATCGTATGCTTTTTGATGTTAGAGCCAGTCACATCCTTATTAAAGTTGAAAAAAATGCTCTTCCAAAAGACACATTGATTGCATATAACAAAGTAATGAGTTTAAGGAAAAGAATAATTGGCGGCGAATCATTCGAAAAAGTTGCTGCTGAAGCTTCTGACGACCCTTCGGCAAAAGATGTTGAAGCTACCAACGAAAGAGCTGCTTATAAAGGTAATGGTGGTGATTTAGGTTATTTCTCTTCTTTCGATATGATTTATCCTTTTGAGAATGGTGCCTATAACACTAAAGTTGGCGAAATTTCTATGCCCGTCCGTTCTGATTATGGTTACCATATTATTAAACTAACTGATAAGAAAAAAGCAATGGGTAAAGTGCAAGTAGCTCATATCCTCATTTCTGTTGCTCCAAATGTCAGCGAAGATGTAGCTAAAACTGCAAAAACAAAATTAGATGAAGTTCTTGCAAAGCTTAAAAGTGGCGAGAAATTCGAAGATTTGGTAAAACAATATTCAGATGACAAAGGCTCTGTTTCAAAAGGGGGCGTATTACCTGAATTTGGTGTAAATCGTATGATTCCTGAATTTATTGTTGCGATTTCTAAACTTCAGAAAATTGGTGACATTAGTGAACCTGTTCAATCAAGATACGGTTGGCACATTCTTAAGTTGATTGAAAGAAAAGAAATAAAAAGTCTAGATGATCTTAAAAGCGAGATTAAACAAAAAGTTGCAAAAGACGAAAGAGCCAACAAAAGCAAAGATTCTTTCTTAGCCAAACAAAAACTTGAGTATAAATTCACAGAGAATCCCAAAACAATCAAAGACTTCTATAAAGTTGTTACAGATTCAATATTTGCAAATGCATGGAAAGCTGATGAAGCAAAAACTTTAACTGCCAAAATGTTTTCAATCGGTGAAAAAACACTTACACAAACAGATTTTGCTAATTATTTAGCAGCTATAAAACACGAAAACGCTGCTCCTGAAAATATAGAAAGCTATGTAAACAGAAGTTACAAAGAATTCGTGGAAAAGATTATCTTTCAGTATGCTGATAACAAGTTGGAAGAAAAATACCCTGATTTCAATATTTTGATGAAAGAATACCATGATGGTATTTTATTGTTTGATTTAACGGATAAAAATGTTTGGTCAAAAGCCATAAAAGATACAGCTGGATTAAAAGACTATCATCAGAAAAATACCAATAATTATATGTGGGAAGAACGTTTAGATGCTATCATTTTTACTTTTAAAGAAGGCAAAGTGAAAGAAAACGATGCTCGTAAATTTGTCGAAAAAATATATAATAAACAATTATTCAATGACAATGTCAAAATGAATGAGTTGATTGCTAAGCTTTCGAAAGATAGTGCTGCGGTAGAATACAAAACAGACAAATATTCTAAAGGCGATAGCAAAATAATTGATCAGATTAAATGGCAAGCAGGTGTTTCTGAAAATCTTAAAGATGGAAACAATCTTGTTATAGTAATTGTGAATAAAAAATTAGCACCCGAAGCAAAAACCCTTAATGAAGCAAAAGGTATAATTACTGCTGATTATCAAAACTATTTAGAAAAAGAATGGCTGAAATCTTTGCGTCAAAAATATCCATTTACAGTCTATAAAGAAGTTTTTGATTCAATAAAGTAATTTAAACTGAATTGTAAACGCTGAGTAGTTCTTATTTGAACTTCTCAGCGTTTATAATAATAAAGTGCTGAATTTGAATCAGCATCAGAAATTAATTCAATTGCGCTAAAGGCATTATCATTTAACCCATCAATTCACAATGATTACTCTGAAAAAGCTATTATTTATTTCGCTAAGTTTGTGTTTATTAATGGGCTGCTCAACAAAGGATAAAGAAGATGTTGTTGCAACTGCATTTGATTATCAGTTATTCAAATCAGATTTAAAAGGAATTATACCTATTGGGACAACTAAAAGTGATAGTATCGCTATTATTAAAAATTTTATAAATAACTGGATTCGTCAAAAAATAGTTCTCAACAGGGCTGAGAAAAACCTTTCAAGCGATCAAAAAGATTTTACACTACAAATAGAGAACTATCGTAACTCATTACTGGTTTATTCATATGAGAGTAAGCTAATCAATCAATTACTTGATACTGTTGTAAGCAATGAGCAAATTCAAGCTTATTATGATAAAAACGCTGATAATTTTTTACTGAAAGACAACATTATCAAAGTAAATTATGTGAAATTAGGTGTAAATTCACCGAATAAAGCTAAAATTAAATCTTTGTTGTTTAGCAAAAATGAAAATAAAAATCAATTGATAGATTTATGCAGTAAACAGGCTGTGAATTTCTACCTTGAAGATGATGAATGGCTTTTGTTTAACGACTTACTGAAAGAAATCCCTATAGAAACGTATAATCAGGAAGCTTTTCTAAAAAATAACAGAACGATAGAAACTGTTGACGAAAATTATTACTATTTAATCAATGTTAAAGATTTTAAAATTAAAGAAAGCATTTCACCACTGAGCTTTGAGAAAGATAATATTCGAAATATAATCATCAATAAACGTAAATTAGAATTAATCAATAAAATGCACAATGAGTTATTCGATGAGGCGGTTAAAAAGAATGACTTCAAAATTTACTAACAAAACAATAAAAATTACAAATCAGAGTTTCTAAAACAAATTATATTAACATTATGCAAAAAATACATAAAATTATCTTTCTTACCTTAGTATTTGCGTTTTTATCCATTACGGCGAAAGCACAAGATGTGATTATTGATCAGGTAGTTGCTATTGTTGGCGGGAATATTATTAAAGTTTCTGATATTGAACAACAATACAATCAAATGCAAATTCAAGGCAACCTGAAAGGAGGTGATAATGTTAAATGTTCAATTCTCGAAAATATTTTAGTGAGTAAATTGATGTTAAATCAAGCAAAAGTTGATAGTGTTGTTGTTGGAGAAGAGCAAGTTGAAAGTGAACTGGAACGTAGAATAAGGTATTATATTTCTCAAGTTGGTTCCAAGGAAAAATTTGAAGAATATTATAAAAAATCTGTCAACGAATTTAAAGATGAATTTAGGGATAACATCCGTAACCAAATGTTGGTTCAAATGATGGAAGGGAATATCACAGAATCAAAGAAAGTAACGCCTAGTGAAGTAAAGAAATTTTACGATGAAATACCTTCTGATAGTATTCCTTTAATTAATGCCGAGTATGAAATTGGACAAATAATTCGTCAGCCAGTAATTAGTAAAGCAGAAAAAGAAGTTGTGAAACAACGCTTGAACGAATTAAGAGAAAGGATACTTAAAGGTGAAAAATTTGCATCATTGGCTGCTTTGTATTCTGAAGATCCTGGCTCAGCCAAAAAAAGTGGAGAATTGGGATTGTTTGGAAGAGGTGAAATGTTCCCTGAATTTGAAGCTGCTGCCTTTAACCTTAAAACACCTGACCAGGTTTCTAATGTAATAGAAACCAAAGCAGGTTACCATATTTTACAGTTAATTGAAAGAAGGGGCGATTTCGTGAATGTTCGTCATATCTTGCTGATGCCAAAAGTATCGCCTTATGAATTGCAAAAAGCAAAATTATACCTGGATAGTGTTCTTGTCATTATTAAAGACAGTTCAATGAATTTTGAAAAAGCTGCCCTGAAATATTCTGATGATCCAAGTAGAAATAATGGTGGAATTATGGTGAATCCAAATGGTGGAAATTCAAAATTTGGAGCAGATGATATTGATCCGTCTTTGTTTTTTATAATTGACAAAATGAAAGTGGGTGATATCTCCAACCCAATTGTTATGAATGATAATGATGGGAAACAAGCTTTCCGTATTGTATATCTAAAATCACGTTCTTCGGCCCATCGTGCAAATTTAAAAGACGATTACGATAAAATTCAAAATGCAACGTTGGAACGTATCAAAGGAAATGCCATTAAAAAATGGATCAATGATAAGATTGAGAAAACGTATATTAAATTTTACGATAACTATAAAGACTGCAAGTTTGAGAATGTCTGGGTGAAAAAGTAAATATAAAATTATCCAATAATCTCTTTTACAATATTCTGTATTGTCGAAAAAGTTTGTTTATTTACTTTTACTAAAGGTAAACGAAGGTTGTTCTGGCAGATTTCAAGTACTTCTAAAGCAGCTTTAATGCCCGAAGGACTTCCGTCTTCAAAAACAGCATTGGTAAAGTTAAACAAAGTGTAATGAAGTTCTTTTGCTTTTTTGATATTTCCCGACAAAGCCAATTGCACCATTTCCGAAAATTCTTTTGGAAATGCATTTGCTACCACTGAAATAACACCATCGGCTCCAGCTGCTATAAGTGGCAATGTTAATGCATCATCTCCTGAAATTACTAAAAAGTCTTTAGGTTTATCTTTGATAATTTGCATACATTGCATCATATTGCCAGACGCTTCTTTGATACCAATAATTCCGGAAACCTCAGCTGCTAATTTCAAAGTAGTCTCAGCGCTAATATTAACACCTGTGCGACTGGGTACATTGTAAATAAGCATAGGTACAGGCAATACTGCTTCAATGCTCTTAAAATGATAAAACAATCCTCTTTGTTGAGGTTTATTATAATAGGGGGCAACAGATAAAACAGCATCTATTCCATCAAAATTGAAAGTTTTTATTTGATCAACTATTTTCTGGGTGTCATTTCCTCCAAGACCCAACACAATTGGAACACGTTTTGCAACAGCATCCACTACGAAATCTGTAACTGCCAGTTTTTCTTTTTCCGATAAAGTTGCTGTTTCTCCAGTTGTACCTAGTGTTACAATATAATTTACTCCATTTGTCACCAAATGTTCAATTAATTTCCCTAAGGATGTAAAATCAACAGTACCATGTTTGTGAAACGGAGTTACTATTGCTACACCTGTTCCTTTAAGTGCTTTCTTCATAGTCTTTTTTGTTTATTATGCTAAGATAATGTATAATTAAAGTAATGAATTCATCGAGTGTTGTTTTGGGATTAATATCTATCATTAAATCGTAAATAGCTTTATTGTTTTCACCATCTTTTCCAACTTTAAATTTAGCTTTTGAGAAGGCTGCAATATATTTAGTCTGAAATATATCCAGCAATGAAACATCAATCAAAATATCAAAATCGGTTTTGCAAAAATCTGTAACATAATTTCCTTTTGGTTTTGCATACCAGTTTATATCTTTACGGTCGTAATAATCCAGCGAAAGTTTCTCAATAGCATAAATGGGTCGAATGTTTCCATCGAAATAACCAATGGCTTTTACATTTATTTGTTTTTCTTGCAATAATTTAATAAAACGGGTAATCTGGTTATAGGTTTGTTCGTCTTTCAATTCATAAATGATACCTATTGTTTTGGCAGCATCAAGATTGACAATCTTACGGAAGCGATGATTCTTTGGTAAATACTTCTTTAGATAACGATTGGCAGCAATATTTTTTATGTTGTTTAATATATTCACTTTGTTGGTGCAAAATTTAGTTTTTTTTTATTTTAATAGCTCGTAAAATTAAAAAGAAATTTGATACAAATCATATAATTTGTTTTAATTCTTAAGTTTTTATCAAAAACTAAATTCAAATTTCTTATTTTTACAGAAAAATACAATAATGATGGATTCTTTGAATTTGAGTTGATTTGAAGTACATGCTAATCAAGTTGTTAGCTAGGTATTGTTATTGGTTCATGGAAATTTGTTGGACAATTAGAAAAAATATAGAATTTGAAAATTACTTTTTTAGGAACCGGTACTTCTCAAGGTGTGCCTGTAATAGCTTGCGAATGCGAAGTTTGTAAATCTAAGGATGCGAAAGATAAGCGATTGCGTTCTTCTGTAATGATTGAAACGCAGGGCAAAATTATAGTGATTGATACAGGTCCTGATTTCAGAGAGCAGATGTTAAGGGGGAAAGTAAAACATTTGGATGCTGTTTTGCTTACACATGCTCATAAAGATCACGTAGCTGGTTTAGATGACGTGAGGGCTTTTAATTATATTCAGAAGAAAGCCATTGATTTATATGCCCTCGATGATGTGAATATCGCAATTAGGAATGAATTTTCATACGCTTTTGCTATCTACAAATACCCAGGTGTTCCTGAAATTAATTTGCATTCCATTGGAAATAAACCTTTCAGTATTAATCAGATAGAAGTGCTCCCTATTGAAGTGATGCATTATGGCTTGAAAATTCTGGGCTATCGAATCGGTGATTTTACCTATATAACAGATGCTAATTTTATCAGCGAGGAAGAACTTGAAAAACTTAAAGGTTCAAAAGTTGTGGTTTTAAATGCGTTGCGCAAAAAGAAACATGTTTCGCATTTTTCACTCAATGAAGCAGTTGCCGTATTGGAACGTATTCAACCTGAACGTGGTTTTCTTACACACATCAGTCATATGATGGGCTTTCATGAAGAAGTTCAAAAAGAATTACCAGATTTTATTAAGTTTGCCTACGATGGCTTAAGCATTGAAATATAATGAATAGGATGAAAAAATATAAAGTTCGCTTTCTTGGGTTTGGCTGGATACTAACTTTGTTCTTTATTTTGTTTTTTATCATACAGTTAAAAAACAATCGCTTCGAACTGAACGACTTTAAAGTCTATTATTTGGGTATGCAGAATTTTCTGAAAGGGGATGTAATTTATGGTATTCCTTTTGGTCTTGATTCAGGATTTTATAAATATTCCCCTTTTGCTTTATTGCCTTTTACGGTCTTTTATTATATGCCTTACCTAGTCGCTGCGGTTTTGTTCTATTTTTTGGTTGCAGCTGCTATCGGTATAACTTTGTATAAAATCTATCATCTTTTATTACAGGTATTTAATTTTAAAAAGATTAAGCAAAACAATATATTATATTTTACTACCTTAATACTTTTAAATCATTTTTACCGCGAATTGCACCTAGGGAATGTAAATATGTTGTTGTTGTTGCTATACATATTGAGTTTAGGCAAAATATATAAAAACAAGCAATATACTGCAGGTATTTTGGTAGGAATCGGCTTGTTGTTTAAATTGCATTTTATTGTTCTTTTGCCTGTTTTGTTGTTATTCAGGAAATTTAAAGCATTTGTTACAGTTATCGTAACTTTTATGGCTGGTTTGTTGCTTCCTGTATTATTTGTAGGTTTTCAAGCCAATAATGCATTGTTGATAGCCTGGCTTGAAGCGATGAAGGGTCATAATTCAAATATCAGTAGGAGTTCCGATACTATTTATGCATGGATTAATAAGCTGCTTTCTTTGTTCGGAATGCAACAACAAGGTGTTTTCTATAGTTTGCTAATCTTATTATGCATAGGTTTTTTCTTTTTATGGATAATATTGAATAAAAAAAATAAATTGTCCATGCATTCAGAAATACAGCGATTTACTTTTGTTTATTTATTGGCCATCGCTTTTATTCCTATTATAACCGTAACCGATAGCGAACATTTCCTTTTTAGCTTACCCATCGTAATGTATTCATTGTTTTTGCTTTTTTCAAATCGCCCTAAAGCTGTTTGGAAGAAAGCTGTCATGATATTGGCATATGTGATGTATGGTGGAAACTGGCACGATTTATGGGGCCATTCTATATCAGTTTTCTTTACTCAAAACGGCATATTGGGTTTGGGAAATATTTTACTGATAGGAATGCTTGTCTGGATTGTTTTTGATGGAAATGAGCCCCAAATAGAACGAATGATTAAATGAAATATTTTCATTTAAGTTGTTTCCTTTTTACAATACAGTAGAGATTGTGTAAAAGCATATAATCAAGTCCGTTGTAATTCCCCATTATTCCAGTAACTTCACCAAACTGCATATTTTTTTTATGATGCCATTTATAGGAAGACGACCATCCTGTTTCTTTGGGATTATTGTTCAAACCATAATTATAGGGCCCTTCATAAGGTGCAGTATTGAGTTGGTTGAAAGCGTTTTCGAGACGCGTTTCCAGATTTTTATTTTTATTGTGCAGAACATTCCATGACAATGCATAAAAACTATCCCAATCTTGCCGTTTGGTTTTGGCTTTTATTCCAAAATACGTAGTGTTCATTTTAAAAACCAAGCCTACGACAGGAATTACTGCCCTCCATGAATCTCCAACGACAGCTAACGTAGTAATCATACTTGTGTTGTCCGGATTTGGACTGGGGAAAAACTGGCCGAATTGGAAAAATAATTCCTGGGGATAACGGCTGATTTTTTTGAATAAATTATCGAAATGAGGATCAAAATAGCTGGCTGCCCTCATAAAACCATAAGCATAAAACCAGGCCAATCCGCCTTCTGCAGCTTTTAATTTTTCACCGTTTGGTCTGAATATCCGCCAACGCATGCTCAGGTTTTTTCCGTATAGCCTGGCTGAGTTTCTTATATAATTTACTACATTGATTGCAATTTCCTTAGCCATCATTTTTTCATATGAGCTATCGGGCATACATTTGTATACCAATGCCAATCCAAATAACAACCCAATGGCTTCATCCTGACTGAATACTTTGGGAATGCTATCGCATTCCGAAACTTTGACAACATATGCTGGTTGTCCTTTGGGCAAGTTCCCGAAACGTTTATTAATATTATCCCATTTATCTTCCAGCTGAAGGTCTTTGTTGAAATATTTTTCACGGGCTTCATTTTGTAAAAACTCACAAGGGACGCTTTCTCTTACAAAAAAACCGTCGAATTCATCTTTCCTGTTTTTGAAAAGCAAGGATTCCGTTTTGTCGAGAAAGTTAACAAATTGTCGGAGAGCCAGATTTAATTCATTTTGACTTTTTTTGGCTAAGCTGTCTCCGTTGTCGTTCAGCAATTTAAATTCAGTTGCAAGCATACCAATGTAATAGCCAAAATAAATGCCGTGTTGACCAAAGTTAAGGTCATTGCCACCATAATCAAAGCGGTTACGTATTCCTGCAATCTGGCTTTCGCCTCTGAGTATTCCAGGCATTACAAAATAATTCAATCGTTGGCGGTAATGCCAATATTTTTTCAAATTCAAGCTATCGTTTTGTGCATCAACGATAGAAGTGAAAAAGATTAATAATAAAAAAGATTGAATGGCAATTAAAATAAATCTTCTCATTGTAATTAATGCTGAATAGTTTGCAAACCTACATAAAAATTCTTCAAAAATAAAGAAAACTATGTGATAGATTTGTATCTTTGCAGCTCAAGTGGAGGGATGCCGGAGCGGTCGAACGGGGCTGTCTCGAAAACAGTTGATCTGCCAAAAGTGGGTCCGGGGGTTCGAATCCCCCTTCCTCCGCCATTATAGCAATTTACATAAAGCATTGATAATTAATATATTATTTGTGCTTTTTTTCTTTTGAGTAAACGATTTTCCTTTGCTTTCATGTTTATTTGAATAAAAAAAAGCTTTTAGTCAAATTTGATTGATAAATATAAATTCAATTTGTTTCAATGCCTTCCTCCAGCACATGTTCTTTTAACATCCATTCCTGTATTACCTAAGCCTCCTTTTATTTGTGTCTTGTGCCTTTTGTTATAGCCAGCACTATTCTTATTTGTACTACAGGATGAGAATGATATTGCGATTGTTAAAATGGATATTATAATTACTTTCATTTTCTTTATATCTATAATAATTTTAAAAATAAGTTTAATTGCTTACATAACAGTATATTCGATTAGGAATGGATATTATTTCAAATCGTATATTCAAGTCCAAAAGTCAGAATTGGTTTCATGTAATCTTGATTTTCTTTTAATGAAATGGAGTATCCAAATTGACTAACAATCCGAAATTTCCAAATCTTTAGCTTCCCTTGCACCATAGGTTCTAATGTAATCAATCTAATGTCATTAACAGTAGTATAGTTTGCCCTTAAAGTTATTCCAGCATTCATTAATTTGCTTTCGTTTCCCCAGTCAATTTGTAAAAAGTATCTAGTGTTGGAGTTTGTAAATTCTTGTCCTAACCCAGCTATCAAACTAAGTTTTTGAGCATTAAAATTAAAATTATATCCCAAGCCCAATTCACAATAAAACATTGTTGTAGGATGCGATTGAATTAAATGCGTTTCTTCTTCTGCATAATATTCTTTGTTAAAACTCAATGGATCAAATTTGATGTTGCCATTATTTTGTTGAATGCTAAATATTAAAATCTTTCTTTTTAATTTCCCAGCTAAATTAAAGTGCAGGCCATAATTATTAATTTTTGTCCCAATTTGAAGTTCTTTGTCCTTATCTTTAATAAATTGGGGTGCATTAATTGTAACTGGAATATAGTTATTATTTGATTGTCCAATACTTACAAAGGAAAGAAAAACTAAAATTAAAAATATAAGTATCTTCATAGTCTTGTGTGTTTTGTACGCTTGCAATTTTTCTTGCAAAGTATTCATTTAAAATACAGATCTAAGGTTTGGGAGGTATGATAAATGTCATTTTTATACAAAAATAATTTTTTATTCTAGAACGACTAAGGAATTTAACAAAAAAATATAAATAGGAATAATTTAAACCCCAAAACCCACAAAGATGTACTAAAACTTAATTGGTTTAAATTTTATGCTTTTATAACTCTTTCATGATTCAAAACATTATAAATATCGAAAACTGAGGGCTTGAGTAATGAAAATAGAAATAAGAAAAATCCTCATATTAAAACCCTGAAATAACTTTGAAGTATTCGAATTTTACTTAATTTTTACTACTTTTGTAGCCTTATGGCCAATCAAATTAACATCAAGAACAAAAAAGCCTGGTTTGAATTTTATCTGCTCGAAAATTTTACAGCAGGTATTCAATTAACCGGTACTGAGATCAAATCGCTTAGGGAGGGAAAAGCCAACCTTGCCGATGCATATTGTCTCTTTGTAGGGGAAGAATTATTTGTAAAAAGCCTTCATATCGCTGAATATACTTTTGGAACGTATAATAATCACGACCCCAAACGCGACCGCAAACTCCTGCTGAACAAAAGAGAATTGCGTAAATTGCTCAACAAAACCAAAGAAAAAGGCCTTACCATCATTCCTACTTTGTTGTTTGTTAACGAAAAAGGACTGGCTAAACTTGATATTTCCATTGCTAAAGGAAAAAAACTTTTCGACAAACGCGAAACCCTTAAAACAAAAGATACTCAACGAGAAATGGATAGGGGCAAAGCCGAATAATCGGGTTAAAAATATTTCTTCTTACCTTAGATGGATTTTTAAATTAATTGAATAATTCATGAATTTTGCAAAATTCTTAAATTTTGATGTAAATTTGTTCGTTAATTGAATGCTTATAATTTTAAAATAAGCCATTACTTACAATTTAAATGTATTATATGATACTCCCCAAAATTAGGACACAAAGTTAAGATAAAAGTAGTACTTTT
>JBAXNW010000065.1:0-19152 GCA_037133555.1 Bacteroidota bacterium
TATTAACATATTTCTTTGTAATTCAATTAATTATATGTTTTGTCATGTACTAAAAAAAATTAAATAAGTTTCTTGATAATTGTATCTTCAATAATTAATAAACTATCAGAAAAATGTTTAATATTATCATTTGCAACATCGATAATAAGTGCATCATGAACCCAATGATGGTGCTGAATATCTCCATTATTTGATGACAACACATCTAATGAGAAAGTATATCTATTATTACCTATTTTGGGGAATTCAAATTCAAAAGAAATAAAATTAGGCTTATTTAGCTCTAAAATAAATGATTGTTTATAAACATCACTATTAATTTTAAATATTGGTGTCCCAAATGAATTATTAAGTATAATTTCAATAGCTGGGGTTTCAACAATTTTATTTACAATAAGATATAAAACAATACATACTTTTTCTCCTCCTCTTAAGGTTCTGATGTTTTGATAATTTATAGTATCAACAATAGCTGCATTTAAAATCTGGATATCCCTATTTCCATAGGATTCGCATACAGATAAATTATACCAATTTGATTGTTTTAAAAACAAAGGGACTGTATCTAAATTTATTTCAATAATTTCATATTTGTTTTCATGACTTTCTTTTACTTCTATGGCTTCTTTTGATGTCATAAATGCATTGTAGCAATCTGTAACATAATTAGGATTACCTTGCTCTCTTATTTCGCCTTTATGTAACCAAATTGCACGCGTACAAAAATCTTTTACAGCTGTTAGGCTATGAGTACACATTACTATCGTTTTACCTTGATCTTTAAATTCTCTGATTTTTCTAAAACATTTTTGCTGAAACCTAATATCTCCAACTGAAAGTGCTTCATCTGTAATTAAAATATCAGGATCAATATTTACCGACATTGCAAAAGCAAGCCTTACATACATTCCACTTGAGTAAGTGCTTACGGGTTGATAAGCATAATCTCCGATATCTGCAAAAGCAAGTATTGATTGAATCTTTTTACTCATTTCTTTCTTTGAATAACCCTGTATTGCTCCTAGAAAGTATAAATTTTGTATACCTGTTAATTCTTTATTAAATCCACCTCCAAGTTCTAGCAACGTTGCCGTTTTCCCTTTACATTCAAAACTACCTGAACTAGGAGAAACAACTGAAGATAATATTTTTAATAAAGTTGATTTTCCACTGCCATTTTGTCCAATTATTCCAATTACTTCTCCTTCCTCAATTTTAATATTAATATTTTTAAGTGCAAAGAATTTCTTATGATATTTCTTTCGTTTGGGGTGTATTGCTTCTTTAAACCTTTCTCTAAATGAATGGTAAAGTTTATATGTTTTAGATATCGAATTAACTGATATTGCTATTTTATTTTGCATATTTTTAAACTACTTTCTATATTATATTCATTACAATGTAAATTTATAATTTCTTGTGATTTTACAATTTATTTTATAGGGCTTACTATCACTATCAATTATTCTTAATGAATATTGATTTACTATTATACCTAACACTCTTTCTAATGCATGTGCTAATGTTCCATCTACTTGCATAGATTCTACTTCAAATTCTTCTTCTTTTAATCCAATGTTTAAGATAGGAAGTAAAGCTTTTTTGCTCGCAAAAAACATGGTTCCAGCTATAAAAATAGACCCACTTAATTTCTGATCACTTATTTCCATCCTTCTTAGAATATTCATTACTTTTTCAGAATTTCCTCCATAATATAATGACATTGGGAGAATATGACCTGCAGGACCAATCATTCCGATTTCGGGATTAGAATTACATATTTCTAAAAAATTCTGTATATTATCAGGATTCAATAGTTTTTCATACAAATCATTTCTCCAATTATGATTTCTTTTTAAATGTCCAGATTTTTTTGTGTGTAATTTCATCACAAAATTAAAATCTTCTGAAAAAATAATTGGAAGAATTCTAATAAAGGGCAGTACATCTCTGCCTCTATTTTCAACTTCTATAATTAAATAAGGGAATTGGGTATGTTGAATTTCTTTTTCAATTTCAAACTTCAAATTATAAGGGCAAGTAATAAAAAGTTTAATTTCAATCCCCTCCGAATTCTTAATCATTTTAAGAATTTCTTTAAAAATCTCAACATAAAATACATGTATTACAAAAGCTATTTTTTTATCGTTCTTTTTTATACTCGAATTTATACCCCTTATGTTATCAATTGGTTTATTATTCAAATTCGAGTTTACAAATGAATACCATTTATTTTTAAATGGTTTTGCGTGCTTCCAATTGTGATATATATCCCACTTATTTAACAAAAAAGAAAAAAAACTAAAAAGTATATTTTTAAGTATTTCTTTTTGATGTCTATTAAATGGAATAATTCTCCATACTTTATCAAAATCATGGATTGAATAACTAATATCATCATTATTATTCATTATAGTATTTTTAAATAAATGTAAATATGATTTTTTATTATTACCATTCTATTATCTTAATCTTCAATATTGATATATAATAAGTCTTAAAATAATCGCACCAATCTACTTTTGCATTATACCAATAAGTCTTCTTGATTTTCCAATAGACTTTTGCATATTGCCAATAGCAGTAGATTCATGTTTATTACTATATCTTTGACAACAATATTTTAAATCTTTTTCAAATTTTTTACAGATATAAAATAAATTTCTATTAATTTGCATTCTTTATTGGTGGTAATCATATCTTAGCTTAGTTGGTGGTACAAACAGCTAAGATAATAATTATCATCATATTAATAAATATATTTCATATAATTTACTAACAATCTAATTGTCAATAGTTTTAGTTTATTTCAACCCTTGATTCGTATTATTACGAAATTTTTAGTTGAAAGAAGTGATTCAAAAGTATATTTTTAAATTTGTCCCATAATGTACAAGAACCCTAATAAACCAGAAATAACACAACTCTCTTCTTCAAAACAGGTGTCCATGTCTGACGAGTGGTATGAACTGACTGATTTTAATCATTTTTGGATAAAGTGGCGGTTTATTATAGCTCAAAAGCTGTTAAAACCATCTCTTTCGACAGAAACAAAAATATTAGAGATAGGATGTGGCAATGGTTTAGTAATGTGGCAATTCGAAAAAGGTTTGGGTTTGATAATTGAAGGTTGTGATTTGAATCTTTTTGCCCTGGAAAACAGGTTAAATATTTCAGGAAAAGTTTTTCTATATGACATTTTCGATTTACACCCCAATTTATTAGGCAAATACGACATTGTGCTGTTGCTTGATGTTTTGGAACATATTGATGATGACAGTGTTTTTTTGAAAACTGCTCTAGAATACCTTAAACCGGGCGGCCAAATTGTAGTTGGAGTTCCGGCGCATCAATACCTCTTTTCTAAATATGATCTGATAGTAGGCCATAAACGAAGGTATAATAGTCAACAGTTAAATCTGCTCTTAAAATCGGCCAACTTGGTTGATGTCGAGAGTAGGTATTGGGGCTTTTCGCTCCTACCATTAGCCTTGCTCCGAAAAATCCATCTTAAATTTCTTCGTGATAATAAGGTTATCCGTAATGGGTTCAAGCCCCCTCACCGTTTCTTTAACTGGGTTTTTATAATTTTGATGAAAATTGAAACCACAGTCTTTGAAAAAGTTACAAATGGTATTTCGATCATAGTTATTGGCAGAAAGCCATTCAATAACTATCCTGAGCACTAATCTTCTAGCTGTATTCCATATTGAATTCTTTCACTGACAATATAAAGTGGACGATTTTTCACTTGAAAAAATATGCGTAAAATATACTCC
The DNA here is from genome assembly GCA_037133555.1 of Bacteroidota bacterium. Lineage (GTDB taxonomy): Bacteria > Bacteroidota > Bacteroidia > Bacteroidales > JACABE01 > JACABE01. The sequence continues at coordinate 3,780 of JBAXNW010000065.1, forward strand.
CCGATAATTCCTATCGCAATCAGTTGCAGTCCGCCAAACAGAATAACAACAAAGAGCAGGGCCGTGAAACCTGTTGGGACATCGCCAATAAATATTTTTTTGAACAGGGTTATCAGAAAATAAACCAGGGATGTGGATAGGGCCGTTATCCCCAACATCATGGTTAATCTGATTGGATATTTACTGAAGTTAAATATCCCGTTTAAAGCCAGTCCAATGAGTTTGCCCAACCCATATTTTGAATTCCCATTTCTCCGGCTTTCTCTGTTAAAGGGAATACCAATTTGCTTGAATCCTACCCAGGAGCGGATGCCACGTAAAAACCTACTTTCTTCGGGCATATCATTCATTTTATTGACTACCCTTCGGCTTATCAACGAAAAATCCCCACTGTCCAGAGGTATGTTTATGTAAGAAAATCGTTTCATTATCCTATAAAAAGCATGGTAAGCCAACTTCAGGAAGAATGAGCTTTCTCTGCTGCTTCGCACGGCATAAACCACATCGTAGCCTTGATTTAGGTAAGGGTAAAACTGGGCTAACAATTCGGGAGGGTCCTGCAAATCCCCATCAATTATCAAAACAGCTTCTCGGGCATTCGTATATTTTAATCCTGCCGAAAGTGCAAGTTGATGGCCGAAATTGCGGGAAAGAAAGATAGATTGAAACCTTGTATCAACTAATGAAAGTTGCTTCATTAAAAATGCCGTTCGATCCATGCTACCATCATCAACCAATAATACTTCAATGTTCAATACAGAACCTTCCATCAAATTTATAAGCCTTTTTGTCAGGTCATCAAAAGATTCTTCTTCATTATATAAAGGAACAATTATGTTAATGGCGGGCAATTGACGTGTTTTTTCCATAATGAATTGATGTTTGGTTTGATAATATTGGCCTTAAATTAAAAAATCAAATATTGGGGCGTGAGTTGGAAACCAACTATTTCATGACTTTGTAATATGCATACTCCAATCTTGTAGCTACCATTCGGAATTCCGAAACTTTTTTTGTCGAGTATTATCTGAAAACCCATTTGTTTATGTAATGTTGGAAAAGCATTCGTGAAATATTTTTTTACATCCTTTCGATCATGAGATTCTGTGGTGAAAACCAAGGTTTTTGTATCCGATTTTAACACTAAACCTATTTGTTGATCAGCCTGGTTATCGTGTTCAAGAAATGCCCAGCCGGTTACCCTTGATGCTATTGGATAATCATTTAACACATCTATACTATACTTCATATTGTTTTCAATTACCGGTGGTATAGAAATATTCAGCATTATGATTTCAGGATTAAGTTGTCTGATAGTAAGTGGGGTATATACACCATTTTGTCTAGCGCAATCAAGTGTGCTTTTTATGATTGCTGGGGATGGGCCAAAGGTTATAATTTTTTCATAATCAACATAGTAATAGTAAATTATTTCTTTCAAATGTGATTTATGCTGCTCCATGGAGGAAAAATTTTGCTTGAGTCTTCCCCCATATAATACGACACTTCCAAATAAAATAATAGGTAGAAGCCATTTTTTATCCGCCTTATAAATATCCATAATAACGATATACAATAACGCAAGAAATAATGCTTGAAGCAACACATAACGAGGTGCAGTAGCTCCAGCAACGCCAAATTGGATTCTGGAAACAGAAGCTGCGGCTACAGTAAGCATTATAAAAAGGATGATTGCAAGCGCAACAGGATGCTCTTTGGTTTTTCCCCATTTAAAAAATACCAGATAACCCATAAGCAAAATCAAAAATAAACCGGCAATAGTAATAAATATTATACTTCCTTTTATGAACGGGGAGAAAATACTGCCAAAAAAAGCGAGAAAATATTGTACAGTTTGAAGAAAATGGGTGAGAAAACTTAGCGTAAATCCTTCTCTTTGTGAAAAATTGTAATCAGTGAAATAGAATCCAATGCTCAATATCATAGCCAGACTCCAGGCAAACCAATATTGTCGATTTTTTTGCTTCCCCAATAGCAAGATCAAATACCCCGAAATGTAAATAAACATACCATTCCCAAAAGCAAAGGTCGTAAGTACGGCAAAAAATACGGATGTAATAAGGTTCCATCTTCCTGGTTTGTTTAAAAATACCATAGCTAAAATGGCCAGGGGATACTGTACAATGGCTGCTAAGGCAACAATCCCCCAATCGGAAATTTCGTGTTGGGGAACAAACAGTAAAAGTGCGACAGGGATCCAGAACCAGGGGTTACGACCTTCAACTTTGTTTAAGCGAAAAATGAGAAAAAACAAAATTATCATCCATAAATTTCCAACCCACAACAATGCTTTGAAGTTTAGGGATCCAAAAATCGTATAATCAGCCAGTACTGAAAGGTAATAGGTCAAAATGCGATGCTCGTTGGCCTGATGGAATAAGTGGATTAGTTTTTCAGGAAATGTTGTTAAGTGATTGTATATATTAACCCAAGCAAGCGCTGCCCCATATTCATCGCCATAAGGGATGTTGATTGCAAACCTTTGTATGGCCGCATAATATATGCAAACAATAATTGTAATAAGCAGGTATCCAAAAAAGTTAATTATTTTGTCCTTTCTAGTAATAATAAATGACCTCATAAACGTATTATTATTTGAATTTCAGGTTAAGGTATTAAAAATGTAAGGCTGTACTTTGTGTCAAAGTAGGAAAGGTGATTGTCAGAAACAATTTTTAAAGTCAAAATATGTTTGCCCTTGCCAAGCAGTGAAGTTGGGATCTCAATTTTCCAACCTGAACTCTTGTACGCATTGTTGTTATATAATTTAGCCACATCTGGCCTTTCAATTCCTAGTGATGCTTTATAATCCTTACCATCTATTTCAATAATTACATCCGAGGCTAGTTTTTGCGCTGGTTGATCAATAGCCCAGCCTGTAATTTTGACTTTTTTCTCAGTAATTTCAAGGGGTTGTTTTGTTTTACTTATTACATTTTCATTCATAACATCAACTGAAAATGCTGTTTTTAAATGTGATTGCTCAAGCCCGTTGAAAAAATCATATACTTGTAATTTGATTTTTTTGAATTTGATTTTTGGCACTTCCGAATAGTATCCGGTTTTCGAATTGTTTAAAAATCTGAAACATAATTCGTGTTCGCCCATTGATAAATCAAAAATAGGTATAGAAATCCCCCAACCGGCATACTTTAATTCCTGATTTTTGAAAAGCTCTGAAAGGTCGGGACGCTCAATTACAAATTGCGACAAATATGCTTTCCCGTCAATTGAAACAACAACCCCTCCAATCAGCTTTGGCGTTGGCCCAGCTGCCGCCCAACCTGACAAATATAAATTTTTTTCATCTGTAACCTCAACGAATTCGGCAGTCTTTATTCTATTGATTAAATCAATTGAAAATTTTACCCGTGTGGTATCAATTTTCAGTTCTGCTATATTTATAGGTTTTTCAATGTGTAAATGGTCAATCTCGAAAATAGGCCCAGTAATTGAAAACTTGTTTCTATCCTTGGATAAAACAACTAATTTAACAGTTTGTAAGCCGTCTTTTATAAAGCTAGTAGGTATCATTATATGCCAATCCACTTTAGTGTTTTTTATACTTTGAGCAGTTAGTTTTTCTTGAGTCCTTGAATCTCCACAATTAGTTTTAAATAGTCTATTTCCAATTTGGACGTAAACAGCGAAATTTTTGCCTAAATTAGTTGAAGGGCTTATATCTCCATTTAGTTTAAACCAAGTTGTTGTAAGCAATAAAGGCTGCTTAACAGAACTGATATTCAGCTCATTTACAGAATGCAATGAATAAACAGGTTTTTCATTCAGTTTAATCATTTTTTTAATATCTATTGGCGATTGGTAACATTGGTCTATTGATGTAGCTTCCGAATATTCTTCAAACCATTGTTTTTGTAATCTAATATCCTCATCCACATTCTCTTTTGTTACATAACGGCCAAAATCAGTTGGAATGCTTACTTTAGGAAGATTGAAAATCTTGGCTATTATGAGATCACCAATATTTTTGCGAAAATGCGATGATTCATAAAAATTCATATTGTTAATGGCTACTGAATTTAATCCACTAAAATCGTAATAATCAGTAACTTTTGATAAGGATTTTAGGGATTCAAGATAATCATCCATATTGAAATTCAAATAGGTAGTTGATTGTGTTGGGTTGATAAAAACAATCAGATTGATATGGTTGGCCTTTGCAATTTGAACTATTTTTTCGATTTGTTTGATATTGTTGCCAATATCAGGATTTGGAGTATAATCGGAAGATGGAACTGATAAATTCACACTTGAAAGATGGGCCAAAGGTAAGGCATCAATAATGGAATCAATCATTTTGTTGTTGACAATGCCATTTTCTAATAGGGTAGATCTGTCGATTGTGCTTTTCTTCAAAGCTAACTTTACATATTCCCAATCTGGCATATTGAGCAGATAAGCTTTATAGAAAAGTATTTTCTCGATAAATGAAACTGGGTATTTTTTTCGCAGCAAATCACTTTCGAGGATTTCTGAATTTTCGAGCAATGATGAATAATCAATGCCTATAAGCAAGTTCTTGATTTTAAATCCATTTCGTAACAATTCCTGAATGTCTTCATAATGTTGAGAAGGCATACCATTTGAATAAGTCATGTTAAAATACTTTTTATTTGGAATTCTGCCTGGGTCAATAGCATTTGCCCTTGACGATCCGAAGATAAACGAATCAAATTTATTGGGGTTGCGCTTTAAAAACATCATTTTCATGTATCGTTTATTCGGTTCCATCGGAATGTTTTTAAACGCATTAAGAAATATCCCGTAAGGATCAACCACTGTATTAAAGAATAAAATTGGAGAACAAACCAAAAGGAAAACTATTAATGCAATAAACAGGTCTTTAAAAAATTTTGAAAACTCGCCCATGCTTATTAAAATTGGAAACTAATGAATTGTTGATCACTATTAAATTGAACCAAATAGACAAAAATAGCCAACAAAACAATGTATATCATCTATCGGGAATATTTGGGTAAAACTTAAATTTGAAGTAGATGCTGTTTTCTACGTTGAGTCCATTCGACGGCTGTGAGTATCATAATCAATATAAATGGGATTGATTGCAAGCAATTAAGCAGGGTTTCCGGTTTGAGAAGCAGATTGTGTAAGATATTGGAAATAAAGCTATAAGATCTGCTAATATTATCAGATCGAAAAAAAACAAATTACGATTTTAAATTCACATTCCAATGTTACAATAATATATTTTAGCAATTTTGGCCACCAATGCCATCCAAACTTTCATTACTTATTATAAGTTTTGTGATATGTATATTTCTCACAGTAGTTTATGCAATTTTAAAATTTTTCGATGCACCCTGAATAACCATTTTTTAGTTGAGCGATAATAAACACCTTTTTGTGATTGTGTTGTAATCTTTTTCCAAAATCGTGGCCCCAATAATTAGGATATAAAATCTGATAATTCAAAACCAGGTTTCCCCTGTTATATTATTAAAAAGCCTGTATGGCTCTTAAGCCAGTTTTGGGTTGCCCGATTTGGATAAACAATATTGTTTAGTCATTTTTATTCAAGTTCAGAATGTAAAATTCATCATATAATTTTTGGAATTCTTTGTTACTCAAATCGGGCCAAATGTTTTTCAAGCCTTTGGTAACACTTTCAGTAATTAAGTGCAGCATCCTTTCAGGTAGCTTTAATTCTTCAGCAATCATTTTATGCATTTCAAAATAGTCGGGGATTGTTTCTTCCGCTTTCTTTTTATTCTGGGCTACAACTGAATCTGAATGAATCCTGTGGAAGTTTAAATGTTTTTTTGAGTAAAAAAGATTTGAATTTCTAAGTATTGAGTAATAAATATACCAATCTCCAGCAACCCTAAATTGCGTGCATTTATTAAAGTCAACGTTTTGAAAAGCTGTTTTTTTGAATAAAACAGCACTAACATTTGGTATGGTATTTCTGATTGCCAAAGCATTTTTTACTTCATCCATTCCATCTGCCGTATAATCTGTTAACCAGCGTTCCTTTTGATAGCCAAGATTTTCGTAGTGTCCATTCTTTAAGTAAAATTCTGGAAATATCCCACCGGTTTCATCAATCTTGTGTGAAGCGCAATACGCTAAATCTGTTTTTTCATTATTGAACGAGGGAAGAAGTGTTTCCAGAAACAAATGGTCTGCAATATCATCTCCTTCGGCAATCCAGATAATTTGACCCTTTGCTGTCTCAATCCCTTTTTGCCATTGCTTGAAAGGTGACCCACTATTTTTATCATTCCTGATAAGTGTTATTTCGGGATGCCATAAATAGGATTCTGCAATTTCAAAGCTACTATCCATAGAACTATCATCGAGTAATATAATTTCATAATCTTTAAAGGTTTGGTTCAGTATGCTATCAATCCTCTTTTGAAGGAAATTCTCTTGGTTGTATATAGGAACTATTACACTTAGAAGAGGGTTTGCTTCGATAACCTTTCGGCAAATTTTTAGGATTTCCGGCATTGCGATATCGTCTGTATGCCTTTTAATCAGTTTCTTTCTGGCATTTTGTCCTTTTTCACGCCTTGTATTTTCATGTTCAATCAATAAAGTAATGGCATCGGCTGCTGCATTAATATCAAGAAATGGAACAATTATGCCAGCATCTTCCTCTACAAAACCTGACATTCCTCCAGCACCTTCAAAACAAACTACCGGCAAACCACATTCCGCAGCTTCAAGACAGACTAACGGGAAAGGGTCTTCACGCGATGACAGAAAAAATATATCTCCTGCTTTAAAATAATCCTTTGGGTTACCTTTCTCACCCAAAAAGTGAACCGTATCAGTTAAACCATTTTTCTCGATTAACTTCTCGTATTTTTCCCATGAGCCCCAATCATTCTCATCAAAATTCCAGTAATTGCCTCCTATCCAACAGAACATAAAGTTTTTCAATCCATTGTTCTTCAGTTTTATTGCAGTCTCAATAAAAAGATCAGTTCCTTTACGCCAATAAATAGTGCCACAACCCCAAATTATAATCTTGTCTTGTGGAAGAAAAAGGCTTGAGCGATAGTTTTTTACATCATTTGGTAAGACTGCATCGATCTTGATAAATGCGTGAACAAGACTAATCTTTGAATCACTGATCGCGTGGTTAGTTATCAGGTTTTCTCTTACCGGATTGGAACACGCAATAAAACGAGACGTTCGTGATTTAAAATTTTCACGAACATTTGCTGATGTGTATTTTTGAATTGATTCTTCCAACTCGTGAATATGAGTAATAATTGGAGCATCAAATAGGTTTAAATATGGGTAAAGGTTAGCTGCAATAATTGTGTTGCCGTAAATCAGATCTACCGGACCTATTTTTTCAAAAAGCAATTTACCAGCTTCTTCTTCTGAACTTTCCTGCAATAGATCCTCCCACAATAATAATTTTGACACTTTTTTATAATCGGATAATAGTTTCCCCCCATCATTACCCTTTTTAATTACAATAACATATGCTTTAAAGGCAGTGTGTTGATCAAACCATCTGAGAACATTGAGTAGTACTATTTCAGCTCCCGCCATAAAAAGATCATGGGCAATGAATAATATGCTCTTTTTGTATTGGTCTGGAATATCAAATTTATTTTGCTTTTTGGAAATCAGATTGTTGTATAAAAAAGTTGTTTTTGAATCAAATCCCGCATTTTTGCAAAACACATTGAAAAGTCTTTCTATGACATGTGCCAGTGTTCCGTCAATTTGTTCATTTTCTGTTTCAAAATCACTTAAATCGAGTTCTTTATTACATAGGTTCGCCAGTGCCTGAGGCTTGAACCAAAACATGCTTCCAACAGGAAAGGAAAAATCATCAGGTAAACCTTCAAGTAGTAATTCCGGAAAATATTTTAATGCAAAATCCCTGTTTTTTGTTTTTCTGGTTGTTCCGCCCCATCCTTTCCCCAAACCTATGTGAGTGATGTAAGGAAATGTAAGTGGGTAAACAATTCCAAGCTTTGGATTTTGTTCAAAAGCATAAATAATCTGTTTTATGATTGCTTGATCGCCCATTAGGTTATCTAAAAGATATTTTCTCCAGCTCTGAAGATTTTTATCATGCCCACTTTTTTTAGAGTGTATCTTACATACCAAATCATAATTATTCAAATTAGCTTTTAATAATGTTATAAATGGCGCAATATCTCTTCCCTGATTTGGCCCCGCGATTATTGAAAAAGTTAGGCCTGGAAGTTCTCTGTTAATGATCCCTCTCAGACTTTCAACATTATTTTTAGTAGTGGTCAGATATAGGTCATAAGGTATAGGCATGTTTCTGAAGTAACTGATGAATTCATCAGCTAGTTCTAAATAATAAAGATGGCAAATTATCGCAATTTTTAATTTATTAGGGACGATTAAATCAGGATCTAAAATATTTAGATCGGCTAATTCGATGCAATGCGCCTCGTCTATTTCAAATTGTTTAGGCAGTCTTCCCTCCTTTTTCCCATATTTAATAAAATGCACCAAAGGACAAATACCAGACTCCTTAATGTCAGGATTTGTACCAAGGTAATAGTATGAATCAAAATTATTACCAGGGCTTCGACCTTCTTTCCACCCATGAGAGACGAAGTGTTCTGCGGGATCAATTCCTGTAGCTTTTATGTCGGGATTCATGCGCAGATAATATTCTGCATTAAAAAAATCGCTATTTCTTATTAGTTCTATATCGGAGATGCCTTTTATTCTATCAACTATTTTTGATAATACTTGTGAAATTTCTGATATTGATATATGATTCGTTTTCAGGTAAGTGGCTAAGGCAAATTGCTTTTCAGTATGTGCAGTTCGTCCTTCTTTTTTACCAAATTTTAGATAATGAACCAATGGATTCACTCCATTTTCTTTAATATCGGGATAAAATGCCAGATAATAAGTACTGTCGAATTTCAGTGATGGTTTCCGCCCTTCGAATCCGCCATAGAGAAGATAGTGTTTGATAGCTGATATGCCTGATAATTTTACATCAGGATTGTTTTGTAAATAATATTTCTTATCAAAAAAGTCACTCTGTCTGATAATTCTGATTTGTGCAAAAAGTTTAAGCCATAACCAAATTTGTCTAATACCTTTTACCTTTAAGGCTTGAAATTTTAAAAAAGGAATTACAGAGTGTCTTTCAATAAAAATTTTTCTGACTAAGGTTTTGCTTGTATTATTTTTTTGTGCCACTACAGCAACACCTGGTAAAGCCTGGCTAAAAATTTTAACATACCAACTCTTAGGGATTTGTTTTAAAAACCATTGAACCCCGGTTTCTTCATGCCATTCTGGTATTTCTCCAAGTAAAGCATTACTTATAATCAAGGTACTTCCACTTCGTACCCGCTTCATTAGTGGTTTTGAATATTTTTTCCACTCGGTAGCTGAGTTTCCATGCAGATCGCAAATTATCAGATCGAAGTGTAGGTTAGCTGATGTTAAAAAGTGTAAAGCATCATCTATAATAACTTTTACGGACATGCTGTGCAGATTTTCTCTTGCTCCCCTGTCAAGATGATCGATGGTTGTAACATTACACCCCAAACTTGCAAGCATTGCCGAGAGCCTGCCTCTCGACGTTCCCATTTCCAGAACAGATTTTCCATTAAAAGCAGCGGCATGTGTAAGAATAATCTCTGCGCATCCATCTGTCATAGTCCAGCCGGGAACTCCCCATTGCCCCTGACCTCCCAGCCATTGGAATTTTTCTATCAGACTTGATTCAGCTTTCAAAAAAACGGTTTTTGCATCTGTAAGCCTTTCGAAATGGGGGTTATTCATGATGAAAGAATTTCCAAAATGGTATCCCCAGGCTAGCCCCTGATCGCCTTTAAGGCCAAAATCAATATAATCCTGAAAGGCGCGACAAAATGGGAATTCGTATAAAGGAATGGGTTCGGCATTAAGTTTTTGAAATGTAACAGCTGTAACACCTTGTTCACTCATGTCTTTTTTCCCATTATGGCCCTTCAATAAAGGTTGAATGGTTAAAACCTCAGCCATTTGAGACATATAATGGCATTTGGGTGGCAAGGATACCAAGCCAGAGTATAGCATTAGTTCGAGGTTCACATGAGAAGAATAATTGCCATATATATGCGGGCCTTCGGCATCATCTTGCGATACCCTAACAACATCAGTACCCTCCGCCCACTTTTGAAACCAATCTGGTTTTCGAGTAATAACCATATCGCCGTCAAGTATCCATTCCGGCGCGTCTGGTCTGACCCTCTCAGGAAACCATTTCCACCAATAGCCAAAGTTTTTCGGTTCACATTCTGCAGCTGTTAAAAATTGGGCAAGCAGAGGATTGTCCATTTCTGAAATTGGCCACCACTCAACGGGTTGCGAGGCCCATTCCAGAATACTTCGCACACGATCTGCATCAATCCCTTGCGTACAAAGGCAATAATCAACTTCAGAACCGAAGAGTCTGGTTGCCTGGCCTATAGCAGCACGAGTAATTGCATCGTCCAACCCATCTCCCTTTATCCAGCGGATGACAGGTCGTGAGCCAACAGAAAAACGCCTACCCTCAATATTTGTAGCAGCCAGCGCATCCTCAGCAGCGACAACAGTTGCCCAGGTGAGCTTGTTTTTATACACTAATCCTGAAAAATGTTTTTTTAGGCTCATGAATCAATTGTTGATTATATAAATTTAGTATCATTGGGTCTTTTATAATCTTCCCTTAATCAGGAAATAATTTTTGAGGAGGTAGTATCCTAAAGTATGGATATTAATTGAAAATCAAATTGTTAGTACAATATTCCTCAACAGCATCACATATAATATTGATTTCATCTTTACTCAATCCAGGATAGCATGGCAGGCTGAGAATTGAGTCACACCATTTTTCTGCCTCAGAATAAGAGCCATTATGCCTCCAGGGACCAGATAACTTATGAAGTGGCTGTGCCCAATGTATCTTGGAGCCAATGCTTCGTTGGCTGAGGAATTTCATTAAACCATCACGATGCGAAACCCTTATAACGTATAAGTGATGCATTGATTTACCGCTTAGTGTAATTCCCAGACCATCTAATCGCTTGTTGTAGTGATCTGCTATCTCGGCGCGTTGGCCTAGCCATAAATTCAAATACCTGAGTTTGACTCTTAAAACTGCTGCTTGTATTTCGTCAATTCTGGATGTGATCTGTCGTCGATCATGCAACTGATCGTCCCTACCGCTCAATTCGCGCATAGTTACTGCCAGGGTAGCATCGTTGGTAGTTACAGCGCCTGCATCTCCCAAAGCACCAAGTGATTTGGTCGGATAAAAACTCCAGGCAGCCGCAGCCCCGACAGGAGGTTTCCATCCATGGGCATGGGCAGCATCATACAATATGGCAACTTTAGAACATGGGTCTGGAATGCGCCCATAAATTAAAACCGGTACTGCATCATCATTTTGCTCTAGCATCCAACCCTCATGACTGATTTCTGCAACACTTAGCTTTGCCCCGCCACGACTCAAGCCTATTCCTGTGAGAGGAAGTGTATTTGCCGGAATGCTTGCTGAGGTCATACCAAGCGCTGACGATGCAAGTGTGAGCGCATCAGTTCCACTGTTGCAGCATACAGCATACTTCTGACCACAAAAAGCTGCCCATTCTTCCTCGAAAGCTCGGGTTTGAAAACCGTGTAAAAACGAAGACCGGTCAATGCATCCCTCAATCGCTTTGTCAATCTCTTTGCGAATTGGGGCAATTGCTCTTCCAAGGTCACAAAAGGGAATTGGGATCATTTTTGAGAATTTTATAGCTTGCATTTGAAAGATATGCCAGATGTTAGGTTTTTAAAATTATCTGTTTTATTTACAATAGTATCAGCTTTTTGGGGATTAATCCAAAAAGAGAAGGCAATCAATGAATTGAGCGAACTTCTTTTTTACCAATCTTTAGATAATGGACTAAGGGGTTCATCCCGGATTTAATGACTTCAGGGTTTTGTGAAAGATAAAGTGTCAAATCGAATTTTTCCGATGGTTTCCTGTCTTCGAACCCTCCATAAAGAAGATAGTGTTTGATGGCCGACATTCCCGATACTTTTACATCTGGGTTGTTTTTCAGGTAATAATCCCTATCAAAATAAAGGCTTTGCTTTAAAAGTGAAATGTTTCTGTTCAGTTTTAGCTTTTCTTTCATTAATCCAATGAGCTTTAAAGGCCGAAATAAAAGGAGAGGAATTTCTAAAACCCTGGAAAGTTTAAAAGAAAAACGCTTCTTTATGTTTAATAATTCCGAATTCTGTCTTTTTATTTGCATTTCCAGCTTATTAAACTGATTCAATAATTCCTCGTTTGATGTTTTTAAAGATGAGAGCAATCCGTTTTGTAAGCCGATGTTTTCTGCCTGTTTTTGTATTAAAATGTTGTTTTCAGCAACTTCTTTTTCTAAACAATCATTTCGATATTCAGATGTTTGCAATGATTCAGATAAAAAGAGTGCCTTCTCCTTACTCAACTCGATTTGGATGTTTTTTTGTTTGAATAACGGTGGAAAGGTTTCAAGTCCTATTTGAAGGTATTCAACCTCAACAATTACTTCGTCAAGTTCAACACTGTTATCATCAGGAAAATCAAGAAAAACCTGAGGGTCGTTTGTATCGAATAAATATTCCTCGTTTTCACAACAAAGTGCATTTGAGGATAATTTCAATTCAATATCAAGTGGCTTTCCTTGATTTAGCAATTGAATGGAATTGATTAGGATTCTAGCGTAATCGTTGAGCGGATCAAACCTTAGTTGTTTAACACGCGTAGGTTGGCCAAATTTGAAAAGCACTTGTTTTTGGCTTTCTGCAATTTCCGTTATCAACGATAGCTCTTCGATGTATTCATTACCTTCGTTTTTAAAGAACAGTTGCGCGGACTGCCAACTTTGGTTCGCGATTTGTGATTTTCTGAAAAAGGCAAAAATTTCTTGTAAGTACCCTAACTGGTTTTGGGGTATTTTATAATTTTCAGGTATATAGCCTTCACCTACTATCCTATGAAGGCTAATCTGAAAAGGGCTAAGTTTTGAAATTGTAAATGGTTTCACATGGTTTAATGATTTTTTGACTGACCGAATCATATGATCAAAAACTGCTTGATTTTCTGTTATTTGAAAGGAATTATTCAAAAAAAGGAATAGCTCGCTGATGACGGTTTCGGGTTCTGAAATAATTTTATCGTAATCAATCCACTTATACTTTATTGCAGGATTTAAAGCTTCAATAATTTTATAAGTCGAAAATTCCCAAAGAGCAATAGAAATAAAAGAGGGGAGCTTATCCCGAATAAATAGAGAAGATGTAACAGCTTCCAAGTTCCTATTGGTAATAATAAATATAATTTCTCTTCCAAGCAATATTTCTTTCCAAAAATCTAGAAACAAAGAAGTCCGAGGGTCTTTCCAACACCAAACTTCGCCTCCTTTGTCCATTTGCTCAACCATTTCCCGCGCTTCATCTCCATACTCAAACAATAATTGCTTTACATCGAAGGCTTCGGATGGGGCATACCAGATATTATTTGTTTTCTGCAATAATTTCTCATGAAAATCAACCAAAGGCTGGTATTCCCAATAACCACTCTGGTTGTGCGCATCGGCAGGCATCAGGTCATGGCCCATATAAGCGCCCCATTTGGCAATAAGTTGGGCAACTAAGGATGTGCCTGAACGGTGCATGCCGAGGATAAGGATGATTTTGGTTCGTGAACTTTTAGTTAACATTTTATTGCAAATTAAAAATTAGGTTGATTCTCTTTGTACCAGATAAATGCAAAAATATTTTCAAGATTGATTGTTTTTTTTTATTCTGAACAGAAAAAATATGTTTAGCCTCCGAACGAGATAAATTACTGCATACTGGGCTAAAAGGCATAATCGAGCAAACTCTTGGTTGTCAATCAAGCAAGACCCTGAAGGTCGGGGACATAAATGCTTGAAAATTTACCCAGTTCGGGTATAACTAATGATATATTGATTACAATAATAATAATCGAAGAGTTTAAATGGATGCCAACCGGTATTGGAACAGGAAATTAGAATCTTTGAACAAAGTTGTGTAAGTGGACAATAAAATCTTTTGTTCTGAAGTTTCGTGAAAAGTAGGCAGGGTCAATTAATTTATATTTCCATAATACAAAATTGAAACTCAATTGATCCCTTTGGCTATGTTTCTTAATTTCTTGGTGCCAGAGCTTACAATGCTTTTTCAATTTCTTATCATTATGCCTCCTGACAACTATTCCAGATGATACCAAGCCGTTGTGCTCAGGATACCTCAGCCTTCTATATTTGTCCATCTGCTTATTTACTACACACTGAAATTCTTTTTTTAACTCTAGAACTGCTTCGGCTTCTTCATAAATACAATCCCTGACAGGATGATGCATAATCGCTATAGACTTGTAAAGAGGTAATACGGTTCTGATAAATTCGCTGATATCACAATGGATGGAGATTTGACCACCAACCAACACACTTAAGTCATATTTTGCCAAATACTTAAATGGATTTGTAATGAGTGCAGCAGCACATCTTTTGAGATTTGTCTTATTTTTAAGTTTTATCAATTTAATTTTCCATATTTCTGATTTCAAATCAGGAATATCCGTAAAACAGATATAATCAAAGTCAGGACTAATAAATTCAGGTTCTTTTAAATAATCGTATTCACCGAAGATAATAGTGTAAATAACTTTTTTGTTTTTTATTTTTTCTGGCTTTAATAATCCTTTAAACCAATGAATAATGTTCATAATATCTATGCAGTTTCAATTTCGTTTATTAGCAATTGCAAACACCTCTCCACCGATTCATCAATATTCAACAGGTCTGTTCTGATTTCAATATCAGGGTTTTTAAAAACTAGCTATGAGTAGGTTATTATAAACGGCGATAAGGTGGGACCAACCGATTTCACTTTTTTATAATGAACATTTGTGTTTTTGTTGTCATTTATACCGTTAGATATAAATTATAACTTGATTCAGAAATTCTCTGGATATAATTAGAAAATTAGACAGAGGGATGAGTTGAACACAATAATAATATTGCTAAAGTTGCTTTTTTTATCTGATTTATACAGCTTCGCCACGTCAGTTACATTTGACAACCCTAATTTAATATAAATCTTTGCTAAAATAGTAATAAATATACATAGATGGGGGTTTTGTTAATATCTTTTTAAAATTGCATGGATAAAGATATCTATAAAGATACGTTTAAAAAAAAAGGCCGTCTAATTGACAGCCCCTTCTTTTTTATAAAAACTATTTTATTTTGAACATTTTCTTCTAAGTACATGACAAAAATTTATAATATTGATTAATTTTACTTATATCTCTAGA
>JBAXNW010000066.1:0-18714 GCA_037133555.1 Bacteroidota bacterium
ATCGATTATAAATAATGAATTCTGAAAATGGGTGTCTTTCGCACAAAACAGGAAGTAATTGTTTTTATTGATGAGAACTTGCAGAAAGCATCAAAAATTAGCTTTCATCCAAATATAAATACAGCTTCACTGGTAATAAGTTATTCGGATTTTATAAAGTACCTGAACTTTATTGGAAATACTTATTCTTTTTTGAATTTGTATTAAAGCTTAAATTGTTATTTTTTTATTCCCGTTTACAAAAGCTATATCTACTACTTCTATTAATTCGTTCACATAATGAAATGTTAGACCTTGAATGTAAGCAGGTTTTATTTCTTCAATATCTCTTTTATTGTCAGCTGAAAGGATAATATCTGTAATTTTTGAACGTTTAGCTGCTAAAATTTTCTCCCTGATTCCACCAACTGGCAAAACTTTTCCTCTCAATGTGGTTTCACCGGTCATAGCAATGGAAGCATTAATAGCTCTCTTTGTAAATGCTGAACTTATAGCTGTAAACATGGTAATCCCTGCTGACGGGCCATCTTTTGGTGTGGCTCCTTCAGGAACATGCACATGTACATTCCATTTTTCAAATATTTCGGCATCTAGATTTAATTGTTCTGAATGTGATTTCAAGTATTCGTATGCAATGCTGGCTGATTCTTTCATGACATCTCCCAGATTTCCTGTTAAGGTAAGCATACCTTTTCCTGCACTTAAACTGGCTTCAACAAATAAAATCTCACCACCTACTGCAGTCCATGCCAATCCGGTAGCTACACCTATAAGGCTTTTTTTCAATAAAGTGTCGTGTTGAGCTGTTGGTAATCCTAAGATAGTTGAAACTTCATTAACGGCTATAGTTTTATTGTATACATCTTTATTGGCAATAAAGCGGGCACGGTTACGGATTACCTTGGCAATGTTTTTTTCCAATTGACGAACCCCAGATTCACGGGTGTATTCATCAATAATTTTTGAAATCACAATATCAGTGAATTTAAGTTGAGCCCTTTTTACACCATGCTCCTGTAACTGCTTAGGAATAAGATGCCGTTTAGCAATTTCAAGTTTTTCTTCCATGATATAGCCACTAACATCTATTATCTCCATTCTGTCGCGTAAGGCAGGATGGATAGTGCTGAGCGTATTGGCTGTTGAAATAAACATAACCTTAGATAAATCAAAGGTTTCTTCCAGAAAGTTATCGTAGAAAGCATTATTTTGTTCCGGATCAAGAACTTCTAAAAGAGCCGCAGAAGGATCTCCATTGACGTTCATCCCTAATATTTTGTCAATTTCATCCAAAACAAATACTGGATTTGATGATTTAGCTTTTTTAAGTTGTTGAATAATACGACCAGGCATTGCACCGATGTAAGTTTTACGATGGCCTCTTATCTCTGATTCATCTCTTAAACCGCCCAAAGACATGCGAATGTATTTACGATCCAAAGCTCGGGCAATGGATTTACCCAATGAAGTTTTTCCGACTCCCGGAGGGCCTACCAAACAAAGAATAGGCGATTTCATATCACCTTTTAACTTTAATACAGCAAGGTATTCAATAATTCTTTCTTTTACTTTTTCCAATCCAAAGTGATCTTCATCCAGGATATTCTGTGCCCGGTTTAAATCAAAATTATCTGTAGTGTATTCATTCCAGGGTAAATCGGTTAATACATTCAGGTAATTCATCTGAATTGAAAAATCAGGGGAATTTGGATTGGTACGTTGTAATTTTTTTAATTCTTTTTCAAAAGTTATTGCAACTTCTTTCGACCATTTTTTTAGCTCAGCTTTTGCTTTTATCTCATTGATTTCCTGTTCACCAGGGTTTCCACCTAATTCTTCCTGTATGGTTTTTAGTTGCTGATTTAAAAAATATTCACGCTGTTGTTTGTCAATATCAACTTTGGCTTTATTTTGAATCTGATTTTTTAGTTCTAACATCTGTAAGTCTTTTGTTAGAAAATTTAGCGCAAAGTTTGCACGTTCCTTAATATCAGATACTTCCAAAAGTTTTTGTTTTTCAGTAATATCAGTATTTAAGTTAGAGGAAATAAAATTGACTAAAAAATGAGGGCTCTCAATATTTTGAATAGCAAATGCAGCATCAGAAGGAATATTGGGGGATAGCTTTATTATTTCTATCGATAAGTCTTTTAATGAAGAAATAAGGGCTGTAAAGTTTTTGTCTTTATTGTTTTTTTCGGCAGATCCAAATTGTTTTACTTCAGCAATAAAATAGGGATCAGATTGCAATAACATTCCTAATTCGAAACGTTTTTTGCCCTGTATAATGATAGTAGTACTGCCATCAGGCATTTGAAGCGTTTTTAAAATTTGAGCAAGTGTCCCAATTTTATGTAGATCTTCAAATTGAGGATCTTCCTGTTCTTTATCTTTTTGAGCAACTACTCCAATAAGTTTGTTGCCTTTGTATGCTTCTTTTATAAGTTTTATTGATTTATCGCGACCAACTGTAATTGGAATAACTACCCCAGGAAACAAAACTGTATTTCGAAGTGGTAAAATTGGCAAAGTGTCAGGAATTGCTTCGGCATTCATAATTTCTTCGTCTTCAATTGAAAGCAAAGGAATAAATTCGGCATCATCGTCTACTAGATTAGCAAATTTAACGAAATCTCTATTTACCATCGTCAGTATAATATTTTTAAAGTAAAATTATGATTTAAATATTTGTAATAATGCTTATAACATTCTGTTTTTATAAGTTAAATTGAAAACATGGTTTAAGATGTCTTTTTCAATGTCATTAAAAGCCAAATTCCTTCTTTCGTAAACTCTTTGAGCTACAATAACAGCTTTTTTGATATCATAAGTGGAAATTCCATTTACACCACCCCATGAAAATGAAGGAATGAAGTTGCGTTGGAAACCTGATCCAAAAACATTGGCATTTACACCAACAACCGTGCCTGTATTAAACATGGTATTTATCCCACATTTAGAATGATCTCCCATGATGAGTCCGCAAAACTGTAAACCTGTATTTACAAATGTTTGTAAAGGATAGTTCCATAGTTTCACATCTTCATATGTGTTTTTAAGATTTGAAGTATTTGTATCAGCTCCTATATTGCACCATTCACCTATTACGGAATTGCCGAGAAATCCTTCGTGAGCTTTATTAGAGTAACCTAAGATTACAACATTATTGATTTCCCCTCCAACTTTTGAAAAAGGTCCGATGGTAGTACCACCGTAAACTTTAGCTCCCATTTTAACAATGGAATGATCACATAAGGCAAGTGGACCTCTGAGCATACAGCCTTCCATGATTTCAACATCTTTACCAACATAAATTGGTCCTTCGCTAGCATTTAGTATTGAAAACTCAATTTTAGCACCTTCTTCAACAAAAATCTGATGTTGACCGGCAATTTTATTGGTATTTGAAATTTCAATCGATTTTCTTCCCTTGGTAAGTATTTCTAAATCTGCAATAATTTCCTGTCCATTTGATGTAAAAACATCCCATACATTGTTCAGTTTGGTGTGACTGGCCTTGGATATAATTTCCTGGTAATTAGAAAGGGAGTCATCGCCAATATTTTCAAAATCTTCTTCTTTGATATTATAGGCAATTATATAATCGCCAGCACTTAATGCTTGATTGGGTTTAAGAACATGAATTTCGTCAATTATTTCTTTGTTGGGAAATATTGAACTGTTTATAAGGAAATTATCTGATTGAATGATAATCGGAAATTTTTCACTTAAATAAGCTTCAGTTAATGATGATGTTTTACAGTTTAAGTATTTTTCCCATTTTTCTCGTATGGTTAATATTCCAACGCGAATATCGGCAACAGGTCTGGTAAAAGACAATGGTAATAAATTATTACGAGAAGCATCGTCAAAGAGTATGTAATTCATATCGTTAAGCATTTTAAATGAAAATAGATAATTGGTTATCAAAAATAATATAAAAAATACAATAAAAAAAGCCCTTTGCAAAAAGAGCTTTAAAATTTCTTTTAAATAAGATAACAAATATTAGTTGTTTCTGTTTTCAAAATGTTTTTGATATTTTGTTTTAAATTTATCAACACGTCCTGCAGTATCAATTAATTTAATTTTTCCTGTAAAGAAAGGATGTGAAGTATTTGAAATTTCGAGCTTTACAAGCGGATATTCAATACCGTCAGTATAAACAATCTTTTCATTTGTTTTAACAGTTGATCTTGTTATAAACATATAATCGTTGGAAATATCTTTAAATACAACGAATCTGTAATCTTTTGGATGAATATCCTTTTTCATCTTATTATAATTTTAAATAATTGATAATCAGGTTTTTTATAATTAATTTTGCTTTCAATCAAAATTAGGAGTGCAAAAGTAGTAAAATTATGTCAAATAACAAAACTTTATCGAAATATTTTTTTGTCAATATTTATTTTGAATTAAACCGTTTTGTTCAACGCTTACAATTATTGAATGAATAATTTCCCTTTTTGAGTATCTTTTCCTGCATTTAATTTATAAAAATAAATTCCTGAACTTAATTGAGAAGCATCCAGTATAAAACTTTGATTCCCTTTACTTTGTTTAGATGCATCTGATTTGATTAATTCTTGACCCGTAATATCATAAATTGAAATTTCAACGTTTTCATCTTTTGTTAGTGAGTAAGTAATAGTAGTCTTTTCGGTAAAAGGATTTGGATAAACGTTGACTTCTGATAAAGTTGATTGATTTTCAGTAATTCCGGAAAAGTTATAATAAATACTATTGGATGGAGCCGATTGACAACCATTTTCAACAACGACAACATAATAACTTCCGCTTTGAATTGGATTAATAATATTTGAAGTTGCAGATGATAATGCCCCTGTCGTTTCAAAATACCATTGGTTACCATTTATAGCATCAGATGAAAGTATATTGCCGATTTGTGTAATTGTAGGCGTCGGAGGAATTGGGTTCACCGAAACAGCAATAGAAGAAGTTGTGCCATTACCTGCAGGGTTACTTCCTGTTACTGTTATATTTCCTGAAACGGCAGAACTCCCGAAATTAATATTAATTCCGTTGCTTGTACTATAACCGTTTGCTCCTGTTGGTAACGTCCAGATATAAGTAGTCGCATAAGAAATAGGTTGAACAATATAAGTTATATTGTTTTGGCCAATACAAACGTTAGAAGCTCCATTGATAGCTCCTGCAGCAGTTGGTAAAAGGTAATTTGTTGTTTTGTTTCCTGTGAGGGAAGGGATTAAATAGCAATTTTCTGCAGTGTTGTATTCGTAACAAGCAAAATAATAGCATGTTCCTTGAGATAATCCACTTATGTTAACTGAATTTCCTGAACCATTATACACTGCAAAATTTCCAGTACCTACCTCTATTCCTGATCCAAAAATTGAATCTGCAGAATATGAACTGCCAACTGGTAAACTTACGTCTACCATTGATCCAGCTTTGGCAAGGATTAATATTTTATTTCCATTGCCCCTGCTAAAGTTAAGACGCATAGAATTAGTGGTTGTTAAAGTATAAGTCAGATTAGTGGCTTGAACAGTAGTTAAAGGACAAGTATATCCACCCATAAAGGCGAACGAAACAGTTTTGTTGCTCGTATTTTCTGTAATAAGAGTTATAGGTTTAGCTGTGTTTGCATTAGCCCATGATTTTGAATTTGGGGTTGTTGCATCGGTAAACGATGTTTTGTATCCAGTGCCAGGGAAGGGGCATCCGCTGCCATTTATAGTTCCATAAGTAGTTGGAGGCAATCCGCTTGAATTAGCACATACTGGATACATACCCTGATGGCTGGTATTGTTGATAGAGTTTCCTGCTGAATTGATGAAAGTTTTATCGACATGGTAAATAATCATCCCATGACCTGGTAGAAAAGAATCGAAACCTTTCAATTGACGGTTTTCAATTAAAAAATACTCATTAGTAGTAGGAGTATTGTATCTGTAGAAACTATTAGAACTATCAACAGAATTATTTAAAGTTATAAGTGCAGCTGAAGAAAGTAGGGTTGGTGTTACCCAGTTGTAAACCATTGTTTTGGTATAAGCGTTGTGTTGGGCAGGAGTTCTACCATTATTGTTCCATGAACCGCCTGACATTAAATCCCAGTTTCCTGTTCCATCATATTGTCCATTGGTAGCATAGTCTGTATCATAATAATCGGGTGCACCCAATACATGTCCAAATTCATGACAAATTACACCAATGCGTGTTATTCCATCTCCAGAATTGCCCCTTAATTCAGGTGAGCAAGAATACTTGCTAATTGTTTTGCCATCAAGCGTCAATGTTGGTATATTGGATGCATGTGACCATATTGCATCTGTAGAAGCACCAGCTTCTTGTCCGTAACCGGCAAAAATTACATAAATTCCATCTACACTGCCATTGTTATCATTATCGTAGTTTGCATAATTTACTGAAGGGTTGGCTGCGTTTACAGCTTCAGTAATCAGTTCTCCTGCTCTTACGGAGTGGTTACTGCCATTATCAGCACCATAATAAGCCATATTATGACTTGCAGTATAGGGGCCGGCAACTGTAATCGAAAGGTTCAACTGATTGTAAGAATTTTCAAGGTAACAATCTTTTACACTGCCAGTTGCGCCATCGGTTGTGTAATTTATCTGGTTAAAAAGGTTGTTAAAATCGGCATTTGTTTTTGTAAATGCAACATCGGTAAACCCAATCAGAATACATATCAAACTTCGATTACCCGTTGTTGGGAATGTGTTAACAGATTCAGTACTGTATTGATTCCAAAAATTTTTCATTATCTGAACTTGCGATGGTGAATAACGCAAGCCTTTAGGAATCGTATTTAAAAAACTGATTTCTTCAGCACTTCTGGATTCTTTTTCTTTTGCTTGTTTTCCAGAAGTTTGCATATTGTTTTCAGCATCCAACATGGCATATTCATAAGTACCGGTTTTGTTAAACAAAATGGAGTAGCCATCCATCGTTTCTGCCCATCTGATTTTTTCATCACCTTTCAGCTGAATGATAATTTTAGATCCATCAGGTTGGGTAAACTCTATTGGGTAAGGATAAGCAGGAATCGCTTTTAAAGAGAAGGGAAGTAAGAATAATAGTAAATAAACAAAAAAGCAAGATATTTTTTTCATAAATATAGAATATTGAAATTCAAATTGTATGTTTAATAAACCATATAGCTATTTTAAATAGTTATATGATTAGTTTGAAATTTTTGCCAAATTTACTAAAAAAACAAATTGAAGTGTTTTATTAACAGTTATTTATCTGTTAATAAAACACTTCAAAAAAAGAGTGAAAATATATTTTTTACCTCAATCTATCTGCTGCTTTTACCAGTTTTTCGTCTTTTCGAATGGCTTTACTGGCAAGTATCAATAATACCAATGATATCAACGGGAGTATAGCACCCAGTTTGTATTGTGCCTGAATGATCAATTGGTTTTGTAAACTGTTTAATTTATTTTGCATGCCATCTGCCGTAAAAAAAAGCACAATAATTAATATTGCATTTATTAAAAATGCAAACATTGTTATTCTGTATTGCAAAGGGCGGTTTCTGTATAGGAAAACAGCTATTAAAGTCAATAAAGCCAACGTTCCGTTAATTAAAATGAGAGGTAACGTACTGATATGTGTTAACTCGTCTTGAAAGAAACTCGGATTACGATATTTACAGATAATGCTAAAATAAATTTCTCCTAAGTCAGGAAATTGGAAAACTGCAATCGGTAATTTTGTAAATAGCAATGCTGAAGCTATAAAAGCCAACATTAAATATACGGTTTGTATGCGTTGTAACATAATTTTAAATGATTTTTGTTATTTTTTGCAAAGAGATTACACCTTGTTAAATTTAAAAAACTTAGTTTTAATAATTTAGTAAATATTATTGTTTGATAAATTTACTAACATATTGTTTTTCTTTACTTTCGATAATTATTTGATAAAATCCACTTGACAAAGCAGAAGTTCCTATATTATCCTTCGTAAAATTTTTGGATGATTGAACGATTTGACCGTAGCTATTTATAATCTTATAGCTGAATGAATAAGCATTTGAAATATCAGGAATTTCAATTAGCATATTTTCAGTAACAGGATTTGGATAAATTTTCATACTGTTTTCAGGTTTATTATTTGGGTTTACTGAGGCTGTAAACGAAAAACCAAGATTGTCCACATATAAATAACTATTGGCAACTCCTGTAGATATACCACTAGCAGATAGAATGATTAAACAAGTATCAGGGTTTGAAGGCTTTGTATAGGTAATTGGAATGTTAAAGCTTGCCCAACTCATGACCATTCCTGGTAATGCATAATAGGTAGTACCAATGGTATCGCGGCTATTGGTTATTGTGTTCCATTTTGTAAAAGCAACAGCTATAAAACCTTGGTCAGTGGCAGCAGCAGCCATATATTGCCAATTACCTGTCAAAGCAGTTGGACGTTGATTGTAAGCAAATCCGGATTTTGGTTGAAACGTAGTCTTGTTTAGTAAGCCACTTAAAGCTATCCCGGGAACTATGCCAACTAACGGTACAGATTTAGTTGTTAAATTAAGATAATAGGAACCTGGATTGCCCGGACTTCCTTTCGTGCAAGTGTAAATAAATACTGTAGATGTAAGCGAATTTAAGTTATCCCATCCACTGGGCTCGTTTCCTGTCCAGATTTCAAATCCTGAATTAGGAATTTGTGCATATACATTAGCTGTAAATAAGGCTAAAAGGATTACGGTAATGATTGTAATTTTTCTCATTTTTTTTAATATTTCTTTAAATTTTTAGAAAATAATTGTCTTTTTTATTGTCATTTGGAGACTAATCTGAATTTCTTTTGCTTAATAAGAAACAAAAGTAACACATTATCTGGAAATAGAAAAATATTTGAAAAAAAATAATATAAAATGTAATTTTAAAAATATTTGTATTATATTTGCAAAAAAAATCAGGTTTTTATTCTAAAAACTTAAAAAAATCTCATAATTATTCCAAAAAAAATAAGCTTATCTATTTAATCATTAGCTATTTGAAATAATAAACTTTTTTGATTACATATTTTAAATTTCACCTGCCTTAAAAATAATAAAGAAACTTTTTCTTATGATGTACGACATTATTGAACTAAACAACAAATTAGTAAACGAATTAAAAGATATTGCTAAAGTATTAAACATCCCAAAGTTTGAGAAATTAGGAAAACAGGATTTGGTATATAAAATTCTTGACCATCAAGCAGCCAATCCCCCCAAAGAAGTATTAGACAAAGAACGTAAAATGGAAAAAAATGCGTTTCGCCCAAAACGTCAGAGAGTAGATATTTTGGATAAAAAGAAGGTAGATCATCAGCAACCCATTGCAAAGTCTAATATGAATACCCAGCTCGAGATCGATACTCCTTCAGCAATTATAATTGAAAAAAATCCAGAAAATACTGCTGAAAAAGCCATTGAAAGTAAACCTATTCTGATAAAACCTATTAAACAACTTATTCATAATAAAATTGAATCAGTCACAAAACCTGAAGCTGAAGTTAAACCTATAACTCCGTTTAAAAAGGAACACAAACACAAACCTGAAAAACAATATAAACCAGAACAAAGTATCAGAACGGAAGCTCCAGTTTCAAATGAATCAACTATAGAGGAAGTGCCTTTTATAAAAAAATACATTGATGAAGATTTATATAAATTCGATGAAATTAAAATTGATGAAATATTAGAAAGCATACCTGAACCTGAAAGAGAAATGGATGCTGACCTGCCTCAATTGCAGGATATAAAAGTTATTGAAAATGAGTCAGCTGAAGAAGTATTGACTGAAGAAAGAAAAGGATTCCAGGAAAGACACAAACATGAAGCTTTTGTAAAAAATAAATTTCAGGAAAGAACCAGAGATGATAGTTTTGATTTTGATTCTGTAATTGTGAGTGAAGGGGTGTTGGAAATTATGCAGGATGGTTATGGCTTCTTACGTTCGTCAGATTATAATTACCTGAATTCACCCGATGATATTTATGTATCCCAATCGCAAATTAAATTGTTTGGATTGAAAACAGGGGATACTGTTAGAGGAAGCATTCGTCCGCCAAAAGATGGAGAAAAATATTTTCCTTTGATTAAAGTTGAATTAATCAATGGCAGAAAACCCGAAGAAGTAAGAGACCGTATTCCTTTCGATTATCTGAAACCTTTATTTCCTCAGGAAAAATTTATTCTAACCGGACACGATGAATCTACAATATCTACCCGTGTGATAGATATGTTTACACCTATTGGCAAAGGACAACGTGGTTTGATTGTTGCACAACCCAAGACAGGTAAGACTGTTTTATTGAAAGAAATTGCCAATGCCATTGCTGCCAATCATCCTGAAGTATATCTGATTATTTTACTCATTGACGAACGTCCCGAAGAAGTAACCGATATGGAACGCAGCGTGAATGCTGAAGTAATTTCCTCTACTTTTGACGAACCGGCTGAACGTCACGTGAAAATTGCAAACATAGTATTAGAAAAAGCAAAAAGACTCACTGAATGCGGTCATGATGTTGTGATTTTACTGGATTCAATTACCCGTTTGGCCAGAGCATACAATACAGTTTCACCTGCATCGGGCAAGGTATTGTCGGGTGGGGTAGAAGCCAACGCTTTGCAAAAACCCAAACGTTTCTTTGGAGCTGCCCGTAAAATCGAAAACGGTGGTTCATTGACCATAATTGCCACTGCTTTAATTGATACCGGTTCCAAAATGGATGAAGTGATTTTTGAAGAATTCAAAGGTACAGGAAATATGGAATTGCAGTTGGATCGTAAACTGGCTAACAAACGGATCTTTCCTGCCATTGATATTGTAGCATCCAGTACCCGTCGCGATGACTTATTGCTCGACAAGGATGTATTGCAACGCCTATGGGTATTGCGTAATCACCTTGCTGATATGAATCCATTGGAAGCCATGGAATTCCTGAAAGAAAGAATGCGTTTTACGCAAACCAACGAAGAGTTTCTGATTTCGATGAATGGATAATTCGTTAATGGTTATTAAGTTAATGGTTATTTGGTATGCAGACACTGAGCGAAGTCGAAGTTTAGGCAATCAGAATAATATACAAAAGAAGAAGGCTGCACTTATCATGCAGCCTTCTTCTTTTATTATCTTCTGATATCAATTCTGAAATCATCATGTTGGGTTTAAAAATTTTAGAAGTTTCTTTCTTTCCATTTTAATCGAAAAATCTTTAAAAATTAAACTTTTAAAACACCATTCTTTTTACCAGTAAATTATCTTGTAATCCACTGATAAATCCCATTTTCTGCATATATTGATCGTGGCTTTTCGATTGCGTTTCAGTGCAAAGTTTTTCGTATCCTAATTTTGAAAAATAATATAAGTTCTCGGTATAAACAAACTTACCCGGTTTTTGGTCGCGGTATTCAGGAATTACATAATCCAGACCAATCATTAACGTTTTTTCATCGTATTCATGGGCAAGTATCACACCTGCTACCGACATATTTTTTAGTATCAAAATACTGAGTTTGTTCATTTCGGGTTTAAAGCTAAATTCCGGAAAATATCTGATGATATCTTTGTGATGAAATTCAAGAAAAGCTTCTAGGTATTTATTGTCGTTGCGTACTTCAAGCAATCGGAAATAATCTTTACCATTATACATTCCAGCAATATAATAAATATCGATACCTACGATGAATCCGTTAAGGATACCTACGGGTAAAGCACCAATTGCAAATCCATACACTGAAAATAAAGTTGCTCCAAAAAGGTTGATCCACCTGAGCTTCTGAATTGAATTCATCAGCATTGAAGTAGCTATTACTAAAGAAGCTAAGTAACCTATCCATTGAAATATTATAATAGTCATTTTTTTATTTTTGAATTTAGGTTGATGATTTACAAGAATTAAGACAGCTTTGGTTTAATCCTAATTTTTAATTTCTAATTTCTAATTCTTACAATTACCACTCCACTTTATCTCTCCATACAGGCATTGTCATACAACGGGCACCACCGCCACCTCTAGGTAATTCAGATCCATCAATGGTTACGACAAATTTTTTGTACTCATTCAGGTCTTTTTTACATTTGATAATTTCACGTGCTTTCAATACTTCATAGCCATTGTTATTTAACTCTTCGATAGTGTAACTATTACGTGCATAGCCCATTATTTTCCCAGGGCCTAAAGCAAAGAAATTGGCACCACTGTGCCATTGCTCACGCTGTTGTATCCATAAGTCGTCCGGAAGACCGCAAGTTAAAGGTTTCAAATCAAATTTTAGTTTTTTCAAGGCTTCCATCATGGTATTGCGGAAACGGATAAAATCAACCTTGCCGTTTTCGATACGGATGTGAACCGTTTGGTATTTGTTGTGTTGCGCAATTAAAGGCTCATAAATCATACAGTTATCCTTGTCTAAAAAGGTAAAAACCATATCGAGATGGATAAATGATTCTGGTTTGTAAGGCAATTCTTGAACTATAATGTTCATAGTTGTTTTATTTTCTTTAAAACGGTCAATTAAAAAATCAACAGCTTTGGTGTTAGAACGACTTCCTAAACCTATCAATATTAAATCTTCACGGGCTATTAATACATCACCACCTTCAATGGTTATTTCAGGGTCAAAATCTTTATAATTGTGTGGATTAATGGTTTTTGCACTTACCGTATGGCTGTGGTCAAAAATTGTTTCCATAATAATGGCTTCCCTTGCACGAACAACGTTGGCCATACGACTGATCAATACTTCATTGTACATTGAAATCGAAGCATCTCTCATAAAAAAGAAATTGTGTAAAGAACGCAATGAGTACCTTTCCTGGCTTAAAAAACTGGTTAAAGTGTCTTGTTTCATTTCTACACCTTCTATCATAGCTCTTGTAAAATCTTCCACATTCAGCTCCAGCAAATCTTTGTAAACATGCATGGCTTTTTCGTTGGTACAGACTTTGAGCGCCAGATCGCGCCTTACATTTTCGCTTTGCAATGCTTCGTTTAATAAATCTTTTACTTCATAAACATTGGTGAATTTTCGCAATACACCCTCAAATTCAGCATATTCTTTTGTAGCTACCGTTAGGTTTAAAATGTCGCTATACAATGCTCTTTCAGCATTTTGAGGGGTCATGTTTTCAATTTCACTGCCAGGATGATGTATGATTACTCCTTGTAAATTACCTATTTCTGAACTAACATTCACCTTCATATTTCTATTTTTTTGCAAAGGTAATAAAAGTTTACGACTTAAGGATTTCGCAATAGCTTATAATACTGCCATTAAGCATATCAATGCTGATTTGAGTTATATATTATGAATCTGAGGTTTAATTTGAAAATTCGGAAAAGCTAATTGCTATTTTGAACATAAAAATTTTTAATCAAAACTTTTATTCTTAAATTAATTAAACATATTAGCTAGGATAACAAAAATCTAAAAAATCTTTATTACTTTTGCTTGCAATGGAATCTCCTTCCTTTTTTATACAACATAATGAAAAAGAAATTTATACACAATATGCGGGTGCTTGAA
Organism: Bacteroidota bacterium; assembly: GCA_037133555.1. Classification (GTDB taxonomy): domain Bacteria; phylum Bacteroidota; class Bacteroidia; order Bacteroidales; family JACABE01; genus JACABE01. The sequence continues at coordinate 13,550 of JBAXNW010000066.1, forward strand.
AACAAAATTTTGAGCGATAAATATTTTTTGTTAAGCCTGCAACCTCCTGATGGAATGCCCGAAATTGCTGCCGGACAATTTGCTCAAGTTGAAATACAAGGTTCGAAAAATACATTTTTACGCCGCCCAATCAGTATTCACGATGTAGATTATGATAAAAACATTCTGAAGCTCTTGATACAAGTTGTGGGGGAAGGAACCCAAAAACTTTCTGAGATAAGTTCGGGGGAAACACTCAATTTAATTTATCCCTTAGGAAATACATTCTCCCTACCTGAGAACGACAATGCATTACTGGTAGGCGGCGGCTGTGGAATTGCTCCTTTGCTATACTTAGCAAGAACGTTGTCGGAAAAAGGGATTAAAGTTACTGCGTTGATTGGTGGTGCCAGCCAATGCGATATTTTGGAAGCCAATGAATACCTTAAATATGCAGAAGTGCTTATTACAACCATGGATGCATCTATTGGTGAAAAAGGCTTGGTGACGCAACACCCTATTTTTCTTGAAGAAAAATTTAGGTATTCTAAAATATATACCTGCGGACCGGAACCCATGATGAAAGCATTGGCCAAAATTGCACATGAAAAGGGGATTGCATGTGAAGTTTCACTCGAAAACATGATGGCTTGCGGTGTTGGAGCTTGCCTTTGCTGTGTAGTTGATACCATCCATGGCAATAAATGTACTTGTACCGAAGGTCCTGTTTTTGATTACAAAGAATTAAAGGGATGGTAATGGAGTTGAAAGTTTATAAAGTGTTAAAGTTCAAAAAGTAGAAAATAGAAGTTATTACATCTTATTTATCCTGATATTCTAATAACCAATAACTTAATAACAATTAACCAATTATCAAATAGATGCCCAATTTAAGTGTAAAAATAAAGGATCTCATATTGAAGAATCCGGTGATGACAGCCTCCGGTACTTTTGGTTATGGGGAGGAGTTTACCGATTTTTTTGATATTTCCACTTTAGGAGGTATCTTCGTTAAAGGTACTACGGGTTCGAAAAGAGAAGGAAATGCATATCCGCGTATGGCCGAAACTGCTTCAGGTATGCTGAATGCGGTCGGATTGCAAAACAAAGGTGTGGATGCGTTTATCAGTGATATCTATCCTCGTATAAAAGATTTTGATACCCATATCATTGTGAATGTTTCTGGTTCAACCATTGAAGAATATGTAATGGTGGCTTCAAAGCTAAACGAATTAGCAGCCATACCTGCCATTGAATTGAATATTTCCTGCCCCAACGTAAAAGAAGGTGGCATGGCATTTGGTACCAGCTGCCCATCGGCCATTGCTGTAACTGAGGCTGTCAGAAAAGCCTATCATAAGACCTTGATAGTAAAATTATCACCCAATGTCACCAATATAGCTGAAATGGCTAAGGCAGTGGAAGGTGCAGGTGCTGATTCTGTTTCACTCATTAATACATTGTTGGGGATGGCTATTAATGCTGAAAAAAGGATGCCTGTACTCTCAACCATAACAGGTGGTTTATCTGGACCTGCTGTTAAACCCATAGCTTTACGAATGGTATGGCAAGTTGCCAAGGCAGTAAAAATTCCTGTAATTGGGTTAGGAGGAATCATGACTGCTAGCGATGCTATTGAATTTATGCTTGCAGGTGCAACAGCAGTTCAGATCGGTACTGCCAACTTTATTGATCCTGCGGTATGTGTGAAAATTATAAACGGAATAGAAGATTATTTGATCCGTCATAATATTAAGGATGTAAATGAGTTGATAGGCGTGATATAATTCACTTCAACGATCTCTTCAGCTGAAGAGTGAAAACATTGATTAATCTGAAATTTCGATTTCTCCCTCAAATACTAAACAAGCTTCACCTTCCAGGAAAATATTTTGGTAAGTATTGTTTTGTTTTACAAAAGATACGCTTAGTTTTCCACCTAAAGTTTGTATAGAGACCTTTTGTATATCTTTATCAAAAGCATAAGCCAAAGCAGCAGCGGTGACTCCGGTGCCGCAAGATAGGGTTTCATCTTCCACTCCTCTCTCATAAGTCCTGACAAACAAATGGTCTTTATTAATTTGCACGAAATTTACATTCAGTCCATCGGGGGCGAATCTGTTATCCTGTCTTATTTTTCTTCCGACTGCAACAATGTCCATCGCTTCTACAGTTTTAACAAACTGAACATAATGTGGAGAACCTGTATTGATTAAAAAATAATCATCTGTATGTTTTATTTCTTTTACTTCGCACATTTGCAGGCATATGCACATTTTTTTCCCATTGTCTTTGATGATTTCGGAAGTATGTATACCATCAATAGCACTAAAAGAAGTTGTCTTTCCAATGATTCCCAAATGAAAAGCAAAAGCCGTTATACATCTTCCTCCGTTACCACACATACTGCTTTCGTTGCCATCGGAATTGAAATACCGCATTTCAAAATCAAAATCATTGCTAAAATTGAGCAACATCAATCCATCAGCACCAATTCCAAAATGGCGATTGCATAAAAATGCAATTTGTAAAGGACTCAGTTCAATTTCGCCAACTCTATTGTCGATGAGAATGAAATCATTCCCTGCACCATGGTATTTGCTGAAATTGAGGGTCATCTTTTTGAAAGAATTTATTTAGTTTTCGGTAATTTTACAGCCATTAAAGGTTGGAAATCATCAGCCTTTTCAATCAAATAATAAGTATTGGCGTAATTGAGGTAGATTTTGTTGTTTCGGGATTCGAGGCTGGCACCTTCGTAAATATATATGCCAAACAATACCAGTTTGTTATTGCTATATTTGTATCCTTTGTAATTAATTGGAGAACGCCAGAATTCTACTTTTGCAAAATTAGCTGGAAGTTTTTTTGTTTTATCATTTATAAGCAAGGAATCTATTGAAGCATCTTTTTTTGAATTGACTCCATTCAACCCTTCAATTTTTAAGATTCTAGTAAAAAGTAATTCGTCTTTAGCAATTACGATATCTTCAGAAGAATTGTTCTTTGATTCATAAGCGTTTGTATCTGTTGAGTATACATTGGTTTGGGATGTCATGGCAGAAGTGTCATCTCCAGTAGAAATATCCATTTCTTTTTTTAATGCATTTGTTTTGATAGTATTGCTGTTTATCTTTGATTTATCATCAGTTGGATTACTTGAAGCATTTATATCTTTTGTATTGATTTCTTGTTTGTTTTTTCCGGAAAAAGTAAACCATATTTTAAAATCGTAATTTTGCATCCACCAAACAACAGAGGCTCCTATAGCTATACCAACAACTATACCTATTAGAAAAAGGATAATTTTATTACTTTGAATCATATAGAAATTTTATCTATTAAAGAAGACTGCAAAATTAGGTAATTTATTGAATATGTCAGATGAAAATTTGTTTAAAAACTTCAGAGATTTAATAAAAGTTTGTTGTCATTTTAAAAACAACTAATATTGCATAATTAGCATATATTCAACTGTTTATTGTTGAGGTGAAAATATTTATTAATATTTAATGTATGAAGTTCAAATATTTTATATATTTGAAGTCAAATTCCTGATACTATGATTTTACAAAAAGACATTGAAGTATTTCAACAGTTAGGTATTGACGTTAATACAATAGAACGTCAATTAACGAATTTTAAAAATGGATTCCCTTTTATAAATTTAGTAAAACCCGCTAGGTTTAACGATGGAATTACAATATTTGAAAAGGATGAGATTGAGAATTTTTCATGCATCTTTGACTTATCAGTAAAGAACCGAAAACTAATGAAGTTTGTTCCGGCTTCAGGAGCAGCAAGTAGAATGTTTCAACTTTTGTTCTCATTCAGAGATAAATATAAAGGAAGTGATAAAGATATTCTTGCATTTGAAACTGAAAAAAGTTTTAATTCTGTAAATAGGTTTATATCTGAAATTAAAAAATTTGCTTTCTATAATGATCTGAAAGATATATTGAATGCACATAAGTTAAATATTGACGAATGTATCGAAAGTCATGATTATAGGAGTATTATTAATTATTTACTTGATGATATTGGCATGGGTTATGGAAATTTACCCAAAGGATTGTTGAAATTTCACCGCTATGGTGATTATTCACGTACAGCAATAGAAGAACATTTGGTTGAAGCTGCACATTATACTAAAGCTGAAGATGATGTGGCAACAATTCATTTTACATTATCACCTGAACATATTGATAAATTTAATAATCACATCAGTAATGTTAGGCCAATTTATGAGGAACTTTTTAAGCTAAAGTATAACATTACCTATTCCATTCAAAAAGTTGCTACTGATACTGTGGCTGTTGATTTGAATAATGATTTTTTTAGAGATACGGATGGAAAAATATTGTTTCGTCCGGGAGGCCATGGAGCCTTAATTGAAAATCTCAACGATTTAAAAGCCGATATAATTTTTATTAAAAATATTGATAATATTGTCCCTGATAAATTTAAAGAAAAGACATATTTGTTTAAAAAAGTGATAGGTGGTTATTTGATAAGTTTACAGCAAAAAACTTTTGAATACCTAAAAATTCTCGAAAAAGCTAAATTTGATGAGGCGAGATTAAATGAGATCATTGAATTCAGTACCCAGCATTTGATGATAAAATTGCATTATAATTTTAATGCGTTCACACTCGACGAAAAAATACACTATTTGTTTAATAGGCTGAATCGTCCGATGAGGGTTTGTGGTATGGTTAAAAATGAAGGCGAGCCTGGAGGAGGCCCTTTTTGGGTGCAAAATATTCAAGATGAAATTTCGTTGCAAATTGTTGAATCTTCTCAAATTAACTTAAATAACTCAGATCAGAATGCTATTTTTAAGGCAGCTACTCATTTTAATCCTGTTGATTTGGTTTGTGGTGTAAGGGATTATAAAGGAGAGGTATTTGATTTAAAAGATTTTATTGATCATACTACCGGTTTTATTTCTACTAAATCAAAAGATGGGAGAGCACTTAAGGCATTGGAATTGCCTGGTTTATGGAATGGGGCGATGGCTGAATGGATCAGCGTTTTTGTTGAAGTTCCGATAATTACATTTAATCCGGTAAAAACAATTAACGATTTACTTAGAGTTGAACATCAGTAAAACAAAAAAACCTCTTAGAAGCTAATACTAAGAGGTTTTTTATTTGATGAAATCTTATTTCTTTTGTTTCTCTCTT
>JBAXNW010000067.1:0-17587 GCA_037133555.1 Bacteroidota bacterium
ATAGAGGGACAGTTTGCTGCGGAATAGGTGGTCTACTATGCGCGGAATATCCAGTTAAACTCAAAAAAATGAAAATAATTTTAGGCGGACAGGTGGACAGGCAAAAATTAATATTTTAAAACATTTATTAAAATAAACACACTCCAAAAAGAGGGGACCTATTTTTCAACTTTACTTTTTTTTCAAAATCTTTATAGATTTGATATTTTTGCCTATCCACCTGTCCACCCGACATCCCCCTAAAAAGTGTAATCATCATATAATGTTTGGTTTATAAATTACAAGCAATCAAACCAAAATATTTCTAATTGAAAATTTGCACATTAAAAATATTGGTTATATTTTTGTATCACCCTCCATGTCCTAATTTGATTAAAAAAGGATTTATATATTATTAATAATCAGGTATATAAAATATAATTATAACATTTGTAAGCAAATAATTTGCATATTAAAGAAATTATTCTTACTTTTGTATCATAAATTAAAATATATGAAAAATTCAATCATTTTTTCGAATGACTCAAAAATAAAATTAGTTGAAGCTAAAATAATAAGTGAGCTGAAAGATAACAATTTAAGCTTCCTTAGATTGATTCGCAATTCATCCTATGAGTTTGACTCAAATTTATCTTATCGTATGCTTACATATTATTCTGAACAAAATATCATACGATCCTTCAGGGCATCTAAAAAAGGTAAAAGGAAGTTCTCATTTTCAAATATAGTTTCACTGGAATTCGCTTTATATCTAAAGAAAATCGGTAAGCAATTCGAAATGATTGAACAAATTAACAATAATATACATAAGGAAGATGCTAAACTTAAGATGTTATCACCTTTTGATATGGCAATCATGATCGCATCTGTATTTCTTTCTTCACAGGATTTCTTTCTGGTATTGGGTGAATCAAAAATGCCTGGTGATGGTCAAAGCTCAAAGATCTCTTTATTATCGGAGGGTAGTGAAGATAACTTCAATATTAGTGCCATTATTAGAAAAATAACACAACCTGATCCAGATAAATCAAGCTTAGATGTTAAAACTTCAAATTTTTTTGCTGAATATACATATAATATAGATTTCATCAGAAATATTGTTGGTATGCCCTTAATTGACCCTGAGAACTATAAAATCATAAATAATATTGGTGTTAAGCAGGCAATAGCGAGAATGCAAAGAATGGATAAGCTTAACATTAATAATTTACCCTTTAATAATCTTTTATTTGACATTCTTTATATGAATGAGGAAAATCAGCTATTTGGAATCGAAATAAAGCATTTAGGGCAAAATTATCACATACCTGAAGGCAAACAAGGTTTGTTGGTTAAAACTGAATCAGATTTGTTTAAAATGCTTCTACGAGAGATGTCCATGATTAAATTGAACTGATATAAAATGTAAAAGTGACAATTATACATCCAATATAACTCAAAGGGCAAAATCATCAAAAATGATAAAAATGCTCGAAAGAATGCAAAAAAACAGCAAACTAAATTAAAGAATAGCATTCTTAAAATCTAATTAAACAGCAGATAAACAGAACATTAAAAATATCTGAGAATATCAGACTGGGAGAACTATGAATTATAAATTGTAAATAAATAAATTAATAATTAATATAAATTTTAAAAATTATGGCAATAATAATTAATAAAAACTTAGAGGCTGCAAATAAAATAGCCGAAAAAGTGGTGGAAAAATTCAATCGTTTAAATAATCAAAATATCGATTGTTACGATTTTGAAATAGAATTAAAATGTGGAAAATATTTCCATATCACTAAACCAGAATTTGCAGAAACTATTAAGAAAAATGGGTTAAAAGCAAATTCTGATGGGTATATAAGTTTATGTACTGAGTTGTTTATGACTGAATTTTATCATGATACATTAGGATGTATAACAGATATAATAGCAGATCAGGTCTACGAAATGGATAAATATATTTTAATTGAAATTGATCCAAAAGGTATAAAAGCAGATTTAGTTTCGGAAATTAAAACAAGTGATATTACTGAAAATTTTCAAAAACGTATCAATCAATCAGAAATATCACCTGAATTTATAAAAATAACCTTATATAGAGACATTGAACAGGATTGGCTTGAAGATTTTTGCGATTATGTTGAAGATGGATGGTTTTTCCTGGCTGCAAATGACTTAGATATAAAAGTAACAATGCCAATAATAGAAAAGATTGGATTCCTACCTGAACCTATAAAGTTAGGAAAGTTTAAAAAAAATATTGAAAGATTTTGCAAAGCATTTATAATACAAGAAACAATTAAAAATTATAAAGACAATAAGGAAGCTTAATTAAATGCAATTTTTGGAAATAGTTTAATTGTGGGGGGCTCACAAAAGTAACCCCCCTTTTATTTTAAAAAAATAAAAAACATATGAATAAAAAAAATAAAAAATCTGTTTTTGGAACTGCCGAATGGGCAGAGAAGACAGTCAACTTTATTAATGGTTGCGAACATGGTTGTTTGTATTGCTATGCTAATGAAATGGCAATAAGGTTTAAAAGAAAAACTACATCAAACTGGAAAGAGGAGGTTGCAAATTTGAAAACGTATGAAGCGAAACCACCTAAAGCAAAGAAAGGTTTCGTGATGTATCCTTCAACTCATGATTTGACTCCAAACAATATGTTATATACAGTTAAATATTTGGGCAAACTGTTAGATGCAGGGAATCAAGTATTGATTGTTACCAAACCACACATTGAGGTTATTCAACTCATCTGTAAGAATTATGAAGATTACCGAGATAAAATCTTATTCCGTTTTACAATTGGCTCAATAAATTCGGAAACGCTGAAATTTTGGGAACCGAATGCGACGGACTATGAAGAAAGAAAGGCTTGCCTTATTTATGCATTTGAACATGGATTTAAAACAAGCATTTCTTGCGAACCAATGTTGGATGATTTTGCCATATCATTAGTTGCTGAACTCCAACCCTATGTCACAGACAAAATATGGTTGGGTAAAATGAATTATCTTAAACGGCGACTAACTAAAAATGGGTTTTATGAGGATGAGAATATTATAAGAAAGGCAAATTAATTATTAGTGTTGCAATCCAATGAAAATATAATTGCCCTATACAACAGACTCAGTGATAATCCAAAAATCGAATGGAAAGATAGTATTAAAGAGGTAGTAGGACTTCTTATGAGTCGATACTAATGATAACAGAAATCTGGATGGGTGTAAGCTCCAAGGGCAAATCATCAGTGAGATGCCTATTTCAATGCTATAAGCAATATAAACCTATTCAAAGTTGAATTGTAAATAATACCAGATTACATAATAATTAATTCCTTTATAATGTAATCTGGTTATAAAATCTTGGAAATTTAATTAAGTAAAATTTTGAAACAAAATAATGTATATAATACGATAACCTCAACAGACATTGTTGGTGACGAATACATGTCTGAAAGGTTAACACTTCAAGAAATTGGAGATAAAATACATTATAAGACAATTACAAGTGTTATAAAATGGTGTTATAAAAATAATGTCCCAATTGATAAAGATGGGAATAGAAGGTTTGTTTATAGATTTTATTATGAAAAAGCAAACGAGAAAATGATCTTTAGTAGTTTACAAAGAGAATACGGGGATAAATGGGAAGAAGCTTATAATTTAATGAAAAAGAACGAATTATATAAAATAGATTCAGATTATAAACCAAATTCATTCCATTCATATCCAAGATATACACCTAAAACAAATAAAGCTAAAAAAATATATAAAAATTAATAAATATGGAAAAGCTACAATATAGGCCATTTAAAGGCTTAGAAATTAGATGTGCAAATTGCCATAAAGTAATTCATAGAAATAATGAACCAAATAATAGATGCTCACATCCTATTGAAAAAACTAAATATAGAGCAGTTATCTTTCTTCCTGGTGGTAATGGAAAAAGGATAGTTAAAACGTTAATTGCTCGGAATTATGATGAAGCAGTTAAAGAATTAATTGACATAAGAAATGATATTTCAAGAGGGTTTTATCAAAAAGAAAATTTAACTTCTGTTAAAAACCCGATTTTAATACTTGATTGTATGTCAATGTACATAGACTTTTTAAGTGACGTAGATGCACCAAGTTATGCAAAAAAGCATAATTCCGAAAGATATATCGATAACGTTAATTCAAATTTAAAGAATTTTAAAAAATTTCTACTTAAAAAGAATATTAATGTAGATATATTTAAGATAAATGATGTAAATGATCAAATTGTAGGTGGATATTATGATTATTTGAATGAATTGACAAATTCGAGTTATACGTTTAATAATAATGTAAAAGCTTTACGAGGTTTGTTTAAGTATTTGATTGATATTAAGGAATATGAATTAAAAAATGTGTTTAATAAAATAAAGTTGAAAGCAGCAAAAGAAACCAATATTAGTATTACAAAAAAAGATTTCTATGATTTGTTAAAAATTATTAGTCCACTGGATTCAGTCGAGTTAATTGGGAAAAATACAAGAAGAAATAGATACAGAGATTGGCTTATAGATGCATTTAAATTAAAAGCATTTACGGGAAGAAGAGATAAGGCTATTTTTCAAATGAAATGGAACATGATTCAATGGGAGAATAATAAACCAATTTATATATCAGTTCCTGATTATAAGGCTAATCAGCTTAAAAATAAAGTAAAAAATGATGAATTAGAAATTGATTACGTTCCTATTATAGCAGAGTTAGAGGCTTTATTGTTGGATTTAGGATTAAATGAAAACAAAGGTAAAAACGAGTACATTATAGCCCCCAAAGAAGAAAGTCGATATAATCTGTCTAAAATTGCATCTGATGCATTTACTTTTTATTTCAAAAAATTAGATAGAGATTACTCCGTTACTATGACTTCTTTAAGACACACTTATATTACAGCAAATGCATTATACCATCCTAAAAATATTACAAAATTACTTCAGCATGCTAATTATTCGATAACAAAAAAGCATTACATTGATCAAAAAGAAATAGCTAAATCCATTTCAAAAGATAGGTCAAAAAACATGTTTAAAGTATTCCCTAAATGAAAAAACTACACCACAAAACTACACCACAAATAAAAAAGCCGTTACATTTATTTTGTAACGGCTTGATTTTGTTTGTGGAGCGTATGGGAGTCGAACCCATGACCTTCAGACTGCCAGTCTGACACTCTAGCCAACTGAGCTAACGCCCCATTATTTATGCAAAAATAGTAAAATTTTTGAAACTTTATATTTTTTTATCTAATAATCTTATTGCTTTGCTAATTTTGCATTCATGAATGCTTTGCATTATTTAAAATTATTCAACAATACTTTCTCCTATGAAAAAAATATTTAAAATACACTCCTTTATCCTGCTGCTATTAGCAATTAGCTTTTTGCTGAGTTGTAAATCTTTAAAAATTTCCCGCCCTGAAGAAGCTTATGTAGCACCCGACTACACACCTAAACCTTCTGTTATTAATTTACCTTTTTATATCAATCTGATAGACCTTCAGAACACCATCAATAAAAAATTCAGTGGATTGATATACGAAGATAACAGTCTGGAAGACAATAACAATGATAATATCATGGTTAAAGCCTGGAAAAAAGAAGATTTTACAATTAATTTTGAGAACAACTTGTTATCGTATCGCATTCCACTAAAATTGTGGATTAAAGCAGGGTGGAAAATCGAAAAATTCGGATTAAGTGTTTCCGATTATCGCGAAATGAATGCTGAAATTGCGCTCAAATTTAAAACTACACTATTTATTAATCCCGACTGGACCTTGTCAACTTTTACATCTTCTGATGGCTTTGAATGGCTGAGTACACCCGTTATTAAAGTTGGCCCCATTGATTTACCTATTAAGTTTATTGCTAATTCAATTCTTAAGAAAAATAAGGAGTTGCTAAGTGGCGAAATTGATAAAGCTATCAAACAAAATCTTTCGATGCGTAAATACATTCAGGAAATCTGGATGACTATGCAGAAACCCATCAAGATCAACAATGACTACAATTTATGGCTGAAACTCAATCCACAGGAAATATCATCTACTCCTATTGTTAACCAGAATGGAAGAATCAAGATTTCCTTAGGAATAAAATCGCTGGTTGAATCTTATATGGGGGAAGAACCCAAAGTGACACCCAATACAGGCTTGCCTGATTTTAAAATTGTTAAAACACTTGATAATACTTTCGTTATTAATTTAATGGCTGGTATATCCTATAAATCTGCCGATACCCTCGCCAAACAATTTTTAAAAGGCAAGACTTTTACACAAGATAATAAATCGGTTACAGTAACCGACATAAAAGTATACGGCAGTAATAATAAGATGGTAATTGCTGCAACATTGATTGGCAGCCTGAATGCCACCATTTACTTTACAGGAAAACCGGTATATGATTCAGCTTCAGCTTCCGTTAAAATTACCGAAATTGATTTTGAACTACAAACGAGAAACGCTTTGCTTAAAACTGCCAACTGGTTGTTGCACAATAAAATAATTAAAATGATTGAGCCCAGTCTGGTGTTCCCATTGGGCGATAAATTAACCGAATCAAAAGCCCTCATCCAAAAACAGCTCAGCAATAATTACATTACCAAAAATATTTTGCTCAATGGACAACTGAATGATTTAAACATCGGGAATATTTATTTAACACCAGAATCTATAAAGGTAGCGGTCAATTTCAAAGGTAATCTTGGATTGAGTTTCGAAGCCAAAGATTAGATAAATTGGTGATATGGCGATTTAGTGATTTAGTGATTTAGTGATATGGCGATTTGGTGAGTTATTGATATTATAATTCCTAATTATAAATTCTTAATTATAATACTATGCTGGATTCTCTACTACCATCTGTGCGGTTGTTCTGCTGCGTTGTTCTAATATGATTTTACGATTTCCTACAACCTTGTCAATCGTTGATGAATCGTAGTGGCGGATGGTAATTAAATCGAGACTGAGATTGTACCTTACTTTATAATTTTCTTGCAAGGATTTTATCAAGGTCTCAAAATGTTTAGTTTGGGCATCAAAACAAACTGAAAAACTGATGGCTGAGTTTTGCATTAAATTGATTTTAATTTTATGATCAGAAAAAATTCTAAATATATCCGATAAATTTTCTTCCGCTATAAAAGAGAAATCTTTGGGTGAAATTGAAATCAAGGCCTGATCTTGTTTGAAAATAAAAGAAGGGATTAAATTATCTGTATTTTCATGATTGGAAATGATGCTTCCTTCGCTTTCAGGAAGTAAGAATGATTTGACAAATAAAGGAATGTTCTTGTTTTGAAGTGGTTTGATGGTTTTTGGATGAATAATAGTAGCCCCGTAATAAGCCAATTCAATGGCTTCGCGGTATGAAATAGCATCCAGTTTATGGGTGTCTGCAAAAAATTTAGGGTCGGCATTTAATAAACCTGGAACGTCTTTCCAAATCACTAATTCATTTGCGTTCAAATTATAAGCAAATATTGCAGCAGAATAATCGGATCCTTCCCGACCGAGGGTTACACTGTGTTCGTCGGGTGTACTGCCAATAAAACCCTGGGTAATCATTAAATGAGTCTTTAAGCCATTGTCTTCAAAAAAAGGAATTACTAAGTTGTTGGTTCTGTGCATAGACTCCTGCCAATTAACTTTCCCCTCACGGTAGGTTCTGTCGGTAATAATAATTTCACGGGCATCGAGCCATTGATTGGGAATGCCATTGTCATTCAGATAATGACTGATAATTTTAGTGGAAATCAATTCCCCGTTTGAAACAATTTGATCGTATTCAAAATCATAATTTTCCGAAGGTCGTGAAATTAATTTGTAAGCTAATTCTTCAAAAATTATTTGAATATCCCTATAAACAATATGATTATGATCTTTAAAAAGTAATTCAATAATTTGAAAATGATATTGCTTAATAGCATCTAATAAAGCATTGCATTCGCTGCTTTTGTTGAAATAAGCCAGGGCTAACTTTTCCAATGCATTGGTTGTTTTTCCCATGGCTGAAATCACTACCAGTATTTTTTCAGCATTATTGTTTTCAAGTATTTTCGCTACATTTTTAACTGCATCGGCACTGTTAACGGAAGCTCCTCCAAATTTAAAAACCTTCATATTCATATTTGCATTAAATTATGACAAATGTAAAATAAATTCTCAAAACACTGCAAAAAAACATTCATTTGATTTATAATATCTTTGCATTTTCATTTAGGCTGGATTTTAGTTTAAAACGGGCTGTTCAGTAAAAAATTACATTTAAATTATTTATTCAAAACCAAATTGAAATGCTCTCTAAAATTACGCCTATTCGTTTTTAAAGGTTTCCTCACAACGAAAAAAAATTGAATTTTTTAATATATTAATAATCAGATTTATATAAAATTTGGCTCGAATATTGTAATTATAAGTATTGTAAAACTAATTAAATAAAAAACTATATTTTTGCAAATTTCCTTGGTTTTTAAAATAAAAATCAGATTGTATCGAACAAATTTTGTAAAATATTGTTTAATACGTAGTTATATTTGGCAACTAAAATTTTCCAAAGAAATTTATGCCTGAAAAAACAGGAATTGCAATAATGAATTTCGATGATTGAAAATTGATTGCCCAATTTTTAAAATAAGTTTAAAAAATTTATACAATTGCTTGATTTTAAGTTGTATTTTTACCTTAAAACTCAATCATACCTTAAAAATATTATATTTGAATAAGATAGTAAGCCTAATGATAAACGTGATTTCCTTTAAAATTAAACAAATATCTACGAAGATATTCATCGTCGGGATGTTTTTGTTCATATTGCTGGGTCATTGCTCTGATAGTTTTGGACAAGCCAACGGAGATTACCGTTCTAATGTTGCAAGCGGGAACTGGGGAGTTGCTGCAACCTGGCAAAAGTATAATGGATCTACCTGGGCTGTTGCTACAGCTGCTCCTGCTGCAGCCAATAATGTTACTATTCTGAGCGGACAAACCATTACAATGAATGGAAACCCAGGGGCCTGTAATGCACTGACCATTAATGGTACACTTGCTTTTTCCCAATCCAGAACACTGGCTGTGAGTGGAGGCCTTACAGTAAGTGGAGGAACGATAAGTGGATCTTCAACTGGTATTATAAATGTTGCAGGGACTTTTACTGTTCCAGTAAGTACTACTGCCAGTATCCAAAGGGTAACGCTGACAATAACGGGTGCAACGACCATCAATGGCAGCTTAACATTCGCCACTGCTGCAACCGGAACGAAATCATTTTATGGACTTGTAACTGTCAATTCAGGAGGCAGCTGGGCTTGTTCAGTAAGTCCTAGTTTCACTTTCAGAGGGGGGATAACGAATAATGGGAGTTTTAATGCCGGTGCTGGAACTTCGACATTTAATACCAATAGTCAGTCAATAGGAGGCTCATCAGCCTTAAGCTTCGGCGGTAATGTGGCAATTTCTGGCACAATTACGATAAGCAATAACAACACAGTTAATATAACATCTTCACTTACTGGTACTGTTACGGGTTCAGCCTGGATAAATGCTGCCAATTCCACTTTAAATATTGGCAGTGCTCTTTTGGCAACAGGAACTCTCACTGCCAGTGCGAATCCCAATACAGTCAATTATAACGGAAGCATCGCACAGACCGTTAAACCAACAACATATTACAATCTAGGTCTTTCAGGAAGTTTAGTAAAAACAATTACTGGACTAAGCAGTATTTTGAACAATTTCTCATTGAGCGGATCTGCTTCAGCCACTACCGTATCACCTCTTTCGATAGGTGGGAATCTGAGTGTTGGAGGTGGTACTTTTTTGGCTACGGGGACAACAAGTACGTATACCCTTTTGGTTGGAGGTACAACTTCGGTAACAGGAACACTGACACTTGCAAATACAGGTCTTAAAACCTTTAGTGGTGATGTGATTGTGAATACAGGAGGTATATGGAACGAAACCGCTATTGCTGCGATTAATATGGCTGGTAATTTGCAGAATAATGCAAGTTTTACTGCAAGCACCGGACTGCATACATTGAGTGGTTCCTCAAAGTACATAAGTGGAACAATTTCTATTCCTAATCTTACAATTTCAGGAGCTTACACCAATTCAAATACATTGTCTGTTACAACAGCATTTACAGTAACTGGCAGTTTAACACAGGCAGCAAGTGCTAATTTGAATATTGGCGGAACATTATCCATAGCAAATTTAATTGCTACAGCAAGTGGAAATACGGTTAGTTTTAATGGAAGTGTTTCGCAAACCATACCTGCCTTCAATTATTATAACCTCACGAGTAGCAGCAGTGGTGCGAGAATTTTCTCAACGTCTACAACCATTGGTATTGCTGGTGCATTTACAAGCGGAACCAATGTTTATACCATTACTTCAAGTCTTATTAGTTTTAATGGAAGTCTGGCTCAATTTATTCCTGCTTTCAGTTTTAATACATTGGATATTAATAACAGTGCGGGTGTTTCGCTCAATGGGGTTGTTAATACAAACAGTTTAAGTCTTACTTCAGGTATATTAACAACTACTTCAATAAATACGCTTACAGTTACCGGAACGCTACCAGCTAATATTTCAGGATATTCATCCAGTAAATATATAAACGGACCATTGTCGCTAACACTTCCAGCAGGCCTCATCAATGCTTCTTATGTTTTTCCTATTGGCAAATCGGTCTACAACGCTTTAAGTCTTGAAAACACCAATACGACTTCAGGTGGTAACGTGGTAATAAGTGCAGAGGTTTTTGATGCAAACTGTGGTGGAACAGCAGGTGTTGGAATGGCCAACCTGAATACAAACCGTTACTGGAATACAAGTTTTGTTTCGGGAAATAGTAATTTTACAAATGCTCAGATTAGCCTGACTGAAACAGGGATGGCTGTAGAAGATGCTATCGGTCAGAGTGCTACATTATCAGGCACTTACGACCGTATTAGCAATAATTTTCCTATAGGTAGTATTATTGTTTCGGACGCTGTTACCACTTTAGGCTATTTTGCGATTGGAGAGAAACCTAGTATCACTATTGCTGCAACTACACAAGCAACAGAAGGCGGCAGTAATGGCCTATTCACTATTACAACTTCTAAACAATTTACGGTAGCCCGTACGATTAATATTACGATAGCCGGAACAGCTACGAATGGCACAGATTATTCGACCATCAATACAACTGTAAATTTTCCTGCAAACCAAACTACCGTGACACTTCCAGTTACAGTGACCAACGATAATTTTGTTGAAGCTGCCGAAACTGTAATTCTTACTGTAGAAACAGGAACTGGTTATGCTGTTGGCGTCCCATCGGTAGCTACAGTCACCATCACCGATAATGATATTGCAGGTGTTAACGTAAGTCCTACAAGCGGATTGATTACTACAGAAGCAGGTGGAACCGCAAGTTTTACGATACTGCTTAATTCGCAACCCACTGCAAATGTGACGGTCAATCTTTCATCGAGCAACACCAATGAAGGAAATGTTTCACCGTCAACTATTACATTTACTCCTGCTAACTGGAATACAGCACAAACGATCACTGTAAGTGGGGTTAACGACTTTGTGGCTGACGGGAATATTGCGTACACGATAGTTACATCAGCAGCAAGCAGTAGCGATGTTAATTACAATGGGCTGAATCCTTCAGATGTAGCTATTGCCAATAATGATAATGATGTAGCCGGCTTTACAGTTAGCCCGACAAGTGGTTTAACAACTACTGAGGCAGGAGGAACTGCTAATTTTTCGATTGTACTTACTTCGCAACCTACAGCAAATGTGAGTATAGGATTGTCTTCAAACAACACAAATGAAGGAAGCATTTCAACTTCTTCTCTCACTTTCACATCTTTAAACTGGAATGTTGCTCAAAATATTACCGTTACCGGAGTAAATGATTTTGTAGTTGACGGAAATATTGTCTATGCAATCGTAACCGCAGCAGCCAGCAGTTCTGATCTGAATTACAATGGATTGAATCCATCTGATGTTTCAGTCACCAATACTGACAATGATGTTGCCGGAATAACAGTAAGTCCTCAAAGTGGTCTCAATACATCAGAGGCAGGAGGAACTGCTGCATTTACAGTTGTTCTGAATTCACAGCCTACAGCAAATGTTAGTATAGCGGTTTCATCCAATGATTTAACTGAAGGAACTGTTGCTGTTTCGTCGCTGGTATTTACAACTGCAAACTGGAGCACTCCACAAACTGTTACAATTACAGGTGTGAATGATTTAATTGCTGACGGAAACATCGCTTATACCATAGTTCTTGCAACAGCAGTAAGCACGGATGCTAATTATAATGGAATCAATCCTTCAGATGTTTCTGTTACCAACAATGATAACGATATAGTCGGAATCACTGTAAATCCTACAAGCGGTCTCGTTACAACTGAAGCAGGAGGCACCGCTGTATTTACCATTGTATTGAATACCCAACCATTGGCAGATGTTAGCATAGGCCTTTCGTCGAGCAATACCAACGAAGGTACTGTTTCGCCCGCTTCACTCACTTTTACCAACGCAAACTGGAATACACCCAGAACTGTAACTGCTACCGGTGTAAATGATTTTGTTGTTGATGGTAACATTGCCTATACGATTGTAACAGCAGCAGCAACCAGCACGGATGCAGGTTATAACGGATTCAATCCTTCGAATGTTACAGTTACCAATAATGATAACGATGTGGCAGGTTTTATAGTCACGCCAACGAGTGGTTTAACTACTACCGAAGCCGGAGGAACTGCAACATTTACAGTTGCTTTGACATCACAGCCTACAGCTAATGTTACAATTAATCTTTCGTCGAGCAACACCAATGAAGGTAGTATTTCTCCTTCATCATTTACCTTTACTTCTGCCAATTGGAATACAGCTCAAACAGCAACGATAACTGGGGTCAATGATTTTGTAGTTGACGGAAATATTGCCTATTCAATTGTTACTGCAGCTGCAACAAGTTCTGATTTGGTTTACAATGCACTTAACCCTTCGGATGTAAGTGTTACGAATAATGATAATGATGTTGCTGGTATAAATGTAAGTCCGGTCAGTGGATTGACTACTACTGAAGCAGGAGGAACTGCCACCTTTACAATTGTTCTCAATTCACAGCCAACAGCTAATGTTAGTTTAGGCATTTCTTCAAATAATACAAACGAAGGCAGTATTGCTATCTCTTCACTGACCTTTACATCTGCCAACTGGAATACTGCTCAGGTAGTAACTGTAACAGGCGTTAATGATTTTGTTGTGGATGGAAATATTGCCTATTCAATCATCACTACTTCTGCCAGCAGTACCGATTTGTTGTATAATGGTATCAATCCATCAGATGTTTCGGTAACGAATACGGATAATGATGTAGCAGGAATAACACTGAGCCCACTTAGTGGTTTAGTTACCACTGAAGCAGGAGGTACAGCTACGTTTACGATGGTTCTTACATCACAACCTACTGCCAATGTTAGCATTGCTATTTCGTCAAGTAATACCAACGAAGGAAGCGTTTCTCCGAGTTCTCTTATTTTTACAAGCCTTAATTGGAATACTCCACGTACCGTAACCATTACGGGGGTGAATGATTTCGTAGTTGATGGGAATATTTCATATTCCATTATTACAGCTGCTGCTGTTAGTACTGATTTAGTTTACAATGCACTGAACCCATCGGATGTAAGTGTTTCGAATACAGATAATGATGTAGCCGGTATAAACGTTAGTCCTATTAGTGGGCTTATTACTTCTGAAGCAGGAGGAACTGCCTTTTTTACCGTTTCACTGAATTCGCAACCAACCGCCAATGTAAGCATTGGTATTTCTTCCAGTAACACCAATGAAGGAAGTGTATCAACGAGTACACTTATTTTTACATCAGTCAATTGGAATACACCTCAAACTGTAATTGTTGCCGGTGTGGATGATTATGTTATAGACGGTAGCATT
Source organism: Bacteroidota bacterium (assembly GCA_037133555.1). Lineage (GTDB taxonomy): Bacteria > Bacteroidota > Bacteroidia > Bacteroidales > JACABE01 > JACABE01. The sequence goes on from JBAXNW010000067.1 coordinate 14,002, forward strand.
GCTTACTCAATCATCACTGCAGCTGCAACAAGTTCTGATGGCATTTACAATGGAATGAATCCTTCCAATGTATCTGTTACAAACACCGACAATGATGTAGCAGGGATTACAACTAATCCCGCAAGTGGACTGACAACTGCAGAGGACGGAACAACTGATAATTTTACCATCGTATTGAACACAATACCCACTGCAAATGTTAGCATTGCGCTTTCATCCAGTGATTTAACAGAAGGAATTGTTTCGCCAGCTTCGGTGCTGTTTACGGCAGCCAACTGGAATATTCCTCAAACCGTTACCATTACTGGTATAGATGATTTTGAAGATGATGGTGACATCAGTTATTCTATTGTAACAGCTGCAGCTGTAAGTACTGATGTAAACTATAGCAATGTCAATTTTCAGGATGTAGGCGTTGTTAACAGCAATAATGATATAGCAGGAATAACAATTAATCCTATCAGTGGTCTTACTACTTCCGAAGCCGGAGGACAGGCAAGTTTTACCATGGTGCTCGATTCAAAACCTATTGCGAATGTATCTATAAACCTTTCATCTGACAATACAGCTGAAGGCAGTGTTTCTAGTTCGTCCGTTAGTTTTAATACTTCAAACTGGAATATACCTCAAACAATAACGGTTATAGGTGTAGATGATTATATAAATGACGGTGATATCAATTATAATATAATTACAGCAGCATCAGCAAGTACGGATCCAAATTATAATGGAATGAATGCAAGCGATGTTCAGCTTATTAATATTGACAATGATGTGCCCGGAATAAGTGTGTCCCCCATTGATGGATTGATTACTACTGAAACCGGAGGTACGGCAAGTTTTACGGTAGTATTGCTTACACAACCTACAGCAACAGTTGCCATAAATCTTTTGTCGAATGATATTTCCGAAGGTACTGCTTTGCCTTCAACACTTAGTTTTACCAAAACCAACTGGGCAACACCTCAGACTGTCATTGTCACAGGTGTAAATGATACATTGCTTGATGGGGATAAATTGTATACAATTGTTACGGATCCAGCCAGTAGTTCCGATATTGATTATTCCGGATTTGATCCTGATGATGTTACTGTAAGCAATACTGACCTTACGCCAAGCATTGGTGGTTTTTCACCCACTATCGTTTGCTATGGATCTGGCGCTTCCATCGTAATTACTGGAACTCACTTAAACGGAGCTACTTCTGTTAAAATAAACAATATCAGTGCTGCATTTGTTGTCAATAACCCGACACAGATTACCGCAACATTGCCTGCTACTGCAACTACTGGAACGATAAGTATAGTAACACCTGCAGGAACTGCTGCAAGTGCCACTGCACTTACCATTAATCCATTATCTGTAGGAGGTTCTGTATCAGGGGGAAGTTCTGTTTGTTATGGAAACAATAGCGGGCTTCTAACATTAAGTGGATATACAGGAAGTATTACAAAATGGCAATCTTCAATAAGTCCATTTTCGAGCTGGTCAGATATTTCAAATACTGCTGCTACTTATACCGCAGTGGCACTCACTCAAACTACTCAGTTCAGAGCAGTTGTAACAAGTGGTGTTTGTAGTTCAGCCAATACTGCAACAACTACAGTTACTGTTACTGCTTTGCCTGTAGCAAGTTTTACATATCCTGCAACTCCTTATTGCTCAAATGCAAGTAATCCCAGTCCTACTTTTAGTGGTGGAGGTGTTGCAGGTATATTCTCATCCTCTGTTGGGTTGAATTTTGTCAGTACAGCTACAGGTCAGGTCAACTTGCTTACAACTACCGCAGGAACTTATACTGTTACCAATACAATTGCAGCTGCAGGAGGTTGTGGTGTTGTTACATCTACTTCTACTATTACGATCAAAGCGCTGCCTGTTGCAACTATTGCCTATTCAGGAAGTCCTTATTGTTTCGATGCTGCCTCAGTTTCTGTCACTCAAACAGGAAGTACAGGAGGAAGCTATTCAGCTTTACCTGCTGGATTAACTATTAATGCTGTGTCGGGACTTATTTCTCCAGCTTCAAGTTCGGCAGGAACCTATACAGTAACTTATACAATCGCTGCTGCTGGTGGATGTAGTGTGGTAAACAGCACAACTTCATTGGTTGTTTCAGCTGCTCCAATTGCACCAACATTGAGCGCTGCCAGTCCATTGAACGGAACAATAATTTGTGCTGGTTTTAACACAGGCACTGTCACAGCTACAGGTGGTTCCGGGGGATCTACAGGAGCCGCCAATGAATATCAATATAGTATTAATGGAGGAAGTACTTATAGCAGTTATACGAATGGAGCTGCCATCACTACCACAGCTGCAACAACCTCAGTGATTGTACAGGCTAGAAGAACCGGCGGTTCAATTTGTTCAAATACAGCCTGGACGACGCTGTGTAGCTGGCCAATTTCTACTGCAACGGTAAATCCAAGCTTAAACATAGCAAGCCCTGCAAGTGGAAATACCATTTGTGCAGGCTATTCTCCAAGTGCAACCATCACAGCAGGTTCAGGCGGTTCAAATGGTGCAGCTGATTTGTATCAATACAGCATCAATAATGGAACTGCTTGGTCAACTTATACTTCTGCAGCTACCATTACTACTGCAGGAGCTACTACGAATGTGCTGATCAGGGTCAGCCGATCTGCAGGAAGCTATGGTTGTAGTGCTACAGGTCCTACTACCATTGTTACCTGGCCGGTTTCTTCTGTAACTGTAAATCCAACTTTAAATATTGCAAGCCCTGCAAGTGCATCAACTATCTGCGCAGGTTATAGTCCAAGTGCCACTATCATAGCAGGTTCTGGAGGCTCAAATGGTGCAGCTGATTTGTATCAATACAGCATCAACAATGGAACTGCTTGGTCAACTTATACTTCTGCAGCTGCCATTACCACTACAGGAGCTACTACGAATGTGCTAATCAGGGTCAGTCGCTCTGCTGGCAGCTATGGTTGTTCTGCCACAGGCCCAACTACTATTGTAACTTGGCCAGTATCTTCAGCAACTGTAAATCCAACTTTAAATATTGCAAGCCCTGCAAGTGCATCAACTATCTGCGCAGGCTATAGTCCAAGTGCCACCATCACAGCAGGTTCTGGTGGCTCAAATGGTGCAGCTGATTTGTATCAATACAGTATTAACAATGGAACTGCTTGGTCAACTTATACTTCTGCATCAGCCATTACTACTACAGGAGCCACGACCAATGTATTAATTCGGGTCAGTCGATCTGCTGGCAGCTATGGTTGCAGTGCTACAGGCCCAACTACCATCGTGACCTGGCCAGTTTCTTCTGTAACAGTAAACCCAACTTTAAATATTGCAAGCCCTGCAAGTGGTACTACTATCTGTGCAGGCTATAGTCCAAATGCAACTATCACAGCAGGTTCAGGAGGCTCAAACGGATCAGCCGATTTGTACGAATACAGCATTAACAACGGAACGAACTGGTTTACTTATACATCAGGCTCAGCCATTACAACAACAGGAGCCACAACCAATGTGCTGATTAGGGTCAGCCGCTCTGCAGGCAGCTATGGTTGCAGTGCTACAGGCCCAACTACCATCGTGACCTGGCCAGTTT
>JBAXNW010000068.1:0-17510 GCA_037133555.1 Bacteroidota bacterium
TAAACTTTTAAATTTGGTGTAAACTTTTTTACTGTTTTATTGTTCTTAGCTGTATTAATAAATATAAGTTAAAAATGAAAGAATTCAAAATATTTACAACTATTAAACTAGGCTCTTTAGAACTTAAAAATCGTATAGTGATGGCCCCAATGACAAGATGCAGAGCTATCGGAAATGTACCCAATGATCTCATAGCTGAATATTATCAACAACGTTCATCTGCAGGTCTTATTATTACGGAAGGAACATCTCCTTCTCCTAACGGCTTGGGTTATGCTCGTATACCTGGAATCTTCAACCAAAAACAGGTTGAAGGCTGGAAAAAGATAACAACAGCAGTTCACAAAGAAGGATCAAAAATATTTGTTCAATTGATGCATTCAGGAAGAATAAGTCATGCGCTCAATATGTCAAAAGATGCAGAAATAATTGCACCCTCAGCAGTAAAAGCAGCAGGACAGATGTGGACAGATGCTGAACAAATGCAGGATTTTCCTATACCCAAAGCAATGACATTAGATGATCTGCAAATTACAAAAGCAGAATTTATTACTGCAGCTAAGAATGCAATTGAAGCTGGATTTGATGGTGTTGAGTTACATGCTGCAAATGGCTATTTGCTTGAACAGTTTCTTTCGCCACATTGCAATATCCGTAACGATAATTATGGTGGAAGTTTCGAAAATCGTTGTCGCTTTGTGCTGGAAGTAGTTGAAGGTGTAGCTGAGGCAATCGGTAAAGATAAAACGGCGATTCGTTTATCTCCTTTTGGTGTTGCAAGTGATATGCCTGTATATCCTGAAATTGGAGCTACTTATCAATACCTTGCAGAAGTATTAAATAATATAGGGATAAGCTATATTCATATAGTGGATCATTCAGCTATGGGAGCTCCTATTGTCCCAATAGGTATGAAAAGACTTATAAGAAGTCTCTTTAAAAATACAATTATACTGGCAGGTGGTTATGACAAGGAAAAGGCTGAAGTCGATGTTGAAAGCGGACTTGGTGATTTAATTGCTTTCGGGCGCCCATTTATAAATAATCCTGATCTGGTTGACCGCTTAAAAAATGAAGTTGCTTTATCGCAAGACCTTAAAATGGATTTGTTTTATGCTGCTGATGAAAAAGGCTTTACTGATTATCCTTTTTATCAAGCTTAATTCTTTAAAAAAAATCAAATTTATTCGCTTTTTCTCTGTCAATTTTGGATGTAAATTTTATAATTTCTGAATTATTTGAATAAATTTTGATTTTTTGAAAATAAAACGTGGTATGTAAATAATAATGTGTACATTTGCAGAATTAATATAAAACATAATGAACACAGGAACAGTAAAATTTTTCAATGAATCTAAAGGATTTGGATTTATTAAAGACGCAAATTCAACAAAAGAATATTTTGTACATTCAAACGGATTAAAAGACACCATCAAAGAAAACGATGAAGTAACTTTTGATTTAGAAGACGGTAGAAAAGGATTAAATGCAGTAAACGTTAGACTAGCATAGTTTAAAATATTGTAATTATTTATAATTTTGAGCCTTACATTTTGTAAGGCTTTTTTTATGCCTAAAAATCAATGCAAGTTAATAAATGTAAGTGTATTGTTTCGAAGTTTATTAAGAAAAGAAACTCAAATTCAGTCAAAAAAAAGATTACCTTTCTACTCTACCAGCTGATAAATAATACTTTATGTAATAATTCTCGTTCAGGTTATTAATCATAACGCCTTTTGAAGTAGACGCATGTACAAAATAGCCTTTGCTGATATATATGCCAACATGTGAAACTTTTTCTTCATTAATTTTAAAGAAAACCAGGTCACTAAGTTCTAAGTTGTTTTTTTCAACGGTTTTCGTTTGAAGTTTCATGTCTTCCGATTTTCGGGGAAGTGATATTCCATATACATCTTTAAAAAAACTACTTACAAAGCAAGAACAATCTGTGCCATTTTTGTCGCAACCGCCATATTTATAAGGAACACCCAGCCATGCATCGACTGCTTCAATGAATTTTTTTTCTTCGGAACCTTGCAGGCTGTATCCAAATTTCTGCGAAAAGCGATTGTAAAAACCTGAACTGGACTTATAAGATGGGTTTGCTTTTTTAATTTTCGAACTTGATTTGCAAGCTGTAAATGCTAATATTACAAAAATTAGTGAAAACAATTTAAGTTTGATAATCATAGTATTACGAATGCTGCACATTTTGATGAAACATTTTCGAAAGCAATCTGTCTATCATCAACAATCCCACTAAAGAAAGGATTACAACACTTATGATAGGTTGAGTTTTCAACAAAGATGCGATACTATTGAATGCATTTACAAAAGGATTGAAAAAGTTTTGCAAGGTCTGTATTTGTCGATGTCCGATAAAAGAAGGGAAAAATATAGTTGCTGCAACTAGCATGCAAACTGTGAAAGCAGCTATGAGCCAATATCTGTAGACGAGAAAAAAAGAGGCCTTCTCAACTTCTTCAACTTCAGTTTGCTGAATAATTGACATCAAACGTTGCGTAAAATCTTCCGAAGGTTCATCCAATGGTAATTGTCTGAGCAATTTAGCCAAAAATGGATCTTTATCTTGTATATTCATTATAGTAATGTATTAACTTCGTTTTTTAATAATTGTTTGAGCTCATCGTATAATCTTTTTCGGCTGCGATGTAATTTCACTTTTACGTTGGCTTCGCTTAAACCTGTAATTTCACTTACTTCTTCTACAGAACTTTCATTCAAGTAAAACAGCGTAACTACAGCACTTTCTTCTTCAGGTAATTTGGCTAATGCCAGATTGATGTACTTCGACTGTTCTTCAGCTTTCAGATAAGTCAATCCGTTACTTATTTCACCAAACGCAAAATTATCAATTAATTCATCATCCAGTGTATTTTGATCAATAGTTTTCTTGCGAATTTTTGAAATGGCCTGATTGTAAACAATACGGAACAACCAGGTAGAAAACTTTGATTTACCTTCAAAATCTTTAATTGAATAATAAACTTTCAAAAATGCATCTTGTATAACTTCTTCGGCATCTTCTCTGTTGTGCGTAATTCGTAAGGCTACATTGAATGCCATGGTCTTATGCTTATTGATAAGCATAGCATAAGCATTGGTGTTGCCTTGTCGGATTTGATCCAGATAAAAGTTATCGTCTTTATAAGCCATTTTTTTTTGGACGCTTATTTTTGAATATAGGTTACAAAAATACGATAGGATTGAAGTAAAAAAAAGCTATATTTGCTGAAACTTCATATTTTTTGTTTGTAAGCTTTACATCTTTTGTTGGTTTTGCTTATTGACTATTAAGTTATTGAGGTGGGAATTAACATTAATGTTTTTCTCATCCATTATTGTATCCTGATTTATGATTTAAAATTATTGAAAACCGATAATTATTATAGAAGATGAGCCTAATCTTAAATATTTACCATTTATCATTTATAATTCATCATTTAACTGTAACCTCTTCAACAAAGCTTGCGTCATAGATAAAAAACAAATTAAATTATAAAACAATGGAAGACATTTTTGTACCAATGAGTGTGTTTGCAATGATTCTTGGGATTGTATATCTCGGTATTCGCAAGAAAGAACGTATGGCATTGCTGGAAAGAGGCTTAGAGGGTGATTATTTTGATAAAAACAAATTACCTCAAAAAGCATCCAATCTAAAATATGGGTTGTTATCTATTGCTATTGGGGCGGGTATATTAATAGCAAGGGTATTTGAATATTATGGCTGTATGCATGAAGAAGGTTATTTCGCAATGATTTTCTTGCTGGGAGGAATAAGCCTGGTGGTTTATTATTTTCTTGAAAAGAAGCTATAATCAATTCCAAATTAAATAAAAAAGGCTTAACCTGATTAATAAGTTAAGCCTTTTTTAGTGATTGCTATTACTTTAATTTTTCCAAGGCAACTTTTATACGTTTAACAGCCTCAATCAGATTTTCATTGGAAGTTGCATATGAAAACCTGACGCAGTTTGGATCTCCGAAAGCAGCACCGGAAACCAGGGCAACATATACGGTGTTCAATAAATACATACACAATTCTTCGCCTCCGTTAATTACAGTGCCTTCATAAGATTTTCCATAGTAATAAGATACATCGGGGAAAACATAAAAAGCACCCTGAGGTTGGTTGGTTTTTATGCCAGGAATTTCTTTTAATAAAGAAATTAGGAGATCCCGTCTTTCACGGAATGCTGCCAACATCATTTTTACATCTGCTGATTCTTTAGGCTTACACTCCATGGCATGAATAGTCGCACGTTGAGCAATAGAGCTTGGTGCCGATGTAATTTGTCCTTGTAGTTTATCGCAGGCTTTTGCTATAAATAAAGGGGCTGCCATATAACCGATTCTCCAACCTGTCATGGCAAAACCTTTAGAAACACCATTTATTGTAATGACTTTATCTCTAATAAAATCAAACTGGGCTATACTTTCGTGCTGGCCGCCAAAATTGATAAGTTCGTAAATTTCGTCAGCCAGAATATAAATATTTTCGTGTTTGGCAATTACTTCAGCTATTGCTTTTAATTCATCCCTGGTATAAACTGAACCCGTAGGATTGCATGGGCTGCTAAACATAAAGAGTCTGGTTTTTTCTGTTATAGCTGCTTCAACCTGAGCAGCTGTAATCTTAAAATCCTGTTCAATGGGTGCATTAATATAAATTGCTTTACCTTCGGCTAATTTGATGATTTCCTTATACGAAACCCAGTAAGGAGCAGGCACAATTACTTCATCACCTGGATTCACAAGGCTTAATACTACATTTGCCAAGGATTGTTTGGCTCCATTAGAAACTACAATTTGTTCTGGTTTGAAATCTAAATTATTGTCTCTTTTTAATTTGCGACAAATTGCTAGACGTAATTCCAGATAACCTGATACAGGTGTGTAATGTGAAAAATTATCGTCTATTGCTTTTTTTGCAAACGATTTAATGTCATTTGGTGTGTCAAAATCGGGTTCACCTATACTTAAATTAATTACATTGTGTCCAAGGGCTTGTAATTCTCTGCTTTTCTGTGTCATGGCTAATGTCTCCGACTCAGAAAGCATCATAATCCTGTTTGATAATATATTCATATCATTGTTTTTTTCGATTCGTTTACAAAATTAGAAAAAAATATAATTTAAAGCCTAAATTTGACATTTATTTGTTAGTTGATTCACAATACTGGATAATTATTTATAGAATAATGAACTATGAATAGCTTAATATATATCATTACAACTATAAACTTAATCACCTAAAACACACAGCAAATTAAATCCACCTATAAAATTATTCTATCTTTGCAATACAAAATAGCCTCACCGTTTATGAATGAAACATCTTTAAAATCAAAACAAGTCACGAATAGGCTCTTTTTGTTGATGCCGAAAGCCTTTCTTTTTTCATTCATGCTCATCTTTTTTATTTCAACTGCTTATTGTCAAACTGGAATAAAAGGTCATGTTAAGGATACCAAAGGAAAACCCCTTGCCTTTGCTACTCTTTACATTAAAGAACTAAAGACAGGAACGGTAGCCAATGAAAATGGTTATTTTGAATGTGCCGTAAGACCCGGTGCATATCAGATTGATTTTCGTTGTCTGGGTTACCAATCTGTGAGCAAGCAGGTAATTGTCCAACAAACATATACAAGCATTGATGTCCGTTTAAGCGATCAGATGATTGAATTAAAAATAGTGAATATTTTTGCTTCGGCCGAAGATCCGGCCTACAGTATTATGCGAAAAGCAATTGCCGCTTCCTATTATTACCGTATGATTGTTAAAGCATACGATGCTGATATTTATATAAAAGGCAGCGGTGAAATCAAAATGCCAAAGATCGTTTACAAATTAGGCAAGTCGGAAGGTATTGACACTGTGGAGTATTATACCAACGAATCGTATAATCACATTCGTTATGAATATCCAAATAAATATGAACAAAAGGTAATCTCTGCCAGAGATAACAGCAGTGATAGCAGCTCATCTACTATGGTGAACCGATTTGTAAATGCAAGTATTTACGCTGCTGATTTCGGGGGGACAGTTTCTCCACTATCGCCTTCTGCTTTTTCTTTTTACAGGTTTAAACTCCTTAATACTTTTAAAGATAAGGGTGCAGAAATTCATCAAATCAGTGTAATTCCCCGTAGCAAAGGGAGCAATGTTTTTAGTGGTGATATTTATATTGTCGATAAATTATGGTGTGTATATAATTTTAATCTAAAAACACATTTACAGGGTTTTGAATTTATTATCAACCAGATGTTTGCCGAAGTAAGTGACAAAACCTGGGTTCCTATCAATCAACAATACAACATAAGGGGGAGCTTTTTTGGAGTAAGGGTGAGTTGGAAATATCTTGCTTCTTTGAGCAATTATCAATTGGAAATCAACGATTCGCTTAAATTAGAAAAACTAATTTTGGTTGACGAAAAAACGGATCGTGAATATGCAAAAGTGTTGGAAGAGGAGAGAAGATTAAAAAAGCTAAAACCTGAATCAATAGCTGATACCTCTTCCCAAAAAGAGGAAGAAAAATTTACGCTTTCCGATTTTAAACGGAGTATGAAGGCTTATGAAAAACAAGCAAGAAAAAAAGAAAAAGAACCTGAAATCGAAAGTGATTTTTCAATAAAAATTGATTCTATGGCGTTTAAGAAAAACAGTAGTTTTTGGGATTCTATTCGTCCTATTCCACTTACTGCTTCAGAAAGCAAACGCAGTCTTGAATTTAAAATGGACAGTATCAAAGCTCTTAGAAAAACTGATAGTGCTTCAGCTGCTTTCTTGGGGAAAGCATTGGGAGGAATTGTTTTTGGAAAAACCTTTGTAATAAATAAAAACTGGAGATTGAAATACCCTTCTCCATTGATTAATCTTAATTTTAATACGGTTGAAGGTTTTAATCTTGATATTCCTGTAGAATTGCAATTCAGAGTGAAAAATGTAAATCGTATAAGATTTATACCTGAAATAAGGTATGGTTTCAGCAATCACGTTTTTTCGGCTGCAACTGGCTTTTATTACTATCTTACAAATACTTATTATAAGAAAACCTATTTTAAATTGCAACTAGGCCGAAAGATACAGCAATTCAATCCGGAAGAAGTCATTTTTCCTTTTTTTAATACCCTCACTTCACTCTTAGGTCGGAAAAATTATATGAAAATTTATCAGAATGATTTAACTGAAATTGAATTTAAAACATTTCTTACTGACAAATTAAGAATTAAAACAACTTTGGGTTGGGCCCAACGAAGTCCACTTATTAATCAAAGTAATTTTAGCTGGATTTCATCAAAAGACCGACCATATTCATCCAACTCACCCATTGCCTATGAGGATACTTCAACTGTATTTCCGATTCATAAGGCATTTACATCAGCTGTAAAATTAGTATTTCATCCCATTGTAAAATATCGCAAATACAATGGTGTAAAAATACCGATGTTGGACGTATTCCCGGTTATTACGCTTGCATACAATGGAGGTTTCAAAAATATTTTAGGTAGCGACATCGATTTTCACCGCCTAGAAGTTAGTATTCAGCACCAAATAGAAGGCTATCGGCGTACTCTAAATATCAAGGCATTTGCTGGAAATACATTTGGGGATAATCAACTCATTTTTATTGATTACAAGCATTTTAACGGCAGTAGAATAGCTGTTGATTTTTCAGACCCAATGAACTCCTACCGACTTCTAGATTATTATAGCTACAGCACTCAACACGCTTATTGGGGCTTGCATGCTAATCTTTCCATGAAAAAGTTTTTACTTACACAGCTTTTTTGGTTGAATATTACAGGAGTTCGCGAAAGCATCTCTGTTAATTATCTTAAAACAACAACTTCTCCACATTATCTTGAACTGGGCTATGGACTTGAGAATATTCTCAAAATATTTAAAATTGAGACATTTACAAGTTATGAAAATATGAAATTCAAAGAATTTGGTATTAAATTAGGAATTTCAATTGATGGAGCCGTAAGATTCGACAGGGAAGATGATTAATACAATGATGGTAATTCCCTCTAAAAAACAGATATAACTCCTTTGAAAATTGGAGATAAATTATAATTTTGCAGTCTGTATTAAAACAGTTTATTAAAAAAATCTTTTATGAAATTTACATTATATATAATCTGAATAATTAAAAATGAAAAACAATATTTCAGGTTTTAAATCCTACCTTTCATTGGTAAAATTTGCACATACCATTTTTGCCATGCCTTTTGCTTTGCTGGGTTTTTTTATGGGTGTTCAACAAATCAATAGTTTTAAATGGGTAACATTGTTGATGGTTGTAATATGTATGGTCTTTGCCCGGAATGCAGCTATGGGTTTTAATCGTTTTATCGACAGACGCTATGATGCAGCTAACCAACGAACTGCTATGCGGGAAATACCAGCAGGTATTTTAAAACCATACCGAGTACTGATTTTTGTAATTCTAAATTCCTTGTTGTTTTTTATAACTTCCTATTTTTTAAATGATAATAAATTGGCATTTTATTTGTCACCTGTGGCACTTTTAGTGATTTTAGGATACAGTCTTACTAAAAGATTTACATCTCTCAGCCATATTGTGTTGGGTGTGGGGCTTGCATTAGCTCCGATAGGGGCTTATATTGCTGTTTGTAGTGAGTTTGCAGTTATGCCTTTGCTGTTATCATTCTTGGTTTTATTTTGGGTAAGTGGGTTTGATATTTTGTATGCATTGCAAGATATTGATTTTGATAAATCGCAATTACTCAAATCAATTCCAGCACGTATTGGCATTCAAAAATCATTAGCTTTTTCATCCATCTTGCATCTAATGTCATTTATTCTTTTGATAATTATTGGTTTATATGGAAATTGGCAGATTTATTACTGGATAGGAGGGACAATTTTTAGTTTTTTATTATTGTACCAACATCTTATTGTAAAAGCCAAAGATTTAAACCGCATCAATCTTGCATTTTTTACAACCAATGGAATTGCAAGTGTAATTTTTGGGGTGTTTTGTATATTGGATTTGATTTTACGTTAAATAATTGATGATTTCGTATCTACAAACAGATAAATAAAAGTAAATAATAATAATCTAGCATTTGTTAGCACTCCCTTTCCTATGTTTTAAATTAAGCTATTGAATAAGCGTTTATAAAAGATGTTTAAAGGAGACTTCAAATAGTTTCATTCTCCAATTTCTTTTAATCAGACTTTCAGAATTAATCCCAAATTGATTTTCGGAATAAATAGATTTATTCTTGCGGATTCAGCCAATTATACAACTTTTTTTAAAAAATAGCCAATAAATATAAAATTTCTAGGGTTTACACTAGCTTCTTTTAGAGTTTATCCTATATGTTTTCTTATATTCTTACTTTAATTTTACAATTTTATTATAAACTTTTTTTTAAACAATATTTCTTCAATTATTTCAAGTCGATTAATACTCAACCTGCATTTTAATACAAGAAATTAAAAAATTTCTATTTAAGTATCAATCTAACTAGGTATCAATCTTTAGGCGCAAATTTAGTCATATAGAATGATAAAATAATCGATTCATAAAAATGTAAAAAATATAATGAATTATAATGCCAAAATAATCATCGTTGATGATCATTCTTTGTTTCGAGAAGGTATGAAACTTCTGATTGAAATGGAAGGCCTGGGAGTGGTTATTGCAGAAGCTGAAAATGGAAAGGTTTTCCTTAATTTATTAAAAGAACTAAATCCGGATTTAGTACTAATGGATATCAAAATGCCTGTAATGGGTGGTTTGGAAGCAACTGTTAAAGCACTGGCAAATAGACCAAATTTGAAAATTTTGGCCCTAACTATGCTAAGTGATAAGGATAATTATACTTCCATGATGAATGCAGGAGCAATGGGCTATTTGTTAAAAACTTCAGAAAAACAGGAACTTGAAAAAGCAATAAAGACCGTGATTTCCGGAAAAAATTACTTTTCGAATGATTTAATGCACCGATTATTTTGATGAAATTCAATAAGTTAAATTGAGTATCACAACTTCATGCAGATTTGCATTAACTCAATATTCTATTGTACTCTGTCTCTGTAATCTTTCTTTTTATCCCATTTTAAATCTTTGAGAACGGAAGCTTTTACGTTAATGGAAAAACTCCAGCTTTGCCTCCATCCAAAAGGAATCCAGTTAAAACGCATTTCCCAGCAATGTAAATCGCGGTAGACATCAAATGATGCATAGGTAAATTCCTTTGCTTTTAAATCATACCCTCCACTAAAGCCTAATTTCCATTTTTTTGTAAGGTTAACCTCTCCGGAAAAATTTGCAGTTTGGCTGAAGTCATTGATGTATTTTTCTTTGGAAGCTGCAGTATACCTGCTTGAATAAGAATAGGAATACGTAATGTTCATATTCCATGGAATACTAAAATCTACCTGATCACCTAAGGTTTGATTGATATTGCTTACAGAATTTTGTGAATTCTGTGTTTTAGTCTCCTGGGTAGCAGTTGTTGTAGTTGCTTTCTTTTTAAAAAATGCCGGATTCAAGTTCAGGTTTAGTCCAACATTCCATTGATAATTGTCTAATCTGAACAATCTTTTATTGATATCCCATTCATATTGACTCATCCTGATATCGTTTTTGTTTTTTACATAAGGATCCCACGTACTCATATAATTCAGTGTCATATTTCTAAAAAGGGTGGTTCTTCCATTAATTGAAATAGGAGCCCAATTGAGAGAGTCTACTGCCATATTATAGGAAGTCGATATTGAAAAACTTTCAATTAGAACGACCTTCTTCATCCCCGTAATAGAATCTTTTTTTGAACGGATTTTAATTTCGAGGCTGTTATCTAAAGAGAAACTTATATTCCCATATTTTCCACTTTGCGGGCCGCCATATAAAGCACCTTCGAACTTTGAATATTTTTGAACAACCCCATTTTTATCAACATACGAATGGTAATAATCCCATAAAGCTGTTCCAAAGTCAGGCCGCCATGAAAATCCGACACTTGGTGTTAATACGTGACGAATCGCTCGTATGGGGCCGTTTTTCATTTGCAGCATTCCATATAATCTTGTATTGAGGTTTGAGCTAAACTGAAAATCAACTGCTCTTGAAAATCCTTTAATTTCGTTGGTTTTTAAATAACCGAATGTAGTATCATTGCCACTAAATAAGGTGTCGTTTGACCATTCTTTTTCTATGGTTTTTAAATACCATCTTTCGTTGATATTCACTGAATTTGTCAATGTAAAATATTTTAAGACTTTTATACTACTACTTATAGGTATAGAGTGCCTTATACCATTTTGCATATTGTCAATCGTTTTTTGTGTAAACAATGTACTATCATGGGCATTGATATTATTTTGTGCTTCCATTGAATAGCTTATGCTAATATTTTCATACCATTTTATTTCACCCAATTGGATTTTTTTGCGAAAAGGAGTGAAGCGGTTGGCACTGAATGCAATGCTTGGGAGGTTGAGGTCAATCACCCTGGTATTGGTATTGTAACTTTCTCCTAAATTTACGTTTAAAGAATAATTATCGCCAAAAGTAGTTGAATAGGAAATGCTTGAGTTTGTAGTATTGGTGAAAATATTATTTATGTTCTGAGCAAATTGGTCATATTTACTACTTCTTAAATTTACATTTGCAACAAAACGGCTATTGGGTCTTGCTTTTGCATCCTGATTGTAGCGCCAGTTCAAAGAGAAATCTGAATTCTTTGAATAACCGGGCAGGTTTTTTTCGCCATCAATATTTACAACATAGTCAAAATTTAAAGATCCATTGAATTTATATCTTTTGCTATAATTAGATAGCGAATGTATCCCCCAGCTACCTCTTGTATAAATATCACCCCGCAATGCCAAATCGACATAATCACTAAAAGCAAAGTAATATCCTCCATTTTCTAAAAAGAAACCCCTATTGGGCGATTCTCCATAAGTTGGGAATAAAATGCCGGATGATTGATTTTTTGTGTTAGGGAAATAACCCATAGGAACAAAAAGTGGAGTTGGGATATCTTCAATATATAAAAATGCGGGACCGGTAATAATTTTTTTATCGGGAATAGCTTTGGCCCTTCCAAACCGGATATCAAAATGGGGATGTTCTAGATCGCAAGTAGTAAATTTTCCGTTTTTGATGTAGGTAATGTCATCATCCATTTTCTTTACATTTTCGCCATGCACATAACCTTCACTTTCCTTGGTAATTACTTGCTTGATAAGTCCTTTTTTGGAATGGAAGTTGTATAACATCTCTTTAGAATCGAAAGTTTTTTCACCCTCTTTAAAAACCGGATTGCCTTGAACGATACCTGCCGTATCTTCAACACCCTTTGCAAAAACTTGGTTTTTGCTAAAATTCATATCTACATAGTCAGCTTTTAAAATGATTTTAGCGTAGGCGATATCGGCTTTGTTGAAAAGAAAAACTTTTTTCTCTTTAATGTTAAAACGTAAAGAATCTGTTGATTTATAGATAATCTTCGTTTCAATAGTATTTGTTTTTTTTTTCTTTAAGGTATCTTTTGTGTCTTTCTGGATCAATAATGAATCGAATGTATGCACTATTGAATCAGAAGTTAAAAGAATGTTTTTGTTGATGTTGGATGAATCAGGAGGCGGAAATTGCTTATTTTGCTGAGCTAATAAATAATTTGGAAACCCAAATAAAATGATCAGGAAAAATAAAAAAAACAAATATGAACGAATTGTTAGCAATTTCGATAGTAATTTATATTAAAAATATTTTTTTTAATGTTATTTTTGTAGAAAATTTCTAGGGCAAAATTAAACTATTCAGTTGAATAACGAAAAGTTTATCTGATAATTACAGTTTTAATGCATCGAATTATAAATTTTTAACAAAATTAAATTTAGCTTAATGCCTTAAAATGACGCTGTTCGAATTTTATAGCTGTGCTGAATATTCTTCTACCTATACTTGTAATCAAGCAGATTGCTGTAGGTTTAACGAATGGGAATTTGAAATATAATTAATACTATATCAGTAATTTACAAAAATATTTATACATGAAAAAAGGCAATTGTATTATTTTTTTTACAATACTTATGTTCTTAGGTTTTCAACTTTTTGCTTCAAAACCCTCGAAAAATGGTAAAATTAACCTTGTTGTTATTGATGCCGGTCATGGTGGTCATGATCCCGGAGCCATTGGCAGTAAATTAAAAGAAAAAGACGTAGTGCTGGCGCTGGCTTTAAAATTAGGTAAATTAATAGAATCCAATTTTAGTGACGTAAAAGTTATTTACACCCGTAAAACCGATGAATTTATTGAACTTTATCGCAGAGCTAAAATTGCCAACGAAAATCATGCCGATTTATTTATTTCTTTACATTGTAATTCTACCAAGTCCAAAGAGTCATATGGAACAGAAACCTGGGTGATGGGACTTCATAAATCTCAATCCAATCTGGATGTTGCTAAAAAAGAAAATGCCTCTATACTTTTAGAAGATAATTACTCAGCCAGTTACGATGGATTTAACCCTAATTCACCCGAAGCCAATATTATTTTTTCTTTATTCCAGAATGCGTATTTAGACCAAAGCCTTGATTTGGCTGCTAAAGTTCAGAAACATTTTCGAAACAACATGAAGTCATTAGATAGAGGCGTAAAACAAGCAGGTTTTTTGGTGCTTTATAAAACAACCATGCCGGCTATTTTGATAGAAAATGGTTTTGTAAGCAACCTAAAAGAAGAAGAACTGCTAGCGACTGAAAAGGGAAAAAACGAAATTGCGCACTCAATTTTTGATGCTTTTAAGGAGTACAAATTTAAAATGGAAGGATTTAACAATCAGGCTCAAATAGCAACGCTTAAAGTTGAAGACGAAAAACCTAATTCAATAAAGCCCAACGATAAACCAGATACACTCAATTTGTCGAATGTAAGCAAAAACGAAATTTCATTCAGGGTTCAGTTTGCAACTTCTGCAACTGATAAATCAACCTCTTCTTCTGAATTCTCAAACCTGGAAAAGGTTAAAAAGTATTTTCACGGGAATTTATTTAAATTTACGGTTGGCGATGAGCCAAACCTGAAGGATGCAAACAAACTGCTCATCATGATGCAGGAAAAAGGATTTAAAGATGCTTTTGTCGTTGCCTTTTTAAATGGAGAGCGGATTTCGCCTACGCAAGCTGTAAAATTAATTAACGAGAAAAAGTAGTTTAAAACTATTGATCATAATATTTAACGTATATTTGTAAAAACTAAAAATAATACCAATTGAAAATAACTAGAGAAATAAAAATCGGGATTTTATTTATAATTACCTTTGCAATCGTAATATGGGGCGTGAATTTTCTTAAAAGTAAAAACCTGTTTTCGAGCCAGAAAGTTTGCTACGCCTATTATCCTAAAGTTGACGGACTTGTGCCTTCTAATCCTGTTTACATCAATGGTATAAAAGTCGGTTTTATACAGGATGTGGAGTTTGTGAGCAATGAATCTTCTACCATAAAAGTAGCCATTGTTTTCAGTTCAAAGTTAGCAGTTCCTGATAATTCGATTGCTAAAATCTACAGTGCCGATTTGATGGGATCAAAAGCTATTCAGATTATTTTAGGGAATTCAAAAACAAAACTCAAAGGTGGAGAAACTTTAAAATCTGATATTGAATCTGACTTAAAAGAGGAAATTAGCCGTCAGGTACTTCCTTTAAAACTGAAAGCAGAAGAATTGATGAGTTCCTTTGATTCTGTTTTGATTGCGGTTAAATTGGTATTTAATTCTGCTACTCAACAAAATCTTTCAAAAAGCTTTGAAAATATTAAGATAACAATGGAAAATATCAAAAACACAACGTATAATGTCGATACTTTGGTTTCTTCTCAACGCAACCGCTTGGCTTCCATTATTGTCAATTTTGAATCCATTTCTCATAATATCAGAAACAACAATGATAAAATTACCAATATTATCACTAATTTCTCTACTTTGAGCGATACTCTTGCTAAAGCCAATATCAATCAAACCATACTCTCAGCCAATAAAGTGTTGGGAGATATGTCTGGAATTATGCAGAAAATCAATAAAGGTGAAGGGAGTATTGGTATGTTGGTCAACAATGATGCCCTTTACAAAAAATTAGAATCTTCAGCAAAAAACCTTGATTTATTGTTGGAGGATTTTCGTTTACACCCCGAACGATATGTGAAAATAAGCGTTTTTGGGAGGAAAAAAGATCAGTAAATTATTAGACTTTAGGGGATTAGGTATTAGGGTTTTTAAATTAGGAATTAGAAATTTATCAATTAGGAATTAGAAACTAACTGATAATAACCAATAACCAATAACCCAATAACCCAATAACTAATAACACAATAACCAATAACCCATTAACCCAATAACCCAATCACCATTTACCAATCATCAATTTAAAAATGAAAGATTTTCAGCAATTAATTATTCAGGGTATTCCTTCGGAATTACCTATGCCTCAAATGCGGGATGTTAATATTAACCATGCCCCAAAGCGCAAAGATATTTTAAACATTGAAGAGAAAAAACTTGCATTGCAAAATGCCTTGCGATATTTTGAACCTCAGCACCATGCTGTCCTTGCTGAAGAATTCCTAAAAGAGCTCAATGATTACGGTAGGATTTATATGTATCGTTTTCGCCCAACTTACAAAATGTATGCCCGTCCTATTGAGGAATATCCATCAAAATCAAAACAGGCAGCAGCTATTATGTTGATGATTCAGAATAATCTGGATAATGCAGTCGCTCAACATCCTCACGAATTAATTACGTATGGAGGGAACGGTGCCGTTTTTCAAAACTGGGCTCAATACTTGCTTTGTATGCAATATTTATCAGAAATGACAGATGAGCAAACCCTCGTAATGTATTCGGGTCATCCGATGGGATTATTCCCTTCTCATAAAGATGCTCCAAGAGTTGTGGTTACCAATGGTATGGTTATTCCTAATTATTCTAAACCAGATGATTGGGAAAAATTTAATGCTTTGGGGGTTTCTCAATACGGTCAAATGACAGCTGGTTCGTATATGTATATTGGTCCTCAGGGAATCGTACATGGAACAACTATAACTGTTTTAAATGCAGGACGAAAAATCCAGAAAGAAAACGAAGGCCTGGCAGGCAAACTTTTTGTTACTTCAGGCCTTGGAGGTATGTCGGGTGCACAACCAAAAGCAGCAGTTATTGCTGGATGTGTAGGTATTGTAGCCGAAGTGAATCCGAAAGCAACCCATACCCGCCACTCTCAAGGTTGGGTAGATGAAGTTTTTGAGGATTTAGACCAGTTAATGCTACGTATTAAAAAGGCAAAAACCGGCAAAGAAGTCGTTTCTATAGCTTTTCAGGGGAATATTGTGGACCTGTGGGAAAAACTGGATGTCGAAAATATTGAGGTTGAGTTGGGTTCCGACCAGACTTCATTACACAATCCATGGGCTGGAGGTTATTATCCAGTTGATTTAAGTTTTGAAGCATCCAACCAAATGATGGTTGAAAATCCTGAGCTTTTTAAACAAAAAGTACAGTTATCCTTAAAACGTCAAATTACAGCCATCAATAAACTGACAGCAAAAGGTATGTATTTCTTTGATTACGGCAATGCTTTTTTATTGGAAGCAAGCAGGGCAGGGGCGGATGTGATGAAACCCGATGGTAATTTCAGATATCCTTCCTATGTGCAGGATATTATGGGGCCCATGTGTTTCGACTATGGTTTCGGCCCTTTCCGATGGGTTTGTACTTCAGGGAAAACAGAAGATCTTGATAAAAGTGATTTGATTGCCATCAATGTCCTTGAAGAAATATCTAAAACCTCACCTATTGAGATTCAGCAACAAATGCTGGATAATATTCAATGGATCAAAGGAGCTAAAGCCAATAAACTGGTAGTGGGTTCGCAAGCCCGTATTTTATATGCCGATGCCGAAGGGAGAATTAAAATAGCAACTGCTTTTAATAAAGCTATAGCGAAAGGGGAAATCTCTGCTCCCATTGTATTAGGTCGTGATCATCATGATGTCTCTGGTACCGATTCACCTTATCGTGAAACTTCAAATATTTACGATGGCTCCCGTTTTACTGCTGATATGGCTATACAGAATGTGATTGGTGATGCATTCAGAGGTGCAACCTGGGTGTCCATTCACAATGGAGGAGGAGTTGGCTGGGGCGAAGTTATCAACGGTGGCTTTGGAATGCTGTTAGATGGAACTGCCGATGCCGAGAGAAGATTAAAAAATATGCTTTTCTGGGATGTAAATAATGGTATTTCACGCAGAAGCTGGGCCCGAAATCCAGAAGCTATTTTCGCTATAAAACGCGCAATGCAGTCTGAGCCAAATTTAAAAATCACCTTGCCTAATTTAATGGATGAAACGCTTTTAAATAAATTATTCATTTAATATAAATTTTCACTAGTGTCCACTTAAATCAAACTGATTGACAGTTGGTTATAATTTTGTT
>JBAXNW010000069.1:0-17464 GCA_037133555.1 Bacteroidota bacterium
CGAAAAGATAAAGAAATGCTTCTAGTAGAGCATCCCGATTTTTCATCGGGAGGGTCGTGGGTTCGATTCCCGCCGGGGAGACAAAATGTTTCAATTGAAAAACTATTTTGAATTAAAAGAAATTAGATTCAAATGCTTTCAAACGAAAAGATAAAGAAATGCTTCTAGTAGAGCATCCCGATTTTTCATCGGGAGGGTAGTTGGTTCGATTCCTATTGAGGAGACAGGGTTTCGGGATGTAGCGCAGCCTGGTAGCGTACCACGTTCGGGACGTGGGGGTCGGAAGTTCGAATCTTCTCATCCCGACAAAAGAACAAATCAGACCAAAATTTTTGGTGTGATTTTTTAATAAGCCACTTTAGCTCAGTTGGTAGAGCAACGCATTCGTAATGCGTAGGTCGTGGGTTCGACTCCCATGAGTGGCTCTAAATCTTTCTATGTATCAGCGTATTTATCGTTGAATTAACTGGTTTAGTCTCCACTATTTCATTCGTATTTCTTTATTCTAAGATTTTACAATTTCAAACAATTTCAAAAACAACTTCTTATATTAATACAAAATTTGTATTTTTGCATACTTCTATTTTTTAGGAAAGTATCATTAATAGATTTAAACTTCTGATGCAGTAATAAAACAAAATTTAGCCACTTAAATTAAAGCAGCTAATTTCAAATAATTACGATATGTGTTTTAAGTAATTAGGCTATTGAGAAAATAGTTGTTGAAGAGGAATCTTTATACTGAATTTTGTTTTAAATTAAAATCCAGCTATGTATTCATATTTTGAAGGTAAATTGCATGAAAAAACACCTACTTATGCTATTATTGATTGTAATGGTGTAGGTTATATGATTAATATTTCATTGCATACTTTTTCTAAAATAAAAGATGAAGAAAAATGCAGGTTATATACCCATTTATCTGTAAAAGAAGACGCACATACTTTGTATGGCTTTGCTGATAAAGAAGAAAGAACCTTGTTTCGTCATTTAATAAGTGTATCGGGTGTTGGTGCAAATACAGCCCGTATGATGCTTTCTTCACTTTCGCCAGAAGAAATTTTTCAGGCAATTGTAACTGCTAATGTATCTATTTTGCAATCTATCAAAGGTATAGGTGGGAAAACAGCACAACGTATTATTTTAGACTTGAAAGATAAATTAGAAAAATTGGGTGGCGATAAAGAAATTTTGTTCACTGAACACAATACAAAAAGAGAAGAAGCGTTATCTGCTTTAATCATGCTGGGCTTCAACAAGAGTTTAGTAGAAAAAATGCTGGATAGAATCATTCGTTCTGAACCACCGACTATTAAGGTGGAACAATTGATAAAGACTGCTTTAAAGAATTTATAATTTGGTTAGTTGTAAGATACAATTCTTCACATTAGCTATATAAAACCAAGAAATTTAGGTGCGGATATTAAGGTATATTATTAGTTTACTGTTTGTTACTACTTTTGCTGCTTTCATCTTTCAGATACCCTTGTTGAAGGGAACTCCTGTTGGTGCTGCATCGTTTTTGTATTATCCTGAAAACAGAGCTTTAACACCACCTGATAGCAGTCTGCATTTCCCCATCCCCAACCAAACAGAACCTTTTACAGGCTCTCAAGCTACTCATCCGATGTATATGAAAAATCCTTCCAATGTGAATGATACTGTTGTATACGACCCTAATAGTAATGAGTATATATTTAATAGTAAAATTGGGAATTTAGATTATAAAACGCCCAATACCATGAGTTTTGAAGAATACCAAAGCTATGATATTGATAAATCGCTGCAAAATTACTGGCGTGAGCGCTCAAAGGCTGCCAATGCTGGTAATCGTGGTGGTTTAATTCCTCAATTTAAAGTTGGTAGTGAAGTATTTGAAAAAATATTTGGAAGCAATACCATTGACATTCGCCCTCAAGGTTCTGCAGAACTCATTTTCGCAGTTATAGGCAATAAACGCGACGATCCTTCGATAGATATTCGTCAACGCAGTACAACCAACTTCGATTTTCAGGAAAAAATTCAAATGAGCGTAGTGGCCAAAATTGGCGATAAAATTGAATTTAAGACTAACTATAATACAGAATCAACTTTTGCTTTTGAAAATAAATTAAAATTACGTTACGAAGGCAAGGAAGATGAAATACTTCAATTGTTAGAAGCCGGTGATATTAATTTCCCATTGAATACCACATTAATACAAGGTAGTCAGAGTTTGTTCGGTGTAAAAACCAAACTTAAATTTGGCAGAACTTCTGTAACCGGTGTTTTCTCAGAACAAAAAGCTGAAACCAAAAACATTACGGTTCAAGGTGGTGCCGAAACCAACACCTTTAAGTTTAAAGCCGATCAATACGAAGAAAACAAGCATTTTTTTATTGCTCATTATTTTCGGGATCATTATAATAACGCCCTTTCATCTTTACCTATCATAGGTTCCAACATTAATATAACAAAAATTGAAATCTGGCGTACCAATATTGGTGCTCCAACCACCAATAACAGAAATATTGTTGCATTAACAGATTTGGGTGAAAACATACCTTCTAACTCAGCGGTTGTTAGTGGGCATTATGGGAAAGTATTACCTTCAAATAATTCGAATGATTTAACCCAAAAATTAGATACAGCGTCGATAAGAAATATTAATACAGTGAGTGATTATTTAAAGGGAGCACCATTGTACTATAATTCAGGACAAGATTTTGAAAAAATAGAAAGTGCAAAGAAACTAATGCCTACCGAATATTATTTCAATTCAAAATTAGGTTTTATCTCACTCAATTCAGCGCTTAATTCCGATCAGGTTTTGGCCGTAGCTTATCAATATACGATTATCGGAGATACTACCGTGTATCAGGTTGGCGAATTTTCAGATCAAGGCATCAGTGATCCAAAAGCTTTGATCGTGAAATTATTGAAAAGTACTACACTTAATACGCATGGTGTATTATGGAAATTGATGATGAAAAATGTATATTCATTAAGTGCTTATCAGGTTAACAAACAAGATTTCAGGTTAAATATTTTATATTCGGGCGATAAAGGTGGGGTGCCAACCGGGTTTTTTAACGATGGCCCAAAGAAAGGTATTGCTTTGATCCGATTGCTTCATTTAGATACGCTGGATGCTCAATTGAATCCCACTCCGGATGGTGTTTTCGATTTTATTGAAAATGCAGCCACAGCCGGAGGAACTATTCAAGCCAATAACGGTAGGATTTATTTTCCATTGATTGAACCTTTTGGTAAGGATTTAAGAGCTATTCTTGCCGATACATTTTTCGCATCTAAATATTGTTTTGATTCATTGTATACTTTAACCAAAACTGAAGCACAGCAATATCCTGATAAAAATAAATTCATACTCGAAGGATTTTATAAATCTGCTTCTGGTTCCGAAATTTCATTGGGTGGATTCAACATTCCTCAGGGCTCAGTTAAAGTAACTGCAGGAGGAATTCCCCTTACCGAAAATGTAGATTATACCGTTGATTATACATTGGGTAGGGTGAGGGTTATCAACGAAGGTATTTTGAATTCAGGTTCTCCAATCAATATTTCAATGGAAAGCAATTCAATGTTTAATATCATGACCAAACGAATGATGGGCATGCATGTAAATTACGAAGTAAATAAAGACTTTAATATTGGCGGTACCATTATGAATCTTCATCAAAGTCCACTTACTCAAAAAGTGAATTATGGAGATGAACCCATCAGTAATACAATTTGGGGTGTTGACATTGCTTACCAAACCGAATCGAGGCTTTTAACCAAATTGATAGATGCTTTGCCTTTTATCCAGACAAAAGCGCCTTCAAAAATTAATTTTTACGGTGAATTTGCTCAATTTATTCCTGGTCATTCAAGTGCAATTGGAACGGCAGGAACCTCATATATCGATGATTTTGAAGGGAGTAAATCATCTATCGATATGAAAAATATGGGTACCTGGTTTTTGGCAAGTACACCTCAGGGGCAAACTCAATTCAATCCTCAGTTTAATTATCCTATGTTTCCTGAGGCTGCTCAAAGTACTGGGCTTTCATATGGTTTCAACAGAGCAAAACTTGCCTGGTATGTTATAGACCCTATGTTTTATCGTTCAGATACCAAGCCTGCAAATGTGACCAACGAAGATATTTCAAAGCCTTATGTAAGAGAAGTATATGAAACAGAAGTTTTTCCAAATAAAGAACTTCCCAGCGGACAGCCAACAAATATTTCAGTTCTCAATCTGGCTTATTATCCTAGCGAAAGAGGTCCATATAATTATGACGTAAATGGAATTGCCGGTAGATCATCCGGAATAAATAGCGACGGTAGTCTGAAAAACCCCGCAGAAAGATGGGGCGGTATCATGCGTAAAATTGAAACTACCGATTTTGAAGCCACCAATGTGGAATACATTGAATTCTGGATGATGGACCCTTTTGTAGGTACCGATGGTCAAAATGGAAATCCTTTGCACTCAGGAGGACAATTGTATTTTAATCTTGGCGATATTTCGGAAGATATTTTGAGAGATGGAAGAAAAAGTTTTGAAAATGGACTCCCTACTACAGCAGTTGTTACGAATGTTGATACAACAATTTGGGGACGTGTACCTAAGCTGCAGGCACTGGTTAATTCATTCGATAATAATCCTTTATCTCGTCAATACCAGGATGTTGGCTACGATGGATTAGGTGAGTCTGATGAAATATCGTATTTTGATACTACCTATATTCAAAAAATTGTGAACTTATATGGTACATCCAATCAAGCTTATACAAATGCCATGTTGGATCCTTCGGCCGATAATTTTCATTATTTCAGAGGTAGCGATTACGATGGAAATTCGGTTTATGCGAATGTCGCCGACAGATATAAAAAATACAACGGTCCCGATGGGAACTCACCCACATCCGATCAAAGTGCAGAAAGTTATCCTACTAATGCCACTACCATGCCCAATGTTGAAGATATAAATATCGATAATACATTGAGTGAATCGGAAAATTACTATCAGTATGTTATAGATTTAAAGCCCGTTAATATGATAGTTGGCCAAAACTATATTACGGATATCAATCTGGCACAAGGCGTTCAGTTGCCTAATAATACGACAACCAACGTAAAATGGTATCAATTTAAAATTCCAGTTCGTTCACCCGATAAAACCGTAGGAAAAATTCAAAATTTCCAGTCTATCCGATTTATGAGAATGTTCCTGAAAGGTTTTTCTCAGCCTGTTATTTGTAGGTTTGCAACCCTTGAATTGGTTAGAGGCGAATGGAGAAAATATAGTAATCAATTGTTAACCCCAGGTGATTATATTACGGGAGATCAATCAGGGACAAGCTTTGATGTATCAGCTGTTAATATTGAAGAAAATGGGAAAAGAACACCGGTTCCTTATGTAATTCCTCCTGGTATCGAACGCGAAATTAATAATACCACCACCAATCTTCAGAAATTAAATGAGCAATCGCTGAGCATGAAAGTTATGAATTTGGTGGACGGTGATGCAAAAGCTATTTATAAAACTACTGATTTCGATTTCAGGCAGTTTAAGTATTTAAAAATGTATGTGCATGCAGAGAAAGCCAAAGCAGAAGAAAGCGCAAAATATGGCGATTTAACTACTTTTATCCGTGTTGGTTCCGATTTTACACAAAACTATTATGAAATCGAAATTCCGCTTACTTATACTCCATGGGGTACAACTGCTTTAGATCCTTCTGCTATTTGGCCGGATGCCAATGAAATGGTTATTGATCTTGTGAAAATAGTTGCTGTAAAAGAAAGAAGGAATCAACTCCTCCGATCAGGAAATGCAAATGCAGCCAATTATTACGTTGAAACAGACGGAAAATACAAATACACAGTGGTTGGCTCACCAAGTATCAGCAATGTGAATACATTGATGATAGGTGTCAGAAATCCTAAAAAGCGAAATCTTAGTGATTTGGATGATATGCTGCCAAAATCAGCCGAAGTTTGGGTAAACGAATTGCGCTTAACCGATTTTAACGACCAAACCGGTTGGGCTGCTACCTCTAGAGTAAGGGCAAATCTTGCCGACCTGGGCGATGTAGCTGTTTCGGGAACTTACTCAACAGCCGGATTTGGAAGTATTGAGAAAAAAATCAATGAAACCCAGAAAGAAAATATTACATCTTACGATATAGCTACAAATCTGGAGCTTGGCAAATTTTTTCCTGAAAAATTCGGGCTGAAAATTCCTATGCATTACGATTATTCTAAAATGATAAGCAATCCTGAATACAATCCTTTAGATCCGGATGTTAAACTGGCTGATGATTTGCTTACTTATCAGACTGAAGCTCAAAAAGATTCAATCCGTCAACTGGTTCAGGATTATACTACCCGTAAGAACATCAATTTTATGAATGTTCGCAAGGAAAGAACGGGTAATTCCACAAAAAACAGAGTCTACGATGTCGAAAATTTTGATGTTTCATATTCTTATTCCGAAATTTATAAAAGAAATGTTGATATTGAATACGATATCAAAAAAACATACAGGGGTGGAATTGGATATAATTACGCCAAGAATCCTAAAAATGTAAGACCCTTCGAAAGAATCGGATTTATTAGCAAATACCAGGTATTTTCGTTGATTAAAGCTTTCAACTTTAATTATGAGCCCAAGCTGATGTCGTTCAGGACAGAAATGAACCGAGAATTTAACGAAAATAAACTGCGCAATAAAAGTGCTGGTATTATTATTCTTGAACCAACCTATTATAAGAAATTTGATTGGAGCCGTATTTATGGATTCAGATACGATCCGGCCTCTTCATTGCAATTTGAATACAATGCCACTGCCAACGCTACTATTGATGAACCTCAGGGTCGCATTGATACCAAAGAAAAAAGAGACTCTGTATGGAGTAATATCCTCGATCTTGGACGGCCTCAGCGTTTTATTCAAAATATTAACCTCAATTATGCCATTCCTATTAATAAAATTCCGGCATTTAATTGGTTGACTGCACAAGCCCGCTACGGTGCTGATTACAGATGGGAAGCCTCTCCTCGTTCTTTGCAAATAAGATTAGGGAATTCGATAGAGAATAACAATACCAAACAATTAAACCTAAGTGTTGCGATTACCAGTATTTTTAATAAGATTAAATACTTAGAAAACTTAAATAAAGGCATTCAGCCAACTCGTTCACCAATGATGCCTTTAAAAGGCAAATCGAGATTACCCAATCAGAAAAATCAAGCTATTGCCGAAACGGATAGTGTAATGAAGAAACCCAATTATTTTAAAGCAATTGGTGATGGTGTCTTGAAATTTATCATGGGATTTAAAAATGCTTCAATTAGCTTTACTGAGAACAATGGAATTTTATTACCGGGATTTATGCCATCACCAGTGGCCTTAGGTAATGACTGGAATAATAATGCACCCGGACTTGGTTTCATATTTGGTGCTCAACAGGATATAAGGGAAACTGCTGCTAAAAAAGGCTGGCTTTCAACGGATTCATTAAGCAATAATCCTTATATGACAAAGTTTACGTCGAGTATCAACGCAAGAACCAGTTTTGAACCTATTCCTGATTTAAAAATTGAATTTACTGCCAATAGAACCTATTCTGAAAATACCAGTCAATTCTACAAAGTTGATCCTTTTACCAAAAATATTATTCCCTCAATTCCGACAACTACGGGTAGTTTCAGCATATCTTATATGACAATTCTAACTTCCTTTAGTTCAGATAATGCAGATTATTCCAATGCAACCTTTCAAAAGTTTTTAGATAATCGTCAGATTGTTGCAACACGTCTGGCCAATGCAAATCCAAATTTCAATGGGCATTATTCGCCAGATTCACTCACAGGGCAACTGTTTCCTGATGGCTATGGCTCAACTTCTCAGCAAGTATTGATACCTGCATTTTTGGCAGCTTATTCAGGAAGAGATGCAGGTGGAATTGCCCTCAATCCCTTTCCTAAATTTCCAATTCCTAACTGGACATTGAATTATACCGGTTTGAGCAAAATTAAAGCCTTGAAAAAAATATTCAGAACCATTGCTATTTCAAATGCATACCGATCGAGTTACAGTGTAGGTTCTTTTACCAATAATATTTTATCAAGACCTGATGACAAGGGAAATGAAACGGTGAAAAACATGTTGGGTAACTATGTATCAAATAATCAAATTGATCAGGTTACTATAACGGAACAATACAGTCCGCTTATCAAAATTGAATTGTCCTGGGTAAATAGTTTGTTAACCAATATCGAATTCAAGAAATCTAGAAACTTATCGCTCAGCTTTGTTAATAACCAACTTACTGAACTTACAAGTAACGAATTTATTATTGGCTTAGGTTACCGTATTAAAGATGTTGAAATTATCATCGGGAAATTAATGAAAAGCGACATTACGTTGAAACTTGATTTCTCAATACGTTCAAACAAAACCGTGTTAAGAAGAGTTGATCAGAACATCAATCAGATATCTGCCGGACAACAGGTGATCTCACTGAATTTTTCTGCCGATTATATGCTGAATGAAAGATTTACGTTGAGAGCATTTTTCGATAAAGTAATCAACAATCCTTTTATTTCTTCATCCTTCCCCAACTCAACAACCAATGCAGGAATTAGTGTAAGATTTTCATTGGCACAATAATTTTTTTTGAAAATAGCGAATAGTTAAATAAAAAAATGTAATTTTGACACTCAATAAAACAAAATAATCATGAAAATACCAGAAAATTTAAAGTACACCAAAGACCACGAATGGATAAGAGTAGAAGGTAATGAAGCTTTTATAGGCGTTACTGATTTTGCTCAGGGCGAATTAGGCGACATCGTTTTTATTGAAGTAGAAACTGTTGGCGAAACCCTTGAAAAAGAAGAAACTTTTGGAACGATAGAAGCTGTTAAAACAGTTTCTGATATGTTCATGCCAGTTGACGGTGAAATCCTTGAATTTAACGAAGAATTAGAAGCAACTCCGGAATTAATCAATCAGGATCCTTATGGAAAAGCTTGGATAGTAAAAATTAAAATGACCAATCTTGCTCAATTGAACGAATTGCTGGATGCTGCAGCTTACGCCACACTTATTGGTGCATAAATTTTAATACTTTATAGAAACCTTAAGCTAAGGTTTCTATAAAGTACTTCTTTCTTTATTTATATTTCTCGTCTTCCTCTTTTAGTCTCAGAAAATTAGGTGGCATTTTCGATTCCAGCTGTATGAGTTGTTTGCTTATCGGATGTGTAAACGAAAGCTTAAAGGCATGCAAACGAATCTGCCGTTCATAAGTATCGTCCGCTCCATAGCGACGATCGCCAACAATGGGATGACCCATATCAGCAAAATGAACACGGATCTGGTTTTTGCGTCCGGTTTCTAATTTTACTTCCAATAAAGTAGTTTCTTTTAATTTTTCCAAAACTCGGTAATGGGTTACAGCTAATTTAGCATCCTCACTTTCGGGAACCGAAAGCATGATCTGATGGGGTCCTTCTTTTAGCCAACTCGTAATGCTTCCTTCTTCCACTTCAGGATGTCCTTCAACCAACGCATAGTAAAGTTTCTCTGTATCCTGCCAGTTCTCTTTCATCAACTGCATCATTTCTTCCGACTTTGCCAACAAAATAATCCCCGAGACTTCTCTATCCAACCTGTGAATAATAAAAGCACGTTTTTTCCCTCTCGATTCTTCTTTAACATATTCTGTCATCTGCTGTAATAAGGAAATATTTTTCTTGCCGGTATCGCCATGCGTGAGCACCCCGGCGGGTTTGACAACAGCTACTAAAAATTCATCTTCAAATACAACGAAGTAGGGTGCCCTGACTTTATTGGAAGTATCCTTGTACTTGGTATATTCCAATATTTCACCCTTTTGAACAATCGTTTCAATTTTTCTGATGGCTTTTCCATTTTCCAGATGAATACTTCCCGAAGTAATCAATTTTTTTACCTTGGTTTTGGAAGCACTTCCAAATTCTTCCAATAATATTTCGGATATACTGGCTGTTTTTTTTGCAGTTATTTTCATGTTTAAATGCTTATTGTGTTATTGGTTATTAGGTTATTGTTCATAGACTACTATTTTCTAATTTCCAATAAAAAATTATTAAAAGTTATTTTCCTGATCTTGTGGCAAGGAATCCGTCTTTAATATAAATGCCTTGGCTGGACCTTTTATATCAATTTGTGGAAGTAAATTGTCGAAATCTTGTTGAGTAATCATTTCTTTTCTTAACATACGGTTGGCTGCAAAAGAATAAAAATCTGCCAAAAACGGTTTGAGATTTCCACTTTCGTCAAACGAATACCTGAACCATTTTGGATGGGGTACCAAGCTCGACAAGAACAATGATTCTGCCAGTGTTAGTCTGGAAGCATCTTTGTTAAAATAAAAATGAGCAGCTTCGTTAGCACCATAAATCATGGGTCCCCATTCGATAATATTCAGATAAACTTCAAACATCCGCTCTTTGGAAGTCAATCCGTTGTTTTCAATGAGCCAAACTATCAATGCTTCTTCCAGTTTGCGGGCTACAGTTTTGTTGCGATTCAGAAAAACATTCTTCACCAATTGCATACTGATTGTACTGCCTCCTCTCGCAAAGCGTTTCGTCTTAATGTTTTTAGTGATAGATTCTTTAAATGATTCAGGCAAAAAGCCTCTGTGCCAAAAAAATCCAGCATCTTCAGAAGTCAGCACTGCATTCTTAAGAAATGTGGAGATTTCATCAATACGTTTAAAATTCGAATTTTCAGGACCAACGATAAAACTCTTTACGGCTTCTCCTTTTTCGTAAGCGGTATACAAAAAATCTTCGTTCATCTTACTGAGATTGGTAGTGCCATTTTTTAAGATTCTAAAATTTATGCGTTTTAAATCCGATTGAAATACAATAGAATCTGGATGGTCAATATCCACAAAGAAATCTAAATCATAAGCTAATTCACCGCTTGTTTGCATACCTTCCACGTTTATAAACAATCCTTTGGGCAAGGATTCAAACAGATCCTGTGAGGGGAAACGTTTTTTATGTAAACGCAAGGCAAACTGGTGACTGGGTTCAGGCCGGTAATACAAATAAGGATGCAGACTTAGCTTATTAAAAACCGCTACAGAGGCACTGTCTAATTCAAAATAATCACGACCTACATTCAATTGATAATCAATAGAAGCATTGTTTAAAAATACATCGGCTGTTGAAATGCGGGCATGATTGATCAGCAAGCCACTCACAGAAGAAAATCCATTGATGACTGTTTTTCCATTGATCATCTTATTGCCGTTAAAACTAAACTGAATGCTGTCGAAGCTCAGTATGCATTTCCATTTGTATTCCAGAAAAGGTAATTTTATATTGGAGTGATCAGCGGAATAAAGTTTTAGTTGTACAATCTTTTCAGAAGGCTCAATGACACCTTCTACAATCCAGTTCATCGATTTATTTTCCTCGGTGAGATAGATCTGAGATTTAAACTGATGATCATTAACTTTCAATTCGGGCAACGTCATGGCTATCAAATGCCCGTTGGTATTTGAACGAATGACAAAGTTATGGATACTGATGGTAGATGGAATTTTGTAAAAGACAGCATTGAGCAAACGTTGAATTTCAGCAGCATAATCATGTTCAGAGGTCGTTATTTCTTCTGAAGAATTTTCTTTTATAGCAGTATGCATTAAAAAATCATAATTATTTATGCTGTCTTTTTTATTCAAAGAAATACTTGCATTTTTTAATTCAAAATCAGTTAAGCTAACATTAAAAAAGATTAATTTCCAGAAACTTAGTTTTGTATATATAGATTCAATCGTAAGCAAGGTATCTCCATGCTTGGGTTTGAGTGAAATGTTTCTGATTTCAATTGCCGAAATACCTTTAAAACTAAAATCGCCGATTTGAAAATCGGCATGATAAGCTTTGTTAAATCGATCGATTTTTTTATGAAGCAAGGTATTTACAATAGGTTGGCGGAAAAGAAACAACAAGATGACAAATCCAACAAAAATACCGGAAATAATAAGAAATATTTTTTTCCAGTTTAATCGTTGAACATATTGTAATATGCTATCAATGATACGTTTAAAATTTTTTAACAAATTTTGAATCATAGGGCAAAAATACTTTATATTTACATAAGTTTTTAAAGAAATTTTAAAGGCTTAAATGAATGAAAGTCTAGGATACAATTTACAACATAAACGAATAAATTCTTTGATAGAGAGTTTCTCAAGAAGTGATGGATGAATGAAGTGACGGGGTGACTTCAAGTCACCCCGTCACTAAGAGCAATTTAAATTACTAAATGCATTCTAAAAATAAATTACACTTTGTTGCTTCCATTTAATTCTATAATAAATCATTGCTAATTATTTAAACATATAAAGCCATGGAAATTTTTAAAAAAATACTGTTTTTCAGCCTTTTGCAATGTATGCTGATCACAAGTTTTGGACAACTTGTTTTTATGATTGAAGAACCCGGAACCGTTAATAATCTGAAATTCCGTATCGGCGATAGAATCGAATTGAAAACCAAAAATGGTGAACGGATTGATGGGATTATCAATCAATTAAGGGATACAGCCATCATTGTCAATTTTAATTTAGTGATGAATCATGATATTGCAGTCATATATTCACGACATGTAATCACTTCTATGTTTTCAGCTGCCGGAATTTACGGTGGTATTGGCTATGTATGCATTGATGGGTTTAACAATTTGATCAACAACGAAAACCCGATATTCCGAAAATCTACATTAAAAACCGGCGGTATCATGTTCAGTGCAGGCCTGTTGTTAAAGTTGTTTTCAAAACACAAAAGACCTATCAACAATGTGGATTGGCGAATCAAAGTAATGGATTTTTCTATTCTTCAAGATCCGGGTATATATGCAAATCCAGGAAAAAGCCCTTGAAAAGATTAACGTGAAATTAGCACCAGAATAGCTGTATAGAGACTTTTTTGAAGCAAAGGTATTCCGTATTCGTTTATTGTTATTTTCCCCTATAGTCTTGCCTTAGGTGAGATTTTTTAAATAATCGCTGTTAAATGTAGTAAACCAAAGCTTAAATATTTGCTAAGCTCAATTATTTTTTTACTTTTGTAGTATGTTTCTCTAAAAAGCCCTTAGTCGAATGTAACTGACGGGGCGAAGCTGTGTAGAGACTGTTTTACTGTTAATAATAATACACTGAAAATCAATTAATAAAAATTTGATTCTACCTAATCATAAAAATTTGAAATCTGTTTTTTTAAAATTTAATAATCAGTTAAATTTTGAAAAGATTGTAATTCTATTCATCTTATTGATGGGTGTTTTATTATCCGCCTCACAGTTCTTTTATAACAGAAGCTTATGGCTTGATGAAGCTATGTTAACTCATAGCATCCTAAACTGTGGCTTTTTTGGATTGCTTCATCCCTTGGCTTATTTTCAAGTAGCACCAATATCGTTTTTACTCAGTGAAAAAATATTTTCATTGGTAATCCCCAATTCTGAATATGGATTGAGGCTTTTCCCTATGATAAGTTATTGTGCTTCCTTGTTCTTTTTTTACAAAATAGTAAAACTTATTTTTCAGAATGATTATGCTATTATCTTCGCATTATCACTCTTTGTTTTTAATCCAACGCTGATATATTATGCCAGTGAAGTAAAGCAGTATATGACCGATGTAATGGTGATTAGCCTGCTTTATTATCTTTTACTGAAAAATTACAAAAACCCTGAGTATAAATATTATTTTCTGGGGATTGCAGGTGTTATCAGTATATCATTATCTAATGTAGCACCCATAATACTATCTACAGTAGCACTGTTTTTATTTTATGAAATAAAGCATAAAGACAAGAAATATATATTAAAATATACAGCTGTTATATCTGCTTGGTTAATTTCATTTGGAATTTACTATTCTTTGTTTATTGCAAATCATCCTGCGAAGGGTTTTATGCTAGATTATTGGGGGAAAGTCGATGCTTTTTTGCCTGTGAACCCTTTAAATTATAATTTCTATCTATTCCTTAAAGTTAAATTGTTTATGGTGGTTCACTCACTTTTTAATTTTGGATTTATTAGAGGAATTTGTTTACGGTTTTTTATTTCAATTGGCTTACTATTTATTATTTTTAAAAGAAAAATTAGTTTATTGATAATTACATTACTGCCTATATTATTGCACTTATTTTTGTCAGCTTTAAAACTATATCCTTTCGATTTAAGATTGATACTTTATATGACACCCCTTTTTATTATACTTGCGACATTCGGGTTTAAATATCTCTTAGAAATTGTATTTACAGATTTGAAAATTCAAAGATTCAGACTTTTTGCTA
Organism: Bacteroidota bacterium; assembly: GCA_037133555.1. Classification (GTDB taxonomy): domain Bacteria; phylum Bacteroidota; class Bacteroidia; order Bacteroidales; family JACABE01; genus JACABE01. The sequence goes on from JBAXNW010000069.1 coordinate 14,359, forward strand.
TTGGAATGCCTTTAGTTTTAGTTTTTTTCTGTATTGGGAAATTACCTTTACAAAAAGAAGAAATAAAAAAATCTTTACAGTTCTATAAAGAAAATAGGGAAGTTGGGGATAAACTCAATTTGTATTATTGTTCATCAACTTCATTTAATTTTTATAAAAAAAATGGTTTCGTAAATAATACTGTTATACCTTTGGTTTTTGGATCCTGGGAAGAAGGGATTAGTGAGAAGGACATTAATGAATTAACATTATTTAAAGGTCGACAATGGATATTATTTTCCCATTTTAACAAAAACGAAGAGAGTTTTCTAATTAACAAACTGGATTCACTTGGATATACTAAATCCAAAGAATATAAAACATACGGATCAAGTATATATTTGTATGATTTTTCTTCAAAAACCCCTATGATTGACACTACGGACTTAAAAGGTATCTGTAACAAATGAGCAAATCCCTCAACCATTAATTATTAAAATATTGAAAATAACTGTATATACTCCATCATCTTCCATCCGATCGCCCCGCAAGCTAATAAAGGAGATGTTTGCCGATTTAGGCCAGAGTCATGATTTAGCCTGGCGATTGTCGGTCAGGGATATCAATGCCCAATACCGGCAAAGTAAACTCGGCATTCTTTGGGCTTTTATCATGCCGTTGGCTACTACCCTTACCTGGATTTTTCTGAATATATCAGGTATTATTTCTGTCAAAACAACTGATATTCCTTATCCCTTATACGTTTTTACAGGTACATTGATTTGGTCTATTTTTATGGAAAGTATGCTGGCTCCATTGATTCAAACCAATGCTGCCAAATCTATGCTTTCAAAAATCAATTTTCCCAGGGAAGCTATCATACTTTCAGCTTTTTATCAGCTCTTGTTCAATTCAGGCATTAAAATGCTATTGTTGGTAATTGCTGTAATTATAATGGGTTATTCCGCTGCTTGGATGCTTTTACTGTTTCCATTTGCTATATTGGTATTGATTTTATGTGGTATGAGTATCGGCCTTTTTCTTACCCCTATCGGTATGTTGTACAACGATATTGGCAGAGCCATTTCGTTGGGTATGCAATTTGTAATGTATATTTCTCCTATTGTATTTCCAATTCCAATTTCGGGCTGGGTGAGGATACCTTTTATGTACAATCCGATTACTCCACTTATTATGATTGCCCGTCAATGCCTTACTGGTTATTCAGGAAATTATCTGCCAGGTTTTATATTAGTTACGATTAGTATGCTGATTGTTTTGTTTTTTAGTTGGATAATTTACAGGGTGACCATGCCGGTGATTATCGAAAGGATGAGTGCGTAAAAATTACATTATGGGAGAAACCTTAATTAAAGTTGAAAACATTTCTAAGAAATTTTGTCTTGATTTAAAGACCAGCCTTTGGTATGGCCTGAAGGATATGGGTAAGGAAATGACAGGCAAAGAAAGAAAAGACAACAACCAACTCCGCGAAAAAGAATTTTGGGCTGTAAAAGATGTAAGTTTTGAAGTAAAGCGAGGAGAATGTCATGGTATTGTGGGCAGAAACGGAGCAGGAAAAAGCACCCTTCTAAAAATGCTGAATGGACTGATAAAACCGGATACAGGTCGAATTGAAATGCATGGCAGGGTAGGAGCCTTGATTGAACTCGGAGCAGGATTCAATCCTATATTGACCGGACGCGAAAATATTTTTAACAATGCAGCGGTATTGGGCTTTTCCAAAGAAGAAACTTATCAGAAACTGGATGCTATCATCGATTTTTCCGAAATAAGAGACTTTATTGATACGCCTGTACAAAACTACAGTTCCGGTATGAAAGTAAGATTAGGTTTTGCAATAGCTGCACAGATGGAACCGGATATCTTGCTGATAGATGAAGTATTGGCCGTAGGAGATATGGGTTTTATATTAAAGTGTTTCAATAAAATGGATGAATTACTGAGCAAAACAGCACTCATTTTTGTTTCACATAATATGCCCCAGGTTTCCAGAATTTGCTCAGGTATAACCGTCTTGAATAAAGGTGAAACTGTATTTCAGGGTACAGAAGTGTCGGAAGGTATCAGTTTTTATTACAACTACTTCGATTATAATATCGGCAATTTTGTAGGTTCCGATCAGGCAGAAATAGCAGATTTATTCCTTAGCTCCGGCAATAGCGTTTCCAATAAGGAGGAAACATTCGAAATCAGACATGGTGAAGAATTGAGCATACATCTGAAAATAAAAATTAACCGACCCATCATCAATCCCAGTATTGGTCTTATTTTTTACGATAAGGAACAACGTAATTTCGGAGAGGTGATGAATTTCAAAGATAGTATCGATATTCAACAGGCTGAGGGTATGCTTACAGTTTGTGCTACATTCCCAGCTGTTGAGTTCGGACAAGGAATATTCTCCATTACGATTGGGCTTACTGATAATTCCAATAATATAAGAACGAGCGTATTCCGCATTCAATCAGCTATTTATTTTAAAGTGCTGAGCAAAAAACATGGATGGGCTCCTATGCAGTTTACACCTGTCTGGAAAATCGAAAATGAACATTAATCCAATTTAAAATGGAAAATTCCGACAAAAAAATATTTGTAACCCAACCCTCACTTCCACCCTTGAATGAGTTTATACCCTATTTAGAGAAAATATGGGAAAACAAAATATTGACCAATAACGGTGAATTTCATAAGCAGTTGGAAGTTGAACTTTGCAATTACCTGGGCGTAAAATACATTTCACTGTTTTGCAACGGTACCATAGCCCTGATTACTGCTTTACAGGCTTTACGTATTAGCGGTGAGGTGATTACCACTCCCTATAGTTTCGTAGCCAGCACACATGCCTTGTGGTGGAACAATATTAAACCAGTTTTTGTGGATATAGAGAATGATCTTTTTACCCTTGACCCCGCTAAAATTGAAGCTGCCATTACACCCAATACTACCGCGATACTTCCAGTCCATGTTTATGGGAATCCCTGCAAAATGGAAGAAATTCAAAAAATTGCAGATACTTACGGTTTAAAAGTTATTTATGATGCCTGCCATACTAAAGTACTCCCCAATGTTCGGACAAATTTCGCAGCAAGTTAAGATGTTTTTT
>JBAXNW010000070.1:0-15989 GCA_037133555.1 Bacteroidota bacterium
TGCAAATATACACTTATTTAATTGAATAACAAAGAATTAAATTATAGAAGACCCCATAACATAATTATCAACTTCGTTTTAAGGGATGCGCATATTTATTGACATCTTCTGCCGTGATTACATTATCGCAAAGTATTGTCAAGCGTTCCACCACATTGCGCAATTCGCGGATATTTCCGGTCCATTCTATTTTCTGAAGTTCCTCAATAGCTTCTGTTTCAAACTGCATTTGTGGTTTACCTTGTTGTTGGCAACATTCTGTAATAAAATATTCGGCAAGCAGAGGAATATCTTCAAGCCTTGTATTTAAGCTTGGAACCTCAATAAGGATAACACTCAGGCGATGGTATAAATCTTCACGAAAGCTATTTCGGGCAATTTCATCTTTCAGATTTTTGTTGGTTGCAGCAATAATTCTTACGTCGACGTTGATTTCTTTTTCGCCGCCAATACGGGTGATTTTATGCTCCTGTAAAGCTCTCAACACCTTGGCCTGAGCAGAGAGACTCATGTCGCCGATTTCATCCAGAAACAGCGTTCCACCATCGGCCTGTTCAAAATCGCCTTTGCGTTGTTTGATAGCAGAGGTAAAACTCCCTTTTTCGTGACCGAACAACTGACTTTCGATTAATTCGGAAGGGATGGCTGCACAATTGACTTCTATAAAAGGATGGTCAGCACGCTTACTTTTTTCGTGCAGCCAGCGGGCTACCAGCTCCTTGCCTGTTCCGTTGCTGCCTGTAATTAAAACACGGGCATCGGTAGGAGCCACTTTCTCGATGATGGTTTTCACATCGTTGAGAGCTGGCGACTCCCCTATCATTTCATAGGTTTTTGAAACCTGGCGTTTCAGGACTTTGGTTTCGGCAACCAGGCTTGATTTGTCCAGTCCATTGCGGATGGTTATCAGCAAGCGGTTGAGATCCAAGGGTTTTGAAATATAATCATAAGCCCCTTTTTTGATAGCTTCTACAGCAGTTTCTATGGTGCCATGACCTGAAATCATCACGATGGGCGCATCGGTAAGTGGCAATAATTTTTCAAGCACTTCAATACCGTCCATCTGTGGCATCTTGATGTCGCAGAGAATGATATCGTATTTCATATTTTTCACAAGTTCAATTGCACTTGCCCCGTCAGCTGCATCGTCTACACTGTATTTTTCGTATTCAAGTATTTCGCGGAGGGTTGAGCGTATGCTTCTTTCATCGTCAATGATTAATATTCTGGACATATAAACATATTTTAATAATCGTATGTAAGTGGCAAATTATGGATTAAGATTTTTCTCTGAAAAAAAAGCTCCCAGATCTTTGATGGAAGCTTTTAAAAATTGCTTTGTAAACAAACAGATTTATTTACTTATTAATAGTTTCTTTCTAAAGTTTATATTGTTCTTTTGTTTGACATTCACATAGTAAACACCCTTGTTCAAGTCTTCAGTATTTATTTTAATCGAATGCTCACGACTTGAAATCCTGGTTTTTACCAATTTACCCAAGGCATCGTATATCTCAATAAGCACATAATCATCTGTTTTTAAATCTATTCTAACATAATTTATTGCAGGATTTGGGTATATCAAAATATCATTATTATTTTCAAATTCAGGAACTGAAATTAAGGAATAAAAAAGCGCAGTCAAGGTACGGTTGGATACAACATTAAATGAATAGACTGAATCGATGGAAACCTGATTTCCGTTATCAAGCCAGCTAGCGAAATACCATCCGGGTAAAGGTATTGCATGCAATGTTGCCAACTGATTTAAACTATAAGCTCCCCCGCCACTTATGGTTCCTGAAGAAAGCGGCATCGCAATGGTGGAGATGTAAAATTGATTGTTCGGGCTGAAATTTGCGATGATATTCCTGCTGGTATTTACGATAAAAGTAAAAGACGGATTCGTACTCAGGGTAAACCCATTTTCTGTCCAGTTCACAAAATAAAATCCCGGAGAATTAGTAGCAGATAAAGTACAGCTTTGATTGTTGGTATACAAACCAGCACCGGTAATACTTCCTCCGTTTAATGGACTGGCTGTTGCCTGAACAGTATACATGGAAGGAGAATGGATATAAAAACTTGAATTAAACACCAATAAACCATCCGTAGTATTGTAAGTGTAAGTATCATAAAAGCCTGTACTGGCATTGGCTGGAATAAAATGATTGGCTTGAACTACGGTTGCTGATATTGAAGTTTGAGTGTTAGGATAAATCACAGTTGAAGTCCCTTGCTGGAACCATGTAGTAGTGCCGGTTGCCTGATTAAAATGGGTATTTTGGCCACTGATGCTTACCAATAATATTTCTCCCTGAGAGGCAGAATTTGGACTAACACTCGAAATATGTGGCAGATTCGGATTCGCAACTACTGTAAATGAATTATTAAGGATTAAATTCCCATCAAGATTGTTGGTAAGGTGTAAATTATACAATCCAATTGGTTGCTGATTGCTTAGTTGAACAGCTGCACTTATAACGGCATTATTGAGGGCCTGAATGCTAGCAGGCAGTATGATGGTTGACGAACCTTGTTCGAACCATAAGGTAGTGCTGGTTGCCTGTAAAAAATGGGTATTTGTACCTGAAATACTTACATTGAGCAATTGGCCTTGTTGTCCCGAAGAAGGTGTTACTGAATTTAACACCTGTTCGTAACTGTTCAATGCCAAACAACCTAATATAATAAATAAAATAATTTTTTTCATTCTACAATTGATTAATTCTCAATATATTTGACTTTTAATTCATTGTATGTTGCTTGATTGATTGAATGATCAATATTTCTTAGAACATATAAACAATCAATATACAATTGTTTGTCAAAGTTAATACAATTTCGCCTTGATTTTTTAAAAATTGTGAGCATCCAGGCATTATAATCCCTGATTTTTATCAATTCATCTACAATAAGCTTATTATCAATGGTATTTATTTTGTTTTCGATATTCTTTTTGAGCACTACTTCCAGGAAACTTTGATATTTTTCATTTTTGGTGAGCGTATCTACTCTGTAAATGAAATTGCAAGCACTGTCTGTTTTTCCAAGGTTAAAATAAACAGCTGTCAGATTGATCAAAGCATCATCAAAGTTTGGAGAAATTTTAATAGCTCGCATATACAAATCAATCGCTTTTATATGTTCTCCCTTCAATTCATACAAGGTAGCCAGATTATTCAACACATAAATATGGTAAGGATTGATTGCATAACTTTTTTTATAATCTACAAAAGCAAGTTCTTTGTTGCCTAAATTAAAACTCGCTTCGCCACTATACCAGATAAGGGGTGTAGAAAAAGGATCCAACTGATAAAAAGGAGATGTTGAATAATCCACTTCCTGTATCACAGCTTTCCAATCCCCTTTGCCCCTGGCATCAAATGCTTTTCGCAGATGGACTTCGGAATTGTATCGGGAATAAGCAATTTTTGTACTGCCTATCAAAAAAATACAAATACCCATGAAAACAAAAATCAGATACTTTTTAGCCGAAGCTTGCGGTGATGCTTTATCTTTTAACTGCTGATATTTAGCAACAATAAACGCTAAAATTATTCCCAAAATGAGATTATGCTCAATTCTTTCGCGAGGGAAACTAAAAAAGGAAAAGATTTGGTAACCAACTAAAAAATAAAACAATAAATAGAAAAATACTTTTTCGTTGGTTGATGTTGAGTATTTAAGTATTCGTATTAAATAATAAAAAGCAAATGCTATGATGGCCAGATAGAAAGCCAATCCAATGATACCTTGTTCTGATAATATCCAAAGAAAATCGTTATGAGGACGTTGATAAAAAGTGATGTTGTCTTCTGACTTGAGGTTACGGTTTCCGTATTTCAATACTTCTATGCGCCATGTTCCCAGACCTTTCCCTAATATTGGGCTCTCTTTGGTGATGTCAATGCTTCTTTTCCACAATTCAATTCGATGTTGAGAAGAATCATAGGCTTTAAATATTTTATGGGTTGACTTTGAAATGGTAGCCAGGCTATCAATTCTGGAATAAACAAACAATGAAGCAGCAATTACAAGAAGAAAAGTTAAAATAATCAAATAGGTTTTTTTGTTTCGAAATAAGGAAATCACCTGCTTTTTACCCGAAATAATCACATATAGTAAAAAACTTATTGCAAACCCAAGTACAACAGCAACCCAGACCGCTCTAGTAAGTAAAATAATGATCAGAAACAATATGCCGATACTGTTGACGAAACCCAGCAATTTAAGCCATTTATTTTCATCAAATACCAGGTACAAAGCAAAAGGAAAGAGCACAAATAAAACTTCCGATAAAATATTTTTATGGGAAAAACTGGCTTTAATCGTATAGATTGTTTGATGTGTTATTCCTGTTGAGGATAAAATTGTAAAATAATCAATCAAGCTAAGTGCAAGGACAACTATAGTTAAACCATTAAATAGCAAGGCAATAGCTTGAATTTTAAAAGGGAAAGAAGCAAAGAGAATCGTATAAAAGAAAATTAAAAGGCCTAGGTTTGTTATCATGACAAACTGAAAGACGGCATCTGCGTAATTAGCTGAAATAAAAACGCTGACCAGTGAATAGAAAATATAGCACAGATAGATGATGAGAAGCGTGTTAAGTCTGAAACTTAGCTTTTTTCGTACACCAATAAAAAAAATACCAAGAGACAATAGCCAAATATTCAGTGCTAAAAACCGAATATGCAGGCTGGTATCAAGCAATGCGCTGCTTTGCAGAAAAGGAATAACAAATAATGGAATAATTAATAACAGATATAAATACCCATACTGCTGAAGTATTTTTCTCATATTAAATACAATTACGAATTAAAAATTACGAATGATTAATAACGTAGCCATTTCCATAGTTCACGATAGCTTGCTTTTTTGCCATACATCAATATTCCTGTACGGTATATTTTGCCAGCAAACCAGGTAGTCGCAATAAATCCCAGTATCAATAAACCCATGGATAAGACTACTTGCGCAGGTGGTACGCCGAAAGGAATGCGGACCATCATAATAATGGGTGATGTAAATGGAATGATAGACAACCAGAATGCAACCGGACCATCGGGATTGTTGATGACAAAATTTGACATGATGATAGCAAATAACAAAGGTATCGTAATCGGCATCATAAACTGCTGGGTATCTGCTTCACTGTCAACGGCAGCACCAATTGATGCAAACAAGCTAGCATACAATAAATAACCTGCCAGGAAATAAAATACAAATAGGCTGATCATCACGCCATAATTAACAGAAAACAAACCATTGATCATTTCTTTTACTTCTTGGTTTTGTAGTTTTTGCAACTGCATTTGATCGGCAGAGGGAATTTTTTGTCCTGTTTCAAAAGTTTGTTCCGTTTTAGGGGATTTAAAAACATCGGGCATGCTGAATTGCAGGGCTGTAATGATGGACAAGGTAAGCAAGATCCATAATGCAAACTGGGTTAAACCAACCAATGCAACGCCTACTATTTTTCCCATCATCAGCTGAAAAGGTTTAACGGATGAAACAATTACCTCAACAATCCGACTGGTTTTTTCTTCAATTACCCCCCGCATTACCTGGGCTCCAAACATAAAGATAAAGAAATAAATAAGGATGCCTGAGAAAATGCCTAAGCCTGTTTTAATTTCGGTATAGCTTTTTTCTCCTGTTCGGATGTCCTCTGTATTCAGTTTTATATTTGTTCGGTTTATTAAATCATAATCTTCTTTTGAAATATTGTGGGCACTGATTAAAAGATTGTTTTTAAGGATGGTTTGCATGGCATTGGAGATATAACTCTGGGTTAAAATGCCCGGCGATTTGTCGGAATACAACAACATGGCCTGATCAGGAATAGAATAGGCAGGTTTATGAATATACAACACTGCAGAGAAATTTTCTTTAGTAAGATCTTGTTTCGCTTTTTCGAGATCGGTTTCGTAAGCAAAAAATACTTTATCGGTGGAAATAAATTTCTCAACAAAAATGCCGGTTTCATCCACTACAGCCACAAGTTTTTTCTCGTCGCTCATCGTCGCCAGAAAGAAAGGAACTATCCAGATAGAAGCCATAAGTACAGGCCCTAAAATGGTCATGATGATAAAAGATTTCTTTTTAACCCTGCTGAGATATTCGCGTTGGATAATGAGGCGTATTTTCTTCATATGTAGAAATTTAGAGGTTCATCGTCTTTTGTTCGTTCACTTTTTGAATAAAAATATCGTTCATCGTTGGAAGTATTTCGTTGAATGAGACCATCTCTAATTGAGGAAGCAGATTTTTCATCAAATCGTTGGGCGTAGCAGTAGCGGGTATTTGAATCTGAGCTTTCGAAATGCCGTTTTGTTGCATATCATTCAGCAATTCAAAGCTTGGCAATAGCAAATCTTTCAACTGAAGCTGATGTCCGTGGTAAGCAACTTCGAAAATATTGGCTTTATAGGTATTTTTAATGTCGTGTACCTTACCATCCAATATCTTTTCCGATTTATTCAGCAGGGCGATATGATCGCAGAGTTCTTCAACCGACGACATATTATGAGTTGAGAAGATGATGGTTGCACCCTCGTTTCTCAGCTTAAGGATTTCTTCTTTCAGCAAATTTACATTAATGGGATCAAATCCACTGAAAGGTTCATCAAAAATAAGCAGTTTGGGATCATGCAATATGGTTACAATAAATTGCACTTTTTGCTGCATACCTTTGGAGAGTTCTTCCACTTTTTTGTCCCACCAATCGAGGATATCAAATTTTTCGAACCAGTATTTCAGCTTTTTCAATGCCTCTGATTTGGAAACCCCTTTCAATTGAGCAAGGTACAATGCCTGCTCTCCTACTTTCATTTTCTTGTACAAACCACGTTCTTCGGGTAGGTAACCGATGAGGGCAATGTGTTCGGGCCTCAGTTTTTCTCCGCCAAAATAAAGCTTGCCTTCATCGGGAGCCGTTATCTGATTGATGATACGGATCAGTGAAGTTTTTCCTGCACCATTAGGTCCTAATAATCCGAAAATACATTGTTCAGGAACGTCGATGCTGACGTTTTTTAATGCAGTGTGGGCAGCATAGTTTTTGTAAATATTATGAGCTGAAAATAAATACATACCGATAGTTTCTAAAGTTCATAATTTATAAGTTTAGTTATGCTAAACTCATTTTATTGAAAATATTCCCGCATTCTTTCAAAGAAACCTTTGTCTTTACTATCAGGATCTGGTTTAAAATTAACCGAAGCTGAGAGTTTTTCCATAATGGCTTTTTCTTCTTTGCTTAAGTGTTTGGGCGTCCATACGTTGATGTTGATCAGTAAATCACCTCTTCCATAAGCATTGATATCAGGCAATCCTTTTCCTTTCAAGCGAAGTACTTTACCGGCCTGTGTGCCAGCATCAATTTTAATTTTTACTTTTCCTTCGATGGTTGGTATTTCAACACTGGTACCCAGGGCAACTTCGGGAATACTCATGTAATGATCATACAATAAGTTTCTTCCGTCGCGTTTTAGCTGAGGATGTTCAATTTCTTCGACCAACACAATTAAATCACCATTTACGCCACCACGGGCAGCAGCATTGCCTCTACCACTAACAGATAGCTGCATACCATCCTGAACACCTGCTGGGATGTTTAATGTTATTACCTCTTCGCCTTGTACAATGCCATTTCCTGCACATTCGGGGCATTTATGAGTGATAATCTGACCTTCGCCCCCACAACTGGGGCAAGTCGAAGAAGTTTGCATCTGGCCTAAAATTGTATTGGTAATGCGGGTAACCTGACCACTGCCGTGACAAGTAGAGCAAGTTGTAAAACCAGAACCATCTTTAGCTCCACTCCCTTTGCAGGGTTTACAGTCAATGTATTTTGTTACTTTTATTTTCTTTTCGGCTCCTTTGGCAATTTCTTCCAGGCTTAGTTTTACTTTAACTCTTAGGTTAGAGCCTCTGTTGATTCTACGTCCGCGTGAACGACCGCCGCCAAATCCACCGCCACCAAATGCACCTTCAAAAATATCACCAAAATGGCTGAAGATGTCATCCATATTCATACCACCACCACCGCCGCCAAAACCAGCGTTATTGCCCAAACCAGCATGGCCATACTGATCGTAACGGGAACGTTTTTCTTTATGGCTCAGCACTTCATAGGCTTCAGCCGCTTCTTTGAAATTTTCTTCAGACTTTTTGTCGCCAGGATTTTTGTCAGGATGAAATTGTATCGCTTTCTGGCGATAGGCCTTTTTCAATTCAGCTTCTGTAGCGTTTTTTGAAACGCCCAATATTTCGTAGTAATCTCTTTTTGTCATTCTTATCTATTCAATATATTGCTTTTAATTTGCGACGACCACTTTAGCATGTCGTATTACTTTGTCGGATAAATAGTAACCTTTTACAACTTCATCCAGTACTTTCCCTTTACTTTCTTCATCCATCGCGGGCATTTGTGCAATGGCATCGTGTAAGTCAGCATCAAAAGTATTGCCAATGCTTTCCATGGCTTTTAAACCTTTCTGGACCAATATATTCTGTAGTTTATTATAAATTAACTCAACACCTTCCTTCAATACATTGGTTTGTTCATTGGTTTCTATGGCTTTGATGGCTCTTTCAAAATCATCGAGCACAGGCAATAAGCTTACAATCATACCTTCGGATGCCGTTTTGCTGAGATCCATCCGTTCTTTGGCTGTGCGTTTACGGTAATTGTCGAAATCAGAGTACAATCTAAGATATTTATCATTGGTTTCAGCCAGCTTATTGCCCAAATCATTGATAGTATCTTCAAATTTTTCTTTTTCAGTTTTCTTGGGTTCAGCTTTGTGTTTTTCTTTTTTCTTCTCTTTTTCAACTACAGCCTCTGCTGCCATTTCTTCCGAAACTTCTGCTTCTTTAGGTTTCTTCTCTTTATCGGACATATCTTTAAATATATTAAACATTAAATTTCTTGTATTATTATTTTAATTCATTGTTCAGCTGAAGCTTGCTCAAGTTAATTAATTTCTTTGCTTGAGAATATTTCATGATTCTTGATAAATGCCTTATCAAAAACACGGCCATACATTAAAGCATGACAAAATGTCAGCCTTCAAATTGAATTTTAATAATCAGCTGGCAAAAGTAGTAATTTTATGAGTGAGAATGGCTTGCTGCAGCTAAAATTTTTATGAATAAAAAAAGAGGCCGTTTTCACAGCCTCTTAAAATACAATCAATTCCTATTTGCTTTTATCAGGATATGGAGGCACAGGAGGTAATTCCATCGGATTGTTCTTTAATTCATCCAGAACTACTTCTATGGCTTTATTCAACTGTTCGTCTTCACCCGCATATTCTTTTGCAGGATCATTTTCTACCCTGATATCAGGTTCAACCCCTCTGCCTTCGATGATAAACTCTTTTCCCTGTGCATCATAATGCGCAAACTCAGGTTTCGACAAGGTGCCACCATCAATAAATGGCAAACTCCCTCTTATCCCGACTACACCACCCCAGGTTCTGACACCGATTGCCTTACCTATCTTCATGGCTTTAAACTGATAAGGAAACAAATCACCATCTGAGGCAGAATACTGATCAATTAAAATCACCTTGGGACCATATTGCATAGCCAGTCTGCCTCCCTGAGGATCGTTGTTTCTGCTTACCCGCATCAATACCAACTCACGGTTCAGTCTTTCAATAATCATGGGAGAAACATTGCCTCCACCATTGCCGCGGTCGTCAATAATCAATGCTTTCTTGCTCAATTGTGGATAGAAATGTTTGACAAATTCATTCAAACCTTCCACCCCCATATCAGGAATGTGAATATAGCCAATTTGTCCATTAGATGCTTTGTTTACCTTGTCAATATTGTTTTGAACCCAATTGTAATAATACAATCCGGCTTCTGTTTGCGTAGGAATAACAATTACTTTATGCGCTCCTTCAGACGAAGCAGTAGTATTGACAGTTAATTCCACCTGTTTGTTGGCTGTGTTGATCAACAATTCATAAATATCGGCTACTTCTTTAACCGATTTACCATTGATGGCGATAATATAATCTCCCTCTTTGATAGTAACGCCAATTTCAGTTAAAGGTGAGCGATTGCTTCCATTCCAGTTTTCGCCTTTCAATATTTTATCAATTTTGTAATAGCCTGTAGCGTCTTTGCTCAATTTGCCACCCAACAATCCTAAACTGATACGGTTGGCATCTTTTTTATCACCTCCACCCACATAAGCATGGCCTACATTTAATTCACCTATCATTTCACCGATGATGTAGTTCAAATCGTTGCGGTTGTTGATAAAAGGCAATAAAGGTGTATATTTTTTATTGATGGATTTCCAGTCAACCCCATGCATGTTTTCGTCGTAAAAGAAATACTCCATCTGACGCCAGGATTCATTAAAAATCTGAGACCATTCGGCTTTTAAATCAACCCAGACTTTCATATTGCTAACATCAATGGCATCTTTTATTTCAGGTTTTGCTTTTGGCAAATCAACGATGCCCATTTTACCGCCCATATTGATGAACATTTTTTTATTGTCAGCCGTAATTTCATAGCCATTTACTTCCCCTAGATTGGTTTCTTTCTGATCTTTTAAATTATACAGCATCAGATAGTTCTTCCTGTCCGCTTTTGAATATTTCTGATAATACACATTCTCGTCTATCACTTTTATATTTCCGTAAGAAGCAGCTTCACCCGGCAGAACGACAATTCTGCCCATTATTCCGTCAAAATCAACTTTCATGGGTTCAGTTTTTGGGGCATCTTCTTTTTTGTCTTTTTTATCGGATTTCTCAGCTTTCTTTTCTTCTTTTTTTAGCACTACATCGTCATTTACAGGCTCAAAAGGTGATTTTGTTTCCTTTGCAAGGGTGAGGAAATACACCTTGGTCATGTCGGTATACACATGGTTCCATTCGGTCCAGCTATAGACAGGATTAAAATCGCGGTTGGAAGTAAAGAATAGATATTTACCATCGCTGCTAAAAACGGGATTACCGCAATCGTACCAACCATCGGTTACCGGATTTTTTGTTTTGGACGACAACTCATACAAATAAATTTTGGTAGCTGAGGCTTTATCGGGTTTTGAATAGGCTATCCATTTGTTATCGGCCGACCAGGTATAGTCGCTGAATTCACCATCTTTTGACTGATCTATCAATTGAACTTCTTTGGAATCGACATCTACAAACTGCAGTCTTAATTTTTTGTCGGACCATAAAATCTTTTTCGAATCGGGCGACCAGACGATTTGGTATTTATAGGTATCCGCATTTTTGGTAAGCTGTACTGCTTTTTCGCTTCCATCCTGATTTTGGATATAGATTTCATCTTCTCCACTGGCATCGCTGATATACGCAATATTTTTCCCATCGGGTGACCAGGCAACGTTGCGTTCGTGCACACCCGAGGTTTGTGTGATATTTTTGGTAATCCCTGTTTTAGCAGGTACTGTCCAAACATCGCCTCTTGCTCCCAAGACGATACGTTTACCGTCGGGTGAAACAGAAGTAGATGCAATATTTCTGCTAGCATCTTTTAATTGATTTCTTCCACTTACAAAATCATCGGCTATCCTGATTGTAATTTTTTCGGCTTTTTCGGTTTTTAGGTCAAAACGTAAGATAAATCCTCCTTGCTCAAATACAATGGCATCGTCGCTTGCCGAAGGAAATTTAATATCATAATCTGTAAACTGAGTCAATTTCCTGATTTGTTTAGAAGCAGTATTGTACACAAAAAGATTCATAATACGGTCTCTATCCGATAGGAAGTAAATATTACCTCCTATCCACATCGGTTGAATATCCTGGGCTGGATTATTACTTACATTCTCTACTTTTTTAGTCTTGAAATCATAAATCCAGATATCATCGGCCATCCCACCTCTGTAGTATTTCCAGGTTCTGAATTCGCGAAAAACACGGTTATAGGCTAATTTGGATTTATCGGGAGAAAAGCTGCAGAAACCGCCTGCAGGAAATGGTAATTCTTCCGACAAGCCAGCCTTGATATTGGCCAGGAACAATTGCCCCTTAAAATCATTAAAGGTTTGCTTGCGCGAACGATAAATAATATTTTGATTGTCTTTCCATCCCATTACGATATTATTGGGCCCCATACGGTCGGAAATATCATCTCTGTTTAAAGTGGCCGTTATGGTCAATCTTTTAGGGACGCCACCTTCGGCTGGCATCACATATACTTCTGTATTGCCATCGTATTGGGCTGTAAAAGCAATATTTTTGCCGTCGGGCGAAAATTTCGCAAACATTTCATAGCCATCATCATTGGTCAATTTTCTGGCGATACCTCCTGCTTTTGCAACGGTATATAAATCGCCTGCATAAGAAAACACAAGCTGATCTCCTGAAATTGTCGGAAACCGCATCAATCTACTTTCTGTATTTTGACCAACAGTGCTGTATACCATTGAAAACAAAACAGCTATTAACAAAAAAATTCTTTTCATTCGTTTAAATTTAAAGATTCATACTCGCATTAATATTTGGCAAGTTTAGTCTTTTAAATGCGAATAAGTAAATTTTTTCGATAAAAATAACCTATTGACGGTTATACTTTGATTTTTTCGGTACAACTGAGATATGCACTTTAGGAATGAATACTTTCCTATGTGCATGGTATTTCGCTTTTAATTTTTAGCAATCACTTTATTTTTTACCCTCAGAATTTTTCTTAAGTACAGTTGTTGTATCAGTAATTTCTTAGGCATTCAGCCCTGTGCAAGGAATGCAAACACTCCAAAAAAAAGAACTCAGATGACTCAGATGCTACAGATTTACACAGATTTCCTCGCTTTTTCACTCCCTAAGTCTCATAGTCCCTCAGTCCCTTTTACCACGGAGACACAGAGAACACTAAGCTACACGGAGTTTTTGACTTTTTACTCCCTCAGTCTCTTAGTCTCTCATCCCCTTTTTTACCCAATAACCTAATAGCCAATAACCCAATTCTCTACCTAAAGCCTAATCCCCTAAACCCCTACAGCCTAATTCGTAATTCTCACCGATCACCGATATATTTTTCTATCAATGCAACGATTTCGTTCTTATTAATTGGTTTTGAAATATAATCCATGCATCCGACTTCTATAGCCTTTTCCCGTTGTTCTTTGAGCACAAAAGTTGTTTGAGCAAAAATACAAACCTTTTGATTAAACTCACGTATCTGACGGCAGGCTTCAAATCCGTCCATTATGGGCATGGCAATATCCATCAGCACCAGGTCAATGTCTGGATGATTACGGCAGGCTTCAACGGCTTCGGAACCTGTCTTTACATTAATAACCTCCTTGCAAATGTTTTTCACCAAGGCTGTAGTATATTTTGCCGATGGCTCATCATCTTCTGCTATCAATATTTTCAATTTATTTTTTGGGCCCTCAGGCTTTGCCCTAAGTTCAGTTGTTGAAGCAATTTCTTTAGCATTTTGACAATTGCAAGGAAGACTGAAACTAAATACACTGCCTTTATTTTGCTCCGATTCTACCCATATTTTACCCCCTTGTTTTTCGACAAATTCCTTGCAAAGCAGCAAACCCAATCCACTACTCTGTTCACCTTCTGTACCTGGCCGTTTTGTGCTAGCATCGATGTGAAAAAGATCATTCAGCATCTTTTCGCTCATGCCAATACCTGTATCTTTTACCGATACTACCATCATGCTGTTTTCTGTTCTGTCGGCCGTAATGCTTATGCTGCCTCCATGGGGTGTAAACTTAATGGCATTCGAAACCAAATTGCGTAGAACCGATGGAAGCATGTTTTTATCCCCTGTCACTTCTGCTTCATTGCAAATGGCAAGATTTATTGCTATCATCTTTTTCCTGGCCGATTCAGCAACGATATTTTTGCAATCCAACAGCAAGGCATTTAAATCAAGTTTTTCTGCTTTAAATTCAGTGAGGCCCAGCTTCATTTTCGACCATGCAAGCAGATTTTCCAAAAGATTAAAAGTGTTTCGTGCCGAATTGCTCAGGGAAAGCATCATCTCTATTTTTTCTGTATCGCTAAAAAACTGATTGCCTGCTGCCATCATTTCGGTTAAACCCATAAATCCGCCTAGAGGCCCACGAAGGTCGTGTGAGATAATAGAGAAGAATTTGTCTTTTTCTAAATAATTTTCCTGAAGTTCATCGTATTGAAGTTTGATTTTTTCTTCATTTTTTTTACGCTCACTAATGTCGCGGTAGTTGAGTAATACGCCATTGATGACAGGGTCGTTCATGAGGTTGGCAGCAGTAAGTTCTATAGGCTTGTATGTTCCGTCCTTGCATTCGTACCTGAATTCCATGGTTTTTACTGAATTCTCTTCTTCAAGCAGCGAATAAAAAACTTTTTGAACATAATCAATATCATCGGGATGTATGGTCGAAAAACCGCTGCTACCGATTCTATCTTCGGCCAACCATCCAAAAAACTTTTCGATGTTTGCACTTTTATACTTCATAAGGCCATCAGCACCCATAATGCCAATCACGTCCGAAATATTGGATACCATGGAATTATATCGTTGGTAGTTTTCTTTTATTATTCTATCGTTCAATATGCGTTCGGTGATGTTATCAATAACAACCAAAATACGGGTAAACCCATAGCCATCCATATGGGTTACTTTGGAACTGAACCAGAGTTCTTCAGTGGGAGTATTACATGGATATTCACTTGTAAACGTAGTCTTACTTCTATCAATAACCGAACGAATTCCTTCAGCCATTGCTTTGGCGTAAACAGCTTCTGCACCGGTTGTTGCATCGCAAACTAACAGGTAATTTGCTCCTTCACAAATCATTTCAGGTATGCTTGCTTTGGCATTTGCAAATTCTCGCCATTTCTGGTTAACTTGAATCACCATTCCGGTCTCATCGAGAATTGCAATTTCAGAATTTTGAGAATTAAATATTGTGTTGAAAAAACGTTCCGAATTGTACAGCTTTTCTTCCGCCTTTTTGCGTTCGCTGATGTCGGTGATAAATCCGTGCCAAAGCACCGATCCATTTTCCTCCAAGCGAGGTATCGCATTTCCAAAAAGTGTACGGATACTCCCATCTTCAAATTTCACCCTGTACTCTTGCTGCCAAGGGCATAATTCTTTTGCCGAGTTTTGTATGGAGGTGATTACCCCATCGAAATCATCGGGGTGAATATTTGCAAATACCTTAGTTGCATCTTCTATAACCTCTTCGGGGCTAACCCTGTAAATCTGTTTTAAAGCTTCACTGGCATAAGGGAAACAGGAAGTTCCATCGGGGTGGAGACGATATTGATACACAACACCTGGCACCAGGCTGGCAATTTCAGCTAAACGATCCCGCTGAAAAGCAAGCATAGTGTTTAGGCTGATTTGCTCTCTGTTTTGTCTGATTTTTTCCTCTAATCGAATTGAAATCTCTTTATTAACAAGATCTAATTCAGCAGCATATTTTGCCAAGGCTAAGGCTGATTTAAGCTCCTCATTTTGCATCTCCAGTTCTATCTGATGCACCTGTAGTAAGTGTGTGGTCCTGTTTGCTTCGGCAGTTATAATGGCCAACTCATCTACCCGTTTTACTTTTTCATCGTTCTGAAATTGAAGTTCTTTGTTGGCTATTACTAACTCTGCAGCCCGTTTTTCTTTTTCTTCGTTTTGAAAGTGCAATTCTTTGTTGGCAATAATCAAAGCCGCTGCTTCTTTTTCCTTAAAACCCTTTAAAGAATTATTCTCTTGAACTAACTCACGCATCTCATTGATGAGTGCTTCCTTAGTTTTGCCCTGAATGTTCATTGCAAAAATTGTTTTAAATGATGATTTGCTGTTAGTGTGTCTTTTTAGGGATTGGCAATAACACAGTTTTATGTTGTAAAAAAATATAAATAGCCAGGAATAATTTGGTGGCTTAGAAAAGTGTTTTATTTTTTTACAAATATAGGTTTAATTGTAGGGGTCTTCTATAATTTAATTCTTTGTTATTCAATTAAATAAGTGTATATTTG
>JBAXNW010000071.1:0-15064 GCA_037133555.1 Bacteroidota bacterium
TCATATGTTTGTCAAATTTAATAATTTAATTTGACACAGTTTAATGAACAGTCTCGATTCTAGTAAACTCATTAATTTACTTTCCGATAAAAATTTAAAAAGATATTTACTATTAATATCTTCAACATTGAATTTAATCCATTCCATTATAGTATTTTAGTTTGTTATTATTACACTATTTAAACTTTCAATCTCTTCCTCCCCGTCAACAACACCTGCATCATCCCCTTTTTTTCTTCCTTCAACTTCTCCGCTTTACTTTTCAATAGTTGTATTTCTTTATCGGCTGCTTGCAGCAATTGAGCTATGGCAGTTTGTTCTTCATAAGATGGGATACAAACTCTTATGATTGAAAAGGCATCCCATCTTAATCCACCTCGCCTATCTATTGATCCTTCCATTCGTGCTTGATATTTACTAACCAAATTGTATGATTTTAAAAGCTTGTAAAAGAAGGAATCATTAATTGTAGAATCTGTTTTAAAAACAGTGTACATTGGACTTATCAATGCTTCATCCAATAATTCCTGATATCCAAGTGAACCCTCTTCAATATGATTGGTAGCATAAGCAAAATGATTTATTGGAACAATTTTGTAAGTACTTACATCGTCCGAAAATATTTTTCTACCAAAATATTCCAATGAAGGAACAAGTCCATCGTATTTGGTACATGATAAAACGGTAAGTTGTTTATCTGTTTTATTTTTTATGCTCACTTCTTTCGCTATATCTTTGATATGAATCTTTTTCCATTCACCTTCAAACCCCTTCAACCGTTTCTTTCCCGTCAACAAATTTTGCATCAGCCATTTCTTGCTTAGTTCTTTTTGTAATAGTAGTGCTTGGGTTTTGAGTATGGCATCATCCCAGGTAGAGAGGAGTTTGGATATGGCTTTTTGTTCGGGTAATGGAGGTATTGGGACTTTGAGTAAACCATATTCTTCAGCATTAATTCCTGGTTGCCCACTTCTCATTGAAACAGTTTTAACCCAATCCCAATAGGTTTTAGTTGATGAATAAAATTTTAAGTGCTGACTAAGTAAAATGTCCTCATTAGGTCTAAATCTTATTAAAAATCCTGCAAAAACCAATATTCCATCTTTTTCATTATAAAGATATGTTTTCCCAACAGTTGCACCGGTTCTTGCAAAAACAATATCCCTTTTACTTAAAATAAATTTATCAGAATTTTCATCTTTTACAGACATTCTTTTAATATCCGTATAATTCCCTTCATCATCAATATCTGTAATTCTTATATATGTAGGATGATCATTTGAATATTCAATTGCAGCAGCATTTATTCCATATTCTCCTTTAATATCACAACAATTAGCTAAAGTTTTCACTTCCCAATCACTAGGAATTTTGCCAAGTGGAGTGTCTTTATATATTGTATTGTTATTGTTTTCTTTATTCATCAGTTATAAGTTAGTGTTTTTGTAAACGGATACTGCAAACGGTTTTATTGTAAGTATTTGATATTGTGTCGCTATTTCTTTGCAATGCGTTTGCAGAAGTTTAAAAAAAGGCAAACTGAAATGCAAACACTTATATATTTGCAAGAAATAAAGTTTGCATTTTTGCAAAGAAGATTGCAAAGAAGAATTAATTAACCTATTGAATATCTGAATGTTTTTCTTTGCAATCATGCTTTTTTATATGTTCGTTGGTTATGTTTTAATTCTGTAGCAATTTTAATTAAACCTGCTTCCACCATTTCACCAAATAATCTTGAGATATATGAAGCATTTGTATCAGGTATATGAAGCATTATTCGTGCAGCTTCATTATCAATTTCATCAGCAGTATTCAAATACCTTATAATTGCTTCAATTTGTTGGGCTTTTTCTTGTTTTTTAAGTTTTGAATAGCTAATTTTGTCATCGGTAGAAGCTAATTTGCTTCTATGTAAAATGTATTTTAATCCAGAAGTCCTACCAGTCGTTTCAATAAATTCAATATCTAGTAATTCACTTAGTATTAGACGCAACTGATATGTATTAATAAATGGCAATTGTTCTAACTGTTGAAAAGTTAGTTTTTGCCCTGTATAAATATGATTTAGAACAATAAGTTTTTCTAAATCAATATCCTTTTTAAGTATTTGCTTGTAAAGAAAACTCAGTTCAGCAAGTTTTTCCAAATACATATCTGCTTCCACTCTAATTAAGATTGAACTTTCTGTTTGAATAGGAGTAGGTAAGCTTTTTCCTTTAGACAAAAGTGCAGTAAAAATCTTATCAAAACCGCTCCCTGCTTTTTCTGCATAATTAATTTCTCTGAATATATCCATAATGCCAGGATTTCGTGCGTTCGTTTTTCTTAAAAAATTGGTTTCGTCAATCCCTTGAGGAAAATGTCCCGGGCTTTCAAACTCCAGATATTTCGGATATTTTCTGATTTCAATGATCTGTTGCCGGCTATAGTCTCTATGTACAATAGCATTTATTAATAGTTCACGAAGAACAATTTCAGGATAATCTTCAATGTATTCACGAAATAAGCCAAAATGAAACTCTTTAAGTTTGATTTCAGATTTTAGTTGATTGAAACAGGAATCCGCCATTTCGATGAGGTTACCGTTATATTCATAAGGTGTTCGCGAACCGTCTTCATCGTATCTGATATATTTTATCTGGTTATAAGGGAATTCTTTAAGCACTTTTTGATTACCTATAAATAAAATACCTGTAGTAGTCGGAAGATGTTTGCCATTTACATCTTTTACAAGCCCCAACGTTTCAGTAAACTCAACGGAATTGTTTTTCAAATATGGGCTTTGTGGTTTTTCTTTCTGAATCCTATTCCACAGTTCTCTGCTTCGTTTTATATCCTGCCAACCTGGAACTTCGTTTCCCTGTTTGTCTTTTTCTGAAGTTTGAAAGGTAAAACGCCAGGTTTTTTGATCATAAACTATCAGTCCTTTCTCTGCCTGAATAGTAGAAATTTCGTGAGGTTCTATATATCGGTTCCCATCATTACTTCTTGTTAAGTACTCACCTTTTGAAGTTCTGTGCAATTGTTGGGAAAATGGTATTTCAAGAATCAAAATATCTTTATTCTTTATTTTTACACGGTATGGTTTAAGTGTAATTGAAGGATTTGTTCTGTCCTGTATTTGTCTAACTAATTCAAAAACTTTTGAATCAATATATTCAAAATCATTGCTTAATTCTTTTGTTTCATCAACTATTCCAACAAAAATAAATCCTCCTTTTTTATTTGCAAAAGCAACAACATCTTTGGCAATTTCTGCATAACTTGACGAAAAATTTTTATGTGATTTGCCAAAAATAATTTTATCATCCAACTGTTCTTTAAAATCAAGGATATCACATTCCCCTTTTGCAAGTAAGTTATAAAACCATTGGATACTATGTCGGGTAAGTTTTTCCATATTAATAAAGTTGTTTTTGTTCGATAAAGTAATAAGGTTTATGATTCATATTATACTTTATTAATTTGATTATCAGACTTAATAATATCAAAATAAGCAGCAGCATTAAATTTTTCATGCTCATTGTATTTCACATATCCCAGCTGATTGCATAGCAATTGCGTTTTCCCTATGGCAAAATCTTTGGTATTGCCATGGGTATGACCGTATATCCAGAAATCAGGTTCTTGGTATTTGATTAAATCGTACAATTCCACGGCAAAAGCTTCATTCAAAGTATCTCCCTTGTATTTTGCAGGATAATTCAACATCGTGGGAACATGGTGTGTAACAACAACTGATTTATTAGTGTCTTTTTTGCTTAATTCATTGCTTAAAAAATACATGCAATCCTGATGCAACGCATTAAAGTGAAGAGGTTTGAATTTTTTATCATAATATTTGATGACATGGAAATCACTCATGCTGTTTTCGATATTCCATTCGTTGAGAGGGCTGATCTTACTCCATAACGTAGAGAAAATTATTTTTACATTTTCATGCTTTACGCTGGTATTATTGATCAAAATTACATTACTTTTAATGGCTTCCTGAAACGCCCCTGATCTTTCGGAAGCATCGGAATGATAGTATTCATGATTACCCGGCAACCAATACACCATTTCAAATTGATCAGACAGATAACTAAAGAAATCATCTGCCTTTTTCATCAAAGCAAATGGTACGATATCACCGGCAAGGAGGAGAATATCTCCTTTAGCTTGTATCGGATGCTTTTCCAGAAAATCCTTGTTTTCTTTAAACTCTAAGTGTAAATCGGATGCGTACTGAATGATCATTTTTTCTTTTTAGTTATTAATTTAATTGTCGTCCTTTTTAACAGGGATACCACGAAAATTTTACATTATCTATCTCTCTTTTTGATACTATGTCTAATGCTATCATATCGAGGATATCCTCGATATGGTCAGAAACCGTAATACCACTGTTCTTACAGGCATCTTTTGCACGCTTTCCACTCATCATTTATCATTCTTAATTTATAATTTATAATTTATTTAAACTCCCAATTCTTTTAAATATGTATTCATTTCAGCCTGTACAATTTTCAGTTCTGCTTCCAGTTTTTCAATTTCCTGCTGAACCGCTGCAATATTTACTTCTGCTTCTTCCTCAAAAGTGTCCACATAGCGGGGAATATTCAGATTGAATTCATTTTCCTTTATTTCTTCAAAACTAGCTACATAACTAAACTTATCCTCTGCAATTCCGGCTGGCAGTTTGCCTTCATTGAAGCTTCGGTAAGTACTTACAATGTGTTCAATATCTGTATTCCTGAGTTTGTTCTGGTTTTTGGCAGATTCATACTGTTTACTGGCATCGATAAACAATACATTGGTGTTGTCCACTTTGCCTCTGTTAAAAATCAAAATCGCAGCCGGTATGCCTGTACCGAAAAACAAATTGGCAGGCAAACCAATCACTGCTTCCAGAATATTTTCTTCAATGCATTTTTGCCGAATTTTACCTTCGCTGGCTCCCCTGAACAGCACTCCGTGAGGTACCACAACCCCTACTTTCCCTTTGCCTTCATAGGTGGTTTCTATCATGTGCGAAATAAATGCCCAGTCACCTTTGCTTTTGGGAGGGGTTCCTCTCCAGAAACGATTGTATTTGTCGGTTTCAGGATCGAAACTATCGCTGGCTTTGTTTTCTTCTTTATCATCGCTTTTGCCCCATTTATCGAGGGAAAACGGAGGATTTGCCACCACTGTATCAAACTTCATCAGTGCATCGCCTTCTTTCAGTTTTGGATTGCGGATGGTATCGCCCCAACGAATGGTGGCATTGTCAAAACCATGCAAAAACATATTCATCACGGCCAATGCCCAGGTACTGCCATTGGCTTCCTGCCCGTAAAGCGAAAAATTATCGGAACCCACTTCTTCTCCGGCTTTAATCAACAAAGAGGCAGAGCCACAGGTTGGATCACAAATCCGTGAACCGGGTTTCGATTTGGTAAGCTTTGCAATGAGGGTAGAAATTTCTTTGGGTGTAAAAAACTCTCCTGCTTTTTTACCGGCATCGCTGGCAAAATTTTCTATCAGAAACATATAGGCTCCACCGATAATATCTACACCATCCAGATGGGAAGGTCGCAGGTCCAGTTGTTCTTTGTTGAAATCAAGCAAAAGGTTTTTCAAACGGGTGTTTTTGTCTTTGGTATCCCCCAACACACTGCTGTTAAAATTGATGTTCTGGAAAATACCGGCTCCATCTTCGCTGTATAATTTATCACGGTTGGCTTCTTCCAGATCTTCCAGGGCAATATCAATCAATTCGCCAATATTGACTTCGTTACGGTGTTCAAACAAATAATTAAAATGGCTTTGTTCAGGCACTACAAAACGTTCGTGTTTCATGGCTCTTTTGGCTCTCTCTTTATCCCCGGCGTATTTTTTCAGATGTGTTTCATACTTATCATCGTGGACATCGCTGAGGTATTTAATAAAAAGCATGGTAAGTACATAGTCCTTGTAAACACTGGGATCAATGCTTCCGCGAAAGGTATCGCAGGCTTTCCATACTGCATCGTTGATGTCTTTTTGGGTTATTTTTTTCATTAGAATTATAAATTTAAAATGATAAATTATGAATTGTTTTTCTTTGAGGTAATGATGGCACTGCGTAACATTTTAAGCAATTCATCAGCTTCGGTATATATAGCGTTGAATTCTGTTTCATTTAAATATTCTGATTGATGAAGCAATTCCATCCAATATAATGTTTCATCACATTCTTTTTGCGAAATGGATAATTTATGAATGAAATCAGGTTTACTTTGGGCGTTCTGAGCTTCTCTTATATTTGCACCTACAGAAGTACCTGACCGAAAGAGTTGCTTACTTATCACATATTCTTTCTTGACTTCAGTTAAATATTTATATAATTTAATAATCCTTAATGCAAACAGAAAGGACTTATCTTTTAATGGGTTTTTCTTTTCATTCATAATTTATAATTTATAATTTCCCTAATTTTGACGTCCTCAAGCAACTCAATTTTCATCTTCAATTTCTTTTCCTTATTCCTGAGTTGAGCAATTTTCAATATAGATTGTTGAGTTTGCATTACAGGTATACTGATCTCAAGTGCTTCCAGAACTTGTTTTGAAATGGATGAAATGGATGAACCGATTGCTTTCCCTTTCAGTTCTTTTTGAACATCCGCCTGATTGATAAACCATACCAGGTATTCCGGTATAATTTTATCATGGTATTCTTCCAGCAGCCGGATTACAAAAAATGAAGTAGATGCAACTGCAGCCGGATTTTTACTTTCGTAGATGGCAGCAAAGTTTTTATTCCCTTTAGCTGCAAACAATACATCGCCATCCTGCAATAAATGTTTTGCTGAAATGCTGTCTGCATTCAGGTCTGGATAAAGGATTGAACTGAGTTGACCCTCATCATCAAAATGCCTGGTTTGCAGGTAAACCACCTCGCCCTTTGCAATGGGCTTGGCAAAAATACCTGTTTGTATGCTTGCAATATCTTTTAAAGCAGTTTTCAAAATTTTAATTTAAGTATAACGGCTACAAAAGTAGATCATTTTAATTCAATATGCAAATTTATTTTCATTTATATTTAAGTATGCGTTCTACAAAAGTATAAATATGTTGAAATTAGTATTCAAAACATACAAATAAATATTCTTTTTTTTGTTCTTGATGTATTTCAAATATCTATTTACCAATGATTATTACAATATGAAAATTAATATATTTGTAAAATTAGGAAAACAAATACAATTAGCAAACATTAATGGGTTTATTTGTTAATAACATCATTATAAATACAGAAGTTCATAAAAAGTATTAGCAATTTCGTAGTACTTACTGTAAAAAAAGTTTTATGATAATTTATCCATTTTACACTTATAAAAAAAGGTGTAATAACTCTAAAATTATCACACCTTTTCCGAAAATCAGTTAAAATCTAAATAAATCAATTTACTGCAGCTTGATCTGCATCCTTTTTTTTATGCCAACCCCCTATTTGTCTTGCGTTGGCATATTCTGTATAGAAATTCTGCTGGCTGTTTTTATAGATTAGCATCAAATTGTCAAGGCGTTCATCCAACTGAATATCGCATTTTTCATAAAAAGCTTCTATTTCTTCTTTACTGCTCTTTTCAGCTTTAATCACTTCACGGGGTGCAGCTATCAGCTGATCAAAAGCAATGGCAGTCGTCATAAGATATTGCAGATGGTCGGTCGGTAAATTATAGGCTTGTAAAGCATCGCTTATGCCTTCAGCAGCTTTACAGATGTTTACACAACGATGGTAAAAATCCTTTTCATTCCCATGCCGCAAATCGCTTTTGGAAAAATTGAATCTGGTTTTCAGTTCCATGTTGTTGATTTGGCTGGCGTAGGCTGTGCCGGCTCCGCAAACCACTAAAACTGCATCCATGAGTTCGCGACTCATTTGCTTCTTATTTTCACTAACCCCCTCGCTGCCTGTCAACGCTTGTGTTTTTTTGTCAATCGCAATTAGATTGGCTTCAAAATGATTCACCTCTGTTTTAAAGGGAACAGAGCTAACCCATACATCGATGTAAGCTTTTAAAACGCTTAAAACGTTTAGGTACATCTTCAATTTTCGAAACAATACATTCTTCATAACATAAAATTTAAAATGTTAATAAAAATTTTAATTATCTTCGATTGAGTACCTTAATAAATTTTACACTGTAAAGATATACCATTTAAAATCTGAAATCTTAAAATAGGCTAAAAAAAAAATTCTTTTTTGTAAATATTTTAATAAAATATTTTATCCCTTAATTATCAATGAAATAAAATTCATAAAATTTAAATATACCCATGATTTTTCTGTAAACCAATGTAATTGAAGGCTTAAAAAATCGATTGATATTGCTGAAAAAAGAATTCGATAAACAGCCATTTGCAGTTGTCCAACGGCCATTCTTATTTAAAAATTTGAATTGAAAAACCACATTGCTTACTTGAACTTCGACATTAGACATTTTAACAACTTCACTTTAGATTTAAACAACCTCACTTTGCAATAATCCTAGGCGAATTTGCAGTTAAAAAACATCTCTTTGGATTGATTCAATAAGAATGTCTAGTTGAAAAATGTCGCTTTGTATTTAAACAACAAGTCTTTGGATTGATTCAATGTGAATTTGTATTTGAATATAGTGAATTTATATTAATCAATCTCCTTCTCTTCTTCCCAACTTCCACTGGGTGTAAACAAAAAATCAGTCAGAGAATCCACATCGTAGAGATATTGATAGGCTTTGCTGTCTTTCTTACAAAAGGGTTCTATCAATGCAAGCATATTTTCATATCCTGCTATTGTCAAATCACAAAAGAAGGCCTCATCATCGTCAGACGCAATTCCCTCATCAGTTTCAGATAACCGCAGCACAAGGCTGCAATTGCGTGCCTGAATAAAATCAAGAGTGATCAGATCGAGTTCTTTTTGATCAACAACAAGTCTTTGATGAACGATCTGACAAAACTGAAGAGCCTGAGACTTGTCAAAATTGTACAATCTCACGATATTATCTCCGTATGCATTGATATGATCGATATAGTCGAGTTCCATTTTTTAGATTGATTATTAAATAAGGTCAAATATTTTGCAATTTCACTCAACATCCTCGCTGACTTACTGAATATTTCTATTAAAAAAGCCTTGCTAAATATTTAACAAGGCTTATTCGTAGGTAAATTGATATTAAATTTATTTTAAATAGATTCGCAGGTACAAACCAGATTACGGTCGCCGAAGGCATCATCTATTCTACCAACTGAAGGCCAGTATTTATCATCATGAGGCAATGGGAAGGCTGCCTGTTGACGGGTATAAGGTTTATCCCATACATCGGCAGTAACTTGCTGGGCTGTATGAGGCGCGTTTTTAATCAGATTATTGTCTTTATCAGCTTTACCGCTTTCGATATCGGCAATTTCCTGTCGGATCGCAATCATAGCGTCAGCTAGACGATCAAGTTCTGACAAGGGTTCGCTTTCGGTAGGTTCTATCATCAGGGTACCATGTACAGGAAAAGCTACGGTTGGTGCATGAAAACCATAATCCATTAACCGTTTTGCAATTTCAATTACAGGTAAATTAGCCGTATGATGAAATTCATTACAATCCAGTATCATTTCGTGGGCGCACATACCATTTTTGCCGGTATAAAGGATTTTGAAATGTCCTTCAAAACGGGCTCTCAGATAATTTGCATTCAAAATAGCAAATCGGGTAGCTTCAGTTAAGCCATTACCGCCCAGTAATTTTACATAAGCGTAAGAGATTGGCAATACCATCGCACTTCCGAAAGGAGCAGATGAAACGGCATGAATACCTTGTTCACCACCGGTTTTTACCATTTTATGAGTGGGTAAAAAGGGAAGTAGATGCTTGGCAACTCCAATAGGGCCTACTCCAGGACCACCACCACCATGAGGAATGGCAAATGTTTTGTGTAAGTTCAGATGACATACATCGGCATTGATATTGCCTGGATTGGTCAAACCAACCTGTGCATTCATGTTTGCACCATCCATATATACCTGACCACCATGACTGTGAATAATAGCAACCACTTCTAAAATACTTTCTTCGAAAACACCATGGGTAGAAGGATAGGTTACCATCAGGCAGGATAAGCTTGCTGCATATTGTTCAGCTTTGGCTTTTAAATCGGCAACATCAATATTCCCCATTTCATCGCATTTGGTAACGACTACTTCCATGCCAGCCATGGCAGCAGATGCAGGATTGGTTCCGTGGGCAGAAGAAGGAATCAGACAGACATTTCGATCCATATCTCCTCTGCTGCGATGATAGGCACGAATAACCATTAAACCTGCATATTCTCCGGCAGCACCTGAATTTGGCTGAAAAGAAACACCTGCAAAACCTGTGATTTCGCAAAGGTCTTTTTCGAAATTGCTGATCAATTCGAGATAACCGGCTGCCTGATCGGCAGGAACAAAAGGATGGATGGCACCAAATTCAGGCCAGCTCATAAAGAAAAGTTCAGTTGCAGCATTTAGTTTCATGGTACAAGAACCCAATGGTATCATTGCACGGTTCATGGACAAATCCTTGATTTCAAGTTTTTTGATATAGCGCATCATTTCTGTTTCGGAATGATTGACATTAAAAACTTTTTGTTGCAAAAATGTCGAAGTTCTCATTAATTGAGAAGGAATTGTAGTAATTAATTCGCATTCGGAAGGGACACAGACAAATTTTACATATTCTTTATGATTGGCATCCGCAAAGATATTCAGGATTTTATTAATATCGCAAAGCGAAGTAGTTTCGTCAATACTAATCCCTATCGTCATATCATCGGTATAACGGAAGTTCATTTTTAAAGCCAGGGCGGCCTTTTTAATGGCTTCCATTGATACGCCGCCAGGTAATTCTACTGACAGGGTATCGAAGAAATATTGATTGCGCTGTTGATAACCGTATTTTTTAAGTTCATTGTTCAAAACACCCGTCAGAATATTGATATGACGGGCAATTTCTTTAATCCCTTTGGGTCCGTGATACACTGCATACATCCCAGCCATGGTAGCCAGTAAAGCTTGTGCTGTGCAGATATTGGAAGTTGCTTTTTCGCGTTTAATATGCTGTTCGCGGGTTTGTAATGCCATACGAAGGGCACGGTTACCATGAACATCCATCGAAATTCCAATAATACGACCAGGAATCTGACGTTTAAAATTTTCGGTACAGGCAAAAAAAGCAGCATGAGGTCCACCGTATCCCATGGGAATACCAAAACGCTGACTGGTACCAAACACACAATCGGCACCCCATTCGCCCGGGGGAGTTAACAATGCCAGCGACATTAAATCAGATGCAACACCTACATAACTTCCATTTGCTTTAGCTTTTGTAACAAAAGCAGAATAGTCGTTTACATCACCAAATTGATCAGGATATTGAACAATGGCAGCAAATATTTTTTCAGTAAAATTAAAAGTTTTATGATCACCAAACACCAATTCGATACCCAGCGCGGTTGCACGAGTGACAATTACATCAATGCTCTGAGGAAAGAGATTACAGGAAACAAAGCATTTATCAGCACCTTTTTTTACTGTATCACGTGAACGGGCATTGAAAAACATAATCATCGCTTCAGCAGCAGCAGTACCTTCATCTAACAAAGAAGCATTGGCGATAGGCATGGCTGTAAGATCACTTACCATGGTTTGAAAATTCAGCAAAGCCTCTAAGCGGCCTTGAGAAATTTCGGACTGGTAAGGAGTATAGGAAGTATACCAACCCGGATTTTCTAAAATATTTCTTGTAATAACACCCGGAGTAATGGAGTTATAATACCCCATCCCAATATACGTTTTATAAATTTTATTTTTAGAGCCTATTTCTTTGATATGGTTTGAATATTCAAACTCATTCATACCCTTTGGTAAATTAAGTGGAGCTTTTAAACGTATTGACATAGGAACGGTTTTGTCAATCAGCTCATCCAAGGAGGCAACGCCAATCTTTTTTAACATCAACTCAACTTCTTCTTCGCGAGGACCGTTGTGACGTTTTATGAAATTATCAGTAATCATTTGAATGTATGTTTGTTGATATTAAATAAATTATTTATAGAAACGCAAAGATAAGAATTTTTTAGAAAATGGAGGAATAGATGGAAGAATTTATTGCTTTGGGAAGTTGAAAGATTAAAAGCAATCAATACCTATAAGCCTTAGCGGTCTAATATAAAAACGAAGACCCGATAATTGCTTATCAGGTCTTCGTTTTATTAAATCCTTGGAGAATTAATTCTTTTGAATTTCCAGTAATTCAACTTCAAAAACAAGGGTAGTATATGGTCCTATCGCTTGCCCTGCACCTTGTTCACCATAAGCCAGGTGATATGGAACAAATAATTTCCATTTTGAACCAACAGCCATCAATTGCAATGCTTCAGTCCATCCTTTGATGACACCATTCACGGGAAAACTTGCAGGTTGTCCTCTGTGAACAGAGCTATCGAAAATATTTCCATCTATCAATGTTCCGTGATAATGGGTTGTCACTACATCAGTCAATCCTGGCATTTCACCTTTTCCTACTACCATTACTTCATATTGAAGTCCGCTTTCCAAGGTGACAACACCTTCTTTTTTGGCATTTTCTTCCAGGAATAATTTCCCTTGATTTTTAACTTCGTCAAAACTTTTTTCTTGTAATTCGGTAAAATAGGCATTAATGATTGCACCTATTTTTTCTTCAGGAATAGCCAATTCAGTTTCAGTTAAAACGGCTTCCATTCCTTTTAAAAAATCAGCTTTATTTTCAATATCAATCCCTTGTCCTTTAAGGTTAAAAGCCATACTGACTCCTAAACTATAACTTAATTCGTTCATTAAAATGTATTTAAATTTATAAAAGCGGCAAAGATAGTATTTGTTAAGATACAAAATAAAGTTCTTAGCTTTTTTTAAGATTTTAATAAAGAAATTAAAAATTAGAAATTACAACGAAAGTATCTCCTACCTTCCGTCTTCTATCTTTCAACTTTATGAACTTTTCAAACTTTTCAAACTCTTTGCCCAATTTTTCTTATTTTTGCCTTTTCAAACAAAAAAAGCATGAGCAAACTCAACATATTATCTGTCAATATTTCCGAAGAAAAAGGCACCATCAAAAAAGCAGTGGATGCCATCGAACTCACAGCTATTGGCGTTACCAATGATGCCCATTCAGGCAAATGGCATCGTCAGGTAAGTTTACTGGGCCGAGAAAGCATCATAAAATTTGAAGAAAAAGCCAACAGAAAAATAAATTTTGGTGAGTTTGCCGAAAATATTACTACCGAAGGTATGCTGATTTACGAAGCCCATCCCTTGGATATTTTAAAAAACGATACAATTACATTAGAAATCACACAAATCGGCAAACATTGCCATGGGGATGGCTGTGCCATTTATCGGGAAGTCGGCAATTGTGTGATGCCCAAAGAAGGCATTTTTGCAAGGGTTCTCAAGGGAGGAACAATGAAAGCAGGTGATGTGCTGGAATATTACCCTAAAATTTACAAAGCTTTGGTAATAACCCTTAGCGACAGAGCCAGTGCAGGAGAATATGAAGATCGCAGTGGCGTTCGCATCAAAGAATTGCTTGAAAAACATGCAAGCAAAACCGGAATTATGATTGCTATCAACCATGTGATTATTCCCGATGATGCTGGCTTACTTACTTTCCAGTTGCAACAGGCTGGTGAAGATCATATTGACTTTATTTTTACAACCGGAGGCACCGGCATTGGCCCCCGCGATATTACACCCGAAACTGTAAAACCTTTACTCGACAAAGAAATACCTGGCATTATGGAAATGATACGTTTAAAATACGGTGCTGAAAAACCCAATGCTTTGTTAAGCCGTGGAGTAGCAGGATTGATGGGAAGTTCACTGGTTTACACTCTACCCGGCAGCGTCAAAGCCGTAAACGAATACATGGAGGAAATACTAAAAACGCTGAATCATTTAGTTTATATGCAATACGGGCTGGATGTGCATTAGGTGGCGTAATTGAAGTACTTTAAGCACTTAAAATACCTTAAGTACTTAAAATTAAGTTTATTGAATGCTTAATTTTAGCTTACTCATAATTTCATAAGCAGGAATTCCAAAAGCCACCCCTTCTATCCCAAAGCCTTTTAATTTTGAACTGACCACTCCTACTACCAATCCATCCTTATTTACGATAGCTCCACCGCTATTGCCCGCATTTATACTTGCATCTGTTTGTATCAGTTTTGAATTTTCAGTGGTTTTTCTAACGGCTGAGATAATCCCTTTAGAAATCGTTTGTGACAATTCTTCTGCCGTTGGCGTTCCAATGGCATAAATATCAGTTGCAATTTCAATTTCTTTGGATTCACTGATTTTTAAAGGTGTAAATCCAGAAGCATGAATTTTCAATAGTGCCAAATCGTAAATTTTACTCACTCTTATAATTTCTACTTCATAAGCACTATCGTTATGCAATATAACCTTTAAACCAGCAGTATCAGAAATTACATGATAATTGGTAATAATATAACCATCATTGCTGATCAAGAAACCACTTCCATGTCCTTTTTTATTTTTCACAGTTACTGAAGATTGAATGGCTTGTGATAAACTAGTTGCATAATTGCCTGATGTTGGAATCTGAATTTCGCTAAAAGACGCTTCTGTTCCAGTTTGAGTCTTATCCTGCATCAATGTGATTACTTCTTTAGAATTCATAAAAGCAATCAGTCCAAACTCAAGGGCGTCTTTGCTAGCCTTGTAAGCATCTTTATTTGAATTGCTTACAGCAAATTGACCAGATTTAGTTCTTGTTTTTAATAAAAAAACGGGCATTTTATAATAATCCAACACCTGCCAGTTTATCCCTAATTCAACGTATATCATGCCTCTGAACAAATAATTGTAATAATAATGATTACCGATGTAATGAACTGTTAAATCGGTAATTGAAGCATCTATCAGTAAATTATCAGAATAGTTATCTTTCAAGGCTCTATTCGTTGTATCTAAGTAATAAGAATAATATAATGTCGTATTAATTAGGTTTTAAGGAATAT
>JBAXNW010000072.1:0-14531 GCA_037133555.1 Bacteroidota bacterium
ATATTCCTTAAAACCTAATTAATACGACATTATATTATTCTTATTACTTAGATACCAATATTTGGATAAGTTTTACGATTGGGAAAAGACTTCAACACTTAAGCCGCTTATTGAGCAATCCTAATCTCCAAATATTTATTTGTAATGAAATTATAAATGAATATAAAGATGTTGTATCTCGACCAAAAATTAAAAAATATATTTCCAATCAACGAATTAAGGAAACCATTGAAATTATTAAATTATCTACTATCAATGAAAAACAGCTAACAAAAGTTAAACTTTCAAGAGATGAAAATGATGATTTTTTGTTAGCATTTTCTGTAGATGTAAATGCAAATTATATTATAACTGGAGATAAAGATTTGCTTATTCTTAAAAATTTTAAGAATACGAATATAGTTACTTTTGATGATTTTTTGCAAATACTCAATAATATTTAAGGATTAAGGTTGAAAACATTTTCCTTAATTATAAACATCTTTCTTTCATTATATTAATTAAAACTTACCAGCGTAATTCCATCTCCACCTCTTTCGAGGGCTTCGTCTTTAAAACTTTTTACTTCGCTGATACTCCGGAGATGTTCTCGGATAACATGACGTAAGATGCCGTTTCCTTTGCCGTGTAATATGCTCACTTCGTAAATGCTCAGTAAAATGGCTTCATCAATAAGGTGTTTAACCATAGAAAGTGCTTCTTCGGCTCTTTTGCCCCTGACATCGAGGGCTGGTTTGAAATGAGTAGCTTTTTCCGAAATCTCCTGCATTACATTGCCGTATTGATTGCTCTTGGGTGGTTTGGCTCTCTGTAAGGCTTCTTTTTTAGAAACTTTTTCCAATTGATTCAAAGGCAAGGTTACCCTGATTGAGTTGGATGAAATAATTACTTTGTCATTTTTAATAAATTCAACTTCTCCAATGGTTTGTTGCCCGATAATTCTGACAAAATCACCTATAAAAATGGGTGATTTATCAACGATTGCTTTCAATGGAGGAAGTTGTTTTGATTTTACTTTTTGAATCGTTATGTCTGTTTGATCTAGTTTTTCCTGAAAATGCTGAATGTTCTCTCTGGCTTCTCGGGTAATGTCCTTTTCAGCATTGCTTTCCTTGATCATCCTCACTGCATTTTCAATAATGCGATTGGTTTGATTGATCAGTTCTTTAGCGTCTTCTTTGGCTTTTTTTACAATCAGCCCTTTGGTATTCTCCAGTTTATCATTCAATTCACGATATTTATCTATCATTTCGGATAGAAAATCATCTGCCACCTTCAGCTCTTGTTGCTTTCTGACTATTTCTTCTTTGTCAACTTCCAGTTGTTGCAATTGTTGCTCAAAATCAAGGTGAGATTTTCCTGATTTCTGCATGGCTTTGTCCAGGATATGTTGTTGTAAACCAATATTTTTAGCAATTTCAAAGGCGAACGAACTGCCGGGTTTACCAATTTTTAATTTGTACAAAGGCTGCATGTTCAGTGTATCGTAAAGCATTGCCCCATTCACGATGCCATCGTTGGTATCGGCCATTAGTTTGAGATTAGAATAATGGGTGGTAACAACTCCAAAAGCTTTTTTGGTACTTAGTTCTTCGAGTATGGCTTCTGCAATGGCGCCTCCTAATTGAGGTTCTGTACCTGTTCCAAATTCATCAATCAAAAACAGCGTCTTGGTAGTAGCATTGCCAGCCAGTGTTTTCATGTTCAGCAAGTGGGAGCTATAAGTACTCAGATCATTTTCTATCGATTGTTCATCGCCGATGTCAATAAAAATACTTTTAAAAATCCCGCATTCTGAGGTTTGCTTCATAGGAACCAATAAACCGCATTGTAGCATATATTGCAGTAATCCAACGGTTTTCAAACATACAGATTTCCCTCCGGCATTGGGTCCCGAAATAATCAATATCCTTTGTTTTGTATCTAATTTGATATTCAGAGGTTCTATACTTCTTTTCTGAGCTTTATGAGATAGGTAGAGTAGGGGATGGGTAGCAGTATACCATTCAATAAGAGAAGTTTTGTTTAAAAGCGGTTTGATTCCTTCTATTTTAATGGCAAATTTAGCTTTTGCCCGGATACTATCCATTTGTGCTAAAAAATAATAAGCATTTTTTAAATCATAGCTAAAAGGGCGCAGAAAATCAGTAAATTCGGTTAAAATTTTAACGATTTCTATGCGTTCGTCATTTTCCAGTTCTCTGATCTCGTTGTTTAATTCAAAAACTTCTTCGGGCTCAATATAGTAAGTTTGCCCGGTAGCTGAAGCATCGTGTACAAAACCTTTTATTTTTCTTTTATTGGTAGCACTTACCGGTATAACAGCCCTGCCGTTACGGATGGTTACAGAAACATCATCACCTGTCCAGCCTTCTTTCTTGGCTATGTTAAGGCATTGATTGAGCTTTTTCTCAGCATTGCTCGTTTTGGATTTTAAGTCTTTTCTGATTTTTCGCAAACTGGCAGAAGCATCGTCTTTTATGTATCCTTTTTCGTCTAAAATCCGATCTATGGCGATGAGAATGACATCATTCAGATGAACATTGGCTGATAAACCATAGAGTTCAGGATATTTAATTTCTTCATCTACAGGGCTAAGAAATTTAATGCAATTCAAGATGGTAGCAACTGATAATCTTAATTCAATCAAAGACTGAATATCGATAAAGCTTCCCTGGACTCTGATTCTCTCAATTTCTGATGTTAAATCAAAATAATCCTGAGATGGGAAATAATTGTTGAACAATAAAATTTGTCGGAACTCTTCGGTTTGATTGAGCAATCGGTCTATTTCGGTAAAATCCTGTTTAAAACTGATTTTCTCAACCAGTTTTTGGCCCAGCACACTGATACATTCGTTGAGAATAAGTTGGCGAATGGTATCGAAAGCTATTTTTTGTTCTATATTAGTAGGGTAAGTCAAAGCTATTTTTTTTTGCAAAGATAAGAATTTGAGTTGGTAATAGTGAAAAGTTAATATGTGACTTTTGAATTTTAGAAATCATGGTATTAAAATTTAGAACGCGGATGAAACGGATACGTTCCGTAAACACGGATATTCGCGGATTTTTTTTTAATATTACTGATTTGCTGATGTTTAAAATCCGTTAAAATCAGCTTTTCCCTTCAGGGGTCAGTGTTATCTGCGTTCAAAAAACAAAATATATGACTTGATACCTCGGTTTAAATGCATGATTTAATGATTCTTAGTGCTTGTGCTATTGGGAAGATAAGTTATTAATTAAAATTCAGACATTGTGCTTTATAAAAAAAAATCCTGCAAGCGAAATCAAACGCTTGCAGGAGAAAACAATTATTAAAAAAACCTTATTTTTTCGAAAGATATTCAGCAACACCCTCTGCTGTTGCTTTCATGGCAACTTCGCCTTTGTGCCAGTTGGCAGGACAAACTTCGCCATTTTCTTCAAAGTATTGCAATGCATCTACCATACGGATGGCTTCGTCAATGCTTCTACCCAATGGTAAATTATTTACCAGTTGATGTTGTACAACACCTTGTTTGTCAATTAAAAACAAACCTCTGTATGCAACAGGTGCGCCAATAAATGCGACTTCACCTTCATCATTGTAGTCAAAATTTCCGGCCAAAACATCAAAGTTTTGAGAAATGGTTTTTGTTAAATCAGAAACCAATGGGAATTTAACGCCTTTAATACCGCCATTTTTAAGCTCAGTATTCAACCAGGCCCAATGTGAAAATTTTGAATCGATAGAACAGCCAACAACTGCAACGTTGCGTTTTTCAAATTCAGCTAATTTTTCTTGAAAAGCAATAATTTCGGTAGGACAAACAAAAGTAAAATCCAATGGATAAAAGAAAAATACCACATGTTTTTTACCAATAAATTGTTCCAATGAAAAATTTTCTACAAATTCGCCTCCGTTAATCACTGCATCTGCAATGAATACTGGGGCTTTTTTTCCAACTAATACCATTTTGTTATATTATTTATATTTTTTAATAAATTGATTGATTAATTTACAATTATGATATAGTAACAAGAAGAAAAGAAAAATGTTTATTCTTTTTTGTAATTTTTTTTTAATATTCTAACTAAGATAGTTAATAAGCTTAATAAGCTTATATTCAAATAAATAAAATCCAATCTGTTTTAACAACATTAAAATAACTGGAAATATAATTATTATTTTGTTATAGTGAAAAATAGTAGTATCTTTGCACTCTCAAATTTAGGAAAAGAAATTGTTCATAAACTAAAGATATATTGCGGGATGGAGCAGTGGTAGCTCGTCGGGCTCATAACCCGAAGGTCGTTGGTTCGAATCCGGCTCCCGCTACAAAGGTCAGTCTAAAGCTGACCTTTTTTGTTTTATTCAATAATTGAAAAGATGTCACATAAATCAGGGTTTGTTAATATTCTTGGCAATCCAAATGCCGGAAAATCAACGCTTATGAATGCTTTTGTCGGCGAAAAGCTTTCTATTATCACTTCAAAAGCACAAACCACCCGCCACCGTATCATGGGAATTGTGAATGCAGAAGATTATCAAATCGTATACTCTGATACTCCAGGCATTGTCAACCCTCATTATAAATTACACGAATCGATGATGGGTTTCGTGATGTCGGCATTGAAAGATGCGGATGTCTTTTTGCTGGTAACCGATATAGGTGAAGATTTTAAAAATCAGGAAATTCTTGAAACCGTAAAAGATTCATTGATTCCTACTATTATCATTATCAATAAAATTGACCTTTCTGACCAGGAAACAGTAGAATTGAAGATGAAATTCTGGTCAGCAAAGTTCCCGACTGCAGAAGTAATTCCTGTTTCGGCTTTGCTCAAATTTAATATGGAGAAGGTGGTCGCAAGTATTTTAGATAAATTACCCGATTCACCACCTTACTTCCCTAAAGATGAAATTTCTGATAAAACCATGCGCTTTTTTGCATCAGAAATTATTCGCGAAAAAATCTTTGAAAACTACCAGAAAGAAATTCCTTATGCTTGCGAAGTAATTGTAGATTCTTACAAAGAAGAACCTTCAATAGATAAAATTTCAGCTACCATTTTTGTAGAACGTGACTCTCAAAAAGGGATTGTAATTGGTCATAAAGGGAGTGCATTGAAAATAGTTGGTACTCAGGCCCGACTTGATCTGGAAGAATTCTTACAGAAAAAAGTTTTCTTGGAATTGCATGTAAAAGTGAACAAAGACTGGCGAAATAACGATACTTTCTTGAAAAGATTCGGGTACGAAGTGTAATTTGATAATTTGATAATGATTCAAATAAATTAATTGATTAATTAAGTCGTTGAAATTAAATAATTTGTAAATTAATTTTAGGCACTTATTTTTTGTAATTTTGTAAAACAAACGAATACTTTAAATATTAAGAATAATAAATTCAGTAAGTTGCATTTTAACTTTAAGTACTTTAAGTATTTTAAGTACTTAAAGTACTAAAGGCACTTCTTTAGCAATAACAAAGATGGCAAATATATTAGCATTGGTTGGTCGCCCAAATGTTGGGAAATCAACACTTTTTAACCGTTTAACCGAAACAAGGGACGCAATCGTTGACCCTACAAGTGGTGTAACCCGCGACAGGCATTACGGCAAATCGTTGTGGAATGGCAAAGAATTTTCGGTCATAGATACCGGTGGTTATGTAATTGGCAGCGATGATATTTTTGAAGAAGAAATTCGCAAACAGGTTGTATTGGCTACTGAAGAAGCAGATATTATTGCATTTATGGTAGATGTTAAAGAAGGTTTAAACCCTTTGGACGAGGATGTTGCAGATATGCTTAGGCGTACCAATAAAAAAGTGTTTTTGGTGGCCAATAAAGTAGATAACAATGCCCGTATGATTGATATCAACGACTTCTATTCATTGGGTTTGGGCGAAATTTATTGTATTTCCTCTGTTAATGGAATGGGAACTGGCGACTTACTCGACAAAATCGTAGAAGAATTTGAAACAATTGTAGAGGAAGATGCTCCGGATATCCCTAAAATAGCTATTGTTGGCAGACCAAATGTTGGGAAATCATCCATTATCAATGCTTTAATAGGGGTTGAAAGAAACATTGTTACTCCAATTGCTGGTACTACAAGAGATTCTGTATATACTCCTTACACTAGTTTTGGTTTCAATTTTTTATTGGTAGATACTGCAGGTGTTCGTAAAAAGAGTAAAGTATTTGAAAATATAGAATTTTATTCTGTGATGCGTTCAATCAGAGCCATCGAAAACAGTGATGTTTGTGTATTGATGTTAGATGCCACTGCTGGCTTGGAATCTCAGGATATCAATATTTTTAGTCTTGCCGAAAAAAACAGAAAAGGGGTTGTGGTAGTAGTAAATAAATGGGATTTGGTTGAAAAAGAAACCAATACCCATAAAGATTATGAAGCCCTTATCCGTGATAAATTAGCTCCTTTTACCGATATCCCAATTGTTTTTACTTCAGTTCCCAACAAACAAAGAATTTTCAAGGTGATGGAAACTGCCAGTCAGGTGTATAAAAATAGAAGCCGACGTATCAGCACATCACAGCTGAACGAGATTTTCCTTCCCTTGGTTAAGGATAATCCACCACCTGCCTACAAAGGCAAACATATCAGTATCAAGTATATTACCCAGCTACCCTTGGCTTATCCTTCTTTTGTTTTCTTTTGTAATCTGCCTCAATATATCAGAGAACCTTACAAACGTTTTGTTGAAAATAAAATGAGAGAATTATTCGATTTCAATGGTGTACCCATTCAACTTTATTTCCGTCAGAAATAATTTTTAT
The DNA here is from genome assembly GCA_037133555.1 of Bacteroidota bacterium. GTDB lineage: Bacteria > Bacteroidota > Bacteroidia > Bacteroidales > JACABE01 > JACABE01. The sequence continues at coordinate 6,789 of JBAXNW010000072.1, forward strand.
GGAAGTTCGTATTGATAAATGGTTGTGGTGTGTAAGGGTATTTAAAACCCGCAGCCTGGCTACTGAAGAATGCAGAGCTGGTAAAGTAAGGATCAACGGACAGGAAACAAAAGCTTCTCATATTGTCAAAATTGGGGAAGTGATAGAAGTTCAAATTGAACAACTCAAAAAGATTTTATTGGTGAAAGATATACTCGACCGCAGGGTATCGGCAAAGCTTGCCGTCGATTATGTGGAAGATCAAACGCCCGCTAAAGAAATTGAAAGATTGAGACTGGCGCGCAAAACCAATTTTGAAAAACGGGACAGGGGAGTTGGTAGACCTACCAAACGCGAAAGACGGGATATTGATGAATTTAAGTATAAGTAGGTTTGTAAAATAGTTATTAGGTTATTGGGTTATTAAGTTATTTGGAAATCTATATTTTTATTTTCTAATTCCTAATTTAAATATGCAGAAAATGAAAACTTTCAAAATTGTTTTGATATTTATTGTTATCTCTTTTGTTGCATTGACTTCTTTTGGTCAAGGGCAAAATACCTTTCAACAAATTAAAACATTGATGAAAGAACAGGAAGCTTCCTGGAACCAGGGTGATATTCCTGCTTATATGCAACATTACTGGCAATCGGATTCCATGTTGTTTGTGAGTAAAAAAGGCGTTACCCATGGCTGGCAGCAAACTTTGGACAATTATCTAAAATCCTATCCCGATAAGGCTACAATGGGAAAACTGGCATTCGACAATTTATCCTTTCAATACATCAATAACAACAATATGATCATCATCGGAAGCTGGCAGCTGATAAGAGAAAAAGGAAATGTTGACGGCTATTTTTCATTGCTATGGCGTAAAATCAAGGGAAAATGGAAAATTGTGATCGACCATACCAGTTGAAAATTTTGTGATTTTGCGATTTAGCGATTTGAAAATGAGTTGTGATAGAATGTCAAATAATCGAAATGTGATAAGTAACAAGCAGTAGGAAATAACTCAATAACCAATAACTCAATAACCAATAACCTAATAGTATCCACCTTGCACGCAAAAGACATCAGCAAAATCATTCAACGTTTTTTTTCTTTTGAACCTACCTTGGATCAAAAGGAGTTGATTGATAAGCTGGGCATTTTTTTTTATGAAACTCAGCATGAAGATGCATTTTTAATAAAAGGCTATGCAGGAACCGGTAAGACCACTGTTGTCAGTGCTCTTGTAAAAGCTTTCCCTTACCTCGACAAAAAGGCTGTTTTGTTGGCTCCCACAGGGCGTGCAGCCAAGGTTTTGTCAGAATATTCAGGAATGCGTGCCTTTACCATTCACAAAAAGATCTACCGTGTACAGACTTCCAAAGACGGACATACTTTTTTAACCCTACAGCAAAATAAACACCGCAATACTATTTTTATCGTGGACGAAGCCTCTATGATACCCGATATGAACCATAAAACAGAAGGGGGCCTTTTCTCGGGTCGAAGTGTTTTGGAGGATCTTATACTTTATATCAACGAAGGCTTGAACTGCAATTTAATATTGATTGGAGATACTGCACAGCTTCCACCGGTGGGTTCTGATTTGAGTCCAGCACTTGATAAAAATTTTCTAAAAGGAGCCTTCAGGCTCAATATTACCGAGCATGAACTGACCATGGTTGTTCGTCAGGCTCAGGAATCGGGCATTTTGACCAATGCCACCCATTTGCGCAAAAAAATCAAGGATGAATCTTTTGAAGTCCCTTTTTTCAACCTCGAAGGTTTTGAAGATGTGCAACGCATAAGCGGTGCTGAGTTGGAAGATTGCCTGAACAGTAGCTATTCAACTGAGGAAAGGGACAATGTGGTTGTGATTTGCCGTTCAAACAAGCGGGCTAATATTTTCAACAAAGAAATCCGTAACCGTATTTTATTTCAGGAAGATGAAATTTCTGCCGGTGATTACATGATGGTGCTTCGCAATAATTATTTCTGGTTACCCGAAGAATCGGAAACCGGATTTATTGCCAATGGTGATATTGTTGAGATACTGAAAATTAGAAAGATTGAAGAAATTTACGGTTTCCGCTTTGCAGATATTACGGTTCAGTTGATTGATTTTCCCGACGAAAAAGAACTGGAAGTAAAGATCATGTTAGATACCATTATGCTGGAAGCGCCTGCCCTTCCTTTTACTGAAAACCGCAAACTCTGGGACGAAATTATGAAAGACTTCGAAGATGTTCCCCTCAAGAGAGAACGCCTGCAGAAAGTAAAGAACAGTCCCTACCTGAATGCGCTGCAAGTGAAGTATGCCTATTCACTCACCTGCCACAAAACCCAGGGCGGGCAATGGAATACGGTATTTGTAGATCAGGGTTATATGAAGGAGGATATGATCAATACAGAATTTCTCAGGTGGTTATATACAGCTACTACCCGCGCTATTAAAAAACTCTATTTTATTAATTTTGCAGATTATTTTTTTGATGAGGAGAAGTAATTTAGAATTTATACCCAAATCCTATCATGATGCTCATGTTTCTTTTTATAGAAATAGCCGGATAGTTGATAGCATGAGAAGCTCCTGCTATATCGTAAGAATCAGAAAATAAGTCTTTTGCAAACCAATTAAAGGTATAATCAGCATGAAGGCTGAAATGCCCTTTGAACTGATAATTGAGTCCAATTCCCAACGCAAATCCGTAATTGAATGTATTCAGTTGATTAGACTTTGAATAATTAATATAAGTATAATCGATTCTTGGACCAAATTTTAGTGAAGGGACTATGTATTTATTGGTATATTTGAGTTCAAACAATGTGCTAAAACTTAGAAGATTGAAATAAAAAACAGAATAGCTTTTTACTAAATTCGACGTAGGATAGTCCGAAGTATTTTGGGCTGTTTTTTGGCCAATTTCTTGGTAAGCCAATTGAGAACATAAATTCCAGTAATTATGATTAAGATAATTTAAATTTATGGCTGATGAAATTCCGCTAAAGTATAATTGCTCATAAGAAAACTGATTATTGCTGTTATTATTATCCAATTTACTCACTGCAATGCCATTGTTCAATTCAATACTATGTATAAACTGAGCCTGGGTACTAAATATACTTATCAGCATTGCTACTATGATTAAAATTCTTTTCATCTGTCTCTTAGAATTTGTTTAAAACTTATATCCGATTCCCAGTATTATACTTGCATTTTTGGTAATACTTACCTCAAGTTTAGAAGTTCTGATTTTGTTATAAAACCAATAATAATTATAGTCAGCACTTAAAAAGAGATGCTCATTGAGTGCATAAGCGATGCCTCCTCCAATATTCAATCCATAATTAAAGCGGTTGAAATTATCGGCATAAGAAAATGCAGAACTCAGATAATCCAGATGAGGCCCCATTTTAAAGGAAGGTGTAAATTTTCTGAAAGGATATTTTACTTCTAAAAGTGCAGTAAGATTAATATAGTCCATGCGTTCATGCACTGTTATTTCACCCAGCGAAATTCCTGTAATATCAGTATATGTTAAAGTAGTAGACCCTCCACACTGAGTATAGCCAATTTGAGTGGAAAGATTCCAGTACTTATGATTCCAGTACTTTATGTTAAAAGCAGTGGTTAAACCATAATAATCATCCGGGAAAAGATTAGATGCTACCAAGGTATTGGATAAATTCCATTCTAGCGCTGACACAGAAACACCAGCTTTGTACTCTATACTATGGATGAATTGTGCGTTGGCTGTAAAAGAAAAACAGGCAATTATTATAACAATACTGAGCTTCCTTATCATAAAACGATTATTTCATGGTGAATGAATAGTAATAATTCATTAGGTTGCAAAGCTAAAATAAAAAGCTAATTTTTTAAACAATTTTTGTAAAATTTATTGATTGGAAATTTCAATACTGAGAGGGTTTCAAACCCTCTCAGTGTTGAAAAATAGTTATTGTTAGTGAAAATGATAGGAGTGATTTAAGTATTTTTGTCGTTTTGAAAGATAGAAGGATACTTCAAATTAAAAATCCTTCAGCAGTAATTTTCTTATTGCTGATTTATCTTTGGTCGTATCTGATTTGTATAAGTCATACATGGCTCTTTCCCAGTCACCATACATAGCATTGGGTAAAACGATAAAGCGTTTGCCAAATTCATTACGGAGTTCTGTGGTTTTTGCATTACGTGTTTCGATAGAAGTTTTGTCAAAAACAACCGAAAAATCGGTCAGGTTATCACCGGCCAGTAAAACAATACGGTATTTTTCCATTATTTTCAAACGACGGCCTTCTTTAGAGGATTCGTTCTTTTTGGAAATAAGATGCAAGGTATCTGCCATCGGGAATTTTTCGGCTCTTAAGTTTTTAAGTGTGTAAGCTGTCTCTTTTTCAGTACGATTGGTAACATAAAATACAGCAACACCTTTATTTGCAGCATAATTTAAAAATTCAGCAGCCCCCGGCAAGGCTTTTGCAGTAGCCATCGAAGTCCAAACATACCAGTCATCCGGAAATTTTGCATTTTTAGTCATCATTTTAGCTTCAAAGGGACTGTTATCCAGAATTGTTTCGTCAATATCTACTACAACAGCACGTTTACCTTTAAGGTTTTTATTGGCCAAATCTTTGTCCAACATCATTTTAGCCATGTTAAAAGCTTGATAATAGAGTGCTTTGCATTCAGCAGCATGTTGTTGGTACAAAACCGACATCATCAGTTGCTCGTTGTAAACATCTTGTTTTTGAGGCGTAGACTGAGCATAGATTTTATTAGTAATACTGGCTAATGAAAGTATGATCGTAGCGATTATAAAGATTTTTTGTATGCTTCGCATGGGGAAAAATTATGAAATAAGAATTATAAAATATGAATTTAAAATATGAAATATACCTAATACTAGACTAATAACCTAATAACCTAATAACTTAATAACTTAATAACTTAATAACTTAATAACTTATTAATTATTAACCAATAACCCTATCTCAATGGATATTTTTTAAAAATTTCGTCAGATTTCATCAGGATGTCCACATATTGAGCCCTACGGTATGCATAAGGATCTTTCAGGTTTTTGCGGGAAACTTTACCTTTGAAATCGTTGATTTCTTTATATCCTTTGATATCCATCCAGGTTTCCATATCTTTAAGCATTGTAGCAATATGTCCGATACCGTTTTTGTAAAGGGTACTTACTACCTGTGTACAATCGGCTCCGGCAAGTATCATTTTAATTACATCTCTACCAGTAAAAATACCAGTATTGCTGCAAATATAGCCGTTAAAATTACCATATAATAAACCAGCGTAACGAAGTGGTAAGCGATTGTCAGATTCACTGCTGAGGTGATAAGGAAAATGCAAGGCTTCTTTATCAATATCAATGTCAGGTTGATACAATCGGTTGAAAAGCACAAACCCTTCGGCACCTTCAGCATGCATGCGTGAAACAATATTCAACACATTTGAATAAAAAGGGCTTAATTTAACACTGATGGGAATGCTAACAGTCTTTTTGATATTAGAAATAGTCTCAATTTGCTCGTTTACAATAGCTTTGCAATCTTTATCAGCATCTTTAGGTGTTGAGTATAAATTGATTTCTATGGCGTCTACACCGGTTTCAGCTATTCGCTGTGCATACTCTATCCAGGTATCTTTATTTAATGCATTAAGGCTGGCTATAATCGGTATTTTAACAGCTGCTTTGGCTTTTAAAAGATTGTCAAGATGTTCATCTGCTCCGGCATGTTCAATAGCTGGAAACAATGAGGTCATTTCTGCATTGCGATTTTCATATTCTCTTAAATTTTCCTCCAGCTGGAGACTTTCAAGTTGAATTTGTTCTTCGAATAATGATTTGTAAACGATAGCCGAAGCACCTGCATCTTCAAGTCGTTTCAGATTATCAATATCGTCAACAATGTTTGAAGCACCGACAATAATTGGATTTTTTAATTCCAATCCTAAGTATTTAACCGATAAGTTTGCCATGTTTGTATCTCCTATAGTTTATGTTTCTACTTTATTTTCTTATTAAACAATTCAATTTTAAAAAAGGATGAAGATATTGTTAAAAAAAACAATTTTTTTTCATTCTAAGGTTTCTTTACTAACGTTTAAATATATTGAAACCCTCATTCTAAATGATTTCACTTAAAAACAAGGAAGCAAAAGCTGCTGCCCTTTCAAAATTTATTTAAGGATGCTTAAAGTGAAGTTTAATACCTGTCGATGCAATTTAAATCGCTAAAGGCAATCTTCAATCTTTCAACCACAGTTTTTTCTCCTTCTCTAAGCCAGGCGCGAGGGTCGTAGTATTTCTTGTTAGGTTTTTCTTCTCCATCTGGATTCCCAATTTGACCTTGCAGATAGCCTTCGTTTTTCTTGTAATATTTCAATACGCCTTCCCAGTAAGCCCATTGGGTATCCGTATCAATATTCATCTTGATAACACCATAGCCAATGGCTTCGCGGATTTTTTCAGGTTCAGACCCTGATCCGCCATGAAATACAAAATTCACAGGATTGGCAGTTGTATTGTACTTCTCTTGAATATAAAGTTGTGAATTGTGAAGAATCACAGGTTCTAATTTCACATTACCTGGTTTGTATACCCCATGAACATTTCCAAAAGAAGCAGCTATGGTAAAGCGATTGCTGATCTTTAGCAATTCTTCATAGGCATAAGCTACATCTGCAGGTTGAGTATAAAGGCGGGCATTGTCAACATGAGAATTATCAACACCATCTTCTTCGCCACCGGTAATGCCCAATTCTATTTCTAGCGTCATACCCATTTTGCTCATTCTACTCAGATATTTTTTACAGATTTCAATATTTTCCTCTAACGATTCTTCTGATAAATCAAGCATATGAGAGCTAAACAAAGGTTTTCCATTGGTTTTGAAGAATTTTTCACCAGCATCAAGCAAGCCATCAATCCAGGGTAATAGTTTTTTTGCAGCATGATCTGTATGTAAAATAACTGGAATGCCATAATATTCAGCCATCTGATGAACATGCATCGCTCCGGAAACACTTCCTGCTATTGAAGCTTTTTCTTCTGTATTGGAAATAGCTTTACCGGCATAAAAGATGCCACCACCATTCGAAAATTGAATCATTATGGGTGAGTTAACAAGTTTTGCAGCTTCCATCACTGCATTTACAGAGTTGGTGCCTACTACATTTACTGCTGGAATTGCAAATTTTTCTTGTTTGGCTATGCGAAATATTTCCTGTAAATCATCTCCTGTGACAACACCCGGAGCGACTTTGCTACTTATTCTTTCTGACATTTTAAAGTATATTAAGGGTTAAAAATTGAATGTTTGTTTATTAATTTCTGATGAACAAAAATACTAAATTAAGCACTTCCTTGGTAAAAAAAAGTAAATTAATGGTGAAATAATATTATTTTTTCATAAAATAAATAAAATAAATCTGCCACTTTCTGTTTTTAAAGAATGTATCTTTGCAAATATGAATCTTAGCATAAAATAAAATGGTAAAAGAAAAAGAAGGAAAAGAAAAAAACATTAAAAAATTACCTGAAAAAAACCTTAAAGAAAAACGGGCTGCAAAAGCTGCTAAGCGCGAAGAAAAAAACAAAAGTAGTTTGTAAATTCTATAAGGTTCAGCTATTTTTTAATATCTGATTAAAGAGAAGCAAATTTTGTATGCTCTATTAATTAATAATTCCAGGCTCAGAATAGGTTTAATATCTCTGAGCCCTATTTTGGTTTTGTGTAAATCGGAA
>JBAXNW010000073.1:0-13733 GCA_037133555.1 Bacteroidota bacterium
GCAAAACCGATCAAAGCAATGCCATTTTTTCAATTATTCCTGCTGCCCGCCAACTAACAGCCCCAAATGGCAGTGAAAACTGGATTGCCGGTACAGCCAAAACTATCAGCTGGACGAGCGGAAGCTTTCTGTCTACGAATGTAAAAATTGAGTATTCAATAGATTCCGGAGCCAACTGGTTACCTATCGTTGCATCAGTTACCAACAACGGATCCTATGCATGGACAACGCCTAATACACCTTCATCCAGAGCACTGGTAAAAATTTCTGAAGTTGGAAACCTAACTGCTTTTGATATCAGCGACAATATATTTACAATTTCTCCATTTATTTTGCTTACTTATCCAAATGGCACAGAAAACTTAATGGGTTGCGAAATCAAAAACATAACATGGAATGCTGGCGCTACATCACAACATTATTCAATAGAGTATTCAACAGATAATGGAAGTACTTGGGCTGGTATTATATCAGATTATAATACGACTGCTACAAATTGCACTTACAGTTGGACCGTAAATAATGCAGTTTCTTCTTTGTATTGCAAAATCAGAGTTACCGATTTATTTACGCCATTAAAAACAGACATAAGTGATAATCCTTTTAGTATCACTCAGGTTACCAATGCATTACTAATCTCTCCAAATGGTGGTGAAAGTTGGAAAGTTGGTACAACTCAACAAATTAAATATTCAACAAGCGGTCCTACTACAGCTGTTAAACTCTATTATTCAGTCGACAACGGGACGAACTGGATAGCCATCACAACAAATACTTCGGGAGGCACCTATAATTGGTCGGTTCCAAACACACCTGCTACAACAGCTCTGATTAAAGTTGAAGATAAAAATATAGCTTGCAATGCCGATCAAAGTAATGCGGTATTTACTATTGAACCACATATTACAATTACAGCTCCTAATGGCGGAGAGGTATTATATGGATGCCGCTCAAACGATATTAGCTGGTTTGGTGGTGGAACTTCAAATTATTATAAAATTGAATACTCCAGTAATGGGGGCACAACATGGAATACCATCGTAGCAAGTTATTATTCTACTTCAATAACTAACGTCTATACATGGGCTGTTATTCCAAACCTCTCATCATCCAGCTGTTTAATCAGGATTTCCGATGCCAGCAATCCAGCTAAAACAGATGTCAGTGATGCTTATTTTACAATTACCGGCACAACTGATTTAATCCTATTTACTCCAAATGGCAACGAACAATGGCAGTCTACTGTCGGAGCCAACTCTAGTGCTGGCAGCTATCTTATGAACTCCAATACAGCTGTAACTACTTCTTCTGGATATTTTTACGATAGTGGTAATTCTTCAAATAATTATGGTTATAACGAAAATTATACAAAAACGTTTACACCTGAAATTCCTGGAAATATGTTAAAATTTGAGTTTACTACTTTCAGTACCTACAATTCTTATGATATCCTCTATATATATAACGGATCAAGTACTTCTTCACCTTTGATAGGATCATATTACAGCAGTTACAGTCCTGGAACAATTACAGCTTCCAATCCAACAGGCCAACTTACTTTCAGATGGACAACCGACGGAAGTTCTGTTTATACAGGTTGGGCTGCAAATATATCTTCAGTAAGTGCAACTCCCAATATGATTACTTGGGCAGCCAGTAACACTTCTCAATATTACAACTTATATTATTCGACAAACTCAGGTTCAACATGGAACACGATTAGCAGCAGTTATTACACCACAGCTACTTCTTATCAATGGAACATTCCTAATACACCTTCAAATAATTGTCTTGTAAAAATTGAAGATGCAAATAATACCTGTAAATCAGATATCAGCAACAGCAATTTCAAAATAATTGCGGCTAAACCAGCAGTTATCATTCCAAATGGAGACGAAACCTGGTATAGTTATGAAAATCACGATATCAGCTGGGCAAATGCAACATTTTTGTCAACCAACGTTGTGATAGAATATTCTCAGGATAGTGGATATTCATGGAATACCATTCAGGCATCTACACCCAATGATGGTGCATATACATGGACAGTTCCAGCTTTTAACAAACAGTATTTGAACTGCTTAGTCAGAATCAGCGAATATGGAAATACTTCTGTAAATGATATCAGCAATGCTATATTCAAACTTACACCTCCAATATTAATCACATCACCCAATGGTGACAACGGAGTTTCTAACTGGAGAAGTTGCACACAATCTACTATCACCTGGAAAGCTGGAACATCAAGCTATTATAATATTGATTATTCAATAAATAACGGAACAACCTGGACTTCTGTTGCCAGCAACTATTATAACTCAGCTGCCAATGTTACTTATACCTGGAGCATTCCAAACACACCTTCCAATCAGTGCCTTGTAAAAGTAAGCGATTACAACAGCAGTTTAAAAACAGACATCAGCGACAGCAGTTTTACCATTTCGCCTAGCATTACTTTGTTGCAACCTAATTATGGAGGTGTATTACAAAATGGTACGTCTTATTCCATTAAATGGACAGCCGATGGCACTTCAAATTTTTATGATATCGATTATTCTTCCAATGGAGGAAATACATGGAACAGTATTGTTTATAATTATCAAAGCACTACAGGCATTTATACATGGACAGTACCTAGCACCTTGTCTTCAAATTGTATGGTAAGAGTTACTGATAATGTGAGTGCATGTAAAACAGATAAAAGCGATGTCGTTTTTACTATAAGTACTGCAACACCCAGCATAACCGTCTTGAGTCCAAACGGAGGAGAATCTATCAATAGTTGTTCTCCATATAATATAAGCTGGACTGTCAACGGAACATTTCAAACATATACCATCGAATACAGTATCAATGGGGGAAGCAGTTGGAATAACATTGTATCAAATTACAGCACTACAAATGGTTTATATGCATGGAATATTCCAAATATTAATGCAACAAACTGTTTAGTAAGAGTTAAAGATGCTGCCAACAATGCTTTGTATGATATGAGCGATGCTTCATTCAATATTTTACAAACGATTTCAGCCAATATCACAGCCAGCGGTCCAACAACTTTTTGTACAGGCAGTTATGTAACATTAACTTCCAATAGTACTTCAGGAAACACATGGTCACCGGGAGGCGAAACGACACAATCTATACATGTTATAAATTCAGGAAATTACAATTTAACAGTTAACAATGGAAGTGGATGCTCGGCAATATCTTCTGGAAAAATTGTAACGGTGAACCCATTACCATCAGCACCTTTTATTACTGCAAATGGTTCCACAAATATTTGCGCGGGCTCAACTGTAGTACTTTCATCTAGCTATAACACCGGGAATACATGGTTACCCACAGCTGAAACCACTAAAGATATTGGTGTAAGCATCAGTGGAAGTTATACTGTAAAATATACAGATTTAAATGCCTGTTCAGCAATATCCTCCCCTATTTCAGTAATTGTAAATCAATTATCTTCAGCACCCATTATAACAGCCAGCGGACCTTTGACTTTTTGTGCTGGTGATAGTGTAATATTAACATCAAGTTCGATAACTGGGAATGTATGGATACCTGGGAATGAGACTACTCAATCCATTAAAATATACAACTCAGGATCTTATTCTGTTAGTATTGGAAATGGTTGTTCTGCTATTGCTACTCCTGTTATCGTTACAGTTAATCCTTCACCTGGCAATCCGATAATTACTGCTAATGGTGCTACTACATTTTGTAATGGAGGGAGCGTAGTTCTAACTTCAAGTTATGCTACAGGAAACCAATGGAGTCCATCCTTACAAACTTCGCAAAGCATCAGTGTCAGCACTTCTGGATTATACCGAGTGAAAATAATTGGAGGAAACGGATGTCCAGCTTTTTCTATCCCTGTTCAGGTTACCGTCAACGCTATACCTTCTTCACCAAATGCATATAGCAATTCACCGGTTCCATTAAACGGAACCTTAATTCTTACGGCTGATTCTATTAACGGAGCTTCATTTTCATGGACAGGACCGAATAATTTTACTTCAAATTTAAGAATAGCTTCCATACAAAATGCGACGGCTCTCTTAAACGGCAGTTATACTGTTAAGGCAACTAGATATGGATGTGAAGGACCAACTGCCAGTATTAATGTAAACGTTGCTGCTGCTACCTCTTTGGTTAATATTTCAGGTGTAGTCCATTCAGAAAGCAATGCTAATGTAAAGAAAGTAAGTCTAAATTTATCAGGAATTGAAGGAAATCAAAGCTTTCTGACAGGAACGGATGGCATGTATAACTTTAATGTGACAGCTTCAAACAGCTATTCACTAATAGCCAGTAAAAACAACGACAGTATTCCAGAAAATGGCATTTCTACATTAGATATTATTATGATGCAGCGACATATACTGAATATTGATACCCTTAATTCGCCCTACAAAATCATTGCTGCTGATGTCAACGGAAGTGGAAGTGTAACTACCCTGGATATTATTTTAACAAGACGATTAATTTTACATACCAGCAATTTTTTCCCGGGAAACAAAATTTGGAGTTTTGTAAGCAGTGATTATGTTTTCCCCAATCCTAAAAACCCTTTTCCTTATTCCGAAAGTAAAACAATTACAAATGCTTCACAGTTAAATAATTTGAATTTTATAGGCATGAAACTGGGTGATGTAAACAATAGCTGGAACAATACAATTTCGAAATCTACTGTAGATGAAATTTCATTCTTTACAGAAGGTCAAAATGTTGTCGTTGGAAATACCATCGTAGTTCCTGTAAAAGTGAAAGATTTCAATCACATCAGTGGTTATCAGTATACCATCAGCTGGGATGCTACAGCATTTAAATTACTGAATGTCAACAACACTGCTGTTGAAAACTTTTTTGGCAATCAGGAAATAAACAATGGAAAACTTTCAGTTCTCTGGAGCTCAGAAATACAAAACGGAGTCACTCTCAGCGATGGAACAACGGTTTTTGAACTCACTTTCAGCGTTATTGGAGGAAGCAATACTTCACAGGAAATTTCATTCAACTCAGCCATTTGCAAGGCCGAAGGATACAACAATCAGTTAGAACTACTGATGATAAATGCTTACATGACCTCAGCATTTACGGTTGGGAGTGATGTAGGCATTAACGAAGCTTTGCATCCCAAATATCAGTTATTGCAAAACAATCCGAATCCATTTAACGATCAAACCGAAATTGTTTTTGAAATACCACAAAACGAAGCTATTCAATTCTTTATTTACAACAGCTTGGGCGAAATCGTTCAAACGATTTCAGGTAATTATAATGCTGGCATCAACCGTTTAATCTGGAAAGGATGCAACAAAGAGAATAAAGCTTTGAGCAATGGCAGTTATTATTTACAAATGAAATCAAAGAACTACACCGGCTTCAAGAAAATAATCATTTTGCGATAAGTAAAAAGAAACCGCTAAAAAATACAACGAATGAAAAAACTTATTTATTTCATCATTTTCTTTCTCAATATTGTTTTATTGAATGTTAATGCTGCCATTCAAACCAATCCGGTCATTGTAAAGATTGACAGTGTGAGTGGTTCTAACGGAGCTCAGGTAATTCTTGCTGTGCGTGTGAAAAATTTTCAGGACATTGTTGCTGTTCAGGGAACCATCAGCTTTGACCCCACAGTAGCTACATATTCTATTGTTTCTCAATTTGGTCTGAGCGGGATGAATATGGGCAATTTTGGTCTTACACAGATAAGTTCAGGAAAGCTTACTTTCTCTTGGAGCGAAGCAAATCTCACGGCAGTGAGTCTTGCTGATTCTTCTGCTATATTTTCTATAAAGTTTGATATTGTAGAATCAGCTGGACAACAAACATCTATTAATCTGATAAACAATCCAACCGTTATTGAATTTGTAAATTCTTCATTGAACGCGGTTACGGTTACTTCAACTTCAGGGAAAATACTTATACCCACTATCATTCCAACAACTAACCTCACGCTATTTTCTGATTCACTGGCCGGATTGACAGGATCTCAAGTGATAATGCCCATAAGAGTCAAGCAATTTAATCAAATGCTTTCAGCTCAAGGTACGATTACTTTCAATCAGAATATAGCCAGTTTTGTAAGTATTGAACAAATCGGACTAACAGGTATGACAAGCGCTGATTTTGGCACTACACAAGTTAATTCAGGAAAATTAATGTTTTCATGGACTGATGCAACATTGAGTGGTCAAACGCTTCCAGATTCAGCTATTATATTTGCCATTAAGTATACTCTCGTTGGAAATGCAGGACAACAATCTGCAATAAGTTTTTCAAATACGCCCACTCCTATTGAATTTACAAACACTAGTTTGAATACTTTAGCCGTCATCATTCACCCTGGCGTAATTAAAATTACTTCAACTCCAATACCTTTAAATTTAACGTTTAAAATTGACAGTGTAAATGGTGTAAATGGTGGCCAGGTGATAATCCCGGTTAGGGTAAAGGATTTTATCAATATCGTTTCGATGCAGGGAAGTATCATATTTGATCAAGCTGTAGCTTCTTTTGTTTCGATTCAGCAATTTGGTTTAATTGGCCTTGATAGTAATAATTTCGGGACTAACCTTACTTCTAATGGTAAATTAATTTTTTCATGGTTCGACAATGGATTGTATGGGCAAACCTTGGCAGATTCTACAATTATCTTTTCAATGGCTTTCAATTTAATAGGAAACCCAGGCAGTCATACCAATATATCTTTTAGCAACAATCCAGTTAGCCTGGAATTTATTCATAGCAATTTTAATTCTGTAGCTGTTAATCTGATTAATGGAAATATTCAACTATTTGAAAATATAAGCATTTCTACAAACATTCTGAATTCAGATTCGCTATGTGCTGGACAATCCTTATCAATTCTTTATACTTCTTCGGGAACGATGGCAATTGGAAATCTATTTACAGCCCAGTTGTCAGATGCTTTTGGCGGATTTTCGAATCCTGTAAATATTGGAAGCTTAACAAGTATTGGTTCAGGCAATATCACTGCAATTATTCCAGCAAATACTGCTTATGGAAATAATTACAGAATAAGAGTAATCAGTTCAAACCCTAGCGTTGTAGGTACCAATAATGGCACAAATATTTTTATCAATACCTTACCTTTAAAACCTGAATTACCAACTGGTTCGAGCTTATTGTGTGAAAACAATCCGAATACTGTCTATACTATTTCAGCATTATCCAATACAACATCTTATCAATGGTTAATACTTCCTTCAAATGCTGGCGTTATTTCAGGGATTACAAATACTGCAACCGTTGATTGGACAAATACTTTTACAGGAAATGCCAGGATATTTGTAAAAGGAATGAATGCTTGTGGAAACGGAATTACTTCAGACACATTGAATGTAATTTTAAATCCTTTAGCTTCAAAACCGAGTCTTCCTTCAGGTAGCCTCAGTTTTTGTGAAAATGCTGCAAATACAAACTATACAACTAATGCTGCAAATGCATTATCTTATTTATGGAGCATTTATCCTTCAACTGCAGGAATGTTTATAAGTACTACCAATTCTGGCACGATAGACTGGACAGATAATTTCAGTGGAATTGTAAAGATTTCAGTTAAAGCTGTTAACAACTGTGGCAACAGCATTGCTTCTGATTCTATATCAGTTACGATTAATCCTTTACCTTTAAAAGCTGGAACAGCCACTGGTACTATCACTTTATGTGAAAACAACAGCAATACAGTTTATTCAAGCACCGGTAGTAGTAATGCAACATCTTACTTATGGAGTATTTCCCCAACTAATGCAGGAACCATCTCTGGGACATCCACTTCTACGACCATTGACTGGAATAATACCTATACCGGAATTGCAAAAATTTCGCTAAAAGGAATAAATGCCTGCGGCAATGGAATAGCTTCAGATACATTATTGGTTACCATCAATCCTTTACCACTGAAACCTCTAACTCCAAGCGGAAGTGCTTCGCTTTGTCAGTCAGCTCCAGCTACAATTTACTCAACAGCTGGAAGTACTAATGCTAGCAGTTATGTATGGAGTATTTATCCTTCAACAGCAGCAAGTATTTCGGGAACAACCAATACTGCTACTTTTACCTGGAACAGCATTTTTTCAGGAATTGCTAAAATTTCAGTAAAGGGAGTAAATAGCTGTGGAAACAGTATAGCCTCAGATAGTTTGAGTATCACGATCAATCCAATCCCTCTAAAACCTTCCACTCCTAGCGGTACAACTTCATTGTGTGAAAACAGTGTCAATACTAATTATTCATCCACAGGAGGTTTGTATGCTTATTCATATCTATGGAGTATTTTCCCAGCTTCTGCAGGAACCATCACAGGTACTTCAACCACTGCTGTTGTTGACTGGACAAATACCTATATTGGTACTGCCAAAATAAGCCTGATTGGATTCAATTCTTGTGGCTATAGTCTTACATCAGATTCATTAACTGTAACTGTCAATTCGTTACCATACAAACCAGCAACACCTGCCGGAACTATCACTTTATGTGAAAATAACAGCAATACTGTTTATTCAAGCACCGGTAGTAGTAATGCAACATCTTACTTATGGAGTATTTCCCCAACTAATGCAGGAACCATCTCTGGGACATCCACTTCTACGACCATTGACTGGAATAATACCTATACCGGAATTGCAAAAATTTCGCTAAAAGGAATAAATGCCTGCGGCAATGGAATAGTTTCAGATACTTTATTGGTAAACATTAATCCATTACCACTCAAACCTCTTACTCCAAGTGGAACTGCTTCTCTTTGTCAGCCTGCCGCTGCTACAATTTACACTACGAATGGCAGCACTAATGCTGTCAGTTACTTATGGAGCATTTATCCTTCAACTGCAGCAAGTATTGCTGGAACAACCAATACTGCAACGATTAGCTGGAATAGCATTTTTTCCGGAACAGCTAAAATTTCGGTGCAGGGTGTAAACAATTGTGGAAATGGAGTTGCTTCAGATAGCTTGCTAATTACAATCAACCCATTGCCTCTAAAGCCCTCTACTCCTACCGGAACAACTTCATTGTGCGAAAATAGTATCAATACTAATTATTCATCCACAGGAGGTTTGTACGCTTATTCTTATCTATGGAGTATTTTCCCAGCTTCTGCAGGTACTATTACGGGTACTTCAACCACTGCTGTTGTTGACTGGACAAATACCTATACAGGTACTGCCAAAATAAGCCTGATTGGATTCAATTCTTGTGGCAATAGTCTTACATCAGATTCATTAACTGTAACTGTCAATTCGTTACCATACAAACCAGCAACACCTGCCGGAACTATCACTTTATGTGAAAATAACAGCAATACTGTTTATTCAAGCACCGGTAGTAGTAATGCAACATCTTACTTATGGAGTATTTCCCCAACTAATGCAGGAACCATCTCTGGGACATCCACTTCTACGACCATTGACTGGAATAATACCTATACCGGAATTGCAAAAATTTCGCTAAAAGGAATAAATGCCTGCGGCAATGGAATAGCTTCAGATACTTTATTGCTTACATTAAATCCTTTACCACTAAAACCAACTACACCTAGCGGAACTGCTTCTCTTTGTCAGCCTGCTGCTGCTACAATTTACACTACGAATGGCAGCACCAACGCTATCAGCTACTTATGGAGTATTTATCCTTCAACTGCAGCAAGTATTGTTGGAACAACCAATACTGCAACGATTAGTTGGAACAGCATTTTCTCAGGAACAGCTAAAATTTCAGTGAAGGGAGTTAATAGCTGTGGAAATGGTGTTGCTTCTGATAGCTTGCTAATTACAATCAACCCATTACCATTAAAACCTTCCACTCCTACCGGAACGACTTCTCTGTGTGAAAATAACATCAATTCTAATTATTCATCCACAGGAAGTTTATATGCTGTTTCTTATCTTTGGAGTATTTCCCCTGCTTCAGCAGGAACAATCACAGGCACCTCGACCACTGCGATTGTTGACTGGACAAATACCTATACAGGTACTGCCAAAATAAGCCTGATTGGAATCAATGCATGTGGCAACAGTGTTTCTTCTGATTCTTTAATTATCACTATCAGCTCATTAGCACTACAACCTGGAACACCCACAGGACCGACTTCATTAAGTCAGAATAGTCCGAATTCTAATTATACAACAACTGGAGGCGCAAATGCATCTTCTTATCAATGGAGTATTTCACCACTAAGTGCAGGAACAATCACTAGTACTTCCACAATAGCTGCTGTTGATTGGACAAATTCATTCACAGGAATTGTAAAAATCAGTGTTAAAGGGATAAATGCTTGTGGAAGCAGTATCTCTTCTGACTCAATTACAGTAATTATAACTGCATTACCTACGGCCGATTTCCTGAATATCAAAGATACGATCTGTCCAGGCGGGAGCGATTCACTTTATATCGTTCTAACAGGGAGCTTTCCCTGGAACATAGTTTATAATAACGGCGTTTCTAACCAAAACATCAACAATATAAGTACTTCACCCTATTTATTGATAGTGAATCCTTCTATTTCTACTACTTACAAATTAGTCACTGTTTCTGATATCAATTGGAGTAATAATGTCAATGACAGTGCAAAGGTTTATATCAGATTATTACCCATCGCTCATTTTACAAAAGTCATCAATGCGCTGAATGTAAATTTCACTAATACTTCTACGA
The DNA here is from genome assembly GCA_037133555.1 of Bacteroidota bacterium. Classification (GTDB taxonomy): domain Bacteria; phylum Bacteroidota; class Bacteroidia; order Bacteroidales; family JACABE01; genus JACABE01. Next base: position 10,687 of record JBAXNW010000073.1, read on the forward strand.
ATGCAAGCACTTATTCCTGGGATTTTGGTGATGGCAGCTCAGTGTCAACTCTGATTAATCCAGCACATACGTTTCTGGCTTTCGGAAATTATTTGGTCGTTCTTTCAGCTACAAATATTTGTGGTTCAAACAATTATCAGGATACTGTTAAATTGACAAATGTAGGAATCCAAGACATTTCAAATCTTACTGAATTAATAATTTTTCCCAATCCTAACAATGGAAATTTTGTTGTAAAAATAAAAGGAATCATATCTGATTTTCAATTGTTGTTGTATAATGAAATCGGACAAATAATGGTAAAAGAAAATCATAGTATTAACAGTTCTGGATCTTTGACGAAAATATTTAATGTAAATGAATATCCTAAAGGAATTTATCTGTTAAAAATTCAAAGTCAAAATGGAATTCTTTCCAGAAAAATAATAATCCAATAATTAAACATTACAAATGCTGATTAAATCTATCTTTCTAAAATGCTTTTCAGTATGTTTATTCATACTAATTTCGTTTGGTTGTTATTCTCAAAAAAATAAAACAGTGAAAGACAGCTTGAACGGGCTTGAGTTTTATTACAATTGGAAAGACAGCAACTGCTTTCATAAGAAAAAGCCCTTGCAATTAAATGTAAAGGTAAAAAATACCAATACTTATTCTGTAAAACTTCAGTTTCAAGTAAACTATTATCAATCAGGCATTATTATTGAACAAAGTGATACTATCAATCTTTGCTTGAATCCTAATCAATGCAAAAATGGAAGTAAAAATGGATTGAATTTTTCAGCGGAACATTTTACCAGAGATGATATCAATAAGCCATCTTTTACATTGGAAATACATCCGATTCAAATAATTAAAATGCGTAGTTGTCAGTAAAACATATAATTACAATGAAAACCATCATTCAACTTTTTGAAATAAGCGTAAAAAAATATGCTGATAATCCTTTATTAAGAGAAAAAAAAACAACTAAGTACGAATTTATTACCTATCAGGAAACCTATGATTTGGTTCGTCGGTTTGCTGCAGGATTAATGAGCCTGGGTGTCGAAAAAGATGATAAGATTTCGTTGATTTCAGAAGGTAGAAATGATTGGTTAATCAGCGAATTAGCTATTTTATATTGTGGTGCAGTAAGTGTTCCACTTTCTGTAAAACTCATTGATGCATCCGAAATTAAATTTCGCATCATGCATTCCGAAAGTAAGTTTGTAATAGTTTCTCAGGGTCAAGCAAAAAAAATCAAAGAAATACGTTCAGAATGCCCTTTGCTTGAAAAAATCATCTACCTGGATCCTCAGGAGACTTATAATGTTGATGAAATATGGAAGGACAGTATTTACGAAATTGGAGATGCTTTTTTAGCGAACAGGGGCAGTGATTTTGAAAAAAGGAATCAAGCCGTACAAGCCAACGATGCAGCTACTATTTGTTATACATCCGGCACTACAGCCGACCCAAAGGGTATCATTCTTACCCATCGCAATTATACTGCCAATGTTGAACAAGCCTGCACATTGATGACGATTCCTGAAGACTTTTGTACTTTATTAATTTTACCCTGGGATCACTCATTTGCACATACCGCAGGGCTTTATACATTCATTTATAAAGGTGCAAGCATAGCATCCATACAATCGGGTAAATCGCCTATGGATGCCCTCAAAAACATACCTATCAATATCAAGGAAGTCAAACCCAATATTTTACTCAGTGTTCCTGCATTGGCGAAAAATTTCAGAAAAAACATTGAAAAAAATATAAAGGATAAAGGTAAAATTGCTGTCTTTATGCTTAATATGGGATTAAAAATAGCCTATACTTACAATGCCGAAGGATGGAACAAAGGTAAAGGTGTTCGTTTCTTGCTAAAACCATTGGTAAATCTATTCGATAAAATTTTATTCAATAAAATACGTGAAGGATTCGGTGGAAAACTCGAATTCTTTATTGGAGGAGGTGCACTGCTTGATATAGATTTGCAAAGGTTTTTTTATGCCATCGGAATTCCTATGATGCAGGGTTATGGTCTCTCAGAAGCTTCTCCGATTATTTCCTGTAATGCATTGCACAAACACAAACTCGGGTCTTCGGGTAATTTAGTCTATCCAATGGAGTTTAAAGTTTTAGATAATGACGACAATGAACTCCCTTTTTGCGAAAAAGGTGAAATTGTCATCAAAGGTGAAAATGTAATGGCTGGATATTGGAGAAACGAAACTACTACTGACGAAACCATTAAAGATGAATGGCTTCATACCGGTGATATGGGCTACCTGGATAATGATGGCTTTTTATATGTAGTTGGTCGCTTCAAGAGTCTGCTTATAGGCAACGATGGTGAAAAATACAGCCCAGAAGGAATTGAAGAACAGCTTACGGAGCATTTGCCTTTTATCGATCAGATTATGTTGTACAACAATCAAAACCCTTATACCATTGGTTTGTTTGTTTTGAATAAAGAAGCTGTCAGAAATTGGGTAAAACACAATAAACATCATTTATCAAATACCATAGAAGAAAAAGCCATACACTTCATTCTTCATTTACACAATGAAATCCAGCTCCTCAATAAATCAGGCAAGCATAAATTGATTTTCCCTGAAAGATGGCTACCCGCATCATTTATTTTCATTGAAGAAGGTTTTACCGAACAAAATCGAATGCTTAATTCAACCATGAAAATGGTGAGAGCAAAAATTACTGAATATTACCAAAATGAAATTGACTATTTATATACACCTGAAGGAAAACCTGTGAGCAACGATAAAAATCTTGCATTGATAAAAAAAATGATTGAAAATTAAAATTTTCAAAAAAGTCTAGACCTAAATTTATTGATTAAAGTGTCAAGCTGCATAAGATTGGCTTAGCGATAAATTATTATTCCCAACAATCATCAATCTCCAGCATTTTTACTTGAGTGTAAAATCCATAATGTGAACACAATATTGTTTCATAAAAAGTAGTCTTTTTTTTAATAAAAAAATTCTCCTGTTTTGTGCGGTTTTTTCAGACTGTTTTTTTAATGATATGTTTATGAAAGA
>JBAXNW010000074.1:0-12923 GCA_037133555.1 Bacteroidota bacterium
TAAAAGTACTACTTTTATCTTAACTTTGTGTCCTAATTTTGGGGAGTATCATATTACACTACTTTATTTGTTTTTGTAGCTTTTGGTTTTTGAGTTGATTCATTCGTTTGTTCTATATCTTTCAGGGTATTTTTATTTTCTTTATTAGGTCTTACCTGTCGAATTGGTTTTTTCTCAGGGGTTTCTTTTATTTTACTTTTAGGTTTATTTGCTCGTAATAAATGATAATCTTTGTAAAAGTCAGGATAATCACTCTCAAACATTTTTACAAACTGGTCAATTGTATTTTTAAATAAATCTTCTGTCTGCTTTAAAAGATTTTTAATTTTCTTGGCAGCTTTACCTTTTTCTTTGATTTCACTCTGATATACAAACTTTGATTCAATAAATTTTAAATTTGTTTTTTCAATATTTTTAATCAAGGCAGGATTTAAACCATATTCCTTTTCAAATTTGTTTATTTTTTTTATCGAATCAGTATTCAGGGTTGATTTACCTTTACTATTAAATATAAGTGAATATCCAGCATTTTTGTCAGCTAATAGCCAGATTTTTTTTACGATTTTTATCAATTCAATATCTGAGCATTTTTGAATATAATCTAAAGTTAAATACTCCAATTTTTTTTGTAGATTTTTTTTCTTTTTATCAAAGGCAAAAACCTGCATTATTCTTATTAAGGGCAAGAGCGTTTTTTCTAATTCAATTCTTTTTTTATTCTTATCCTTTTCAATTGTTGATATATCCAGAATTAAAAAAGAATGTAATTCATCTGCTTTTTTTTGTTTTGATTTTAATTTTTCAATTGCTGATTGAAATCGGGCTACTTTATTTGAGATTTCAACATTATTAGATAATAAGCCTATTAATTGAGCATTATTGTCTAATTTTATGGTATAATTTTTAATGTCTTCCATAGTACATAAATAATAAAGATTAATAAATAAAAGATTGAATTACAAAAGTAATTCATAATAAAAAAAAAAGTATATTAATTTTTTATTAATATACTTTTTCCTTTTTAAAATTACCAATTTGTGAAGGGGTGGGTTGATAGATTTGAATTATAATACTTCTCTTCATGAGTCACCTCTTTATCAATCCATTCAGGTAATTCAAATTGTTCTGTTTCACTGCTTAATTCAATTTCTGCAATAATTAAACCTGAATTATCCTCTAAAAATTCATCAACTTCCCATAATTTATTTTTAAATTCTATTATATATCTGAATTTTGACAATATTGAAGTTGCATACTTGTCAATTAATTGTTCAGCTTCTTCTTTAGGAATACTATACTCAAATTCAGATCTGGTAATACCGACTTTATTACCTTTTATCGTTATATAGCCATTGGCTTCAGTTTGCCTGACTCTAATCGATATAACATGATTTATCATTAAATAACCTTGTCTGACAAAAAAATTTTGAGTTTTAACAACTTCATTCCATTTATCAATATTTACAATAAATTTTCTTTCAATTTCAATTCCCATTTTATCAACTTGTTAAAATGTTTAGTAAGCATGATTATTATTTAAATTTAATAATTTATTCGTAAAATCTTTTAAATTAAGAAGTAAAAGCTAAGTTTTATAAATGAAAAAATGCATTAAAATACATTTAATTGATTTCTTCATCTTTTTTCTGATGCTTTACAATTTTTCCATCCACCACAAAAATGATAGATTCTGCGACATTTGTAGAGTAGGAAGCAATGCGTTCAATTAAATTCACGATAATCATGATATTGGTAGCCACTACTATCACTTCTTTTTGTTGCATCATTTCTTCTATGATTTTTTCGGAAATCTGATGGCATCGTTCTTTTATTATGATTGCATTTTGAAAAATATCGGTAGCTAGTATCAGATTGTGTGTTTTAATCAATTGATCCACATCCTTGTATAATAACACCGTTTTATTGGCAATATCATCCACACCGAATTCTTTTGAAAAATTGGTATAATCGCTCAACGCATCTATTCTTTTGGCAATATTAACTGCATGGTCTCCAATACGTTCAAGGTCATTGTTGATTTTGAGTGATGAGATAATATATCTTAAGTCTGTTGCAACAGGTTGTTGTAAGGCAAAAATTTTCTGGCAAAGTTTATCAATTTTTACATCCAGTTTATCAACTTTATTGTCATTTTCAATAACCAGTTTTGCCAGTTCAATATCATAATTATTTAAAGCAAGTACAGCATTGCTGACTTGTTCTTCGACTAAATGACTCATTTTCACTACTCTTTCGGTTAGTTTTCCGAGTTCATTGTCGAATATCCTGTATTTCTCCATATCTGTCATATTAATAAAATATTGCGACAAAATTAACCAAATCTTCCGGAAATATAATCTTCAGTTTGTTTTTTGTCAGGGTTGGTATATATTTTTTTTGTTTTATTGAATTCAATTAATTCGCCCAGATAGAAAAATGCTGTATCATCACTGATTCTGGCAGCTTGCTGCATATTGTGTGTAACAATAACGATGGTGTATTTTTCTTTCAATTGAACAATTAATTCTTCTATTTTTGAAGTTGAAATCGGATCGAGGGCAGAAGCCGGTTCGTCCATTAATATAACTTCTGGATTTACAGCCAATGTGCGTGCAATACACAATCTTTGTTGCTGACCGCCTGATAATCCTAGTGCAGAATCATGTAAACGGTCTTTCACTTCGTTCCAGATGGCTGCATTTTGTAAGGAAAGTTCAACGATTTCTGCGAGTTCATTTTTATTGTTAATGCCATTGATACGGGGACCATAGGCGACATTTTCAAAAATGGATTTGGCAAATGGATTGGATTTCTGGAAAACCATACCCACTTTTTTACGTAGGTTGACCACATCAATATTTTTATCGTAAATATTGATACCATCTATAAAAACACCTCCTTCAATCTTTACGCCATCTATCAAATCGTTCATTCTGTTCAGGCTTCTGAGAAAAGTAGATTTGCCACAGCCCGAGGGGCCGATCAATGCGGTAACCTTGTTTTCGGGTATGCTGATGGAAACATTGTTCAATGCCATTTTGCTTCCATAATGTAAATACATGTTTTCTGTATGAATTTTTAAATGCTTCATTATATTGTTATTTATGCTATGCGTCTTTTTCTGATTCTATATCTTAATAGGATGGCAACGAAGTTGAGTGAAAATGTAAGGATTAACAACACAAGAGTAGTCCCGAATTGTATGGGTAATGTTTGATCTACGTTGGCCGATTGAGTGGACATAATGTAAATGTGATAACCCAGTACCATAAACTGATCGCTTAAAGAATGGGGTAATGTTGCCAGATAATAGGCCGCCCCTGTAAACAAAATAGGTGCAACTTCACCCGCTCCACGACTGACTGCCAGAATAGTGCCCGTCATAATACCTGCAATTGATCCAGGAAATACTACTTTTCGAATGGTTTGCCATTTGGTAGCTCCCAATGCCAGGCTTGCTTCACGTAATTCTCGAGGAATCGTTTTTAAGGATTCTTCTACCGATACAATTACAACAGGCAAGGTTAGTAAAGCCATGGTTAAACTGGCCCAGAAAATATTGGGTTGTCCCCATTTAAGTTGACCACCTAAAAAGATAGTATCCATTTCTGTTCCAACAAATTTGATAAAAAAGCCCAATCCAAATAAACCGTAAATAATTGAAGGAATAACTGCTAAGGTTCTTACCGCAAATCGAATGCTGCGGGCAATGAATGAATTCTCTTTTGCATATTCGGTTAAATAGATGGCTGTAATGGTTCCAAAAGGAACTGCTGCAATCGACATGATAATTACCAGCATAGCAGTTCCGAATATAGCAGGGAAGATACCTCCTTTGGTCATCCCATCGGTAGGGAAAGTAGTCAGGAATTCCCAGGTAAACATCGACTTTCCGCCATTGATAATTACAGCCAGCATTACAAATAGAATGGAAATGATAATTATAACTGCTGCAAGTGTCAATCCTTCAAATAGAAATCCTTGGGCATCTCTTTTAAAATGAGATCTTTTCAATCGAATCATCTCGAAAAATGCGTTTTTAGGAGTTGGTGTAAGGTTTTCGCTATTTTCCATGCTGATATTTTTGCTTTTATTCAGTTTTATAGAACGAAAAAAGCGATTTAGTTTTTCTGATTTCATTATTTCCCCTGAATTTTTTTCATTAATTTACCTTTGATCCAGAATTCAGCAATTGCATTCAATGCAAAAGTGAAGATAAACAGCATGGAGCCAATCAGAAACAATACATTGTAATGGGTATCTCCGAAAACCACTTCGGCCATTTCGGCTCCTATGGTTGCAGCTAAAGTTCTAACAGATTCAAAAGGATTGATGCCCATCATGGCTGCATTGCCAGTGGCCATCAAAGCAATCATGGTTTCTCCGAAAACCCTTCCGATACCTAATAATATAGCAGCAAAAATGCCAGGTGTAGCTGCAGGTAATATGACAAAAAATGCGGTTTGCCATTTGCTAGCTCCCAATGCCAGGCTTGCTTCATAGTAGGTTTTAGGAACAGCTGTTAAAGCATCTTCGGTAATGGTGTAAATGATAGGAATGGCTGCCAATCCCATGGCAATACCACCTACAAAAGAGTTTAAACGTGTATCGTAACCAAACAGATTTTGTAAAAAGCTAGCCATTACCATCAATGCAAAAAAACCAATTACAACTGATGGAATACCTGCCAGCATTTCGATGGTTGGTTTAATAATTTCTTTGAGTTTTTTGTTGGCAAAAACAGAAGTATACAAGGCTGCCAATATGGATAGGGGGGCTGCAAACAATAAGGAAATGATGGTTATTTTAAAGGTTCCTAAGAGCAAAGGTAACAATCCATAGCGGGGATTGTCGGAAACAGGTTGCCATATTTTGGTTGGCAATGTTTTTAATGCATGCTTGTTATTATCAGTTGTAGTTCCTATTTGGGCAGAAGATTCAGTGGGTGTGATACTTTCTCCCGTCATCGTATCGTTGGCAGGTACACCGTATTGTTCCTGAGAAGCTGAGGATGTAGTTTCAGCCCCATATTGTTCCTGTTTTTCAGACTGAGCAGTTTCAGTTCCATATTGTTCCTGTTTCGCAGCATCAGCTGTTTCGCCACCATATTGTTCCTGAGTTGTTGCTTTTTCTTCGGTTTTAGGTTTGGCTTTTTCACCAAAATTAAAAATGGGAAAGGATTCCCTGAATACGAAAAAGAAGATCAAAACAATGATGGTAATTGAAAGAAAAGCAACCCCTTTAATAATTTTTTCAGCAATAAAATCCGACCATCTGAATCGTTTATGGGTAATATCTATTTTATCAGTCGGATTTGGCTTTTTATGTTTAAAAATACCAATTCCTTTTTTAATCATTTTATTTATTATATCCATAAGCTTTTATAGCTGATTGATTATTTTCCTGAATTTATAAAACATTATTTAAAAGTAAACCTGACAGGTTGAAAAAACCTGTCAGGTTTGAAGTTTTAATGAGATATTTTGCTTCGCTCAATATGACAATATAGTAAAGTGGTTTTATCGAACAGGGAAATAACCCATTTCGGTAACCAGACTTTGACCTTCAGGACTTAAAATCCAGTCGATGTATGTTTTCATAGCACCTGTAGGTCTGTTTCTTAAATACATGTACAAATAACGGGTGATAGGATATTGGTTATTCTTTACTGTTTCTGCAGTAGCTTTGTAAGCAGGACTGTTGGCGTCTTTTTTTACTTTACAGATTTCGATACCTGCTGAGTAAGCTGCGCCACCATAACCAATACCGTTGATATCTTTTTTAACTGCATTTACAACTGCAGCAGTCCCTGGCAATGTCTGGCAATTTGGTGCATAATCTGCTTTAACTACATTGTCTTTAAAGAAAACATAAGTACCTGAACTGTTTTCTCTACCGTACAATCTGATTTCTGCATTGTCTCCGCCAATTTCTTTCCAGTTCTTGGTTCTGCCTGCAAAAATATCACTCAATTGTTTCAAGGTAAGTTCTTTTACTTTATTACCTGGGTGTAAGTATATTGTAATTCCGTCTTTGGCACAAGGAACTTCAACGCCCAATGTATTGAAACGAGCTTTTAATTTGTCGATTTCAGTTTGTTTCATTTTACGGCTGGCATTGCAAATGTCAGTAGAACCATTGATAAGTGCTGAGATGCCAACACCTGAACCACCACCGGTAACCTGAATAGAAGCAGATGGATTTTTTTTCATATATACTTCTGCCCATTTTTGAGCCAAAATAACCATGGTGTCAGAACCTTTTACGGTGATTCTTTCCTGATTCATAAATGCGAAACTGATAATGCCGATTCCAATGATACTTAGGAAGGCTGCTATTTTTTTGATATTGATTGATTTCATTTTGATAGTATTTTTTGATGAATATTTTTTATATTAATAATTAAAATTTTGCTTGTAATCTGAGGGTTAATTGATTTTGTTTGAAAATAGTACTATAATCATTGTAACCAATGGTTCCATCAGGATTAGTATAAGCTGCTTTATAATTTGTTACACCTGCACTGTTAACACCTACTTTTTCATTTTGAACAATTGCATAAGCCAAGGTAATTCTGATATTATCATCAAAATAATAATGCCATGCCAAGGTAATGGTTGAAGTAGCCAAATCAGCTATGCTGCTTTTCAAACTACCAATTTTAGTTGTATTACTTCCTGCATATTTTGTAAGGGTAACATCACTACCTTTGATATCTGTATTGGGGTCATAATAATCATAACGTAAAGCAAACTGATTTTTTTTGCCAATATTTTTAATTAAATAAACATAATATCCTGCAAAATTGTTTTGAAAATTAGGTAAAAGATTTCCATTCGCAAATTTAGATCCACCTAACATTGCATTTTTACCGGTAATATATTCACCTTTTACAGAAAGTCCACCTAAAACATCGGCAAAGAACTGAAATTCAGCGCCTATCCAGTTTCTTTTTACAGCATCTCCAACTTTAGAAGAGTCGATGGTAGCAAAGTCACTGTGTAAAGTTGCATTTGTAGTTGATTTCAATGAACCAAAATATGCATGCGCACCTATATCAAGACCACCAAAGCTGCCTAATTTAAAAGAATACGTTGCTCTTACCATAATATCTTTGAAATTATCAACATCTTTATTTTCAACTACATTGCTGGCTGATTTTCCGGTAGTATCAGAAAATGAATTGTATCCGCCATCGTTACCATTGAATATGGCCAATTGAAGTTTTAAAGGAATACTTTCAGGATTTACTTCTAATTTAAATCCAATTGCGCGTTCGCCAGGGTATAATGTTCTGATTACCAATGAACGTTCAGGTACTTCACGTTGACTGGAGGAATATTCAACTTCGTAATTCAAACGGTTAAATTTACCTGCTGTTAAACTAAGTGCTTTTTTGAATAAACCTGAGTTGATCCAATGATCGTTCAAAACTACATAAGCATCTTTTAATGAAAGAGATCCTGGTGCAAAATCAGGTTGTAAAACAAATTTTACGCCATCAGCTGCTTCAAAAGTAGTTTTTAGTCTTACTCTTCTTAATGAAAAGAAATTATTTGGCTGAGTGGCCTTGTTTTCATAATAATTAAATTCAGATTGGATGTAACCAGAGAATTTTATTTTTGTTAGTTTTGATAAATCGCTTTCTGATGTTAATAAGCGTTCATCCAACCCATTTACGCGGTCTTTGATTTCGCTGAGTTGTTCTTTTAATGAATCTTCAACACTTTGTGCTTTTGCATTCAATTGGATGCATCCTAAAATTGCAATTAAAAAAATAAATTTTTTCATGTTTTTTTCTTGTTTTTGTTTTGTTTAAAATTATTTACGCTGCAAAAATAGATAGCAAAAATGAAATGGTTATTAAGCCAGGATTAAGTTAATATTAAGAAATTGTTAAGCCGTATAAATAAATAATAATCAGTAAATTAAAATTATGACCTGCAAGCTTACATCGTATTTCAGTGCAAATTGAAACCAATGCAACTGATGAAAACTAAAACCTGATATAATCTATCAATAATTTAAAAATCTCATTGTATTTTGTAAGGGGAATTTTTTGAGGAAGGTCATATACATTGTGGTATTCGGTAAATTCTCCACCCATGGAGTAAATAAATATAGCAGCAACGCCTTTTTCGTAAAATGCACAATGGTCGCTGTTGCAGGATTCTCCTCTTTCCACAACTGCTTTTAAATATGCTTTTTCGTTATTTATTGCTTTCAAACGATTGTATTGATCTTTAAATGTTGTTGCATTTACTACCGTTATTCCGTCACTTCCTGTGCCCATCATATCCAGGTTGATCAGGAATTTGATGTTCGTTAAAGGAAACAAAGGGTGATTGGCTAAATAATGAGAACCATGTAAGCCTGTTTCTTCACCACTTACCAATGCAAATACAATAGAATAATCGGGTTGAGTAGTATCGGTGGCAAAATAACGGGCCAGATCCATAACCATAGCAGTTCCACTTGCGTTGTCGTTGGCCCCGGGGAAATATACATCTTTTCCCATTTGGCCCAGATGATCGTAATGGGCAGTAAAAACATAAAACGAATCGGGGTACAATTTACCTTTAACATAGCCCACTACATTTTGAGTGGAATAATCCTGCAAATAATCAGCTTCTATGTTGACATTCATTTTCTTAAGATTTTTTGGCAAAGCTTTTCTAAGTAAATTGAGTTTAACATAATTATTTTGTTTTTTTCCGTCTGAAGCGCCCCAGGTCAGTTTTCCATCAATAATATAGGCAATGCCTTTTGATAAAAAAGGATTTTCAAACTTGAGTGTGGACCAGAAAGCAACTACTTCCTTGTCGTTAATATTTTGTTTGTCAATCAGAACGATTTTGTTTGTTAGATTTTTTCGAAGAATTTTATGGATATCCTTAATTGCTTGAACATTGCTACTGTCAATTTTAAATACCTTGAATGCTCCTTTTAAAGTTGGAGAAGATAAGGCCGGCATAAAATCAATACCGGTTATTAATTCTTTTTTGCCAATTGCAACTTTCATCTCTTTACTGAAAGTATTGGTAGACAAATGATATTCCTGAAAGTAATTATAGGTAAACTTATTTAGTTTTAATTTGTCAAACGCATTGGCAATAAATCTCGCCGCTTTTGTATCACCTTGATTGGTATAGCCTCTTCCGGAAAAAGTCGGAGAACACATTGTATCTATTATTGAATGAGCATATTGTATGTCCTGTGATTGGGCGGAGCTTAAACCCAACAACAGCATCAGCGTGAAAAAAAAGTTTTTCATTTTAAAAATATTGTAATAATTAAAGCTTTAAAATTCATTGATCACTCATCTCAGTTAAAGAATATTCATCAATTGTTCCTTTATTTTTTCCAGTTCATCTTTCATCTGAACTACAATTTGTTGTATGTTCACATCATTGGCTTTTGAACCGATGGTGTTGATTTCACGGCCAATTTCCTGGCATACAAAGGAAAGTTTTTTACCTTGCGATACTTCCGATTTCAACGTATCCGTAAAATAATCCAAGTGTTTTTTCAGGCGGGTTTTTTCTTCGGTAATGTCAATTTTTTCAAGGTAATAGATGATTTCCTGTTCAAAGCGATTGTTGTCGATTTTAGAAGCTTCGAGCATATCATTCAGATTTTTCCAGAGTTTATCTTTGATTGCCTGAATTCTGTTGGTTTCATAAGGTGTAATTGCTGTTAACAATTCCTCTATCATCGCAATTCTTTTCACCACATCATCACAGAGAATGCTTCCTTCGTTGATTCGGAATTCTTCTACATTCAATATTGCCTGATAAATGGTTTCCATGAGGGATTTCCACTCTTCGTCGCTGATTTCTTCGGTATTTGTATTATAAATATCCGGCATTCTCATCAGTAAACTCATGATATCAATGCTTTGTTCGCCCAATTCATCGGCAATTTGTTTGAGTTCGTTGTAATGGGCTTTTATCACAGCTTTGTTGATAGAGCATTCGGCATAACTTCCGATATTTTCTACATTGATGTACACATCTGCTTTTCCTCTTTCGAGCTTGGCTGCAATAAAACTACGGATTTCGGTTTCTTTTTCGCGGTAATACACAGGTAACCTGGCATTGATGTCCATTTGTTTGCTGTTAAGCGTTTTTATTTCGACCAAAATTTTCTTGTTGGGCAATTCGCAGTTTGCTTTCCCAAAGCCAGTCATTGATTTAATCATAGCAATATTGATATTATTTTATTGACAAAGATACACTTTTTTGCTGAGTGCTAAAAACATGAAATGTTCATAGATGAATGCTTGTAAGAAAAATAAAAAAATACGAGAATTAATGTATATTTGCCAAATAGTATAGCTAGAAATCAATATATAAAGAACCCAATTAAATATTTCTTAATTAACACTTATCGTTATGAAAAAAGCAATGTATTTTTTAACATTATCAGTATTGTTCGTTTTAAATTCATCCTTATGCAACGGGCAGTTGTTTTATACTTTTAATAAAGATTTAATGAAAAAAGAGTTAGAGAACCTTAAAAATTCTACACTTTATGTGGTAATTGATGAAACTGCCAATGATAAAAATGCTGAATATGCTAAAATATTTGAAGAAAATTGGAAATATTCAAAAATAGTAATTATTTCACACAAAGAATTGCCCAATTATCTTAAAGAAGGGAATTTCTTTTTTACTTTAATTTTAACCTACGATATTGGTTTCGATTTTGAAAAACCAGCTGCATTTCAGAGTTTTAGCTATAAATTATGGACTCCGGATGTAGATAATTTAAAGAAGATGAAAAAGAAAATTGCATCTGGAAAGGATATAAATTTTTCTCAACTTGCCACACCTCTTGCAAACATCAATTTAATCTTCGATAAATCAGAATCATTTACAGTAGAAGATGTGATGAATGGTGAATATTTTGGCAATGGATACCCATTGTATAGTGGAACTGGTATTTTTAAAAATTATTTGCAGGGATTTCAAACGTTTTTAAAAACCAACGGAGACTTTTCTATGACTATGTGTAACAAAGCTGAAATTAAAAAATTAAAAAAAGGAACATTGTATGTTCCGGCTTCTATATTAGTTGACAATTCGGGTATCACTTTCAGTAATTATAAGAAAAATAAAAAGCCAGCTTTAGATGCTGAAGAAATTTTTGCAGATTACCCAGGTAAATATAAGGTAATAAGCTTAAAAGACTTAAATGAAAAAATCATGAATGCTGATGAACCTATATATTATATTTCAAAACCTAATACCAATATAATAGTTGTAACAAATAGTCAGACAGGCGAATTGATTTTTCAGCATACCTTTAATGAATCTTTGGATAAGTTAGTAAAAAGAAATTTGAAAAAATTAATAAATAACTTAGAAGATGAAAAATAGTAAGTTTAAAAGCTTCCGTAATTACGTTCCATCTCTATTTTTGTATCCATTAGATAAGTAAATAAATTTACCATTTTCGTTTGCACCCAAATTTGAGATAAATTTGTGGGTGATTTTGAATGATAAAGCTGAGTTTTGTTTGTAAAATCAGGTTTATTAATTCGTAATATCTCTCAAAAAAAATTGTAGCTTTGTAATTGAAAATTGTATGCTCATAACAGCTCTGTTTTTATGTATAAAGATGTTGAATTATTTGATGACAATGCAATACTTTTTGCCTCAATGTTAAAAGACATAGAAGCAGCAACTTCCTATGTTTACATGGAAACTTATCGATTGAACGATGATACCGTAGGTCAAAAATTCAGGGATGCATTGGCAGCTAAATGCAAACAGGGTGTAATTGTTAAAATACTGGTTGATTCATGGGGAACCTCTGTTTCTTCTTCTTTTTTTACCCCCATTCTTAAAAATGGAGGCTATGTAAGGTATTTTAAAAAATTTAAATTTTTCTTCGATCTTTTCACCAAAAATCACCGCCGTAATCATCGGAAATTATTATTAATCGACAATAAGATTACTTATATCGGATCCTCCAACTATTCTGAATACAGCCTTGCCTGGCGCGAATCGGTCTTGAAAATACAGGGAGATATTACCCTTTATTTTAGAAAAACATTCAAAGAAAGTTATAATATTTATCGGAAATACCATTTTAATAAATTTGCCTTTAAGAAAAATATTCACCTAGGCGATTACAAGATAATTCAGGATATTCCTTCCATTTATTTTCAGCGCATTCGAAAAGAATATACGCAATTAATCAATCGGGCAAAAAAAGAAATTCTAATAGAAACACCTTATTTTCTTCCTGGTTATAAGTTGCGTAAAGCATTGATGGATGCAGCTGAAAGAGGTGTAGATATAAAAATATTAGTGCCAAAACATTCGGATGTAAAATTGGTAGATTTATTGCGGAATAAATACCTGGGAATGTTTTATAAGAAGAATGTAAACATCGCTTTTTATACACCCAATAATCTGCATGCTAAATGTTTATTGATTGATAACGAAATTTTTTCGATAGGTTCTCCTAATATTGATTACAGGAGTTTCAGGTATCAGTATGAAATTGTGTTGGTGGGTAGCAACGATAAAACCAATCAGCAAATCAGAAAGCATATTATGGAAACGATGCTGGATTGTGAGGCTTTTGATTATGATAAATGGTTGAGTCGGCCATTTATTGAAAAAGCTTTTGAATGGTTGATGTTGCCTTTGAGGTATTTGTTGTAATCGAATAACTTAGAATTTTTAAAAAAATAAAGCCCTGGAATAATTTAATTTCAGGGCTTTACAATCTATAAATTTTGGTTGATTATCTTTTATTACGATCGTCTCTTCTTTCTTTTATTTCCTTGAGTAAAAACTTTTTAAAATCTCTTTCGGCCTGGTAAAGTTTCAGTAGTTTTTTGGCTGGCAATACCTTCCTGTTTTGTGCGGTTTTTTCAGACTGTTTTTTTAATGATATGTTTATGAAAG
>JBAXNW010000075.1:0-12043 GCA_037133555.1 Bacteroidota bacterium
GTACCTGCACATCCGTTGATTGTCGGGGTAATCAGGTAATGAACAACTATCGGATCAGTGGTACTGTTTATCAAAGTTTCGGTGATAGGAGTTCCCGAACCTGAATTAGCCGAATTGGTAATCCCAGCTACTGCAGCTCTACTCCAAGTATAGGCTGGGGTTGGGGTTGTGCTGCTGGTAATATTATATGTATTCGATACATTGTTACACCAGGTAGCCGTGGCAGTACTGCTTATAATCGATGTAGGATTCACTGTTACTGTTACAGTATAGCTTGTACCTGCACAACTGTTCACTGTAGGGGTAATCCTGTAATAAACCAAAATCGGGTTGGCACTTCCGTTAACTAAGGTCTCGGTGATAGAGGCAGCTGTTCCCGAGGTTGTTGTTGGAGTTATATTGGTTACCGCTGCTCTGCTCCATGCATACGAAGGAGTTGGGCTGTTGCTGAGACTCGTGATATTGTACGTGTTCGATGTATTGTTGCAATAGTTAGCCGTTGCTGCACTTGAAATCGTTGAAGTTGGGTTAACTGTTACTGAAACATCTAAAGTGGTACCTGCACATCCGCCCACTGTGGGGGTTATCAGATAATGAACCACTATCGGATTGGCCGTGCTGTTTACTAAGGTCTCTGCAATGGAGGCTCCCGTTCCTGAAATAGTATTCGGAGTTATCCCGCTTACCTGAGCTCTACTCCAGGCATATGTTGGAGTCGGAGTAGTACTGCTGCTGGTGATAGCATAAGTATTCAGGGTATTGTTGCAATAATTTGCTGTTGTAGGGCTGGTGATGACTGACGTCGGGTTAACGGTTACTAACACTGTCTTGGTAGTGCCCGCACATCCGTTCACTGTTGGTATGATAAGGTAAGTGACCACGATAGGATTAACTGTAGAGTTATTCAGCGTCTCGGAGATAGAAGCTCCTGTTCCGCTATTTGTAGATGGGCTTATCCCTCCTACGTTTGCTCTGCTCCATGTATAATCCGGAGTCGGACTCGTACTGGTACTCGTAATATTATAGGTATTGGGTACATTATTACACCAGGTAGCTGTAGATGTACTGCTGATGATAGAAACCGGATTAACCGTTATCGTTAACGTATAGACTGTACCTGCACATCCGCCCACTGTAGGAGTAATAATATAATTAACCAAAGTCGGGTTCACATTAGAATTTATCAGTGTCTGGGTAATAGCAGCTCCTGTTCCGGATGCGGTGGTTGGAGTTATCCCTGCTACTGAAGCACGTGTCCAGGCATACGATGGAGTCGGTGTTGTACTACTACTCAATATATTATAAGTGTTGGACACACTGCTGCACCAATTGGCTGTAGCATCACTCGTTATAACAGAAGTAGGATTCACTGTTACAGCCACATCCTTCACTGTACCTGCACATCCGTTGATTGTCGGGGTAATCAGGTAATGAACAACTATCGGATAGGTCGTAGTGTTAACAAGGGTTTCTGTGATGGGAGTTCCCGAACCTGAATTAGCTGAATTACTAATCCCTGCTACTGCATCCCTGCTCCATCCATATATTGGAGTTGGTATTGTGCTACTGGTAATATTATATGTATTCGATACATTGTTACACCAATTGGCTGTGGCGGAACTGGTAATAATCGATGTAGGATTTACTGTTACTGTTACAGTAAAAGTAGTGCCTGCACATCCACCTACCGTAGGTGTTATTATATAATTAGCCACAATCGGATTGGTGGTTCCGTTAACCAAGGTCTCTGCAATGGAAGCTCCTGTACCTGATATAGTAGCAGGGGTTATGCCAGCTACATTAGCACGTGACCATGTATAGGAAGGAGTAGGACTGTTGCTGTTACTCGTGATATTGTAAGTATTAGGTGTATTATTACAATAGTTCAGACTAGCTGCACTTGAGATAGTTGCAGTTGGGTTAACTGTTACTGAAACATCCAAAGTCGTACCTGCACATCCACCCACTGTGGGGGTAATCAGGTAATGAACCACGATCGGATTGACAGTTGTGTTTAGAAGGGTCTCTGTAATAGTTGCTGTTGAACCTGAAGCTGTTACATTTGAGATTCCAGTAACAGCAGCTCTCGACCAAACAAAAGTGGCAGTTGAACTATTACTCGTAGCAGTGTAAGTGGTTGACACATTATTGCACCTGCTTGCTGTTGCCAGACTGGAAATTGTTGCAGTCGGATTAACCGTAACAGTTACGGTAAAAGTTGAGCCTGTGCAGGTTCCATTCACGGTAGGAGTAATAAGGTAATATACCAAAACAGGGTTTGCCGAAGTATTGACAAGGGTTTCCGTAATAGTGGACGTAGTTGTTCCAGCGTTTGCAGCGTTAGAGATGTTTGTTACTGCAGCTCTGCTCCATGTATAGGTAGGAGATGGGCTGGCTCCACTGGTGATCGTATAAGTGTTGGATATATTGTTGCACCAATTAACCGTGGCAGAACTGGTAATAATCTGGGCAGGAAGTATCGTTACATTCCCCGACAAACCCGTTTTACCAGTACCCGATGTAGCAGTAAATGTATGATTTCCCACCGTCCCTGTATACTTTAGCTTACTTGTTAGATTAGCCACGCCATTTACAAAATCACCTGCCTGGTTTAATACACTGTTACTTCCGGAACCCAAACCGGTAATGGTACCATCGCTGGGCGAAGAAGTAAAAGTGACAGTATTGGTTGAAGGATTAAATGCAAGACAGACATTATTATTAACATCGTAAGCCGTCAATGTATTGGTTCCTGTAAAGGCAACCCCTGTTGTCTGACAGGGACTTAGGCTTAATTCAAAGTGATCAACAGGGCCGGCAATATAGTTTACAGTTGACGTAGTTTGAACAGCTGTACCACTTTGTACAGGATTTAAATTTATATCAGCATTAAATACATCCTGACATGCAGTTATAGGAGATGTAACTAGTATAGTGTATGTACCATCACCATTGTCGGTTACAAATCCAATATTTCCTGATTGGTTAGTAGCATCCGCCCATTGCCCCCCTGATCCTGAACAAGAACCAGAAATTCCATATAATTCAACATAATCACCTCCAGAAGTAACCCGGTTGCCATTTGCATCATAGGCTGTAATAGTTAATGTGACTGTTGAAGTTCCGTTTGCTATAATCGTAGCTGAAACAGGTGTCAAAGTGGACATTGAAGCTAGTGCGGGTCCGGCAACATAATTAACAGTTGAAATTGTCTGGGTAGCTGCTCCACTTTTCACTTGCCCCCCGTCTAGGGTGGCAACAAAGGTACCACTGCCAATTGTTATGGGTGAAGTAACCCATGCAGTGTAAGTTCCATCACCTACATCAGTAACTGAACTGATAGTTCCAGTTCCTGAATTTTTAGTGATTGTTACAACAGCCCCTCCGCCTCCGATCAGATTGCCATAGGCATCTTTTGCAGTCACTGTTAATTTCTGAGTACTGGTCCCATTCGCAATTATCGTTGAAGTGCTGGGAGTGAGTGTAGATAAATTAGCAGCTGCATATCCTATACCTAATACATAATCACTGAAGGATGTCATTCCGGTGGCAACAGTTGATAGTAGATTCTTGGTTGGTGTTGTAGGAGCTGTCCATCCGGAAGCATATTTCCTCACAACAAAGTTTGCCGTATTAGCCCCTCCTCTGATGTCCCCAGCAACAAAAGTAAACTCCGCTGAATATCCGGGGAAAATAATCCCGCTGTTGGTTGCTGTCCAATATCTGTTTAATACGGTTGCTGATAAAAGTCCGGCCGTTAAATAATTTGGATGGAGGCCGGCTGTTGTATGCACAGTCAGGTCGCCTCCCGTTGTCACATCATCAAAAGTGATATTTGCTGGGGTATAATTAGTTGCATCCCCTACAGGGAAAAAAAATGCAAGCTCAGATGAGGAGAATGTATGCCTCAGATTTCCATATACATAATACAAAGTACCAGGAGCTCCAGTAATTGTGGCAGCACCCAGCACGTTTGATCCTGTTGATATTTTGCCTATAAGTTCAACTGTATTACAACTTACACTGCTGTTAAGCAGTAGACCACTGGAGCTGATGATAGAGAGAAAATATAAATTTGAGACACTACTTGGTATATATAATCCGGCAGTATTACTCACAAAGGCAAGAGAGGAATTTGAAGTGGTTTGAAGGTTGCTCCCCGTACCGGCAATTGCGGGACCCAATAAGGTTAGTTTATTGGAGCCTACATTAAAATTTCCTGAAGTCAGAGTCAAAGTTTTTGCAATAGAGGAATTAGAACCCAGAGATACTCCATTCGGATTGTTAATAATAACCCCACCTATGCCTCCAAAAGTTCGATTGGCAGGATTACCAGCTAAAGTTCCAAATTCAGGGCCCGTTATCTGAGCAGAAGAACCTTTGTATTGTAAGGTTGCAGCAGAACCTGCAGTTATTTGATAAGAAGCCGTTGCGGTTCCTTCCATCGAAATAATACCATTCACACTTACAGTCGTAGTTGTTTTAACACCAGAACCTGAAAGCGTTAGATTATTATAGGTTCCAAGGATATTATTCGGTGATACGGTTTGAGCACTACTCCCATTGTATTCAATGGTTCCTGAACCGGCAGCAAATGAACCCAAATAATTAACGGTGAATGTACTGCCAACTTTAAGCAGCCCACCTGCAGTAAAGATTAAACTTCCAGAATGATTTAAATCATTAATTCCTATCGTAATCGCTCCAGCAACTGTCATCACTGCACCTGAAGCAAAAGTCACAGTTCCTGCTGCATAATTTGGAGAAGTTCCAGCAGATCCTCCAATCTGAACATCCCCGGATACTACTAAAGTTGAACCTATACTAAAGATAAGACCAGCAGATCCCAGATTAACATTGCTACCTACAGATAATAATGCACACTCTGCAGCATAGCCAGCGTCAATTGTAACAATCCTTCCACGCTCAATGTACACATTATCCCCGGCAACAGGGACACTTACTCCTGCAGTACCATTAGTTGTGGCAGCCCAGGTTGCTGTACTATTCCAATTTCCAGTAACTTTGCAATAGCGATCTGCAGCTTTGGCATTCATTGTTAACAAAATGGTTATTATCATTATAACCAAAAATGCTAGATTTTTTTTCGGAAGGTGTAAAGATTTTGCTTTCATACTTCATTTATTTAATAAGTGGTTTCATTTTGCATCTATACTTAGATCTGTATAGAATTTGTATCTTCGTTTTAAAATTTTATATTTACAATCAATAAGTCAGCTTTATGCTGGATGGATTTTCAGTATCATTCTGAACTGCTTCTCCATTAATCTCAGCAGAAAACTCACCACTGCCAGAGGCCACAGGAGCTGTTATCCAGACTGTATACATCCCATTGCCAGCATCTGTTGTTTCACTTATGCTGCCACTGCCGGAAATTCTATTCAATTTAATTTTAGCACCGCCCTTAGCTATAGGATTAGCATTTTCATCTCTGGCAGTTATCGTTAACAGCTGTTTAAAAGTCTTTCCATCATTAATAGCCTGCCCACTATGGTTCAAGCTTGATTTCTTGCCATTGGGAGGTCCTGCTATATAATGGATATAACTTCGGCTTTGCTTTTTACCACCGTTTTTAATGGCAACTCCATCAAGCGTAGCTACAAACACTCCATTGCCCAATGTTGAGGGTGCTGTTACTATAGCAGTATAGCTACCATCTCCTTTATCACTTACTTCACCGATAATCCCTTCACCTTCAAGTTTAGTAATTTTTACAATTGCTCCGCCACCAACGGCAATATTAGCGTTGCTATCCTTGACATATACAGTGAGAACTGCAATATCCGAGCCGTTTGCAATTAATGAGGAAGAATCAGGTGTTAAAATTGAAATAGCAGCATTACAAACAGATTCACCTATTACAAAATCACCAAATGAATGCTGTTGAAAGGCCCTTATGAAGATGGCGTTTCGGGCTACGGTTGTGGATGAGTTCCAAGAAGTAGTAAAATTTCTTAGTATATAAGCGTTTACTTTGGCTCCAACAGGAACATCTTCAGTAGCAAAAGAAAATTCCGAAGCATAGGATTTAAAAACAATACCATTATTTACAATGCTCCAATAACGATGTAAGATGGTTGGGATTTTTAGTCCTGAAGATGTAATTTTGGAGTATTTTTTTGCTGTTGTATTAACTATCAAACTTCCTGCTGTTGATATTTTGTCAAAATTTATATATACCGGAGTATAGTTTTTTGCGTCTCCAACAGGGAATAAAAACGAAACTGCCTCAGGTGAAAATAAATGTTGCAAATTTCCATTAATATAATTTGATGTTCCGGGGGCTCCGGTAAAAGCTCCCACCGTAAGGATATGAGAAGCAGTTGTGATTTTACCGATCAGACTTAATGTATTACAACTAAGGTCTCCTTTGAGTAAAAGTCCAGTTGTGCTGATAATTGAAAGAAAATCAAGATTCACCACATGATCAGGAATATACAAACCCGTATCATTGGAAATAAAAGCAAGCGAAGAAGCAAGCGAAGTTTTCAAATTACCACCTTTGCATAGAATCGGTTTCCCATAAAGCGTAAGTAAATTACTATCTATGTTAAAATCACCGGATGTCAGCTTAAGAATATTGCTTATGGCTGTATTACAACCTAATTTTACACCGTTTGGATTATTGATGATTACACCTCCCGAACCTCCAAATGTACGTGTGGCAGGATTTCCGGAAAGCACACCAAATTCAGGACCTGTAATTTGAGCAGCTGTTCCTTTATATTGAAGTGTGGCAGACGAAGTGGTAGTAATTGAATTGGATACAGTTGCACTTCCTTCCATTGATAATATTCCTTTCACAGTTGCAGCAGTAATTGTTTTAATCCCGGTCCCCGACAAAGTCAGGTTGTTGTAAACACCAAGCAGATTTGTAGGTGCAACAGTCTGCGCTGCTCCATTGTATTCTATCGTTCCTGTTCCAGGTTTAAAACTTCCTTTGAGATAAACCGTGATAACATTTCCAATCTGCAATAGGCCACCTTTAGTAAAGTCTAAACTTCCGCTGCTCATTAAATCTGCTGCGCCTATATTAATAAGTCCTTTAACTGTCATTTTCGACCCCTGGGCAAAAACAATGCTGCCATCCGCAAAATCGGAAGTAGGACCTCCTCTGCCACCGATCTGAACATTTGCTGATACAGTCAAAGATGAGTTGCTGCTAAAAATAAGTTCAGCAGAACCCGGGTTTTTACTTCCAATGTTCAATATAGCACAATACGCAGCAAAAGCGGAATCAATAGTTAAGGTTCTTCCAATCTCAATAAAAACAGTATCTCCAGCTATAGGTACGCTGGCACCTGCTTTACCATTAGAAGTTGCAGACCAGGTAGAAGTACTGTTCCAGTTCCCGGAATTTCGGCTATAACGGTTTGCTGAATACACATAAGATGTAGCAAATAACATTATTTGTATAGTGAATAAAATCACCAAATTTCTGCTGAGAAAACGTACGTATTTTATAATCATAAACAAAGCATTGGTATTGAAGTATTTTTTTGAACTTTCAGGATAAATCTCAAAGCCAGGCTTTGGATGTATATATATAACAAGGTATAAAAAACGAAAGAGGAGGAGGATTTTGCATTCAAAGGGAAGATGAAAGCAAATACAATTATAAAAAGCAGCAAAGGGAAAATGCTGTATAAAAAAGTTGAAAACTTATTGCTTATAAGTCCTGAACTTGCATTGAAAGAAGAAAACAATGAAGGTGGGGAAAAAGATAATTGAGTGTTTGAAGGGCTATACAATAGAAATACAGCAATTTGTGAGCCTAGGTTCTGCACAAATGCCGTTGTAAAAATACTTTTTAATAAAGACTGGGTAAATTTATTTACGCCCTGCTTGTTCTTAGTCGATGGAAATTGTAAACATTTTTTGATAGACAAATTGTATTAGTGAAACTTCCCTTTATTATTACAGTGTTATTAATTGAGGCCTTAATTTCAGAAAACCACCTCTATCAAACACTTCTGTATATTCTATATTAAATTTCAAACAAAGAAATCAATGCATACTTCCAATTTTCAACCTACAAAACAGTCATCAGCGTAAATGCAGAACAAAACGAAATTGTTTGAATTCTTTATTTATCGCCGCGATTGCTATATATTTTATTAAAAATAACACATAAAAATGAGTACAAAGGTAAGTTAAAAAACCTTAAATCAGCATTAACCCCTAAGGGTTTTCTGCATATTAACATTTTTTTAACTAGGGTTTACACTAGTTTGTCATTTTAACAAATATTAACATATTGTATTACTAGCAGTTAAACAACGTCTTGAGTAGCTCATTAAGTGTATTGTTAATTTCTTTAACATAAAATATATTTAAATATTCACAAATATTCCTTAAAAACTCAAGAATAATCACAATAAATTACATATAATGATCAGAAAACCAAACGAAATAAAATAAAAAATTCTAATAACAACATCAAAAAAATTTCTTATTATTAGAAAAACAGTATTGTTAATTTTTATAAAAATTTCAAAGGATAAAAATTGAAATGCACTTCCTCTAAAAACAATGCAAATTCAGCAAGTTTCCATCAAATTATAGAAGCTTGCGCAGTTTATAGGGAGTGGCTAGCAAAAGCTGTACCAAAACGCTTGTAATTGCAGGATGCAGGAAATTATATTCGTTAATAGCCTCAACTACTAGCATCTAAAAATATATATTTTTTTCGAAACTTGGAGTTTATGCAGGGGGATAAAAAATAAAAAAATAAAAAATATGAAATAATCGCACACTTGTGCGGAAATGGGCTAGGGTTTTTGAATTAGGAATTTGATGTTTGTAAATTAGAAAAATATTTTGCCGAAACAATTAGTATTCAAATGCAAATAAGCATTGCAATCAGGTCTACTTTACTTAAATGCGGATTATACTGAAGTGACGGGGTGACTTGGAGTCACCCCGTCACTAACACCAATTTAAATATTTTTCCATCACGCTCCAGGCTGGCTCATTATAAAAAATGAAAAAATATTTTATTTCAAATTTTGTCAATGCAACAGCAAAACTCCAAAATATTTTTTTATTAGATATATATTTGATGTTTGCAAAAGTGAAAACCATTTTGCTGAAAAGGAAAATACTTAAATAAATCAAGCTTCTGTCGGAAATGGGCTAGTAAAAGATGTAAAAAGCCTTAACGTCCTTTACACAAACGTTGTGCATTCATAGCAGCATCTTTGTTCCCTCTATCTGCTGCATTTTGAAAATCTACACAGGCTTCATTTACCTTACCCAACACATGGTAGCTAGCCCCACGGATATTTAGTAGATCAGGCGTATCATTTCCCCCTGCAATGGAACGGTTGACATCGAGTATACATTTTTGATAATCTTTAGCATAAAAATAACAAACCGCCCTTCGGGCATACACCATGCATAAATTTTCTTCCTTGCCGGGAATTGCGTTCAGGTATTTTAGGGCTTCAGCAAATTTCTGCTGATCAAAATACTTCATAGCTGTAGCATAGGTCTGCTGATAGGGAACGATCCCTGCATACATTTTGAGTTCTGTCTGCTGTAGCAAAATAGAGGAATCGCCGGGAAGATATTTAGCAGCAGTATCAATAGATTGAATGGCCTTTAGGTAATCCCCGGATTTCTTATAAATACTGCTTATATCCATCCAAGCCAACGCATTAAATTTTTCAATTACCAAAAATTTTTCAGTCATTTTAATGGCTTCTTCTTTTTTCCCTTGGTTATTAAGCATATAGCAGATGAAACCGAGCGGTTCATACAAGCGGGGTTTTAATGCATAGGCTCGATAAGCAAAAACCAGTGCACTGTCATTATTACCCAACTTAGAATAAGCTTTGGCCAAAAGGTGTTCTCGTCGACCATCGTAAGGGCTCGATTTGTCTGGGCGAAGGAAATTGATAGCATCCTGGTATTTTTCTTCGTTCATAAGATACTGAGATTTGATGACAGCAATAGGATCGCCGACACTGCTGACATTCAATAAAGATGGATATCCCTTTACAAAAATTGAGGAAGCATGGGTAAACTTACCCAATACGCCATCTGTCTGATACAAGCGCTGTAGTTTTAAACATTGGGTATTTATTTGCAACACATAGCATGTAACAATAAGCAGAGCTATCAGCATCAATGATAAGAATCGTAAGAACCACGGATGAATTGATTTTGAGGATAGGAATGAGTTCGGGGAGTATGCAATCCCAGCTCCTATCAGCAGAGCGAAAAGAGATTGTATCTCCGGCCTGTCGGCAGGAAAGTTAAAAAAGGCATCAAAGGTGTAACAGATTATCCCAAAAGCCGGAAGAAAAAGCAAGCTCAATGATTTTTCATCCGTTTGTGATCTAAAAAACGCCTTCACGAAATTCAGAACAAGGAAAATAAAGAGGGAGATAAACAACAGTCCACCAAAAACACCAGTTTCTGTGGCGATTTCAACAAAATCATTGTGGGCTTTTACCATAAAGGTAAAGTCAGATTTTTCAGGGTTTTCATACTGCAATATCCTGATTTTCCAGTTTCCAGTACCGACGCCAAGCAGAGGATCCTGCTTGAATAACAATGCTGACCTTTTCCAACTTTCTAATCGAAACATTGAGGATGCTTCCTTGTCAGTAATAGTGGAGAGCCTTTTTGTCACAGACACATTGTAAGTATCGGTATTTTGAGGATACAAATAATGTTGTGTAATTGTAAATAAGCTGAATGCGAGAATAAGGATACCAAGAAAATATGCTGGAGTTCTATATATGTTGTTAACTTTATTGCGTATGTTTAGGATAAGCATAAAGACCATATAGATTAACGCAAGAAAAGTTATACCCAGATAAAATGCCCGTGTACTCATAAAGAAAATTGCCAACTCAGCACAAAATAGACTGAAGTATCCTAATTTCCTTAACCAGGCTTTTTCAAAGGTGAGCAGCCATAGAGCAAAAGAAATTTTGATAAAAATGGCAGCAGCCAACATATTTTTATTGGAGTAAATGGATTTAATATCCGAAATGGTATTAACTTGCTTTGAGATGTACAGGAGTATATTATAGAACACTGTGAGGCTGTCAGAAATCAGCACAAAAACCATTACAATTACCAGTATTCTGAAATATCTTTTGTCAACTCGAAGCAGTATGGAAATAACGTAGACTGCAGAAAAGACCGTAAAATATTTGGAGAAACTCAATATGGATTCAGGCAAATTGATCGCTTTGGTGAATGAAACAAGTATCAAAGCTATAAATAATGTATAGGCAAGACCAATTTTATTTTTAAAGAAAGACAAACTGAGGCCTTGATCAGTCCTGAAGGTTTTCTCGCTGAATAGGAAGAGAAAGGAAAAGAGATTCAGTAAAGACAAGGCAAGAAATTTGGGTGCATTAGAATCGTAAGTTTCAAACCTTGGGGTAATTATTGTAATCAAAGCATAAGACAGCAGTAGGATGATATAAGAATACTTTAGAGGTGGCAACGTTGTATTTTTAATCTGGGTCTTAGCTGATTTCTGTATAGGTTTTTGCATGGGCTGAATTTTAAAATAAGTTCTCAAAACAAAAATTCATATTCCTCTCATAATATGCAGTTTGCAATTATTCCTCTATTTTAAAGTTTTTTTTGACCTCTAAAAAAGAATGCAAATATATGAATATACTCAGCAAATGATAAAAAATATTTTTTAAGTTTGATCATCCAGCATGCGCACCTTATATAAAAAGAGAGAGGAAAGCATCCTTAGACACTCCCCTCTCTCTTATTAAATTTATCAGATGACCTATCTTTCGAATACTATTTTTCCAAGTTTCGAATAATGTGTAGTGATACCGTTTACTTCTATCTGATACATATAGATTCCTGAGAACAATTTCAAGTCTGAAGCATTTAATACAACTTTGTAGGTACCTTCAGATTGTTCAGCATCTACGAGGGTTTGTATCGCCTGACCGAGAATATTTGTAAGTATTATCTTCACTTTGCCTTGTTCAGGTAAAGTATAGACTATATTTGTAATATTCCTTGCAGGGTTTGG
>JBAXNW010000076.1:0-11111 GCA_037133555.1 Bacteroidota bacterium
ATACTGAATAATTTTGGATATAAATACGACATTATATTTTAACTACTACTTAGTAATATTACTATTCTTACTAATAACTTTTTTTGAGCAAAAATATCCATACTGTTATATTGTTTATTGAAATTCAGTAATCAATAATTCTTTAGAAATAAGCATAAGTTCATTATTTCTATTTGTTATTTTTTGTGGTTTACTAATTATTGAATTTAATATAAAACCAAAGTTGAAAATAACAACAAACAAAACAACTATTACTAGATTGTTTTTAATAAAACCTGAGGAAGATTCGTGCTTAACTGTTGCAAGTTTTTCCATTAATGATAGTTTCCATTCTTCCGAAGGTTCAATATTTTCGATATATTCAAACTCTTTAAAAGCATTCATTCTTTTTCTGTAAATAAGTTCTATAGGATTATAATATATTTGACGATTATTATTTTGTATTCTGGCACTTTTAAGAATTATTTTTGAGAATAAATTCTAATTCTCCTTTAACTTTCTTTCCAGCACGAGATACAAGCGACTCAACAGCAATGGTAGTTGTATTCATAATTGCTGCAATTTCCGAATTATTATAGCCTTCCATTTTGTTTAAAGTAAACGCTATTCTTTGATTATCGGGCAATATGTTTAATGCTTGCATTAATTCTTTCAAATTTTCTTTTTCTTGTAACGATTTATCAGGCATTGCTCCCCCTGCTAGGTAATTAACAACTTCATCTAAGTGAAATATTTTTTTAAGTGAAGTTATTCTTTTTTTTCGATTGCGTCTTTTTATTTCATCTAAACTTTTCGTAACAGCTATTCTATATACCCATGTTGAAAGTTTTGCCTCAGCTCTAAAGGAATTAATTGATTGAAATATTTCAATAAAAACTTCTTGTGAAATATCTTCAGCATCTTCTTTATTTAATAAAAATCTATAGCAAGTATTAATAACTTTATGAGCATAAAGCTCAATTAACTCATTAAAAGCATCTTTTTCACCTCTTTTTATTTTATTTAACAAATCAATTTCTGTCATCATTTAATTGAAAAATCCTTTATGATTTTTAATAAAGCGGACTTTAAATTATTTAATATAAATCATTTTCATACTTCTTGAATAATTACCCATTGTAATTTTATAATAATAAATACCTGTTTTTAATGATAATTCGCTTGCGTTTAGAGAAACAGAATAATTTCCAACTGACTGGTATTGATTAACAAGCGTTCTAACTTCTCTGCCAAAAATATCATAAACACTAAGCTGTACATTATTTGCAGTTGAAACTTTATATTTAATAGTAGTTTCAGAATTAAATGGATTTGGATAATTTTGCTCAATGCTAAATTTTGCCGATGCTTCATTTATTTCAGCAATATTAGTAGCAGGAACTGTAATAGTATATGAATATGCCAATTCTCCATTTGAATGTCCCGTAGTTACTTCGTTTGGCAAAAAGGTTTTAAAATAATCTACTTTGGCACTGGAATCTGTAACACTTACTAATAAATAACCTCTACCTGGTATTATTACACCACTTAAATAGCCATAATTTGCAGCCTGTGTATTGGTAATATTTCTATTAGATGGCTGTGGCACTTCCTGATAAACCATTCCATCCTTATCTTGTTTATCATATAAATGATCATGCCCATGAAAGAAAATCTGAACGTGATTATCTACCATTAACTGATGAATTGTTTTTTGAAAGTTAGGACGATAGGTAGTAAAACCCCAAGTTGAATCAGCATTCTTTCCACCCATTTCAAAAAAGTCGACATATTCAGCCCCTCCACGGGCATCACTGCCTTTACCTCCAAGTAAATTATGACAAAAAACAAATTTGAATTTAGCTTGGCTGGTTTCTAAAACATTTTTAAACCAGTTATACTGTGTTGCACCAAGCGTCCAGCCCCAATCGCCTTTTACGAGTGTATACCAAAAAGGATCAAGTGCTACTATTAACACATTTCCCCATTCGTAAGCATAATAATTTTCACGAAGTCCAATAAATGGTTGATTGGTAGTATCGCCGGTATAAAATGAATTTGGGTAGGGATTTGGATAATATAGTTTTCGGGTGTTGGATGCCATTACGGGAAGGCTATTGGCGGTTCCATTCAGCAGCCATCCCAATTCGCCTTCGTGGTTTCCAATCACCAGGTATAAAGGAACGGTATGACAGACATTGTTAAAATAAGGTCTGTAAAGAATATGACGATTGGTAATTTCAGTTTGAGATTGTACAGGTAGTTTTTCTGACATAAAAATATCACCTAGGTCAATCATGAAATCGGGTGTTTTATTGAATATATTTTGCAAAGTAAGGGTATAGGCAGCAGGAGTTGAATTGGTATCAAGATGAGGATCAGCTTCTATCGCAAATTTAAATGAACTTCCAGCAGGTCTAGGTGTATGAAAACTATGTTCCGTTCCCATTAAAAAAGCAGACGAACCTCCTATTAAACGATACCTTGTGCGATAAAAATATTTTGTATTCGGCTGTAAATTGGTAAAATCCTTTTCAAGCGGTAGATTCATAGATGCCTGAAAAGTAGAAGTAGAATTTGGATAAACACCTGAAACAGTCCCGTATTCCCAATAAACATCCACTTGCTGATCAAATAAAATATTCATGGTGATGGATGTGTTTGTGGGACGGCCCAATAATTCACTAAAATTTTGAGCAAAAACTACATTGCTGAATACTGAAGTAAAAATTAGCATTATTATTTTTATTTTCATATTTTATCGTTTAATTAATGTCTAAGTTATTGAATTAGTAAGTTTTAGTGATTAATAATTATTTTTTTATTGATCTCAGTATTTTCAGCTTTAATATTCAAAAAATAAAGCCCATTTGAAATCTGGCTGACATCTATTTCCTTTGATTGGGTATGCAATACCATTTGTCCAAAAGCATTGAACAATTGAATTTGATAAATCTTAAGATTATCTGGAAAGTCCAAGGTCAATTTTTCAGAAACCGGGTTAGGAAATACTTTTACAGATTCTTTAGCTTTGTTATCAGACACTTGTACAGTTGAACAACTGCCTATAGTGTATGAAAAAGCAACTTCTCTGTTATGATGAGTTCCACTGATAGTATCTGCCGGCAAATAGGCTCTCACGAAATCTACTTTTACACATTCGGGCGAAACACTTACCCTTAGATGGCCTGAACCACCAATAGTATCTGAAGTATAAGCGTCTGCATTTGCCAGCATTCCAATTTGATAAGTTGAATCACTTGGCATAGGAACTTCCTGATAAATTACACTATCCAATACTTCATGTGCAAAAAGATGATCGTGCCCCTGAAAGAAAATATTTACCCCGTTATCCACAAATAATCGATGGATTGGCTTAGCCCATCCTGGTCGCTTACTCGGGAAAGTATAATTAACTCCATTTTGCTCATAACCACCCCATTCAAAAAATTTAGCTTGTACTTTAGCTCCCCTTCCCTGGCCGGATACATGATGCGCAAAAACAAATTTATATTGTGCTGTTGAGTTTTCCAAAGTCGATTTTAACCAGTTGTATTGTGCGCTGCCTAAGGTCCAATCCCATTTTATCGGTTTTGCAGATGTATCGCATTGGTATCTGTAAACATCGAGGACAACAAAAAGCGCATTACCCCATGTAAAAGCATAATAATTTTCAGGATTCCCAATCCCATAAGGTTCAACATCAGTATTTCCGGAATAAAAACTGTTAGGAAATGGATTTGCATAATAGAATTTTCTCCACAATGTACCCATTACAGCCAGATTGTTGGGTGGGTTTTGATTATAATAATAATTAAACTCCCCCTCATGATTTCCCAAACAAAAAAAGTAAGGAATTGAATGACAAATATTTCCTAATAAAGGTCTGTAGGTTTTGTGCAATGAATCTAATGCTCCAGAAGTAATAGTAGTCGGGTTATGATCATCACCATAAGTATCGCCCATGTCAATCATAAAATCTGGCTTATCAGCAGCCTGATTTGCCAAACAAGTTTTGTATTCATTCAAAATTCCTTTTTTATCGTACAAATGCACATCCGACTCAATTGTAAACGTAAAACTACTTCCAATCGCACGCTGTGTATAAAAACTATGTTCAGCGGTAGCTGAAAAAACAGAAGATGATTCGTTTAAACGATACCTGGTCCGGTAATAATACTTGGTATTGGGCGATAAATTAGTAAAATCAATTTTTAATGTTGTATCTTTTTTTGCAATATAAGTAGAAGTTGTATTAATATAATTCCCCTGAGTAACACCATACTCCCAATAAACATCTGATTTCTGATCAAACAAAATACTCATACATATTGAATTATTGGTTGGCCTACCTAATATTTCGTTTAAAGTTTGAGCTGATAAACTTAGTTGAATAAAGCCAAGAATAGCAAGAAGTGTAATAATTTTAAGATCCCTCATACTTAAATGTTTTATTGTTTTTTTTACGTCTTTGCCAGGTCTGAAATAATCCCGTTTTTCTCTGAATTGCGTTATTTCACTTTTTACCAGCAAGCCTTTATCTTTTGTAGCCACTCATCATTTTCCACCTTTACCATTGAGGATCCAAGTATTTATGAATGATAAAACTTTTTGGATGTAACCCATAAATAAATTAAAATACACTATAAATTTGGGTCATAAATGATAAAAGCTAAGTAAATAATTTGTTTTAAATTTAATCATTTTTAGATAACGAATCGACCACAAGGTTTAAATGAATTTTGAAATTTTTATAAAGTTGTAGTAAATTTACTATTTTTACCACCTGAAAGTTTTGATGAAATGAACACTAAGACACTGCTTTTTTTCCTGATTCTATTTCAAACTACCATATATGCTCAGGATATTGTGCCACACAAACCTTACATTTTCTTCCCGGGGGCTTATCAAAAATGGGAATACAAAATCAGTACAGGTATAAGCTTAACAAGATTGCCCAATGAAATTATTGAAGAGGAAATCAACACCTTACCTACGCTAAATGCTGATTTTAAGATTGGATTACCGCTGAAATTTATACTTCATAGCAGTATAAATACCAACTACATTTCAAACAGACTATCTCTTGACATTCAAAAAAATATTATTGACAAAAAAATTGCCTTTGCAATTGGAGTAAATTCTTCATATTGGTTTGGACAACTTTATCTTGATGCAATAAAACTGAAAGCTTTTGGGTTCATCTTCAACCCATACATTACAACAGGTTTCCATTTTGATGATATTTATATTTCATTAAAAATTGAAAATCAATTCGCTGTCATGAAAACTTCGTCGGAAGATGTGATGCTGGGTAGAAGCACACAACCTAATTCTGCTTATTCCTTTCATTTTTCAATTGAACAGCCATTGTGGAATAATAATTGGGTAGCCTTAGGGGTAAAATTCAACTATGCAAAGTTTAATTACCAGGCATGGCTAACCTATACAGCCATTGACGAATACCTTTTTTATCCCGAATATTCTTTTACATTTATTTTTTAAAAAATCAAAAGATGAGGAAAATAAAGCGAATTGTAATTTTTATCCCATTTTTACTGCTGACAATATCTTGCTATAAGGATTATTCAAGTCTTGAAATCCCATTAAATGGAAATCTGGGATTGTTAAACGGGACAACAGCTTTATCCGATTCAATGATGCTTAAATTACAAGGCATTTACTCCCTTAATTCTCCATTGTTAGGAAATAAATTAGTGATGAAAGCAAACGGGAAATATTTGTCCGTTTTTGCCATGAAGAGCGAATCGTATATTGTTCTTCAAGCTGGATATAAAGATTCTTCAATTATTATGGAAGGTTATTGGCGGTATGCTTCTAGCTCAGAAACTGGCCTGGTTGCTATGAATATCAGTCCAGAAAATGGTGCCAAAGAGATTATAAAAGGGATACTGCCTTCGAAAATTATCATCAATGCTGCTTCTGGCATAGGAAATGAGTATCCTAAATCCACTTTTGAAATCAATTATATGCATGCCATTACAAAACCAGCAGATAGTTTTTATATTATTGCTCATAGAGGTGGTGGACGAAACACAGACAAACTTCCTGCATCGGAGAACTCGTTAGGTATCATCCAATATGCCGAAAGACTGGGTGCCAATGCAATTGAAATTGACGTAAGGCTTACCAAAGATGGGGTTCCAGTTCTTTTTCACGACGAAATTATGAGCAAACGTTTAATCAATGAAGACTACTTTATAGGTGGAATATCTGATTATAGCTTTGCGCAATTGCGTTCATTCTGCACTTTAAAGGATGGCGAAAGAATTCCAACCCTGGAAGAAGCCCTACAAACTGTTGTTGACAAAACCAATCTTAAACTGGTCTGGCTCGATACAAAATCACTGGGAATGACTGCAAAAATGATTACTTTACAACAAAAATACATCTCTCTGGCTGCTCAAAAAGGAAGAAAATTGGAAATATTAATCGGAATCCCAAGCGGAGATATTTTTAATGAAATTATAAATACTCCTGATTTTCAAAACCATCCAACTATCTGTGAACTGGACGAAGACTATGTAATTCAATCCAAAGCCATGGTTTGGGCCCCAAGATGGTCGATGGGTCTGCTCGACGAAAGGGTAAATACTATGCACAGCAAAGGTTACAGATGCTTTGTTTGGACGCTGGATGCTGTTGAAATCGTTAAATCATTCGTTACCAGAGGAAATTTTGATGGTATTGTTACAAATTATCCAAGTATTGTTGCATATGAATATTATACTTCTGAATAAGAAATCATTGATTTTAATTTGCTTATTGATGGCTGGTGTTTCTGTTTATTCACAAGAACATCCTTTTGCTGAGAAAGGATACTCACTATCAGCTTATTTTGGCAGCGGTTTCATTGCCAATATCGATAATACTAAGAAATTCAACGAAAATATATATTATTCCCCTGCCCTAAGGTTGTTGTGGAAGCCGGATCATCTGCTGAATATAGGGCTTGAATCAGCTTATTTAACGATATCCAAACAAGATTCCACTACGGTATCCACAGATTTTGGATCCACTGCTTTCAGAGCAAGACTCAATGGCATTCCACTACTCTTGGTTTTTAATATGAAAATTTCAAAAATTGATGTTTTTTATGGGATAGGACTCAGTTACGTAACTTCCCGTTTGGAAGCATTTGGAGAGAGAGTCGTTGTAAGTAACTGGTATTATTGTTATGATGTTGCCCTTGCTTATTCACATCCATTATCTAAAAACTTAGCAATTGGAATTGAAGCAAAAACCTATTTTTTCCCTAAGCTTCAAAAAGTATCAGGTGGATTGCTCATCAATTTTTCCTACCGCTTTTTAAAGTGGTAAGATTCATACAAATACTTAGAAAATAATATCTTAAATCATCCTGATTGACAAGACCAAACCGACTCCCATCCTTTGTGAATACATTAACAAAAAAAAATTAAATGAAGGCTTAGAATTTTTAAAATAAATGTAATTTTGCTAACTAAATAACAATTGTGCAAATCAAGTATTTTAAAAGTAAACAACAGAAATCATTCATCTGATCGACAGACAGTCAGAAAAAAAATAAAGATTAGATTTGCATTTCCCATTCGAAATAAATCATTAGCAAAACAAAACGCTGCAGACAAATGTATAAAATTACCAAACACCCCATTTTAGATATCCCACAAACGGAGAAAGTAAGTTTTACTTTCGAAGGAAAAATCATAACAGGAGAACAAGGATTTACCATTGCAGCTGCTTTACATCAGGCAGGTTTTCCTGTACACAGCCATAGCTTACATAACAGGGAACGCAGTCTTGAATGTGGTATTGGCAAATGCAGTGCCTGCGAAATGCTGGTTGACGGTAACATCAAGCGAATTTGTATTACCAAGGTGGATGGCATCCGCGAAGTAAGAGAAGTTCCCAAAGATTACAGCCCTGAAATTGTTGCCTATAAAAAAGATACGGCCGTTAAAGTATATAAAACACAGGTTGTCATTATAGGTGCAGGTCCTGCTGGTCTGGCTGCCCGCGAAGAGTTGAACAAACATCAAATTCCCAATATTGTTATCGACAACAACGACAAAATTGGCGGACAGTTTTTAATGCAAACCCATCAGTTTTTCTTTTTCGAAAATGAAAAGAAATTCGGAGGTATGCGTGGTTTTGATATTGCCACAACCCTTGCTGGCGAAAACCACGATGGTATTTTTCTGAATTCAACTGTATGGGATTTATTGGAAGACAAACGCGTAGCTGTTAAAAATGTGTTGACCGAAGAAATTTATTATGTGGATGCTTCTCAGCTAATTATTGCTACCGGAGCAGTTCCCTTTATGCCTACTTTTGAAAACGACGATTTACCAGGTGTTTTTACAGCTGCAGTGGTGCAGAAAATGATGAACAACGAACTGACATTGTTGGGTAAAAACATCTTGACGGTAGGAGCCGGAAATATCGGCTATTTAACTTCTTATCAGCTGATGCAGGCCGGAGCGAATGTAAAAGCCATCATCGAAGCATTGCCTCACGAAGGAGGCTTCCCTGTTCAGGCAAATCGTGTCAGAAGGTTGGGTATTCCTATC
Source organism: Bacteroidota bacterium (assembly GCA_037133555.1). Taxonomy (GTDB): domain Bacteria; phylum Bacteroidota; class Bacteroidia; order Bacteroidales; family JACABE01; genus JACABE01. The sequence goes on from JBAXNW010000076.1 coordinate 8,553, forward strand.
ATGACTTCTCATATATTACTAAAAGCCATTCCCAACGAAAAACACAATGGAATTATCGGTGCTGTGGTTGCTGAATGCGAAAATTTCAAGCCCATACCCGGTACTGAAAAAATTATTGATGGCATTGATGCCATTAACATCTGCACAGGCCTGATTCCCGATGATCAGTTGTTGATCAAAGGCTATGAGGTATTTGGAAGAAGTTGCTACGGTGTGGGCGATGCTATTCGAATTGGTGAAGGCACCAGTGCTGTTTTAAGAGGGAAACAGGTCGCCTTTGAAATAATGCAGGAAATGGGTGAACGATACAATTACAACGATTACCTGGCCATTTCAAAAGAATACATAGATTCTCAACAGCATCCAATGAGGGTAATAGAAGAACCTTATCTACCTTCTTCAGAAAGAATGAATGCCAAAGGCTTTGTACAAATCGATTGTTTATATGGATTTGCCTGCAATCCATGTGCTTTTTCATGTAAATACGGAGCTATCACCAAATCATCTACCAGCACGGTACCTCAGATTGATTTTGAGAAATGCATAGGTTGTATGGATTGTGTGTATCAATGTCCCGGTCTCGCGATATTTGGTTACAACCTTAAAAAGGACTGGTTGTTTTTACCCATTGAATACGAAGTAAACGAAGGAGCCGAAGTATTTTTAGTTGACAACCAGGGGGGGAAATTAGGAGAAGGCGTCATCGAAAAAATATTAAAGAAAGCCAACAAAACCAATATTGCCAGGGTAAAATCTTTGAGCATCAGTGGCGAAGACCTTGTAAAAATTAGAGGTTTTATAGTAAAGGCCAATTATCCGGAAGTCGTGGAATTTAAACCCTCCAAAACCATTGATTCAGAAACCTATGTGTGTCATTGTGACGATGTAAGTGTAACTGAAGTATTGAGTATAGTTGGCGACCGTAAATTTATTTCGGTAGATGAAGTAAAACATACGACCCGTCTGGGTATGGGGCCTTGCCGTGGCAAGCGCTGTATTCCACGAATGAAACAGTTGATTCGGCCTTATGGCGTTGAAATAGTAGGCGATGCTACGCCCCGTGGTCCTTTATCAAATCAGATTGGAATGGGAGAATTGTATCCCTGCGATATACACGAAAAGGTAATTACCAATCCTACAGGAAAATCTATAAGGAAAGTTAAAGTAAAATCTTTTGTTGCCGGTGGTGGTATTGGAGGCAGTGCTTTGTTCCGTTATCTTTCGGAAGCTGGTCTGCAACCTGTTATGGCCAATTATGGTCGTGGAGCCTCCTGGCGGAATATAGCAGGAGGACGCCCTGCCTTCAGTGTTCCAGAAATATCAGATATTGCTATGCACAATCGTGATATTTTTATGGATTTACAAAAAATAAAAAATATTGATTACCGTCCCATCAAATACGTCAGTTTTGCCCATGACGACGAAACATATAAAGCATTAGATGCTTCCAAAGCATGGTCGGATGCTTATATGGTAGATCCCAAAGATTTCCGTAAAGAAATTTCACCTTTCTTCAACAACAAACTTAAAACTTACCAGGCTGCATTGATCACCAATGAATGCTGGCAAGCTACACCAGGCCGCGTGTTAGATTTAATCCGTAATATCGGGCTTGAAAAAGGAGGCGAAATACTGGAGGATTGTAAATTGATAGATGTTGAAAAACAAGGAAATGCTTATCATTTGATAGTTCAAACCCACGACAAAGAATATGTAGAATATGAAACAGAAATCTTTGTAAATGCTATGGGTGCTGAAGGCGAGAAATTTGCCCGCAGCCTTGGTATAGAAACCGGCTTATTTGCTGTAAAACATCAGGCATTTATCAGTCGCCGCTTACCATTGCTTGGAAAAGATGGCAATTCTTTGGACATGTTGATAGACCGCAGGAAATACAAAGGGTTTTCGGCAGTATATGGTCAACAATTGCACGATACCGGTCAAATTATCGGTTGTGCTTCTCCAAGCATTGAAGCCCTGGAAACCAACAAAAACCTCAAAATAAATACCAAAGAATTTCTGGAAATCGTTGCTGAAATATTCGTGGATTGGTTACCTGAACTTTCTTCAGCTGGATTTCAGGCTGTATGGGCTGGCTATTATGTTGAGCCCCGCTACATCGTTGATGTTGAATTGGGATTGTTTATCGGTATGCGCGGACATGGCTTTATGCTGGCGCAATACCTTGCCAAATTGTATGTCGACAAACTCATGGGAAAAGAAGTGGCTGTTTATTTCGATCGCTTAAAATTAAGTGGCGATGGATTACCAGAAAAAGCATTCAAATAATACAATTACTTTTTTAATCAATTAATTGTAGATGAAGATTTTCATTAGAATACTTCCAATAATTCTTTGTTCATTGCTGATGACAGCGCACTTGTTTAGAGCTAATATAATCATACTACCATTTATTTGCCTGCTATTCCCATTTTTATTATTTTGGAAAACCAAAACTTCGGCCATCTTGCTTCAACTAAGCTTGTTTTTATTTGGTTTGGAATGGATAAAAACCATGTTATTCCTCATTAACATCAGGATAGCATCAGGTGAAAACTG
>JBAXNW010000077.1:0-10369 GCA_037133555.1 Bacteroidota bacterium
AAATATACACTTATTTAATTGAATAACAAAGAATTAAATTATAGAAGACCCCTAATGATAAAAACGTTATTAAATCAACCTAACAGTATATTCTGAGTTGCTAAATTAGTCTTTTGATATTTTTTTAGTAGTAATCATTCCTTTTTCATCGGTCAAACATATAAAATAAATTCCTTTCGACAACAAGCTGAAATCACAAGAAATCAAGCTGTTTGTAAGTTTAGTAAACAGAATATTTTCCTCTTTTCCCAAAATATTAATGATCTTTATTTTATATTCACTGGTAAAAGACCGATTGGTCTCAATAAAAACCTTTCCAGTTGAAGGATTTGGATAAATTTTAAACTTTTCATTTTCAGAGATGGTTTGAATTCTCATAGCTGTATTAACTGTTACAGTGGAGGTTGCAGTATGATTTCCATCCAAGGTATTAACCGTAATGTGACAATTTCCAGTAGAGATAGGTGTAACTAAGCCAGAAGAAGAGACTGTTGCAATATTTGTATTGTCAGAAGTCCAGGTTTTATTCTGATTGCTGGCATTTGAAGGCAAAATAGTTGCTGTTAATTGTGAAGCAGCGCCTCCAACTGTAAATGTCAATGTTGGCGGATTTACACTCACACTACTAACGTTGATAGGAGTAGTTATACTTGAAGAAGCCAGCCATATTGTTGCATTAATAATTAATCTTTCGTGGTTACCGCTGGCATCAGTTATCCAGCCATCATAAAGAACATCATTTGCATCACCACTTCCATCATCGCAGGGTGAGCTATCACCAATTGCTACTACTCTACCAGCTCCATAATTAGAACGGGCAACCATCACATTGGTTAAACCAGTGTTTGAGGAGCCTGTTTTGTAAACGATACCTTTAACAGTCGAATTTACAGTAGGATTTAATGTCATGGTAGTCCCATTGCTCCACATTAATGAAGTAACATTTCCCATAGGACCATGTAATAGAGTATCTGTAGGTAGAACAGCTACATTTGTAGATGTTTGTGAAATATCAACCAAATCAAAACTTATACCAAATGGATTTGTCTGAACTGTATTATTCGTCAAAAAATCATTCCAGATTGCTGGTGAATCCCAACCATCGTTATTGCGGTCGCTAATTGTATGATCTGAAACCATGAACAAACCACCACCGTTTTGCACAAATTGAAGAATCGCAGTTTTTTCAACTGCAGTAAAAACAATATTGGGTTCGCAAACAACAAAAACCTTATAATTCGAAAGGTCTTGTGGATTGGAAGTGTTATTGTAAGTAATAGCAACATTGTAAGGAAGGCTTTCAACAATATAGCCTTTCTTAACCAAATCAATCCCCCAAGAAGACAATGCACCCTGCCAGTAAGATTCAGCCGTTGAAGCAGTAATAGCACTTTGCAAAGGAGTAGGAATCCGCTGAGGATTCGATTCTGTACCTTGTCCAACCACGGCAGGCCCATTTGAAAAGCCTATATTATGCAAATCAGCATCAATAACCCAATCAGCATTTCCTGCTGTTTCAGCTTTAGTAGCATCGAATAATATTTTAACCTGAGCATTTGAAAAACAAAAAGAAAATAAAACAAAAGTAAACAGCAAAAATTTCTTCATTATATTAAATTTAAAATAATTAACAAGCAAAATTACAATTAGATTCCAAAGAAATGTTATAATTGAAGCTATTTCCTTCTTATTTATATATTATTAACTTTTTTCATTTCTATACATCATTTTTAAAAGGCCGGGCAATACGATTAAAAGCAAAGGCAATGCCATTATTAATCCTCCAATGATAGCAACAGCAAGTGGTTGATGCATTTGAGCTCCACTGCCTATCCCGAAAGCCAAGGGCGTTAATGCTGCAATAGCTCCAGAGGCTGTCATTAATTTTGGGCGAAGTCGTGCAGAAATTGCAAAAGTCAATGCATTGTCCAATGTTGAATTTTTAAATTCTGTGAGAAATTGTTGTATGGTAAAAATAGAATTTTCACCTATAATACCTATAATCATAATCAATCCGGTATAACTGCCAACATTCAAGGGAATTCGAGTGAAAAACAGAGCAATTAAACTGCCTGAAATTCCTAAAATGCTTATAAAAAGTACAGCTAAAGATAACTTTAGACTTTTAAACATAAACAAAACAACCGTAAAAACGAGCAAACCACCAGCAATAAGTATTTTCAATAGTTCAGCAAAAGAATGCTGTTGCTCAGCATAGGAGCCACCATACTCAATTTGGTATGTCGGAGGTAGTTTTATGCTTGAAAGTTTATGTTGTATGTCCTTCATGACATTTCCCAGATCACGATTGTTTAATCTCGAAGTCACTACACCCATTGTTTGCAAATTTTCCCTTTCAATTTCAGAAACTCCGCTTAAAATACTAAAATCTGCAAATTCATTCAAAGGCATATATTCACCTGAAGGAGTAGCTATTTTTATTTGCTTGATTTTTTCGATAGGTGTTTTGTTATTTTGAGGAAAAATCATCCGGATATCCGTTAATTGTTCCTTTTCAGGGATAGAACCAACCACGATACCTGCCAGATAAGTTTCAATTTGTGACTGTAAATCAGCAGGATTCAATCCAAATTGTTTTAGTTTATCCTCTTTTGGGAAAATCTTTAGCATTGGCCCAGCGTATACTATCCCATTAAAGACATCTGCAGTTCCATCAACATTTTTTATACTGTCTGCTACTATTTTCGATAAGGATTTTAGTTTTGCATCATTGTCCCCGAATATTTTAATTTCAATAGGTTGAGCTGTACTCATCAAATCACCCAACATATCTGTTATAACCTGACCAAAATCTACTTTTAATGAAGGCAAGGAAACTTCAACACGAGAACGGATATCATCCGAAACAGCATCTGTTGTCCGATCTCTTTTTTTATTCAGTTCTATCAGATAATCTCCACGATTGGGTTCGGTAATAAAAAAACCCATTTGAGTACCAGTTCTTCTCGAATAGGTTTTTACTTCCGGTATTTTCTCAATAATTTTATCAACTTCATTCAATAAACGATTGGTTTCTTCCAATGAAGTTCCAGGGGGGGAATTATAATCCAATACGATGGAACCTTCATCCATTTCAGGTAAGAATCCGGTTTGGAGTTTAGGCATTATATAAATACTGCTTACAATAAGTATTAATACAAAAGCTAAACTGATATAAGGTTTTCTGATAAAAAAAATAATCCATGAATGGCTTTTAGTATGCTGTATTTGAGCTGTTTTTGTAAAATTTCTATTACCTGAAAACAGCAGATAAATTACAGGTAATCCAAGCCATGTGATGATAAATGAACAGACTAAAGTTATAATCATGGTTTCAGTAAGAATTTTAAAATAGGCCCCTGCCACACCTGACATCAGTTCGAAAGGAAGCAGTATTACGATAGTGCTTAATGAAGAACTGACCATCGAAGGAAAGAGGTATTGAATGGCTTTACCTACCAATTCCCTGGCATCTTTGTCGGGAAATTCTTCATGGGTACGGTGAATTTGTTCTACCACGATAATTGCATCATCTATAATCAAACCAATGGCAGCTGCTATGGCCCCTATGGTCATAATATTAAAATCGGACCCGATAAAGTAAAGTACAATGAATGTGAATGCCAGCGTTAATGGAATTGTCAGTAATATGACAGAACTGGCTTTAAAAGAACGCAAAAATATAACAACAACTACAATTGCCAGCAACAAACCTATCCAAAGCACATCAATGATACTTTTTATGCTGCTTTCAACAAATTCGGACTGTATATAATAAGGCTTTAAAACAACACCTTTTGGTAAAATTTTATTGAGTTCAATTACCTTTTCAGAAACTTGAGTTGAGACTTCCACCAAATTGCTGTTTGGCTGTTTAAGAACAGCAATTAAGGGAACATCCTGACCATCAGCCTTGATTTTAAGATATTCGTTTCTTTCAGAAATTTCAACTTTGGCAATATCAGAAATTTTTATTCTACGGATTGCATTATTAAAAAGAACGAGATCCTCAAGTTGTTGAGCGTTTTTAATACTTGCATCAGTTACGGTCAAATAAAGCCGGTTATAATCGATACTATAGCCATTTGATTTAACAAAATCAGTTTGTTGAAATGCGTCTTTAATTGCCTGAGGACTAATTTTTAATAAACTTATTTTATGTTCGTTTAATACGACCCGGTATTCTTTCTCCTTCCCTCCTATTACTTCTATAGAGGCAATACCAGGAATCCTCGATAAAAAAGGCTTTACAATATATTCTGCAATGATTTTTAGTTCTACCTGATTTTTAGTATTTGATTGCAATGCATATCCCATTACCGGCAATATGGAGGGATTCATTTTTTCAACGCTAATTTGAACAGTGGCCGGTAAATTGTTTTTAATCTGTGCAATCTGTGATTCTACTCTTTGCTTGTCCAGATCAATATCAGAACCCCAATCCATAAATGCAGAAATCTCACAACTCCCCATGCTGGTTGCACTTCTGATTAAATTTAGGTTTTCAACTTTTTTAATCGCATTCTCGAGGGGTTTGGTAACCGTAACCATCATTTTATCAACAGCTTGCTCTCCATTATTTGCTATGATTTTTATTTTAGGAAAATTTACATTAGGGAAAAGAGAAGTCTTCATATTTTGATATGAAAAACCTCCTCCTATCAACAACAGCAATAAAATAACAGCAATCGGGCTTTTAAACCTCACAAATATCTTATCCATATTATTTTACAATTTTAACAACGGTACTGTCTGATAACCCATAAGCTCCTTCGCTGATAACCCAATTGTTTTTATTTACATCCGATGAAATAATTTCAACCATACTGTCGTTTTCTATCCCCTTTAAAACAGGAATTTTAACGGCCATATTCATATTTAAAACTTTCATTACCCAAAATTCAGTTTGGGTTTCGTTGCACATTAAAACAGTTTTGGGAATTAATAAAGAAGTAGAATGCTTAGTATTAACAAATTTTACTGTTATTGTAAGATTTTCAGGCAATTGTATATTAGTAGTTGGTTTAATTAATACTGCCTGGGTTTGTTCTGCTTCTTTAACAAGTGGTAAAATTTGAGATACGTTTGCATCAAATTGAGTGTTATCGGTCAGTGAAATCCTGCATTTTGTTCCTTTATGGACCAGGGCATTGTATTCGAATGGGACATTTACCTGTAACATTAAACTATTCTCATCTATAATAGTGCAAAGTATGGCACTTTCTGAAACAAAGCCTCCGGTTTCATTCATCATTAACTCATTGATATAACCGTCGGATGAAGCCAATACTTTGACAATACCTATGTTGCCTGAGAGAGGATTGGTATTACCCAAGGCTTTATTTTCCTTGGTTTGTATTTCAAACAACAGATCATTTTTCTTTACTTTATCTCCAAATTTAATACTTAGCTTTACGATAAAACCCGATATTGGTGAAACAATAGTATGTTTTTTTAAATAAAGCGTTTTTCCGTTTAAGGTGATATAATTCTCAATATCACCCGATTGAATTTGGATTGATTTTACAGTTACGATAGGGCTTTCATCCTTTTTAATTGCATTTTGTTCGCTGCAATTTGTTAACAGTAAAAAGCTGAGTACTGAAATAAATGAAATGGTTAATTTATTCATGAGGGTGCTATTAATAATTCCAATAATTATAAGAATTGATGACTGCTTGTTTTTCCATTTTTAAAACTAAGCTTTCCATTTTTTTTGCAGCAATGTCTTTTAGTAAATTTTTATAATCCATCACTGATATTTCGCCTTGCATTAGCTCTTTGTTATATACTTCAATTAGTTTATCATATTGATTTAACTGATCTTCAGTAAGAAGAATGCTTTTATTTAAAGCCTCAATTTGAAGTTGCATTTTGTTTTTGTACAATTCATTTTGATTGACGAAATATTTCTTCTCAAATTCAAGCGTTTGTAAATTTATGTTTGATTTAGCCCTTTGGATTTTACGTTGATTCCCATCGAAAATATTCCAACTTAAATTAATACCGGCACTGAAACCAAGTCGGTTCAAACTTGGCTGATAAACAGCATTTAAACCTGTATTGGCAAACAGATTCAATTGTGGTTTATACTTTACTTCATTGATAATTTGCTCGTTTACGATATTCAAACTGTCCAGTTTGTATGCAATCAGAAAATTTGAATTGATAACTTTATTAGAATTCACTTGAAAATCGACATCTTTGATTTCAATATTAATGCTATCATTTATTCCACAAATAAGGTTTAAATCGCATAAACTAATAGAATAATCAGTCTGATTTTTTTGGTTTTCAATGGTATAGTTTTGATATTCAATTTGCAGTAACATTAAATCAGTTTGCCTATAGATGGCATTTTCAACTAATTTTTGCAATTGAAGCAATTGATTCTTCAATTCTTTAAGCAAAGCTGAACTGATTTCTGTTTGTTTTTTCGATTTAAGGCAAATAATGTACTGATTTCTAACGAGCTGTTCAATTTCGTGATTTGTCAAGGTAATCGTATTTTCATTGACCTGGCGTAAGACTTCAGCTTTATTTGAATAAATCCGATATTTTGAGGCAGAAAAAAGAGCCTGTTTGACAGCAACATATGCCTGGTATTGCCCACCATTCGTAACAGCCAAGTCATAGCCTGTATAATCAAGTGCTCCTTTTGAGGTCCATTCAAAATGAGAAGAACCATTGTCGTGCGAAATAATAGGTGCAAACAAAACATTGGCTTCAAGATTAATTTCAGGTTTGCTCAATATTGTCTTTATTTGCTGCAAATCATATTGGATAAGCTTATTGTCAATGATAGCTTTATGAATCAATGGGCTGTTTGATTTGGCTTCATTCATATAAAAATTCACATCACGTTGCTGAGCATTTAAGGTTTGAGTCAAAATCACTATAAAAAGGAGAAAAAATGCTTTCATTTTATAAATTTCTATTTTTTACTGATCAATATTTTCCATTCCCAACCAATACGCCTGAAACACACCAATGACTGAAACTGCCTCCTTCAGGTTTTCCCTGATCGATTACAACCTGAATACTATGCTTGCCTTTGCTAAGATTGCTCAATGGTATCAAAAAAGGAGGCGTCAACGAACCTGGACACCAATTGGAACGGCTCAGGTCACTGGAGGACAATCCATCTGGGAAATTACCGGAAGCAGGATTCAGCAGCCGATAGCTACCACAATCTGTACGCCAGGGTGTATGCTGAAAAACTGCCTTTCCATCAATAAAAACCTGGTTGAGCTTAGGTATAAACTCATCTCCGTTTTCCCATCCGCCATGGCCTGTGGTAGTAAATAGTAATTTAAGGTTTTGAATTGAATCTGGGAGTTCAAAATCCATTTTAAGACTGTCGTTCTGAAATAATTTTCCGTAATTCTGTCCGGCAGCCTCCATGATATTGACGGTACTAAATAGCGGAAGCACCCATTTATTTCTATATATCATCTCAGTATCTGGATAAAAATCAAGATCAAGACTCACTTTATGGCCGCCTTTGTCATAATTGCCAATGAAAACACCTATCCATATTTCTTTTTCATCGGTTGGGATCAATGCCGTGACTTCTTGTTTAAATACAGCAGAATCGCTCCATTGATAGCCAGCTATGCTTCTTTTCTTATTAAAAAAACCAACGCCAAAAGGGGTAAAAAAACGCATCAACTCAATGGCAGGTTCATAATCAGACGTTGCACAAATCCCCTGGTAAGCATTGCTTGCGTTGTCGTTATATACAGGTAATTTTGCAATGCCATTTTGTAATGCACTCAATATTGTTTTCTCATTTCTAACAGAGAATGTAAATACAGAACCTACCCTGTCGTAGGCATCTCCATTCGACCAATCGGATAATTGAACAAAAAACAAACCTTTGTCATTGTTTTCAGGCAATTTGATTTTTCTGAGGATTACATTGCCTTTTGAATACCGATAAGTATGATTAAGTACTTCTTCTTCTTTATTGAGAATATTGTTTTCAAAATTAATCTGTTCTTTTTCAAAAACAGGGATTCTTATATACCTTGATTTTATTTGAGCTGCAGCATAAGTGGCATCATCTACTTTCGCAAATTCAGACCCCGGAGCATCAATGGTTTCATCATTTAGCGTGATAGATTTTGCCAATATCGTTCTGTTTCCGTTTACTATATATTTCAATACCAAACCGTCGATGGGTGAAAAAGAGATTGAAGGACTCCCTTTGAATTTGGATTGATTGGTATACCAGACTTCAATTTTATTGGAGAACACATCATAAACAGCTTTCTTGCAGATATAACCCAATATGGTATCGGGTTTTTCGACGAATACAGCTTGGCTTAATGCATCAAAGGAAGTTACAACTGCAAATTTATTTTCTTGAATAATAGCGGTTTTAACAGTAATCCGTTTACGATAATTAATATACATTTTCTCAGTGGATGCCGAATTGATGATATATGCATATGATTTACTGCATTTTACATTAAGAATTCTTGATGGAATCAATTTCCAATTTTCAAATTGCTCATAGACGATAGTTGCAGTTTTTTGAGATTTAGCATCAAAATTAAAACAGAAAATCAAAACTACTATTGAAAATATTAAAATAAAATTTCTCACAAGGGATTTATTAAAAAGTGAATGATAGCTTGCACAAAACTACAAAATAAATAAGAAGGAGCTTTATGAATTATTCAATACTCAATTGTTTCTATTTTAAAAGCTCACCGTTTTATCGGCCCAAACGACAAGGTTTACACAATCTTGCATGGTAGAAAGCGGACAGCTTTCAGTAGACTCCAGCTGTCTTGATTTTAGACAAGTTCCGCAGGCAAGGATTTCACCTCCTAAGCTGATAAAATGCTTTAATTGCTCATCCACATTGTATTTTTCGTGATACAAGCCTTCACATTCAACGGCTTCACCCATCAAAAAGACTTTCACTTCATGCGACTGTTTCTTGGCCGTTACAGCAAAGCGAAAAGCATTCCAGGCTTTTTCAAATTCTTTGGTTTCAATTATAATTCCTATTTTCATTTGTTTATATATTAATGTTTTGATAGTATCATTCCGTAATGATAAGGTGGCAGCCAAAAGCCTGGTTTTTCAATTTTAAATTTTGTCAGGTCAATCCATTCCATCATTTTTTCAGGACTCGGACGGATGCTTAAATCGGGACCACGGGGAGTGGCTATATCACTGCGCCAGTGTATAATTCCAATCTTTCCCATTGGTTTTAATATTCTAAAAGCTTCGTTCAGGAATTCTTCTGGTGAATGGTGGTGCATTATATTAAACAACATCACATAATCCATTGAATTTTCGGGTAATCCGGAAGAATGCGTCAAAACATCCCTTTCATATAGAATTACATTCGTTGATGTTTCGGATTTTAATTTTTGCTTTACAAAAACTATCATTTCATTCTCTATATCAAAACTATATAGATTTCCATTTATATGTTTTGCAGCCGGAATTGTAAATGTTCCATATCCACAACCCACTTCAGCCATATCCTGAATACTTGAATTAATTTCTAATTCGGAAAATATTAAATCTACATCAAAAAACTGAGACCAGATCTCTTCTTCAGGCATTCCACTTTCTCTTACCTTCATAATATCATTTTAATGAGGATTTATTCTCCTTTGTTCATTTTCTTAAGCCATAAGCTAAAGACCAAAACTACAGTAACAATAAATATTGAAACAAATAATAGCATGTATTTCCCTAAAAATTCATGAAAATAAATACCGATTACAAGATAAATGGATGCTACGCAAATTTTAAACAATCCCAGTTCAAGGTTTGACCAGGAGGTTTTGATTTTGAAAAAGTTCATAACTAATTGTATTAATATAATTTATAAATATTTGACAAAACTATTTTTTAGAATACAATATTTAAATTACTTGTTTTTTGGATGCATCATTTTTTCTATTTCTTTTTTCCACAACCTGGGAAATATGACCAATATATTGCAGTCTTTTTCTGAGAGATGAATTCCATTTGGAATTCCGAATTTTTCAGTCAATTCAACAGTAGTAAACAATTCTGAGAAATAGATTTCAAAATTATCAATTTTAAGATTTAAATAGATAAATACCAGCCTTTTATTGGTAAGAATCAATCTTCCACTTCCTAATGCTTCATCATTATCAATACGAGCAGCATCCTCTATAATTACAATTTCATCAGGCAGGAGTTTTAAAATACTTTGTTTTATAATTACTCGATGATTCAATTTCAAAAAAACAGCTCCTAAAAGAATGCCTAAACAAATTGCAGTCAGTAATGATAGTAAGAATCCTGTTCTGTAAACGCTTGGATATTCCGCGCATAGTAGACCACCTATTCCGCAGCAAACTGTCCCTCTATA
>JBAXNW010000078.1:0-9894 GCA_037133555.1 Bacteroidota bacterium
GAGACTGTTCATTAAACTGTGTCAAATTAAATTATTAAATTTGACAAACATATGAAAGAAAAAATCGAATGGGATGATTTCAGCCATAGAGCTGCAGAACTCATCCGGCAAGGCAAACCCATAACAGGGGAAGGAGGCATATTTACTCCTTTAATAAAACAAATTGTAGAAGCCGCACTTGAAGGTGAATTAGATTTTCATTTGCAAGAAACTCGAACAAAATCAAGTAATAGGCGAAATGGCCATACCCAAAAAAATCTCAAAAGCTCGATGGGCGGCATTGAGATTTTTGCCCCCCGCGACCGCAATGGCAGTTTTGAACCTCAAACAATAGAAAAACGACAGACGATGCTACCCAGTGACTTGGAAGACAAAATCCTTGGTTTGTATGGTCTTGGGATGAGCTATAGTGATATTCAAACACATTTAACAGAGATGTATGGTGTATCGGTTAGTGACGGCACTATTAATGCGATTACTGACCGTATCATCCCTGCAATAAGAGAATGGCAGAGTAGACCATTAGAAAGATTATATGCCATTGTATGGATGGATGCAATCCATTTTAAAATACGCGAAGATGGAAAAGTAATAACGAAAGCTGTTTATTCAATACTAGGAGTAAACATGAAAGGCCAGAAAGAGGTTCTTGGTTTATATCTTGGATACAATGAATGTGCTACATTTTGGCTTCAGGTATTAACAGATTTAAAGCAACGTGGCATCGAAGATATTCTTATAGCTAGTATTGATAATCTGAAAGGATTTGGAGATGCAATTGAAAATATTTTCCCAAAAACAGAAGTACAACTTTGTATAATACACCAAATAAGAAACAGCATGAAGTACATTCCCTGGAAACATTATCGGGAATTTATGACTGATTTAAAGCTCGTGTATAAAGCTAGTTCATTGGAACTTGCAGAATACAATCTGGATCTTCTTGAACAAAAATGGGGAAAACGATATCCAGTGGTTATTAAAAGCTGGCGTTCAAATTGGAACCGACTCAGCCAATATTTTAAGTATCCTGAAGAGATAAGAAAATTGATTTATACAACGAATACAGTTGAAGGTTACCATCGAATGATTAGAAAGGTCACAAAATCTAAAGGCGCTTTTACTTCTGATATGGCTATGCTTAAACTCGTATATCTAGCTACAATTCAGTTCAATAAACGTTGGGTGAAAATTCTTTTTAATTGGTCACAGATTATTTCAAGATTATTTCTTTACTTTGAAAACCGAATAAATGAAAATGACACAGTTTATTGAACACTCCCCTAGAATCAGGAAATATTTGGTTTGCACGTTCTGACAGTTTTGGAGACAAAATGGAATGTGTAATGATTAAGGATTTACAGGAAGATATTCCTAATTTTAAAGAGATTGAAGCAAGAAAAAAAAGAAATCTTATTTCTTGTTTCCATGTTGGTAATAAAGAGACTTTAGCTTTTTGGGATACTTATGCAAAAACTGATACAGAAAGAAGAAAATTTGCTTTGAGATTCGATAGAGTTGAACTTATAAGCAGAATTGAGTCAGCTGAATCCATTGAAATATTAGAAAAATCAGTTCCAAATATTAAAAGTATAGTTCACGGAAAAGTAATTTACAAAAATCTTATTGGGACTAAGAAAGAAAATTTATCAAAAAAGAAAGTTTTATATCCTGCATTCCGGAAAGAATATGCTTTTGCATATGAAAGGGAATATCGATTTGTAATTAGTTTAAAAAAAGGAAGTTCATCATTAGGTTTTGGATTAAATATCGGAAAACTTGAAGATATAGATTTTTCAATTCTTGTAAATCCACTTTTAGAAACGGATGATTATATTAATTGTATAAAAACGATAAAAGAAAGTAAGTTTGGAACTCATCTTAATATGTCAGTTCTTACAAAATGGATTAAACCGGAATTATGGAAATAAAAAATTAAATTATATGGACCATTTAAGAGACGTTATTTTAGAACAAATTTTAATATCTGATAAAAATAATTGTGTTCAAAATCTTGAAGATAACAAAATTGAATACAAAGGCATATTAGATTGGAACAATAAAGCCAGTAAAATAAAATATTTAAAAGAATTAGCTGCCTTAGGCAATTCAGGTGGTGGGTATTTGATATTTGGTATAAATGACAAAACTGGTCATATAGATGGTATATCAGAAAATGAAAAGATTGAAACTGAAATAATATCTAATGCGTTTTCTTCTTACTTTTCTCCTGAACTAAATTTTTCAGCCAGATATTTTACGAAGAATGAAACCAAGCTATTTATAATATATGCACATCCGTTTGATGACATTCCTGCAATATGTATAAAAGATCATGACTATTTAAAAAACGGAAACTTATACTGGAGATATTCTGGTAAATCTGAACCAATAAAGGGAAATGAATTTATCAATTTGCTTCATAATTTAGGTAGTTCAATTAAAGCAACCAGGGAACTAATTGCACTTGAAACAAAAAAAAGGAAAGTAGATTTACTTCCTGAATTTCAAAGATTTTACGGTATCTCCACCCCAGAGTATACAAGTATTAATTTTAAAAACATTGGTGAAAGAGCTACAATTATAGATGTTTTGGAACTTGATGAAAATATGGTTCATATTAATCCATTGTGTAAATCTAAAAGTTATATTGAAAAAGATAAAGAGTGGGTGTTTTTTGGAAATTATAAAAAATTTAGACTCCCTAATCTACAAAGAAAATCCCATTTTAAATTAATATTTAGTAATAAAGATGGCATAGTTTATTATCAAGATTTTAAAGGTGACAACGGTGCAATACATGAGCAATGTGAGCCTAAAGAATATTCATTAATAAATTAATATTCGGCTAAAGCTATGAACAAATCAATTGACCCGTTTAAACTTTTTGAATATAATCCAGAGAATGTTGAAAGGCAACTAAACTGGATTGATACTTTATCAACAACTATTACAGAAATTGGTAAAACATATGATGGAGTTAAAGGTAGTAAAATTGGAGGAATCAGAACTTTTGTATTTCTTGATATATTACAACGTATTAATTATAACCTTGAAGGCTTAGTTCAGCTTTATAATCAATTTATTGTTCAGGAGGATATGCGATTTCCAATAAATATGTTATTCAGAGGCTGTCTTTCAGATGTTCTTACCGGACTTTATTTTCTTCACTTTTTCGAAGATGAAAATAGCTTTATAAATGAAATAAATGTAATGAATTTAGATTTTGCAAAATTCTCAAAATTTATAATTGAAAATGAACCCTATATAATAAAGACTATAGATGAAGAAAAAATTGAAGAATTTATTCAATTTAACAAAGAGAAGTATATAAAAAGCAATCCTGTTTTATTTAGAAGTGAAAATGATTGGGAAATAAAAAAAGCGCTTGAATTAAGAACTGATAGTGTTGATAAATTTTTTATTAATGCAAAAAATAAAAACGGTGACATAAATGAATCTACAAAATTTGATGTTATTCTCTCTAATGAAAACCTAAAACATTTAACTCCAACGTACTTATTATTCAGATATTTTTCACAATATCAACATTATTCATTTAATGGACGAAAAACATTAATAATTGATACAGAGTATGATATCCAAAAATATTTTGTAACAATAATGATGATAAACGAAAGTATACATATGTTTTGTAAAATAATTGGGGTTAAAGATGAAATGTTAGTTCACTTAAGAGAAATAGCAGACGAGTATATAAATTTAAGTTCAGAATAGTATGAAAAAGAAGAAACCTGTAATCGCATTGATTTATGATTTTGATGGCACCTTATCTCCGGGGAATATGCAGGAATTTGGATTTATGCAGGCCATTGGTAAAAGCCCAAAAGCATTTTGGGAAGAGAATACAAAACTTGCCCAGGAAAATGATGCAGATCAGATATTGACCTATATGTTTTTAATGCTTCATAAAGCGAATGCAGAAAATGTATCTCTTAAAAGAGAATCCTTTAAAGGTTTTGGGGAAAAGATAGCACTTTTCAACGGGGTTCCGGATTGGTTTAAACTGATTAATGCTTATGGAAAAACCATAGGAATAGAAATTGAACATTATATCAATTCCTCCGGTCTCATCGAAATGATTGAAGGCACACCCATTGCAAAAGAATTTAAAAAGATATATGCCTGTTCCTACCTTTATGATGTGGATGGTAAAGCCATCTGGCCCGCTGTTGCCGTTAATTATACCACCAAAACACAATTCCTTTTCAAAATCAATAAAGGCATTGATAGCATCAACGACAATAAAAGGGTAAATGAATTCATAGAAGATGATAAACGCAGAATCCCCTTCAGTAGAATGATTTATTTCGGAGACGGGGAAACGGATATTCCCTGTATGAAATTGGTAAAAGAACAGGGAGGTCATTCTATAGCAGTCTATAAACCCAGAAATTCAGCTAAAAAGTCGGTTTCGGAAAAACTGATTTCAGAAAACCGTGTAAATTTTGCCTGTGCTGCAGATTATTCTGAAAATACAGAAATACATACGGTGGTTAAAACCATATTGGATAAGATAAAGGCAGATGTTGAATTTAATAATTTATTGAAGCAACATCAGGCAAAAACAACAGTCAATAATAAAACAGATTCAAATATTCAGAAATAATACATGGATTACATTTCAATAATACATAATTGTAAAAGCATCGGCATGAAAAGACATGATTATTCGCAAATTGGATTGTGTATTGTTGCATTATTTATTTTTTGCGTTTTTTATTATGTGGGGAAAATTTGCATTCGGGGATGTTAAATATTGGGACATCATATAATGAAATATTGCAGATTGGAATATTACATGTGGGGGACATCACATATAGGGCCATCACATGTGATGGCCCTACGGACATTGTCAATTATATATCGGTAGGGACACGACATGTCGTGTCCAAACAACATTTCAAAAACCAACAACAATAACAAAACCAACAACAACATCAAATATTATCAATATCATTCCGGAATAAAATGTTACGCAATCAATAAATTAATCAACAGAAATCAAATTATAAACAATTAATATTTAATCATTATGCCATTCCATAACCGTCGCAGCATCCGTCTGAAAGGATATGATTATTCACAGGCAGGAATGTATTTTATAACGATTTGTGTGCAGGATAGAAAATGTATGTTTGGGAAAATTGAGGATAAAAAAATGATATTTAATAAAATTGGTGAAATTGCGAATGAATATTTGAATGAAATACCCAATCATTTTTCACATGTTGAAATGGGCGAATTTATTGTAATGCCCAATCATGTACATTGTATTTTGATATTGCATAAACAAAATGTAAATATTGGGACATCACATGTAGGGACATCACATGTGATGTCCCTACGGGAAAACAATGAAACATCCCTAGGGACACGTGATGTCTTGTCCGAACAAAATGTCTTGTCCGAACAAAATGATGTGTCCGAACAAAATGATGTGTCCGAACAGGATAACGTGTCCAAACAAGATACCGTTTTAAATCAACCCGTACCACCACCACACGAAAATCAATTTTCGAAACCGATACCCGGTTCGGTTTCGGTGATTATTCAACAATATAAATCATCGGTTAAACGATGGTGTAATCAATATAATTTTGAAAATTTCAAATGGCAAATACGATTTCATGATCATATTATCCGTAACGAAATATCGCATCAAAAAATTTCTGATTATATTATCCACAATCCAGATAATTGGGAGGCAGATAAATTTTATAATAATTAAAATTTCAATTTCCAGGTGAAAGATTAAAATGAAAAAGAGAAAATAATGAATACACCCTCATTCAAAGAAGACCATATCAGCCAGATACCTGCATTGCAGTTGTTGCAAAAGCTGGGTTATACCTATCTCAGTCCTTCAGAAGCAGATTTGCTTCGTGGCGGGAAAACCACCAATGTGTTGCTGGATGATATTTTGCGTAAACAACTGAAAGAAATTAATTCGGAAAAAAGAATCAGTTCTACAAAGACGACCTATATAAGCGATGCCAATATCGAAAACGGTATCCGGGCATTGAAAGAATTGCCCATGAACGAAGGTTATATTGCTGCCAGTGAAACAGTTTACAATCTCATTACTTTAGGCAAAGCGTTTGAACAGAGTTTCGACGGGGATAAAAAAAGTATAACCTTGCAATATATTGACTGGAAAAATAAAGAGAACAACGTTTTTCATGTAACCGAAGAATACAGTGTAATGCGAAGCACCAGCAAGGAACATTACCGGCCGGATCTGGTGTTGTTCATAAATGGAATTCCCATTTGTGTGATTGAGTGCAAACGGCCGGATATGAAAGAACCTTTGGTGCAGGCAATCAGTCAGCATTTGCGCAGTCAGCAGGAAGACGGTATAAGGGGTTTATATGTATATGCACAAATGATCCTCAGTGTGGCGACACAGCAAGCTGCTTTTGCTACCAATGCAACGCCTGAAAAGTTCTGGGCAAAATGGGAAGAAAAATTTACCACTGACGAAGAAGAAATAAAATACAAAAAGGATTTACTGGCAATAAAAAACCAGCCATTAACTCTGATACAAAAAGACAAGTTGTTTTCGGAACGTTTTAAATATGTAAGACAATATTTTGATGATCTGGAAACAGAAAATATTCTACCTACCATCCAGGATGAATATATATATGGCCTATGCCGTCCTGAAAGATTGATGGATATCATTTTCAATTTCATTTTATTTGACAATGGTGAAAAGAAAATAGCAAGATACCAGCAGTTTTTTGCCATCAAGAAATCTATGCAACGCATTTTGCATATTGAAGGAGGTAAAAGAAAAGGGGGTGTTATCTGGCACACACAAGGCAGTGGAAAATCATTGACCATGGTTATGCTTGCACAGGCAATTGCGTTAGAAAAATCAATCCGCAATCCTAAGATAGTTTTAGTAACAGATCGTACAGATTTAGACAATCAGATTACAGGAACCTTCCGTAAATGTGGTAAGTTTGTTGAGAATGCTGCTACCGGACAACGACTGGTCGAACTCCTTGAAAGCAAAAGTGATGCTGTTGTTACCACTATCATCAATAAATTTGTGGCAGCCATTAAAAAAATCAGCAAACCTCTTGAAAGTCATGATATTTTTGTATTGGTAGATGAAGGACACCGTACGCAATACGGAACTTTTAATATTGAAATGCAAAAGACATTACCCAATGCCTGTTTCATTGCCATGACGGGTACGCCACTGTTTAAAAAAGATAAAAGTACAGCTGCCAAATTCGGTGGTATTATTGATGCTTATACTGTTGATCAGGCTGTAAAAGACAAAGCAGTTGTTCCACTTTTGTACGAAGGACGATTGGCTATTCAGGAAGTAAATGAAAGTCCCTTGGATACTTTTTTTTCCATGATTTCTGAACCCCTGACAGAATATCAGAGAGCAGACTTGAAAAAGAAATTCAGCAGAGCCGATCAATTGAACAGCGCTGAACAAAAAATGAGAATGATAGCCTGGAACATCAGTTTCCATTTTCGAGATAACTGGCAAGGGACTGCATTCAAGGCTCAATTGGTCTGTGACCGGAAAGTCAATGCCATCCGTTTTAAAGAATTTTTAGATGAAATTGGAATTGTAAGTAGTGAAGTTTTGATTTCATCCATTGATGAAAGAGAAGGCGAAGAAAGTGCGTATGAAAAATCCACGGAAAGAGAAAATCGTTTCTGGAAAAAAATGATGGATGAGCATGGTAATTCAAAAACTTACGAAAAAAATATTATCAGCCGTTTTAAGAATCAGAAAGACCCTGAAATCATCATAGTAGTCGATAAACTATTAACAGGTTTTGATGAACCCAAGAATACAGTGCTTTATCTTTGCCGGAATTTACAAGGGCATAAACTCTTACAGGCAATTGCAAGGGTAAATCGTATTTATCCGGATAAGGAATTTGGATACATTGTTGATTATTATGGAGTGATCGAAAATCTGGATGATGCATTGTTGTTATATTCTTCGTTTGAAGAATTTGACAATGATGATTTAACCGGAACTCTCACGAATATCAATGATGAAATTAAAAAATTGCCTCAGAAACACTCGGAGTTGTGGGATATTTTTAAAATGCTTGCCAATAAAAGAGATGCAGAAGCTTATCAATTATTGCTGAAAGATGAAGCAATCAGAGCGTTATTCTACGATAAACTTGCAGTATTTGCAAAAGGCTTGAAACTGGCACTTTCTTCAATTCAGTTTTACAAAGATGTAGAAGAAAAAACAATCAAGCGATACAAGGATGATTTGTCCATGTTCATAAAACTTAGGTTGGCTGTGCTTGAAAGATACTCTGATACTATTGATTACAAACAATACGAAGGTCAGATTCAGAAATTGATTGATACACATATCTCAACTGAAAAGATTGAAATTATTACTGAATTGGTAAATATTTTCGATCAGGATAAATTTCAGCTTGAAGTTGAAAATACATTAGGTAAAGCAGCAAAAGCAGATAAGATTGCCAGCAGAACATCCAAACATATTTCAGAAAAAATGGATGAAGATCCAGCTTTTTATAAAAAGTTTTCCCAACTTATTAAAGATTCCATAGCTGACTATGAGGCAAGAAGAATCAGCGAAGCACAATATCTAAACAGGGTTCAGGAAATCATGAACAATGTATTGGCACATACCGATGCAGATATTCCGGAATCATTGAGAGATAAAGATGTGGCGAAAGCATTTTATGGGTTGAGCACAGAATCGTTGCATGATAAAATTCTGGATCCAATTGTAAGAAAAGAAATCTCAACTCAGGCTGCGCTTACTATTGATGATATGATACAGCAAGCTGTTTTGGACAATGGAATGCCAATTATTGAATGGCAATACAAAACCAACATCACCGGTAAACTGCAAATTGACATCGGTGATTATTTGATTGATGAGGTAAGAGACAAATATAATATTAATCTTAGTTTTGGTGAGATGGATGAAATCGCGAACAAATGTATTGATGTGGCTAAAATTAGGTATAAATAATGAAAGATGCTATTCAATTTGGTTCAAAACAGATTGATTTTTCTTTGGAATATTCCGACAGGAAATCATTAGGTATCACTGTTACATCTGAATTAGATGTATTGGTGAAAGCTCCTGTTGATACTCCGATGGAAAAAGTAAAAGAGAAAATCCTAAAGAAAGCTCCATGGATTCTCCGGCAGCAAAGTTTTTTCCTTAGCTTTCATCCTAAAACTCCGGCAAGGAAATATGTTGGAGGTGAAACTCATTTATATCTTGGTAGGCAATACCGCTTGAAAATTAATAAAGAAAAATTAATAACTGAGAATGAGAAATGTGTAAAGTTAAAAGGTGGTTTTCTCGAAGTTTTCACATCAGATAAGAAAAATGTAAAAGATTTGGTCAATAGCTGGTACCGGAAGAAAGCAAATGAAAAACTCAATGAGATTTCAATTCCACTATTAATTAATTTTATTGAAAAGTATCAATTATCAAATATCAACTATCAATTATCCATTAGAGAGATGCCAACCCGTTGGGGAAGTTGCACTTCTATAGGTAAAATAATGTTAAATCCTGAATTAATCAAAGCACCCAAAGGATGTATAGAATATGTGATTATCCACGAGTTGTGTCATTTGATTTTTCATGACCATACTCAGAAATTTATTGACTTACAAACCAAGGAAATGCCGGATTGGGAAAAATGGAAAATGAAACTGGAAAGATTGCTTGCATAAATAATAAAATCCCAATTCATAAATATCATTTTATCAGTGGACAAGTTCAGATTTGTTTGAAAATTGTGATGTGTAAATCGGGATGCTCAACCAGCTGAGCTACATGAAAAAGATGAAGAATAAAAAAAGCCCAACAACTAGATGTTATTG
>JBAXNW010000079.1:0-9579 GCA_037133555.1 Bacteroidota bacterium
CAACATTAACTGCAGCAACTTATAATTATACTGTAACTGACGGAAACGGATGTACGGCTACAGCCAGTGCAACTATCAATGCAGCTCCAGCAGCTATTGTATTAACTGCATTTCCTACACAAATTCTTTGTAATGGTGGATATGGTTCTGTAGCTTTAAGTTGTGATGGTTTATCACCATTCACATATGGTGGATCAGCTACTTCAACATTAACTGCAGCAACTTATAATTATACTGTAACTGACGGAAACGGATGTACAGCATCTGCTTCAGCAACGATAAATGCTGCTCCTGCTCCAATAACAGTTACTGCAAACACTGATCATACATCAGTTTGTACTGGTGGTAGTGTATTATTAACTGGTGGTGGTGCAACATCCTATGTATGGGATAATGGTGTAATTGATAATACTTCATTTACTCCTAGTTCAACAGCTACTTATACAGTTGTTGGAACAGATGGAAACGGATGTACCAATTCAGCTACTGTTACAGTAAGCGTTAATCCTACTCCTACAGTTACGATTACCAATCCTGCTGCAGTTTGTGCTCCTACAACCGTTGATCTTACTTTAGCAGCTGTTACTTCTGGTAGTACTGCAAGTTTGACCTATACTTACTGGACAGATAATTTAGCTACAGCCTCTTATGGAACTCCATCAGCTGCTACAGCCGGTACTTATTATATTAAAGGTACTTCAGCTGAGGGATGTTATGCAATTTCTGCTGTAACTGTAACTGTTAATCCAATTCCTTCTACAATTTATGTTAACTCAACATATACACCTTTAACCTCAGGCTGGCAATGCGATAGGTTTGCTACACTTGCTACAGCATTTACTGCTTCTTATGCAAGTTCAAGCGCTAACCTTATCATTTTGGAAGATGATGCAACATTGGCAGCTGGTAGTTTAGCTATTCCTGCTTCAGATCAATTGCAGATTTCAGCTTTGGTGAACCTGACCATACCTTCTGGAGCCACTTTGGTGATTCCTCAAACAGGTGGTCTGATCAATTACGGTACCTTAACGATTCAAAGTGGTGGTGCTACAACATGTCCACAGATTTCCAGTATTAGTAATCTGAGCAGTGGTAAAACAATCGTAGCTGCCGGTGGTAGCATTACTGATAATGCAATTCTTTATATCGGAACACTAGGTTGGATCAATCCTACCTTAGGAACATTTGAAATGTATGCAGCAAGTTCTAAGATACCTGCTGGTAGTAAATTAACGGTTTCTTCTACTTTCGGTGTAACGGATCTTTTAACGGTTGATGGTGAATTAACCAACAATGCTACATTTAGTTTTGCTGGTACTGTTAACGTTGCAACTACAGGTAAAATTATCAATAATAGCACTTTCGGAGGCAGTGGCTCGTTAACTGTAGCCGGTGTTTGGGCAGGAGCTTTACCAACTGGTGGAACTCAGTCTTTCACAGCGACCAGTAGTGTTGAAGTTGCCAATTTGGCCGAATTGTTGAATGCACTTGGATATGTACAGGTTCCTAATATCAAGATGGTGGCAAATATTGCTACTCCTGCTTTAGTTGCTATTGGCAGAGGACTTACGTTGGATGGAGACGCACATACATTGTCAAGCTCCTTAAGTAGTCTTACTCCAGGTTGTGTAATGCAAATATCTGATCAACCAGCTAGTATTGGTACTTTAACGATTAAGAACCTTATTTTTGATGCAAATGATGCAGTTTACAATGGTTTCCAGGCTTTTAAAGCTGAAAATGCTGTTGTACTTCAAAATTTAACTTTCAAAAATGCTGCACATACAGGTTTAATGGTCAATCGTTCACCCAATGTTACTTTGAACGGATTTACTGCAGGTTCAGGCGCTGATGCAAATGCGTATTATGATATTTTTGCAAAAGCACCCAATACTTTTAGTACTTCACTCACAGCAACCGGCATCGCTTGTAATACTAAACTGTTTAAAGCAAATCCAGGTTTAGCTATGTCAGTTACCGTTTCATTAAACGGAACTTTGATGCCAGCTGATGGAGGAACAGAACATGCTACAGCCAATGCACTTCAAGAAGGCGGAACTCCTGGTTGTACCCAGTATCCAAGCTTCGACGTTCAGGCAGCTGCTAATGTATGTGCCAATACGAATGTTACCTATACAACCCAAACTGGAGCAACTGCTTATGTTTGGAGTATTCCAGGAACATTAAGTACTGATTATACCATTACTTCCGGTGGAGGAAGCTCAGATAATTCTGTTACCTTGAAATGGATATCTGCTGGTTCTAAAACTATAAGTATTAATTATACTAAATACGGATGTACCGTTGGACCTACAACTTCAACTGCTACTAACGTATATGCTTTACCAACTGTTACAGCAAATACAAATCATACTGCAGTTTGTGCAGGAGGAGATGTAACTTTAACAGGTGGTGGTTTAGTGAGTGGAACCTATACATGGGATAATGGAGTTACTGATGGTCTTACTTTTACTCCATCTTCAACACTTACCTATACTGTTACCGGTACTGATGCCAATCTTTGTATGAATACTGCTACTGTATCAGTAACTGTGAATGCACTACCTGTAGTTTCTGCTATCGTTGGTTCTTCCAGTGTTTGTGTTGGTTCAACTATTGCTTTAACTGATGCTACTCCTAGTGGTGTTTGGGCTAGCTCTGATGAAGCCAAAGCAACTATAAGTGCTGGTTTATTAAGCGGTCTTTCAGCCGGAACAATAACGGTTACTTATACTGTAACAATTACTGGTTGTTCTACTGCAGTTACCCATGTTGTAACTGTGAATGCTTTACCAGTTGCTTCTATAACAGGTAACCAAACCATTAACTTAGGTGGTACAGCTACATTAACAATCACAGTTGGTATAGGTACTGGCCCTTTCTCAGGAACTTTATCTGACGGAACTTCCTTCAGTGGACCTTCTTCACCAATTACAGTAACTGTTAACCCAACTTCTACCATTACCTATTCAATTGCTACATTTAGCGATGCAACTTGCTCAGCTGGTGGTAGCGGTAGTGCAACTGTGACGGTTAATTATTTGTATACGGTTAGTGGAATTCTAAAATATGCAAATAAAACAGGTGCTGCTCGTCCAATTACAAATACTGCCATTTATCTTATGTCTGGTACAACAACTATAACATCAACTACAACTGATGTAAGTGGTAATTTTACTTTAGCAGCTGTTCCTAATGGGACTTATACTTATAAAGTAGTTTGTACGAAACCATATGATATTACTGCATTAAATGCTACTGATTATCTTATGATTAAGTCTTATGTGGATGTTCCAAATCCAACCCCAATTTTAGCGGGTATTTATTTGTTGGCAGCTGATGCTAATAATAGTGGAACGGTTAATCCAACAGATTATTTAATTGTAAAAAACAGAGTAAATACTTCTTCTACTGCTGGATGGTCACCCATTAATTGGATATTTAGCTCTCCTTCATCAGTAATTGTTGCAGGAGCTAATGTAACTGGAGTTGTTATTCTTGGTATATTAAGAGGGGATGTAAACGCAAGTTATACTCCTCCATTATAAATAAATACAATCAATTCTCAACTGCAAATGATAAATATTATACATCATTTAGCAAATTTCGTAACAGTTAAAAGGTTTTAGGACTTTACATTTGCAGTTGAATTTATTAATCATAAAATTTTTAAAAATGAATAAAATGAAAAAGGCTTTACTAATAATCGTATTAAATTGTATGTTCGTAAGTTTGAATTACGCACAATCAGTTTCATTTAGTATTCCGGCTCTTACCAATGCTGATATTGGTACAGTTATAAGCATTCCAATTAGTACTAATAGTATTACTTATAGTTTAGGCGGAAACACAATTGCATCCACTTATTCGTTTCAGTATAATCATGATGTGTTTTCATATTTTGGATTTGATAACATGAATGGTGTAATTTCTCCATTTTATCATAGTGTTAATCCTCAAGGTGGTGCACCAAATCTTCCTGTTTCTTTTAATATTTATGATGATACATATGTAGGATGGACTCATCCTGATGGTGTAACTTTTAATTTAAAATTAACCTATAAAGGAGGAAGTTCTGCTATAACATTGTCTACTGACTTTCTAAGTGATGGTTTTGAAGAAATTTTTCCTTCAACCGTAGAAAATGCAAGTGGTCCTTTAGCTGATATAGAAACAGCATCTGCTGGAACATGGACTAATACTGCTACTTGGAATTTAGGTCATATTCCTAATAGTTCAAATGGAAACATTATTATTAAAAATTCTCCAGTAACAATGGATACCAATTTTTCTGTTAATGGAAATTTAACTATTAATAGTGGAGGAGGATTAACGGTAAGTGCGGGTAAAACCCTTACTACAAGTGGCAGTTTTACAATTAAAAGTGGTGGTTCTTTTATAAATAACGGTTCAGCTGATAATACAGCAGTTGTAGAAAGAAATCTTGGAAATGACAATTCATGGCATTTGCTATCCTCACCGGTAGCTGGCCAGTCCATTACTTCTGGTTTTGCGCCTGTCAGTATGAACGAAACTTTTGATTTTTACAAATGGGACGAAACTGTTGATAAAAATACAGGAGCTCCATGGGTTAATCTACGAGCAACATCGACTACTTTTAATGGTAGTTTTGAATCAACATTTGCTGTAGGTCGAGGTTATCTTGTAGCTTATGACGGAAGTTGGAGTGCTAGCCATAGTTTCTCAGGTACCCTGGGTAAAGGTGATAAAAACATTTCAGTTAGTTATAGTAACAATCATTGCAATTTAATTGGAAATCCTTATCCTTCAGCCATTGACTGGAATTCCGTTGCATGGGGTGCTGATAGAACAACTGTCTTAGGTTCTACTCCTAATATACTTATATGGAATCCTGCTGTAGGTAACTATGGCGCACTTTCTGGAGAGTTCATTGGAAATGGAGTTACAAATATTATAGCTCCTAACCAGGGTTTCTTTGTTGTAACTGTTGCAGCAGGAACATTTGCAATACCTAATGCAGCCAGAGTTCATCCTGGAAGCCAGTCTTTTCTTAAATCAACAGTAGCTGATATGATTAGGTTACATGTGAGTTCAAGTGCAAATGCTTATAGTGATGAAATAATAGTTAACTTTAACAATAATGCTTCATCTAATCAAGGTTTAGCAAAATGGTTTTCTATGGTTAATGAAGCACCTTCGTTGTATACTGTTAAAAACAATCAGAATTTTATGTTTAATACTTTAACAGAAGTGACAAATAATTTAGTAGTTCCTGTTGGTTTTAAAGCAGGCGTAAATGGAATATACAACATCAGCGCAACTGATCTTAGTAGTTTTACAATACCGACATTTATTTATTTAAAAGATTTAAAAACGAATTCTCTTACTGATTTGAATCTACACCCAATGCATTTATTTGCTGCAACTACCACTGATAATGTCAATCGTTTTCAGCTGATATTTTCAACAACTGCATTGGCTATTTCGGAACAACTTAGTGAAGTTACAGGTATTTATTCATACGAAAATACAATTACCATCAATAGCAACGAAAACATGAAAGAAATTGCTATTTATAATACCTTGGGTCAATTGATCAAAACCATTGGTACTTCCAATGGCACTGTGAAAGTTGATATGAATGCTCAACCAATGGGTTATTATATTGTAAAAGTAATAACGGATAAAAACGTGTATTCAGAAAAAGTTTTGGTTAAATAAAACAACGCTCTACCACCTCCTCTGTTTTAGAGGAGGCTGGGAAGCGTTCAATAAGTTCTTTAAATAAATAAAATAAATAAAAAATCTCTTTTCAGTTTCAACTTTATCAAAGAGAAGAAATACTAAAAGAGCAAAAAAATACAGCTAATATGAAAAAATTAATTTTAACAGCATTCATCGCTTTCATGAGTATCGGATTGTATGCACAACCTGTACCTCCTCCAAATACGGGTGGTAGTGGTGGTCACGGCCTCAGCGGAAATCAGCAAGGTGCTCCTCTGGATGGAGGATTAAGCATACTGATAGCCTTAGGCGCTGCTTATGGAGCTAAAAAAGTCTATCGCTTCAAGAACAAAGAAGTTAAAGACTAATATATATATAATTGTCAATAGGATGCGGTTTTTTATAGACGCATCTTGCTGATAATTTAATACCGTATTCTTTATCAACGATAAAGGTAGTTAGCTATTTTTATTGTAAATAGGTATAAAAAACATTTTACGTGAAAGCGTAAAATGTTTTTTTGTTATAAAGACCTGTCAGCGTGCGAAGCACCTGACAGCGTCTTTAATGGTTGTAACGCTGAAAGGTAAAATATCATTTTAAACGCTGAGAGGTCATCGATGTTGTCAGGTTTATATGGAGATTTTTAAACCTGACAGGATTTAAAATCCTGTCAGGTTTGAAGAAAAGAGCTGTCAGGTTTATATGGAAATATTTAAACTGACAGGTTTTCAAAATCTGTCAGGTTTGAAGAAAAGAGTTGTTAAGTTTATAAGGAAATGTTTAACCTTGTCAGGGTTTGTTTTAAATTAAAATATTTCATTTTTAAATATTTATAAGAAATGCCTTATGCTATTTTGCTGATTTTTTTATACAGATAGCAAAAAGCAATGGCTGTCCAGAACGAAAACATGGCGTAGACCAAGGCAACTTTCCCGTAGTCTTCGTTGTGCAACAACATTCCTGAAATAAGAAATGCCAGGGTTGTATTATGGACTGCAGATTCTATAGAAATGGTAATTTCATTTTTAAATCCGAATTTGAATAATTTAGCAATCAGTAATCCTGTAAACAATAGAAGAATATTGATGAGAACAGCATAAGGAAGTATCTCCATTACTTCAGGCGTGCTGATACCGCTCACTCCATTTAAACCTATAAATTTTAATAAAAAAACAAGACCGAGTAAAACGATTAATACAGGTTTTACATATTTCGAGATGCGTTCTGCCATTGTTTTATTGAATTGTCGCAATCCTACCCCAATCAAAATGGGGATGATGGTAAAAATAAAAATTTCTCCAAAAGTTTCCCAGAATGGTAATAGAAATTGCCGATCGATACCTTCAAACTGATGCAAGGCGATATTCACAATAAAGGGTATGCTAAACAATGCCAGCACAGAATTAACGGCAATCAATACGATGGCCAAAGCTATGTTGCCTTTAAACAGATAGGTTATAAAGCCTGAAGTGGTTCCACCCGGGCTGGCAGCCAGTATCACCAATCCAATTTTAATGTAATTGGGCATATTGAATATAAAAGCAATCGAAAAAGCAATGATAGGCAACAGGACCATCTGAGAGAATAAGCTGATAATTAAAGCCTTGGGATGGGCAAAAACAAGTTTGATTTCCTGAAAACTCAGAGAAACACCTATTCCGAACATAATAAGCGATAAAACAAGCGAAACCAGAATGTCAATCATTGCCATAGCTGAAGGATAAGTGAATTTAGTTAGATTAATAAAACAAAAATAAGGATTAATTGATTGTCTTCGAATTATTTTTGCATTGTTTTTTTTAAAATTCCCATTTATATACCAAATAGGTGAAAGTGACGGGGTGACTTCAAGTCACCCCGTCACTCCTATCAATCCAGCGTCAATTTGAATTGTAAAAATATAGCCAGTCAGACAGTTGCGATCTCTTTGCTTTGACGCTAAGACACCCAAAGTGTATTAATCAGGAAATAGGCAAAAGTGACGGGGTGACCTCCAAGTCAACCCGTCACTTACGTAAATCTACGTTTATTGAAACTAAGTTTTACTTTCAGCCTGACATTGTCTTTTAAATTTTATTGCTTTGTACAATAATTAAATATTATTATCTAATTTAGATATATAAATTAATGATTAACAATATGCTATGTATAATGTTCTCTGATAAGTTATTTCCTTAAAGTTTAAATTTTAATCCTATTAAAATATTTTAAAACTTTTGCAAGTATTATTGTAAAAGTATCAAATTATTTCTATTTTTGGTAAAGAATATTTTCCAATTGTTATAAACGTAACAACATAATAACCATGATGGATACGCCTATTAAGAAAGAGATAGTTGACCAGAAAATTATTGAAAATAACATAGCAGATGTAGGCAAAGCCTCCATACGTGTTATTAAAAAGTTAGTGGACGAGATTGAGACAGCATCAGATTCCCGATTTGTAAGAATGGAAATGGGTGTTCCTGGTTTAGCACCTTCTCAAATAGGCGTAGCTGCGGAAATAGAAGCTTTAAAAAGAGGTGTAGCTGCTATTTATCCAGATATTCAGGGTATTCCTCAGTTGAAACAGGAAATAGCACGTTTCGTTAAATTGTTTTTGGATGTAGAAGTAAGTCCTTTGGGCTGTATTCCTACCGTTGGTTCAATGCAAGGTGGGTTTGCTGCTTTTCTGCTTTTAAATAATCTGCATGAAGGCAAAGACACTACTTTATTCCTGGATCCTGGCTTCCCAGTTCATAAACAACAACATCGTTTGCTCGATTTAAAATTTGAAAGTTTTGATGTTTATAATTATCGTGGCAGCAAATTGCGTGAAAAATTAGAATCTTTTTTGTGCAAAGGCAACATCTCTTGTATGTTGTACTCTAACCCAAATAATCCATCATGGATTTGCTTTACAGATGAAGAATTAAGAATTATCGCCGAAATGGCTGATAAATACGATGTTATCATAATGGAGGACCTTGCTTATTTTGCAATGGATTTCCGCAAAGATTATTCAGTTCCCGGTCAGGCCCCTTATCAGCCCACTGTTGCTAAATATACCAATAACTGGTTGTTGTTTATCTCCAGCTCAAAAGCATTTAGTTATGCAGGGCAGCGTATAGGTATGATGGTTATATCCGATCAATTGTTTAATACCAAAAGTGAACGCTTGCGCAAACGCTTTACTTCTGATATTTTTGGCAGTGCCATGATATTCGGGACGGTTTATTCGTTAAGTTCAGGCACAGCTCACTCAGCTCAATATGCCCTGACGGCTATTTTAAAAGCTGTTAACGACGGCACGTACAATTTCAGGAGTGATGTGAAGGAATATGGCGAAAAAGCCCATATCATGAAGAAAATTTTCACTGACCATGGTTTTAAGATCGTTTATGATAAAGACATTGACGAAGCGATAGCAGATGGATTTTATTTTACCTATTCCTATCCTGGCTATACCGGTGAGGAATTGCTGAAAGAAATGCTGTATTATGGTGTGAGTGCCATATCATTAGCCATAACTGGCAGCGATAAAATAGAAGGTATGAGGGCCTGTGTTTCATTGGTTAAACGCGATCAATTTGCTGATCTGGAAGCCCGTTTGAAATGTTTTCACGAAAATAATCCGTATTAGTTTTTGTTGTTTAGTTATTAAGCTATTGGTTATTAAGGGGGGTGAAAGATATATAGCTCAAATAATCAATATAATGTATTGTAAACTAAATTAAAAGCAGAAGCCCAACAATTAATCAATTGTTGGGCTTCTGCTTTTAAGGTTATTTATAAGATATTGTAGCTGTAATTTAAATATTTAATTTTAAACAAATATGCTTAGTACATGACAAAAAATAAATAGTGCTGAATATCAATAAAGTATGTTCA
>JBAXNW010000080.1:0-9530 GCA_037133555.1 Bacteroidota bacterium
GAACTTGGCCGAAAAGAAAAAACCACCTATGAAACGAATCATAAGTGGTTGATTTCCAAGTGGGCCCACCAGGGCATGATCCTGGGACCCCCTGATTATGTCTAGTCCTGATATAGCTTGTCAAAAAACTATTCAGAATGACAGTAAAAGCACAAAAAAAGCCTAACCCAAGCGCAAAGAACGGCCAGCCCTACAAACGAAGGAGCGAGACTGAGATGTTACAGATTGTCAAAGAGATCCATGAAAATGGCCTACCTAAAAAAACAGCTTGTAGAAAGTATGGTGTTAATCGGAACACTTTAAAGCTATTTATTTTAAAACAATCAACAAAGCAAATAGTTGGTAGTCATTCACTAGATTTAGCATCAATTATGAATGAAAATCAACAGCATTTAGCTTTGTCAAAAAAGATCAAAGAGCTATCATCGGCACTAGCAAAATCAGAGCTAAAAGTTATTACACTAGAGACAATGATAAAGGTTGCCGAAGATGACCTAAAAATTAAGATCAGAAAAAAGTCTGGTACCAAACAGTCAAAAGAGTAAGGCAAAAAAATCCAAAAGCTACATTGGAGAATATTTGCGCACTGTTTGGTGTGTCAAGACAAGCATATTATGATGCAAAAAAACAAGAGCAAAATATTACAATAGCACAAATGATTGTGCTCTGTTTGGTACGAGAGACAAGGCAGATTATGCCTATGATTGGCACTAGGAAGTTATTACAACAATTATCAACCCCATTAAAAGAGCATGGCATTAAAATGGGTAGAGATCAGTTATTTGAATTACTACGATACCATGGATTGTTAGTTAGAAGAAGGCGTAGAATGGTAAAAACTACAGACTCTCATCACTGGTTGAAAAAGTACCCGAACTTAACTATTGGTCTCACTTTAAACGAGTCAGAACAGCTTTGGGTAAGCGATATCACATACATAAGAACAATGCAAGGATTTAGTTATTTAAGCTTAATAACGGATGCTTTTTCAAGAAAGATTGTTGGCTATTGTTTATACCCTACACTCGAAGCAATAGGTTGTGTGAATGCATTAAAGATGGCAATTGACAATAGAAGGAAAGGTTGCAAACTTGTACATCACTCAGACAGAGGAATCCAATATTGTTCAGCAGCATACGTAGAAATATTGCAGTATAATAAAATTGATATTAGTATGACTCAAAGTGGAAGCCCATATGAAAATGCCTTAGCTGAAAGAATGAATGGAATACTTAAAAATGAGTTTTATCCAAAAAGAGTATACCAAAATCACAAAGAAGCTTTTAAAGTTCTTGCTTCTAATATTGAAATATATAATTGTAAAAGACCACACTTAAGTTTAGGGTATCTCACACCAGAAATAGCTCATGAAAAGGAAGGTGAATTTACTAAAAGCTGGAAAGTATATCCGAAGAAAAAGAAGGAGGTTTTTTAAGGCATTGCAGAAGCACACATAAATAAAATCCGGCAATATATTGTTTGCCGGATTATTGTGTTCATCTGATTGGAGTATCCCTAGCAAGTTGCTCCTCAGCAGAGCTTGGTTATGTTTCTTCCAATATTATAAAGCTATTTACTTCGTCGTAAATGACAGTAATTTAAAATGACTATCTTTAATTGTAAACAAAATCCAGGGTTAAGAAATACCACTGTAAAGTAATAACAGGATTAATTTTTAAAAATGTAAGGTTTTATTAGGACGAGACATTCCGTGATTTAGAAAAAGCAACTATTGACGCAATTACGCTGTTCGGAGATAGCAACACTAAGAATGTGGTTCTTGAAAAGAGTTATAAAGAATATTTAGAAGGATTTACGGACATTGCAACAGGTGAAGCACGCAGAGGTTACCTTGAGGTGGTAAAAGAGTTAAATGAGAAATTTCCTAACCCTGGTGAAATTGTAAAAGAGAAAGACAAAAAAGAATTTGCAAAGCTCTTCGGAGAGTATTTGAGAGTAGAGAATATTCTCCAGAATTACGATGAATTTAACCACCTTAAAGCAATTCAATCAATTGATATAAACAATCCTGAGGCAATAGAAGAATTTAAGAAAACTCATTTTGTAACAGATGAGGATATTGCCGCAATGCAAAAAATTGATTTACTAAAAGATCGGACAGTTCAAGATTACCGTTCAACTTATAATGACTTACGTGATTGGTTAAGACGCGAAAAAAAAGGTAAAGAATCGGAAGACTCAACCATTGATTGGGACGATGTTGTGTTTGAGGTTGACTTACTAAAATCGCAAGAAATAAACCTTGACTACATTCTTGAATTGATTTTTGAGAATAACAAAAAAACTAAAGATAAAGACACATTAATTACTGAAATACGCAGGGTTATTCGTGCAAGTGTTGGCAATAGAGCAAAAGAGAGTTTAGTAGTTGATTTCATCAATGAGACTGACCTCGACACTCTTCAAGACAAAGCAAATGTTATAGATTCTTTTTTTGGATATGCTCAAAGAAAACAAAAAGCAGAAGCCTCAGAATTAATTACCGAAGAAAATTTAAATGAAGAAGAAGCAAAGCGATACATAACTGCTTCTTTAAAGCGTGAATATGCTAGTGAAAATGGTACAGAATTGAATGCTCTTTTACCGAAAATGAGTCCTTTAAATCCTGAGTATTTAACAAAAAAACAGATCGTTTTACAAAAGTTGATATTGTTTGTAGAGAAGTTTAAAGGTGTTGGAGGGAAGCTTTAAATCCAGACTAATTTTACATTTGGAAAACTGCTAAATTCATACTGTTGAGAATCAAGTAATGCCTGATTTGCACAAATCACAATGATTATTTATGAAACCAAAGCCACAAATCAATAACTCGGAACATTTTGAAGATAAGTGTTGGAAGTTGATAAAGTTTAAAAATAAAGTATGCAAAAGCTAGAAATATACGACCAGTTTAAAAAGCGGTTTGGTGATCAACTAAACCCAACATTATATTCTGTGAAGTATTGCCAATCAGAAACCAAAGCTGTTATTGAATTGAATTTTAGTATTGAACCAAAACTTACTAAAATCAATCTTGATTTTATGGGAGGTGAAATTACGGTTGATGAAGATGGTAAAGACAAAAATATCCTTCCCTTATTTGATCCAGAAGCTGATGTGGTTGATAATGCAAAAAGGTTAATTGAACTAGATGATTACAGTCTGATAAGTTGTATTGATGGATTATTTACAGAAGAAGAAGCTAATAAGATTAATGATGTTCATATGAAAAAAATGTATAATAAATAATTTGCCTAAATTACAAATCATGTCTAGCAATTTATCAAGAATCACAAAGGTTAATCCAAGAGATATTTGGAAACATGAGGCATTAAACTTTACGCAATGGTTAGCCAAGGAAGAAAATATTTCTGTTCTATGTGGTGAGTTAGATATTGAAATTGAGAATATAAAGTCGGAAGCATCAGCAGGCAGATATAGCGTTGATATCATTGCGGATGAATCGTATACAAAAAGAAAGGTGATTATTGAAAATCAGCTAGAACAAACAGACCACAAACACCTTGGTCAAATTCTAACCTATGCTTCTGCATATGACGCAGCAATAATTATTTGGCTAGTTACTGATTATACAGAAGAACATCGTCAGGCAATAGATTGGTTTAATAGAAATATTTCCGTTGGCATAAGTTTTTTTCTAGTTCAAATTGAAGTATATAAAATTGATGCTTCTTTACCAGCACCAAAATTTAATATTATTTGTGAGCCAAATGATTGGGGGAAGACAGTTAAGAAATCAGAGGGTGGTGATGCTGTTAGTGCATTAAAGTTACAGCAACAAGAGTTCTGGGAGGTTATGAAAGAGTATGCAAGTACCGTTACAACAACTTTAAATTATAGTAGACCTCCTAAACCACAACATTGGTATGAAATGGCATTAGGCACTAGTAAATGTTGCATCAGTCTTACACAAAACTCTCAAAAAAAATATATTGGCTGTGAATTATACATATGGAGTGATGCTAAATTGTTTCAAAAGTTGTTTGCTCAGAAAAGTGATATTGAAAAAGATTTAGGTTTTGAAGTGCAGTGGATGGAATTACCTAATGCAACTGCTTCACGTATTATTGTAACACACCCAGGTGATCCTAGAGACAGAAGTAAATGGGATGATTACAAAAAATGGCTTGTAATTACCGCTGATATTTTTAGTAAGGTTTTTATAAAGTATATAAAGTAGTAAAATAAATTTTATGTCTAAATAAGGATTCTCATTTAGTTGGAAACGTGCTCTTGGTGTTACAGCTGCGAAACAAAGGTTTGCTCGTGAAACAGGCATTCCAACTACCAAAACAGGAATGGAACGAAAGTTGGGTGGAGCAGTTTTTGGTATGTTTTCGGGATTATTCAGCAGTAAGAATAAATAACACAAAAATGTATAAATGAGAAATTGGAAAAACCACTTTAGGCAAGACCTTTCTCCTAAGGTTTATGTCCTAATACATTTATAACTCAATTCCATCAACCAATTGTTTTTGCCCCAAATATTAATTTGATTACTATTTTATTATAATTATTGCAAATTCAATATTTATTCAAAGTATTTCTTGGAGTTAGGCATTAATGTCCTTAGAGGTACTGATCTCGGGAATTTTCCAATATTATCATTAAAGAGCCTATATCTTGAATTTCATTAGATGAAATAAAAAGATAGGATATTACCTGTACAGCATATTTTCAGAAGTAGTAGCGTCAATTTTATCCAAATTATTGATCAATTTCAATTTGCCATTTTCACTCAATTTTATAGAAATGTTATTTACCAAATATAATAATGATAGAATCAGATTTCTTTCTGAACTATTTAGAGAATATTTAGCTATTAATGTTGCTTTTTTGAGATTCAAACCTTCAAATTTATTTGAAAAAACATCAGTATTCTTTTTCTGATGTGACTGGAAAATCCGGGGACCTAGACCATCAAAATCCGGTCAAGGCTGACCACTAAATGGATTGATAATCAGCAGGTTTCTTGGTCAATGAAAACCGGAAATGCCTGGTCAAAGGGACCGGATTATCCACTTATGCAATAAAATTATTTGCTAGAAATTACAAAAAATGCGTAAACCTCACGCAGAAGAAAAAGGGAGTGTAGAAACACTCCCCGCTTTGTCTCACAACTAAGAGACCCCTTTATTTGGGTAATTTACTAACCTAGTTTAAACCACCCTTCAAATAATTTATCTCCAGATAACTGAAATTTTTTTTGATCAACAACTTCATCATCTACTTTCTTGATTAATTTTAAATATCTTCCTTTCTGCAAAAACTGATTATTTACAAAAACGCTAAATTTAATTTCCTTTGGTTGCTTTAAAAATATTTCTTTTAACCACCTATTCCCATCAAATTCTTTAATCCATGCTCTTCCATTTTCATCAGTATATTGTACCTGCCCAAATGTTTCAAAACTTATTTCAACAATAAGTTCAACTTTAATCAATGGTAGAGTATCCATTATCCTATTATTTGGAATTAACTTAAAAATATCTTTTAATAAAATAGTTCTGGGGGCCATTGTAATCAACTTTGATTTTGATACTAATTTATGATAGAAACTTAACTAGAATATTAATTTAAAATTATCTTAATGTGTTTTTTAGTTTGCATAGAAACAATTCTAGGCTTTTAGCTTAAACTTTACAATATGATAATATACTTAAAGTCTAATATTTTTTTTATACTTTTTTAAAGTTCTAATTTTATATCTAAATTTATTTTATGCCTGTATTTAACAATCTTTCAATCGAAAAAAAGTATCTCATTAATGAGTGTGATGGTGAAAATGTATTATTAGTGGAACCAATCATGAAGACAGAATCATGTGTTTTAATTTTAATACATGAAGATGTTGAATCCATTGTTTGGAAAAAATTAAGTGATAGTATCTTTGAAATCATAGAGGAATTAAGTGAGCAAAAAGTAGAAGAATACGATTTGTTATTCGAAGAGGATGAAGATGATGATTTTGAAGTAGAATAATAAAAGCAAAATTTATAAAAAAATTCATTGGTCTTATACGGATATAGGTTTACAGTTTTAGAGGTAAAACAACCTCAATGACAAACAAAAATCAGAAAAATTGAATTTTGTTGTGGAGGATAGTAACAATGACTTTGAGTTTAATAAAATATTGTGTCATAGTTTAAAAGGAAATATTACTTACCCTGCAACGCTTCGGGAAGCATTAGTAACGCCTACTTAAAAAGATTAGTTGGGGGCTTATATTTTTGAGTAGTTTCGTAAAGTTTTATGAACATTAAAATTATTAAAAACAGATCTGATATTGGCGCAGGTACGCGAGGTTCGGATATGGGGATTGATGCAATTGAAATTGCAGCAATAAATCAGAATAATGATTTTTTTCATCGTCATCCTTATGTAGATGTCAAAACACATAACGAATCTATTTATCATAAAACCAAGAATAATTTTGCGAAGCGTATTGAGCATGTCAAAAAACAATGTCAACGGGTTGCAGACGCAGTAAGGGAAACAATTATATCAGACACTTTTCCCATTGTATTATCTGGAGATCATTCATCAGCACTAGGCACCATGAGTGGTATTAAGGTGGCAAATCCTGAAAAAATAATCGGTGTTATTTGGGTTGACGCACATGCTGATTTACACTCTCCGTATACATCACCTTCAGGTAATATTCATGGTATGCCGCTTGCTGCAGCTTTAAATATGGATAATATAGCTGCCAAAATTAATGACCCTAGTGAAATCACTACAAAATATTGGAATGAATTAAAAAATATAGGTATTACGGGATCAAAAATAGTTGCTACTAACTTAGTCTATTTTGGTTTGCGTGATTTTGAGCCTGCTGAAAAGAAAATTATTGATGAGCACGAAATTTTATTTTTCAAAGTTGCAGAAACCAGAGAAAAGGGTTTAAAGTTATGTATTCAGGAAGCAATTACTCGATTAGATAATTGCGATCAAATTTATATATCTTTTGATGTTGATTCATTAGATTGCGATCGAGTTTCCTATGGAACAGGAACTCCTGTACCTGTTGGATTTACTTCTGGTGAAGTAAAAGAGTTATTTGAACTAATTATTACAACAAAAAAAGTTTGTTGTGTTGAATTTACCGAGGTTAACCCGCTTTTGGATAATAAAGGAAACAAAATGGCCGAAACCGCATTTGAAATATTAGATGACTTGGTTAAGCACTTGTCCCTTTTATAATTATAGTGCCAAGACACTATTTTAATGAGTCTTTTTTTATATCCATACCTAGTTTAACAAAATGCAAGCATTAATAGCCTGTAAGTTTTAATCGGCTGTCTTGGTTAAAATTTATTGTTTTATACTGTCGGATTTCTTTCGTTATTGTTCCTATTTTTGAACAATGAAAGCCAGTAAACCTGCTGAAATCATACACATGACATATATCACCACTTCTACCGTTATGGAAGGGAAAGTGGCAGTATTAATGTCTGTAGATAATTATTCTGAATTTTGTTATGGAATAGCTGTTGAAATGGATTTGTGCTTAGAATCTGTTGAAAAACACGTTTCAGCCATATTAATTGATGTACAAAAGCACCACCCTAAAACAAAGCCACTATTTATTATGGCCTATGGAAAAGAATTCATACCAGCGTTAGAAGAAAAACACTTAGGAAAAGCCAAGTTTATGTACAATCCTGTATTAGCAGATGAAAAAGCTATGCCTGTTGCAAAAGTCTTAATGAAGGAAATATTAAAAAATAACAAACAGCAATAGGTTACGTTATTTGGTAATGGTGGAAAAAAAACAAAAATGTTGATTGATCTACCTATCTGTATTAGCTATACTAATAACTATCCTTTCATTATGTAACGGTTTTCTGAGCTATCCCTTACTGGTATTGGGTTACAGAGGATGATTGTTCTACAAAAAAAACAGCTGTAAAACACACCATTATTTGTGTACTAGCTCAAAGCAATTATATGGATACCACAATTGGCATATTTGATAGCATATGCGGCATTCCGGATGGGTTCCTATAGCTTCAATATAGACAGTGGAACCAATTAATAGCTGTCCAACAGGATTGGTGCATTTAGCAGTAATGGGTGTATACAGCTGCTTAATGTTTCCAATGGAAGAAACTATTAGTAATGTGGAGGGATTGATGAATTCAATGTTGTCTGTTTTGGGCATAGGTGATATTGGTTTAGCGATTATTAATTGGTTTTCTTGGATAATAGTAGCAGGTCATTCACTTGAACATGCGTTTGACCAGTGTGTGCATCTTGAACCAGGATTCCATCAATAGCGATTTCCATTTCTTCTATTAAATGACGTTCAATTATTTCAGCAAGCTTTCCATATGCTATGCAGAAGTGTTTATGCACACCCTTCGTTTTGATTCCTACATCATTTAAATAAATGGAAGGGGTTTCAATTTTGAATGTTGCTTTTAGCAATTCTGTTTCCAAACGAATTACAGTTGGACTTACCACAGTGCCAATTAATTGGACTTTGTTTCTTGTATTCATGGTATTTAGTTTATGGACATAAAAAAGCCCCACCGTATTTGGTGAGGCTAACTGCTTTATTTAAATGTGATATTTTAATTAGGTGATTTCAGTCGAATTCAGGGGGTGTTTTCCTCAAGCAAAGGTTTATTGTAACATATATTAATATTTTACTTACCTTTTAAAAGTAAATCACCCACTCTATTGCAATACTAACGCATTAGCTCTATTTACAATTCTTGTAATCAATATCATTCCTCAGTCTCTTATTTTAATCATTGAAATAGACTATAATCTATTTCTAAACCCACACGTACATGAAAAAATTATTATTTAGTTTAATTGTATCAGTAGCCATGCTTGCTTGTACAAACCAAGAAACAAAAACAGCTAGTACAGATGTAATAGATGATGGTGCTGGTACAATAACTTCAGTAGATGCTAAATCCATAGCACTGAAAAAAGGATTTGAAGCGTATATGAATGGTGATTCAAATAATTCATATTCTTTTGCAGATAGTGTGAAACTTTATGATGCTATTTCAGATTATGTTGAAAATGGAGAATTAAAACCTCATTTTGTTGGGTTAAAAGCAGTGATTAATGGGCTAAATATGGACCATAAATTATTTAGCAATATTAAATTGACAACAGATAATATTAAAACTGTAGTATTTAAAAATGGCAGTGTATATTCTTCTTGTTGGACTACTTGGACTGGAACTGGCAATATTACTAAAACTAAAATTACTGCACCTGTTTATATCGTATATAAATGGGATGGCGATAAAATTGCAACTATGACTAAAATTTTTGATCCTACGACTTATAAATTAGAAATAGCTGCGGCATCTCAAAAAAAATAACTAGTTCAATTTAAGTTTGTAAAAATACGACTGAGACCTCTAGCAATAGGGGTCTCTTTTTTTCAAAAACCTCACGCAAAACCTCACGCAAACCTCACGCAGAAACTAAAAAGGACCCACGATTTAACGTAAGTCCTTGATTTTCATGTAGCGAGACCGGGA
>JBAXNW010000081.1:0-9262 GCA_037133555.1 Bacteroidota bacterium
TATTGTCGGATTGTCTCAAGGTGGCGCCATTGCGTTGCAGTTTGCCATAGACAATCCCGAAATGGTTGATAAACTTGTTTTAGTTGATGCTGCAGGTTTAGGTGCAAAAGTTTCTTTTTGGCCTATAATTGGAATGATATGGATGAATTGTTTTCCATCATCAATGGCAAATCGTTTTAATTCACCTTATCTACTCCATAAACCCACAAACAGAGACCCAAGCCATATTGGCTACTCAATAGACGTTCTCAAATCTAAAGGAGGGAAAAAAGCATTTAAGCAAGGACGTGGAACAGCAGTATCTAAAATACCAGAAGAATTATTAAAGCAAATAGAAAATGAAACGCTTATCATTTGGGGGAAAGATGATAAATTATTTTCTGTTGAATATGGTGAAGCCGCAGCTAAAATTATCCCAAATGCAAAGCTTCGTGTAATTCAAGATGCTGGACATTTACCGTTAATGGATCAACCAGAAATTTTCAATAAAATTCTTGGTGACTTTTTAAAAAGCACATAAAAACAGCATACAACCGCCGTTAGGTTCTCAATTCATTTTCGGCCTATTTATTAAAAGATTAAAAAAATATAAAATGAAAGCAAACAGAGATATATCAATCATTACAGGTATATTATATATACTTGCAACCTTTACTGCAATATTAGGTTTAGCGCTATATCAGCCTGTACTGAATGATACTGAATACATTATTAAAAATACAGTAAATAATACACAAGTAATCTGGGGAGCTTTTAATGAGCTGATTCTTGTATTTTCTGTTATTGGCATTTCCGTTATGATGTTTCCAATCATAAATAAGGAAAATGAAAGTATAGCAATTGGGTATGTCTGTTTCAGGCTCCTTGAAGCTATTCTTATAACTATCGGAATCATCAGCCTGTTATCGATTCTAACTTTACATCAGGAGTTTGAAAAAACATTAACTCCGGATGCATCGTCTTTTTTAACAATTGGCAAATTACTGGTGGCGATTCATAATTGGACATTTTTGCTTGGCCCTAACCTCGCTTTGGGT
The DNA here is from genome assembly GCA_037133555.1 of Bacteroidota bacterium. Lineage (GTDB taxonomy): Bacteria > Bacteroidota > Bacteroidia > Bacteroidales > JACABE01 > JACABE01. Next base: position 1,038 of record JBAXNW010000081.1, read on the forward strand.
CCAAGTACCCTGATAATGAGCTACTTTTTATATGATTCAAAACTTGTTCCGCGTTTCATATCAGTCCTGGGATTTGCAGGAGGATCTCTCATCCTGGTCTGCGCCTTCTTGGTTATGTTCGGCGTTTTTCATCAGCTTTCTGTATGGGGAGCAATCCTTGCGATTCCGGTATTCGCTTATGAAATGTCTTTGGCGGTATGGCTTATCGTTAAAGGATTTAATTCATCTGAAGTATATTCTTCATTTAATACAAAATAATAATTTTAAAAAATAACAAAACAATGAAAAAAATTATTTACACAACATTTATAATTATCATGTTCACTACGGTGGCATATAGTCAAAAATTAACACAAACAGTCAGAGGCACAGTAATAGATATGGACAGTCAATTACCATTAATTGGAGTAGCCGTAAGGCTGGTTGGTTCTGATCCGGTAAAGGGAGCAATAACTGATATTAACGGTGAGTTCAGACTGGAAAAAATAGAGGTCGGAAGAATTGTACTCCAGATATCTTTCATGGGATATGAAACCAAAATTATTCCGGATATTGAAGTCAACACAGGTAAAGAGAAAATCTTAAATCTTGCTCTGCAGGAATCTGTATTGAAAATGAAAGAAGTAGTCATAAAAGCAGATAAAAACAAAGGTGAGGCAATAAATCAGATGTCGCTCATCAGTACACGTTCCATATCAGCAGAGGAAACAAAGCGCTATGCCGGTGGTCTGGATGACCCTTCCAAAATACTTTCAAATTTTGCGGGAGTTACAGCTTCACAAAATGGAGGAAACGATATCATCGTAAGAGGTAATTCACCAAAATACATTCAATGGCGACTGGACGGAGTAGAAATTACCAATCCTACTCATTTTGCTGATCAAAATTCAATAAGTGGTGGTGTAAGCGCATTAAATAACAGCTTATTAGGTACATCAGATTTCTCAACAGGGGCATTTGCACCGGAGTATGGCAATGTGTTATCAGGTGTATATGATGTAAAAATAAGAAATGGTAATAATCAAAAGTATGAAACATCATTAGGCGTTGGAATTCAAGGTACGGATCTCACAGTAGAAGGTCCGTTTAAAAAAGGCTATGGAGGCTCATTCCTCATAAATTACAGGTATTCTACCATTTCCCTTTTAAATAATCTGGGTATCATTAAACTTAACGGAGTATTGAATTATCAGGATGGTGCTTTTAAAATTGTGTTGCCTGCAAAAAAAGCAGGCGTATTTTCATTCTATGGATTGATGGGAAAAAGCAGTGCTTCAATGACAGATGTAAAGGCCGATATGATTGCGACTCCCTCTAACGGAACTATTTCATCTGATATCACCGAAGATTATGACAAAAGTAATTATCTTACAAATATTGGAATGATGCATACAATCAGTATTAGTGAAAATAGCTTTTTAAAAACCACAGTTTCTTATTCAGGCGATGGTATTAATGAAGATGTTTTTAAGATAAAAACTACTAAATTATATAACGGGCTGGGTGAATTTATGCGTGATTCAGTTGGTAACAGAGCTTTGGATTATCAAAGCAGGTTAAAGAATTATGTATACAGGGGAGCAATAACATATAACTACAAAATAAATGCAAAAAACACCCTTCAAATTGGAACAAAATATGCCATACATGCTTATGATTACAAACTAAGCAGTATGCAGGACAGCTCCGCCACTATGTTTTCAATGGCCAACTTCAACGAAAAAATAGCTACCCTGAATAATTTTATCAGCTGGAAGTATCGTTTAAATGAAAATATTACCATTGTTGCCGGATTTCATAACATGAATGTATTATATAATAACAAAAGTACAATTGAACCAAGATATGCCATAAACTGGAAGCTTAACAGTTCAAGTTCACTTAACGCCGGATACGGCAAACACAGTACTATGGAAAGTGTACATAACTATTTTGCCTTGGTTAAAAATCCAAATGGAAGCATAACAGAACCAAATAAAAACCTGGATTTATTAAAAGCAGATCATTTTGTTTTAGGGTATGAAAAACATTTCGGAGAAAATTTAAGAATAAAGGTAGAGGCTTACTATCAATACTTATACAACTTACCTGTAGAAAACAAGGACACAAGCTATTATTCAACAATTAACGAAGGCACTGATTTCAGATATGTTGCCCTGGTAAATAAAGGAAGTGGAAAAAACTATGGCGTAGAACTTACCATTGAGCGCTTTTTCAGCAGAAGTTATTACTATTTGATTAATGCATCAATATATAATTCAAAATATAAAACACTGGAAGGCATTGAAAGAAACACCAAATACAATGGCAATTATCTGGTAAATATATTATTTGGTAAAGAATTTGCACATCTTGGGAAAAAGAAAAACCAAACATTAAACCTGAATACCAAAGTATTTTTCGGAGGCGGACAAAGGTATATTCCATTATTAACAGATGCATTGGGAAACAATGCTGCAAATCCTGCAACCAATAAATTTTGGGATTATAAAAAAGCGTATGATAAAAAGTTTGAGGATATTTATCAGATAAACTTATCAGCAAGCTATAAATGGAATAAACACAAGCTTACACATGAACTTTTTATAACTATGGATAACATTACCAACAATAAGGGTAAAATATCAGAATATTATGATGAGAGCAAACCCGGAAAAATTGGATATGTTACACAGTTTGGATTATACCCAAACATCATGTACCGCTTATATTTTTAACTTAATTTGGTGGATCGTACACGTTATAAACAATTGCTTTTATAGATAGTAAATCGTCAACTAAATGTTTACCAGTAGATGTGTAATATTAAGGTATATATTTATTTACCAAATAATTAAGCCGTTCATAAGCATCAATTTCTTCCTTGGAAATGTTCGAGAAAAGTCCACTAAGGGGAGCAAAAAGCCACAGCAATGTGGCTTTTTTTTTGAAATTTTATCCAGAAAAATTTTACATCTACATCAACAATTTTACATTGAGCTGAAATGAAAATGGAACTTAAACCTCAGATTAAAGAAATAAGCAGCCGTAAGGTTATTTATATTCAGGTAGTTGAAACATACGGTGGCGAAAAAACTGCCAAGGCCTGGGGAAAACTCTGGGCTTTTGTGAAAGAAAAAAAATTGTATAGCTTTGGAATGGAAAGCATTGGTCTGAGTTATGACGACCCCTCACAAACAAATGATGGTGAATGCCGTTACGATGCCTGTGTTACGATTAAAAAAGAGGTTGTGGCAGAGGATGAAATCGGAGTAAAAGAAGTAGCAGGGGGTAAGTATGCCGTTTTTAAACATACAGGGCCTTATTCACAATTGGGAGAAGCCTACCGTCAGATTTTTAATACATGGTTGCCTGCATCGGGCTATGAAGTCAGGAATCTACCCTGTTTTGACAAATACATGAACAATCCCGAAAAAACAAAAGCGGAAAAGCTGCAAACATTTATTTATGTTCCATTGAAATAGTCGGAAGACAGAAGACGGAAGACAGAAGATCTAAGCTTGAGCTTTTGGGATAAAAGAGAGTGAATAGCTCTCTTTAAATCAATTCTACTTTGCAGGCACTGAGTTTAAAAGCTGCAATTTTAGAATGAGGATCCAGTTCATCTCGGGTTAGATTATTAACAGCTGATTCGCTGAAATGCCAAGGCATAAATAATTCTCCTTCCAGCACTTCATCACTGATTCTTAAAGTAGTTTGTAATTCGCCCCTGGCTGAAGTTAATTTTACACTACATCCATCCCCCAGCTTATTTTTAGTAGCATCATTGGAGTGCATCAACACATAGGATTTATTGGCAAAGGCATTGAGTGCCTCGTTTTTACGTGACATGGTGGACGAATGGTATTGAAATAAAATCCTTCCGGAATTTAAAAGGAAAGGATATTCATACGATGTTTTTTCATTCTGTGGCAGATAGTCCACTGGGTTGAGTTTGGCTTTCCCGTTGGCAGTATTGAATTTTTCAAGGAAGAGGGTAGGAGTTCCTGGATGATTTTTATCGGGGCAGGGCCATTGGATACCCTGTTGTTCGATACGCTCGTAGCTAATCCCTCCCATCATGGGCGTTACCCTTGTAATTTCATCAAATATTTCGGATTCATCCTTGTAAGCTGTCATCGGTTTTCCCATACGTTTGGCAATTTCCTGAATTATTTCCCAGTCCTGACGGGCTTCCCCTGGCGAATCAACCACTTTTCTTACCCTTAACACCCTTCGGTCGCTATTGACAAAAGTTCCGTTTTTTTCGGCAAAGGATGCAGCTGGTAGTATTACATCCGCAAAAGGCGTTGTGTCAGTGTGGAAAATATCCTGAACTACCAAAAAATCAAGTTTTTCAAAAGCTGCTTTTGCATGATTCAGGTTAGGGTCTGTTAGCATAGGATTTTCACCCATGATATATAAAGCTTTTACTTTTCCTTCATAAGCAGCCTTAACAATCTCTACGGTGGTCAACCCAGGTTTTGAAGACAAGGTTTCAAATGGAACTCCCCAGATGGCAGCCACTTTTTTTCTGTTTTCGTCGTTGCCAATAGGAATATAACCCGGATAATTAATGGGTGAAGCCCCTACATCGGTGGCACCCTGTACATTATTTTGACCGCGAGGAGGATCAATGCCAGCCCTTTCCTTGCCAATCTGTCCACAGATCAGCATCATGTTAATCAAAGAAAATACATTATTGGTGCCTGTTAGCTGTTGGCTCATTCCCATTCCGGTAGCAATCATCGCTGTGGGAGAAGTTGCATATATTCTTGCAGCTTCTATCATTTTGCTTTTTGGAACTCCAGTGATTGCTTCAACATATTGGGGACTGTATTTCTGACATATTTTTTTTAATTCTTCAAAAGCTTCCATACCACCGTCGAGTCTCGATAATATGAATTCCTCGTCAATTAAATCATTTTTTATAATTGAATGAATCATTCCGTTTAACAATGCTACATCTGTTCCTAGACGTGGTTGCAGCCAAATTTTGGCATGCTTTACCAATGGAGTCCATTTCGGATCGATGATAATTACCTGCATTCCCTTGCTGATGCCTCGTTTTACATAGGTTGCCGTAATAGGATGGGTTTCAATAATATTATTACCACATACCAACAGGCAATCTGTTGTTTCGAAATCCTCAATTGAATTGCTTCCTGCTCCATCGCCAATAGAACGAAGCATCGCTGTAACGGTTGAAGCATGACACAAACGTGTGCAATAATCTACATTGTTGTTGCCAACAACACATCGGATGAATTTTTGAAAGATATAATTGTCTTCGTTGGTGCATTTTGCTGAAGAATATCCAGCCAATGCTTCATTTCCATACGTTTCTATCGTTTCATTAAACTTAGTAGCGATTAAATCAAGGGCTTCATCCCAGCTTGCTTTTTCAAACTTGCCATTCTTTTTAATCAGTGGATGGGTTAATCGTTCTTTACTTTGTATAAAATCATATCCGAAGCGTCCTTTAATACAAAGTCTGCCATCATTGGGCCAAAGTTGTTCAATCCCGTTTGACCTTAGAATCTTCCCGTCCTGTACCAACATTTCAATCTGACAACCCACGCCACAATAAGGACAAGTTGTTTTAACCTTGCTGTCAATTTTAGGAAGTTTGATTTCATCTTGATGCGGCTTTTCGACGATTGCACCCGTTGGACATAGTTGAATGCATTCTCCGCATCCGTCGCATTCCGATTCGCTCCATTTTCCGAATCCGGCAATAATGTAAGAAGTAATACCTCTATCGTTAAATGAAAGTACATTTTTCCCCTGAACTTCGTCACAAGCTTTTATACAGCGAAAGCATTTGATGCATTTTGATGCATCGTAGGTCAATACAGGAGAACTGTCGTCAATTGGATAATTCATCGATTTCCAAACCGATGGATATTTTCTGTTGGCAACATCTACCAGGTTATATCTTTTAAGCAATACCAACAACTCATCAGTATGCGTATCATCATTGGCTTCATTGTGTTCAGCAACCAGGTAATCGAGCAAATACTTACGGGTGGTTTCCAGTTCCTGGTCAAAAGCAATTACTTCCATGCCTTCTTTAATCTGAACAGTGCAGGATGCAATGAGGCCGTTCATTCCTTTTATTTTAACCAGACAGAGTCTGCAGGCTCCGGTAGGTGAAAGCTTACGGTGATAACACAAACTTGGAATCTGAATTCCTTTGTCTTTAGCAAGCTGCAGTAAATTGCTTCCATTTTCAGCTTCAATCTGTCTGCCGTCAATTGTAATTCTTACGCGTTCTGCCATTTTTGTATATTGCTGGTTTGTAATGTTTTTTTAGGAAAACTGTTTTGCTGCTTTTTTAGTTCATCAATTCCTTTTCAAAATATCTGATGGCGCTTTTTATTGGTAATATGGGTGATTGTCCGAGAGGGCAGAGGGATGATTTAGCCATCATTTCAGCCTGAACCAAAAGCTCCTGTAGTATTTCTTTTTTGTTTTCTTCTTTTTTGAGATTATCCATCAAAAGTAATAATTGCAGACAACCTATTCTGCAAGGTACGCATTTTCCGCAGGATTCGTTTTTGAAAAACTTCAGGACGCTGAGTAATATCTCGTAAACAGCTTGATCTTCGTCCAGCACAATGATAGCGCCTGAACCCAGTGTAGCACCCAGGGCTTTCAGGCTATCGTATCCCATCATTGCATCCAGCATGGTTTCATCCACAAAAGTTCCGGCAGCTCCACCCAACAATGCACCTTTAAATTTTTTGCCGTTTTGAATGCCCCCAGCCAGATCATAAATTAATGCTCTTAAGCTAACGCCCAGTTCCACTTCAAAATAACCTGGATTGTTCACATTGCCGCTGATTGTAAATATTTTGATGCCTTTTGATTTTTCATTGCCCATGCTGCTATACCATTCAGCACCATTGATAAGGATAGAGGGGAAATGAGAAAGTGTTTCTACATTGTTAATTAAAGTTGGCTTGCCAAATAATCCTTTTTCGGCGGGGAAAGGTGGTTTTATGCGAGGATAGCCTCTTTTTCCTTCCAACGATTCCATGAGGGTAAGCTCTTCGCCACAGAGATAAGACCCTGCACCTAATTTTATTTCAAGCTCAAAATTAAAATAGGATTCCATAATATTTTTACCCAAATACCCGCTGGAATATGCTGTTTCTATGGCTTTTTTAATTCTTTTGATGGATAAATAGTATTCTGCCCTGATATAGATATATCCTTTAGAAGCCCCAATTGCATAAGCGCTGATCAGCATACCTTCAATCAGCAAATGAGGATCATTTTCCATAATGATGCGATCCTTGAATGTGCCGGGTTCTCCTTCGTCGGCATTGCAAATTACATATCTTTCGCATTCATCGCAGGATAGGGAAGTATAGCGGTTTTTAATTCCAGTAGGAAAGCCTGCCCCACCTCTGCCTCTTAAACCCGATTGCTCGATTTCATCTATGACAGCAGATGGCTCCATGTCCATGGCTTTTCTTAATGCCAGATAGCCTCCGTTTAAAATGTAATCATCTATACTTTCAGGATTTATTTTTCCTAAATTCTTTAATGCCACTCTTGTTTCGCTTATCATGTTTATTATTTTTATTTGATACGCAAATCATTAATTATCAGTTCAACCATATCTTCGTTCAATCCTGTTATGGTTTGCTGATTAATCATCATTGAAGGTTTATTACCGCATAAACCCAGACATTCACTCATTTCGAGTGTAAACATCCCATCGGAAGTAGTTTCGTTAAAATTGATCTGTAAAAGCTCTTTGAGCTTGTTTGCAATATTTTTGGAGCCAAACATATTACAAATGGGCGATTCACAAAGACGGAGAATGTATTTACCACGAGGAACAGTGCTAAACATCGAATAATATCCTGTTACGCCAAAAACTGAACTCATGCTTATATTGAGGTGTTTGGCTACTTTCGTCAGCTCCTCTTCTGGTAAATAATTTTGAGGATGAGCATCCTGAATCTCATGAAGAATCTGTATTAAATTGTCTTTCTGTGGTTTGTATTTTAAAAGTATGTCTTCAGTTGTCATATTTATGGTTGCATTTTAAAAGTATAAATTTACAAAAAAAATATTAATATTTAAAATTGATTTAATATTAAATTAATATTAAATATAGATACACCATTTACTTTTGCAAGAAATTTTCACTCAAACAAATTTTTAATTAATTTATCTAAGTACATGACAAAAATTTAGAATACAAATTAATTTTGTTTATTTCACTAGAA
>JBAXNW010000082.1:0-9255 GCA_037133555.1 Bacteroidota bacterium
GTGAAAGATTTTATATGAAGCTGTGATGTGGCAATAAAGTTTTAAATGAAGTTGAAAAAAATAGGATAAATGAACTACTATATTTATTAACCACTGCCCAAGTTCCTCCCCTTTTAGGGGAGGCTAGGAGGGGTTGTTTTATTGGGAGGAGGCTAGGAGGGGTTGTTTTATTGGGAGGAGGCTAGGAGGGGTTGTTTAATCGGGAGGAAGCTAGGAGGGCTTGTCTCATCGGGAGGAGGCTAGGGCTTGTTTAATCGGAGTCATATAGAATGTCTTGAATCCCTCACCTCTTAGAGGAAGGAGGACTTGCTTGAATTCCTCCAAAAATTAACAAAAACAATTTTTCAAATTATTTGTTTGAATTAAATTTGTATGTACATTTACAAAATAATTTTTGTGAAAAAAGATAGGGTCATTTTTAGACTATAGGTATTTAGACTCTAGGTAGAACCACTTTGATATCGCAAAAAACTTTAAACTGAACAACTCATATTGCTTCCATACAGGCCTTCATAAGCCTTTACACTCTCTGCTAAAATTACAGAATGGCCTTTTTTTGCCTAAAATTAATACAAATTTAATATTAGGTATTTATTTATGATTTAATTTTTTTGTTCCTTTGTGGACGCATTCAACTATATTTATCATTCAACTATATACTTCATTTTTATTCAATTATCTTATAATTTCTTAGTATGAAAAAAATATTTACAAATTTCGCTTTGTTGAAAGGGTTAAAATTCACTGTTTTAGTCTTTGTTTTGATGATAGTCTATAGCGAGGGGAGAGGGCAGCTCTCTATAACTGCAAATGGAACAGCATTTAACCAAAATTTTGATGGGATTGGGACTTCTGGGACGGCTTCTTTACCAACAGGGTGGAAAGTAGGTCAAGCAACAACATATTCAGCAGCGACTGCTACTACAACTCTGGCTTACGGAACATCTGGTACAGGTATTGTTAGTGGAACTTCTACAGGTGGAACAATAAATTGGGCAAATGGTGTCACCGGAAGTTCAACTGATAGAGCAGTTGGTTTCCTAACAACAGGAACTTATACAAGTCCAAGAAGTTTATTTGTACAAATTACTAATAATACAGGATCAACAATAAGTTCATTTTCTATCACTTTTGATATTGAAAAATACAGATCTGGTTCCAGAGCGTGGGATATTAACTTCTTTTCTAGTGTCGATGGAACAACTTGGACTTCTCAAACTAATGGAGATCAATCATACGTAGCTGATGCTAATAATACAGTAATAAATAATCCACCAACAACAATTTCAAAATCAGTAACTATCAGTGGTTTGTCAATTGCTAACGGATCAAGTTATTATTTAAGATGGGCTTATACCGGTTTAGCTGGCAATACAAATGCTCAAGGTCTTGGAATTGATAATTTTTCAATTACTGCTACAGCAGCACCTTCTAACTCAACTGCCTCTGACATAATCCGTAACTCCACATTTGCCGAACCGACTAATATCGCTTATGCTAGTTATCAGTCTACTAATATTACAAACGATGGAAATAGTTTGGAAATAGCCAAATTTGATATTCGCGATGGAGGTGGAACAGCCGATGGCGATGCTTTAGGCACAGATTTAACTGCTATTACTTTTTCTTTATCGAATTGGGCCAATGTTAGACAATTGGCATTGTATGATGGTACTACTGAAATTTCAGAAGTTGCAGTAAGTTCAGGAACAGTTAGTTTTACAGGATTAACTGGTTTAACTGCTGCCGATGGAAGTTCAAAAACATTAACCGTCAGAGCCAGCTTTAATAGTACTGTTACAGATAATCAACAACTTCAACTTACAGTAACTTCAGCTACATCCAATGCAACAGGTTCTGCATTTGCAACTGCTGCTGCCGGAAGTGCAGCTAGTTCAATAACTGGGAATGCAAATAAAATTATAGTCTCAGCTACAAAATTGCTTTTTATTCAACAACCAACAGGAGTAGCTGTAAATGTTGCAATGTCACCAAACCCAACAGCAAAAGCTGTAGATGCAAATAATAATACAGATTTAGATTATGTAACGGCTGTCACTGTGGCCTCTAGCGGAACTATGACCGGTGATCCGGTTTCTGCAAGTTGGGCAAGTAATGTGGCAACTTTTTCCAGCCTAGTTCACACTGTAATAGGAACAGGCTTTCAATTAACTGCAGCTTCAGGGTCATTGACATCGGCAATTAGTAATATTTTTGATGTTGCTTCTTCTTGTGTAACTTTACCTTCAATAATCACAACAGTTGCCTCTATTTCAATTGCAACTACTACTGCAAGTTCAGGAGGTGCAACATTATCAGTAGATGCCGGATGTAATGTTACAGAGAAAGGGGTATGCTGGGGAACAACTGCAAGTCCAACGATTGCAGGGAGCAAAACCTCTGATGGAACTGGTATAGCAGATTTTACAAGTAGTATAACTGGGTTAACAGCAGCAACTTTATATTATGTTCGTGCGTATGCTAGCAATAGTGTAGGTACGTCTTATGGTGATGAAAAAACATTTAGAACATTATCATTGGAACCAACAGCACAACAACCTGCTTCATTTACATCTGTTATAGTATCTGCTTCTCAGATTGATTTGACGTTTACAGCTGCAAGTAGTATTACCAATGGAGGCGGTTATATTATATTACAAAAAACTGTATCTGCAGCAACCGGCTTACCAATTGATGGAAATGGATATTCTGTTGGAGCTACGGTTGGAGATGCTATAGTTGCAGCGGTTATAAATAGCTCATCCACTACTGCAATATCCATTACAGGTCTAAGTAGTAATAATGTATATTATTTTTCAATAATACCAATGAATTGGGACGGTGCAAATACTGCTACTTATAACTATAAAACCTCAGCAACTGTTCTAACAACGACTAAAACGACACCTAAAATTGAACCAAGCAATCAACCAACTGCTCTTGCAATTGGAACTGTTACAACTGCCAATATTCCAATTACATGGACAGCTGCAGTTGAAGGTAGTCAAGCGCAAGATGGTTATTTAATTAAAGTGAGTACAGTTTCAGTTGTTGACCCTGTTGATGGAACAAGCCCAGCAGATGTTATAACGTTAGCGAGCGGCAGTGGAAATAAAAATACAACATTAACTGCTTATAGTTCATTTACTAACTGGAGTCCCGGAACAATGTATAATTTCAAAGTATATTCTTATACAAATTCGGGAACAACTATTGATTATAATTTAACATCACCGGCAACAATTAATTATGCTACACTACCAGCTGTTGTTACTGGACAATCATTTACAGCCAACGGTTCTAGTAATGCAACTATTGCATGGACACTTCCGGGCACATACAGTGCTGCAAATCATAGTACATTGGTTTTCATTAAAGCAACAAATTCAGTTACAGTTGGTACTCCAACTTATGCACCATCTGCATATACTGCCAATACTATATTTGGTTCGGGTACAGCTTATGAAGGAGATGCTACTGCTTCTTGTGTCTACAATGGAGATGGCACAAGTGTTAGCATTACAGGCTTAGCTGCTAATACAGCTTATTATATATTGATATATACGATAGTTGATGCAAGTAACTCCAATAATACAAATTCATACTCTGCTACATCAGTTGCTAATACAACTACGCCTAAAATTGAACCAACCAATCAACCAACTACTCTTGCAGTTGGAACTGTTACAAATGCCAATATTCCACTTACTTGGACAGCTGCAGTTGCAGGTAGTCAAGCTCCTGATGGTTATTTGATTAAAGTAAGTACAGTTTCAGTTGTTGATCCTGTTGATGGAATAAGCCCAGCAGATATTATAACGTTAGTTAGCGGCAGTGGAAATAAGATTACCAGTTCTACTTCTTATAGTTCATTTACTAACTGGACTGCTGGTAAGATGTATAATTTTAAAGTATATTCTTATACAAATTCTGGAACAAGTATTAATTATAATTTAACCTCACCGGCAACAATTAGTTATGCAACACTACCAGCATTTGTTACCGGATCTTCTTTTACATCAACCGGCTCCAACACTGCAACTATTGCATGGACTCTTCCTGGCACATACAGTGCTACAACTCATAGTACATTAGTTTTTGTAAAAGCAACAAATGCAATTACAACAGGAACGCCAACAAATGCACCCTCAGCGTATACTGCAAATACGATATTTGGTTCAGGTACTACCTATCAGGGAGATGCATCTGCATATTGTGTTTACAATGCCGATGGAACAAGTGTTGCGGTTTCTGGACTGATTGCCAACACAACCTATCAGGTGTTAATATATACTGTTGTAGATGTTAGTAATTCAAATTCAACAAACTCATATTCTGCTGCAGCAACTACAAGTGGAATTACTCCAGTTTCTGTTCCATTTTTACAAGATTTTGAAGGAACTACATCCGAATGGACTTTAGCTGCAACTGGTACTAATAAATGGGCAATTGGTTCGGCAACAAACAATGGCGGCAATAAAGCATTGTATATCTCAGATGATGCTGGAACAAGTAATGCTTATAATTTAACATCAACTCAAATAGGTACAGACGCAAGTGTTAGAATTGACCTGACAGGGCAAACAGCTGCCTCTCTATCCTTCGACTGGAAATCCAACGGAGAAGCAGGTCTTGATTATGGAGAAGTATACATTAATACTGGATCTAGTGATGTTTTAATTAGTGGCGCTAAGGAATTTGAAAGTACCATTGCATATACGAATAGAAGAATCAGCCTAACAGCTTATGTCGGAGGAATTGTGACATTAAAGTTTAGATGGGTAAATGACAATTCTCTTGGATCAAATCCCCCATTTGCAGTTGATAACGTAGCTATTTCAGTTACTGATGCACCTGCAGTAACTACAACCAATACGAGTTCAATCACAGTTAATAGTGCTTCAATAGGAGGAAATATTACTGGCGATGGAGGTTCTGCAGTTACAGCAAGAGGCGTTTGTTATGCTACTACAACTGCTCCTATTATTTCTGGTACTCATACATCCGATGGTACTGGCAACGGTTCTTTTACAAGCACTTTGAATGGATTAACAGATAATACTAACTATTATGTTCGGGCTTATGCGACCAATAGCTTAGGTACATCTTATGGTAATGAGGTGTCTTTTACAACATTATCTGTTTCATCTCCAACAACAACTGTTGCAACTTCAGTCAGTTCATCCGGCTTTACTGCTAATTGGGATGCTGTTTCAGGGGCTGCTAATTATAAATTAGATGTGAGTACATCTCCAACATTTGGAACTTCAAGTTCAACAACTTTATCTGAAGGTTTTGATGCAGGAACAACTGTCCCAAATGGCTGGACATTCACTTCAATTGGAGGCACATACGCTACTTCAGGTAATTTTGGAGTAAGTTCTCCATCATTAAAAATGGATGCAACTAACGATAGAGTGCAAACTCCAACTTTAAGTGGATCTGCAACGCAATTGAGTTTTTGGATTAAAGGTCAAAGTGCAACGGGTAGTTATTTATTAGTTGAAGGATATAATGGTTCAAGCTGGGTTTCTATTGATAATATTTTACTTACTTCTGTAACAACTGGTACTACAAAAACATACAATTCAGGTACAACTCCAGTTTTAGGGTCAAATTTTGTTCAGTTTAGATTTACTTATACCTCAAATACTGGAAATTTGGCCTTTGATGATATTTCAATAAATTATAATGCAAGTATACCTTCATTTGTATCAGCTTATAATGACATAACCGTTGGTTCAACATCAACAGCTGTAACCAGTTTGTCGCCAGCTACCACTTATTATTACAGAGTCAGAGCGGTAGGAGGCAACAGTACCAGTGCAAATTCGGGCACAATGTCAGTTACTACTTCAGCTATTTTGCCTGCAGTAAGTACCACTTCACCAACCACTTCAATTACTGCTACTTCTGCTGTAAGTGGTGGCAATGTTACCTCAGATGGTGGGGCAACGATAACTGCCAGAGGCGTTTGCTATGGAACTTCAGCTAGCCCGGATATTAGTGGGAATGTGGTAACTGCAACAGGTACAACAGGTACATTTACTTCAACCCTTAGTGGTTTAACAGCCAATACAACTTATCACGTTAGGGCTTATGCAACCAACAGTGTCGGTACGGCTTATGGTGCTGATATAAGTTTTGTTAGCCTTCCACTTGCAGAACCCAGCAATCATCCTACTTCATTCACAGCCACTGCCAATTCAACTACCCAGATAGACCTAATTTTTTCTGCTCCTTCTACGGTTACCAATACTGCGGGTTATATTATACTTCAAAGACAGGCTGCTGCTCCATCGGGGCAACCAACAGATGGTGTTGCTTATCATGCACAAACAAGCACAATTTCGGATGGAATAGTAGCAGCTGTGGTTACCAATACAGCCACTACATCGGCCAGTATAACAGGCTTAACTGCAGGTACACTTTATTATTTTACCATTTATCCTTATAACTGGGATGGAACGAATGCAATTACGTATAACTATTATACAGGCGCAAATCCAGCAACAGCCAGCGCAACTACAAGTTTTGATATAGTCACCGTTACATCTACTACTACCTGGAATACTTCAACAACCGGAAGCGAAACAGATATTGTGGTCAACAACGGGGTTGTGCTTACTCTCAATACACCTGTAAGCTGCCACAACTTTACCATCAACAGCGGTGGTATGCTTACCATTAATACTGGCCAAACCCTAACTGCAAGCGGAACCATCACCATAGAAGACGGTGGTTCTTTGATAGACCTTGCTACCCAGACCTTAACGGCTACTATGAAAAGGAACATAAATTCTGCAAATTGGGGTCTTCCTGATGATGGCTGGCATTTACTTTCATCTCCTGTTTCAGCTCAGGCTATAAGCGGATCTTTTACACCTGATGGATTAAGTAGTAATGCTTATGATTTCTTTGCCTGGGATGAAGCTAATTATCAATGGTTAAATCAGAAAATAGCTGGAAATAATATTTCATCTTTTATACCTGGGGTAGGTTATTTAGTTGCTTATCAGTCCGGTGGAATAAAATCATTTGTTGGAAATCTAAATAATGTAAATGTTTCAAGTACACTTAGCTATTCTTATACCACTGATCCATTGAATATAGGTTATAACTTATTAGGTAACCCATATCCATCTGCAATAGATTGGGCTGAAGCATCATGGGTTAAGACAAATATTGAAGGAGGTACAGCAAAAGTTTATGATGATATTACCAAAAATTTTATTGATGTTTCATTAGTTGACCCTCCTAATAAAAATATAATACCTGCCAATCAGGCTTTCTTTGTAAAAGCAACATCTGCGGCTAGTTTTACAATTCCAGCCAATTCCCGTATTCATAATGGACACGCATTCTATAAAAGTACGTCTAATCTCCTTATTTTAAAGGCTGAAAAGACAGGAACTGGTTTTTGTGATTTGATGGGAATTAATTTTGATGCAGCTGCTACTTTAGGTTATGATGCTCAATTTGATGCTTCGGAAATTGAAGCATTTGCTGAAGCCCCAAGTCTTTATTCAATTTTGCAAAATGGTATTAAGTTATCAATTAATACTATTCCTGAACAATTACCTGCTAACACTGCCATTAATCTTAATTTTAAAGCTCGTTCTGATGGTCAATATAATATCAATGCTACTTCACTTCCGCCAAACAATTTTTATTCAGCTTTGATACTAGAAGATTTAAAAACAAATACAATACAAAATCTAAATCAATATCCTGTTTATAATTTCACTGCGACTACTTCCGATAATCCCAATCGTTTTGTATTGCATTTCAATACCACAGCAGCGGGCATACAGCAGAATGATAACGGAGGCACTCAGGTTTACAGTCTGGATGGTGAGTTGATGGTTAACAGTACATCCAATATTTTAGCGGTGGAGGTATACAATGAAATTGGTCAGCAGTTGGGCGTATACAAGGTGAACGGGAATAGCTTCCGCTGCAAGGCCATGAGCAAGGTTCAGTTGCTCCGCATTGTGATGAAAGACCGTACGATAGTTCGCAAAATAGTAAGTCTTTAACATAAGCAGTAATAAATAATAAGAAAATAAAAAAAACAATCCGGCTGAGCCATAAAGTTTAGCCGGATTTCAAAAGAAAGTCTAACTATGAAAAAGATATATTTAATATCCCTCCTCCTCATCGTATTCAGTGGAATTCAACTCGTGGCTCAACCTATTCCAACTACCATAGGCGGTCACGGGAATACAGGAAATGCAACAGGTGCACCCCTGGATGGAGGCCTTAGCATATTGTTGGTGTTGGGCGCAGCGTATGGTGGAAAGAAGGTTTATGGGCATAAGAAGGTGAAAGAAGAGAATTAGGAAGAGGCGAAAGGGAGACGAAGAGACTTAGGGACTGAGAGAACGAAACCACTTGTCTTTTGTCATGCTGACGGAGGGAGCATCTCCTGAAAATTATTATTTGCACAATAACCAATAAGCATCTCCTTTAACGTTCTTTGCGTCTTTGCGTGCAACAATCCTATCTTTTACTTTAATAACCCTATAACTCATTTCCTGGTTTAAGAAAAAAAAACTGTATATTTCTATTTTTCAGATTATTTTTGTTGTAATTTTACAGATGAAATAAAAACGAAATATTATTGATTTATCAATTATGACAATAACTATAAAACATCATAACGAAGCAGGATTTAAAGAACCTATGGTTATTTTTCCGCTCAAGCAATATGAAAGCCTCATGGAGTATGTTGAAGATATTGAAGATCGATTGTCTGTATTGCAGCGTATAGATGAGGTTGTTGTTTCTCAGCAAGAGGTTGATAAGAAATTTGATGAAAAATTCGGTATTAAATGAAATAAGTTTTATTTTACAAACAATCTGCTGCTGAAGAATTACTCCAGCTTCCGGTATCGATTGCGCTGAAGATAAAAGAAGCTATCAATCATCTAACCGAAAACCCCCGACCGCAAAATTGTATAAAATTAAAAGGAGCTAAGAACGACTATCGTATCCGTATTGGAAACTATCGTGTTGTTTACACCATTTTGGATGCTGTACTTATGATAACAATTATTAAAATAGCTCATCGTAAAGATGTTTACCGTTAAAGCTTTTAACACTGAACATTTATCAAGTTACGAAGTTCCAAACCTGTGTAAATCTGCATCATCCGTGTCATCAGTGTTCTAATTGAAATGAAGGCATTAGGATATTAGGAGACTGTTCATTAAACTGTGTCAAATTAAATTATTAAATTTGACAAACATATGA
>JBAXNW010000083.1:0-9112 GCA_037133555.1 Bacteroidota bacterium
TTAAATACATGAATAATCATAGAGGTAATGGTTGTTTTGCCATGACTGCCTCCAATTACAATGCGAATTTTGTCTTTTGATTCTTCATAGAGATATTCAGGATAGGAAAATATTTTTATACCCATTTGCTGGGCCTTTATCAGTTCTGGATTGTCTAAACGGGCATGCATTCCAAGTATAACAGCGTCAATATCTTTCGTGATATTATTTTCGTTCCAACCTTCGGTTTTTGGAAGCAATGCATATTTAGCCAATCGACTTTTAGATGGTTCAAATATTTCGTCGTCAGAGCCACTTATTTCAATTCCTTTAAGATGTAAAGCAATCGCAAGATTGTGCATGGCACTTCCACCAATAGCAATAAAATGTAATTTCATAGATTGTAAATTAATAATAGTCAGCTGATTAAATTGTATTTCGAATTTCTTAATTTAAGGTAATGGATAATAATATTCATTTTCAAATGCAAAGTTATTAAATTTTTAAAATATCAAATACCAAAGGTGTTTATTCGTAATATATTGGTATGTAATATATTGTATTAAATGGAGATAAGCTGAGCGTTAATATTTGTTTTTGTTTGCCTTTCTTTTCATCGGGAAAAATAACTAAGCTGAAAACACCTTCTTTTCCAGCTTCGATAGGGGTTTCTTCAAAATAAAATTTAATACAATTACATTCACTACTGATATTTCTGATTGAAAATGGATATTTTCCTTCATTTTTGAAACGAATACTAAAAGCATTGTTACCTAGTTTGTTTAAGCTGCCAAAGTAAATCGTATCATAAATAAATCTGAGAATAGGTGTAGAGTCTATTGGTTTCACCTGGGCATAGTCATAATACAATATCTGGATTTTGCGCTCCAAGGCTGCAGCAATACTATATACAGAATTCCTGAGATCGTTTGGATTGTCGCTTACTGCTTTATTTGCCATACTCTTTCCTAAAGCATCTTCATATATAATTAGCTTTCCATTACTATTTTTATTTGCTGTCATGTAAGGTTCTAATTCTCCACCATTGTATTCTTTAAGGTAGTTGCATAAACTTGCAATACGCCTTTTGCTGAGATTAATATTGTATTCATCAGTGTTAAGCGGACTGGCAAAACCTTTCACTGTAATACGGATTTCTTTGCCTTTTTGTAAATCGCGTGAAAGTAAGCTGGCAAATAGTTCCAAAGATTTATATCCTTTTCCTACTTCTATTGTAAAAAAACTATCAATGTCGTTGATGGCTTTTTGGCTTTCAATCCCGTTTAAGCCTTTTGAATATTCTTTTTTATAAATATCTTTCATTGCATAATAATCGGCCAGGCAATGTTTGTAGTTTTTCTCGGTAGTGCTGTGCATGCAATTGGGATCGGGTTCGTCATTATGGAAAAACAAGCTAAGCGGTAATAATTTTTTGATACTTTGTTCTATAGAAATGCTATCTTTTTTTTCTTCAATCTGCTTTTTTTCTTTAAGCTTGTAAGCATATATGTCGTTGCAACAGGTTTCACCTTTAATAAAAAAAGATCCCCTACGGTTTGAAGTAAAATAGCCTTCATTGGGGGTTTCGTTCACAGTAAAATAGATGTCGTTATAACTTGTATTGATAGGGAAGCCTAGATTTTCGGGTGTTGTCCATTGATTTAGATTGCCATTAGACTTGAAAATATCGTAACCTCCAAAACCAAAATGCCAATCGGAACTAAAGAATAAGTTATTTGACTTAGTATCATAAAATGGTGAAATTTCATTGCCTGGGGAATTAATTCTACTTCCTAAGTTGACCGCTTGTTGAAACTCTCCATTGTTTTTGAATGCATACCAGATATCCATTTGTCCGAAACCACCAGGCCGATTGCTCGAAAAATATAAAATCTCTTTGCCATTATTCATTGCAATGCAAGGTTGTGTGGATGTATATCCTGCTAAATTTATCTTATTGTTTAATTTTTTAGCCTTTTCCCATTTCCCATTTTTAAGTTCACTTACATAAATAGCACAAATCATTTCTGCATTTTCATTCATACGACAATGGGTGAAATAGGCATAGTTATTTTTTTTGTCAAAGCTCATATTTGCGGTATGTTCTTCGTTGCTATTGACTTTTCCTTTCAACTCTCGACCTGATGAAAAACCTGCAATTGAAATCCAGGAGAAATAGACTTTTGAGAGATAGGTATCTGGTAATATGCTTTCGAAATCGTTCATTGCAACTTGTCGTAAGGAGGAATAAACCAGTATAGAATCGCCCAACTGTTGAGCGCCAAATTCTGAATAGGGCGTATTAATATTTTTTCCCAAATGATTGATTTCCACAGCAACGGTGTCGCTTGCTTTCTCAAGAGCCCATTTACAGGAATTCATTTCTTGTAATGATTTTTGAGTGTAATAATCATTCTTTTCCTTGTATTTGTTGTAAAAATATTTAAAATTACGAATAGCAAGTCCATATTTGCCATTGTATTTGTTCATTTCAGCATGATAAAACCCACTTAAAGGAAATCTGTCAGATTTATCTTTCGATACAATAATTGAATACCAAGACTCTGCTTCGGTATAATTATTGTAAAGCCTGTTGGAATTGGCATACAGATAGGCAATATCTAAATTGTTACTATCTTTTTCCAATAGTATTTTGTAAAAGGTGCTTGCGCTATAGTAATCACCATTTTGAAAGGCTTCATCGGCAATTTTCTTATATTCTTCATTGGTTTGTCCAGAAATACTTAAGCTTAAAAAGATAAAGATAATGCTGATGCAAATTTTATAAAATCGCATAAAGCATTCAAAATCATTGTTTTGAAAGTATAAAAAATGAATCTTGTCTTTTTTATAAATCATTTAAGTTTCTTCTTTATTCTTTTTCTCTAAACTAAATTAGCTTAAAAAATCGAACATGGGATTTCTTTTATTTTTTTCTTGTGTATTTGGTTTACAATATATATAACTGAAATTTCGTATCCGCCTAAATATTTACTTGCAGGACTTAGGTCGGAAAAATTAAAATCGTAGCTTAATCCAAAGCTCCACTTTCGTTGGTCGAGCCCAAGTTTTACGATAAAAGCATCTTTGTTTCTTATAAAAGCACCTAAATTAATGGCAGAGTAAAAATAAGGACTGTTATTGTTGATGAATTTGAAATCAGCTCCCACGCAAAGCTCCAGATAAGGTCCTTGTTTCATTAATAAAAGGGAAGGGAGTATATTCGTGTTTCGACTGATACCGATTTCTGAATTGGCATAAAAGACGAAACGTGTATTTAATTTTACACCTCCATTGTCAAAAAATGAGAGATTGGGTTGATTGAGATGAAAAGCAGAAATTCCTGCATTGAAAAGCAGTTGATCTTGCAATTGCAAAAACCAATGAACGCCACTTGAAATATCCGCATAAAAATAATTGGATTTGTTAAAATTCTCACCATTGTATAAGCTTGGATCATAAAAGTCTCCATTGTATTGGTTGTCGAAATTTAGTTGGCTGTAGTCAAACCTATGTTGAGCTCCTCCGGCTTGAATTCCAAATGAGATAAAATGACTGTTTCTTTTATTCAATCCTTTGGTGTAGGATAATGATAAATTTGCCTGAGTAGTTCCCATTCCGGCGTCGCCTGCCCTGTCGCTATTAAATACAATCCCAATACCTATAATATCTCTCTTGAACTTTCTTTTAAGCAATTGCATATCAAAAGAACCTGAAAAAGTACTATAGGGTTTTGTTACAGATGTCCATTGATTTCTGTGGTTCAATACAAATCTGTGAGAGCCATGGAAAAAACCGGTTAATGCGGGATTAAGATTTAAAGGAGAATCGGTAAACTGCGAAAAATGAATATCCTGACCTGCTAAAAACTGTGATGATAGCAAGACAAAAAGCAGGAGGAGGTTTTTTTTAAAGTATTGAATATTCACTTCTTATCTTATCAATGTTAAGTTCCCTTTTTTCTCAAAATACTTTTGATTTTGGCATTTCCCTTTAAAATAATAGACAAAAACGCCAGGTTGGCAATATTCACTTTTGTATTTACCATCCCATCCATTTTGTGTCGTATTGCTTTCAAAAACCTTTTCGCCCCAGCGATCGAATACTTTAATATCCATCTCGGTCAAAATTTCACTCCTTACAAAAAATACATCATTCTGCAAATCATTATTAGGTGTAAAACCGTTGGGTATAAATATGTAGGGTTCGCCACATAACTGATCAATGACAACGATAGTAACGGAGTCGGAATGTTTACAACCAAAAGGGTCAGTCATTTCCAGATGATAAGTAGTTGTGGTTAAGGGTGTTGCAATGGGGTCGGGGCTGTTGGCATTGTTCAGCCCTATTGCCGGGTACCAGTTGTATGTAACATTATTCAGGTGGGTTGCATGCAATTGTGTACTTAAATCTTTAAAAATAGTATCCTTATCAACCCAAACTTCTACATTGGTAAAAATACTATTTATCCATATACTGGCAGTGTCATGGGCAACACAGTTCATTTGATCCGTAACTGTTACAGCATAGAAACCTGGGCATAAACCAGTGATAATAGCAGTTGTTTGAGGCGTATTCCATACATAAGTATAAGGTGGGTTACTGCCAGAAGCATTGGCATTAATGCTCCCTATACAAATATTAGTACATGGTACGTGGGTTACCAATGGATTCAGAACGAGAGGAGTGGGGTTTGTTAAAGTAAGGCTTGCAAAAGATTTACAATGTAGCGAATCGGTAATCATCACAGAATAGGTACCTGCACAAAGCATAAAAATACTATCGTTTGTAGAAGTTGTATTCCATAGAAAAGAATAGGGTGGAGTTCCTCCTGAAGGTATTACAAAAGCCATCCCATTACAAGAATCATGACAGCTTGGATTATGAGCAACAGCAGGATTTGAAATAAAAGATGAGCTGACATGCACGCTATCTATTCCTTCGCACCATTGGTTTTTTATTTTTACCCAAAAAGTTGCATTTGAAGTTATATGAATGATAGCAAAATTATTGTTTAAATTTGAATTTAATGTATCTGTAAAATTACTATTCGAAGACCATATATATTGAATCTGACTTTCTAAAGTATGGGCAGTTAATTTTGCAGAATCGGAACATATCAATGTGTCATTTCCTGCATCCACAAGCATTTTGCTAACTAAAACTATTTGGGTAATGGTATCAGTACAAATTCCATTGGATACCAGTAATTTGTAAGTTGTATTTGCTGGAGGACTGGCAAATGGATTAGAGATATTTGCATCGCTCAAATAATTGCTTGGTGTCCAGTTATAAGTATAAGCGGGATTTCCATTGGGCGGAATCCCTATTTGCATATTGTAGCCAAAACAAGTATGAACACTTGGAATTGAATAAGCAGTGTCGTCCAGTACAACGATTTGTTTTATAATGGTATCTGCTAAATTACATCCATTTAGCAGGACAGCAATCAATTTTACATAATAGATGCCACTGTTTGAATAAATATGGCTGGGATTTGCCAATGTATTAATGGGTGATCCATCTCCGAAATCCCAGGTGTAAGTGCTTCCAATACTTGTGTTCTGAAAATAAATCGTATCAGGAGCGCAGCCAGTGGGAGGGTTGATAAAATCAGCCAACGCAAAATCATTATGGATGCTAAACTTAAAAACAGCATTGTTGCAATTAAACGATTTGTTGGAATCTGACCATACATTTGCAGGGAAAGTAGGAAAAGAACTGTATCCGCCACAACTTGCACAGACAGATTGATATACATTTCCTTTTTTGTCGAAACGACTGGTGCCTCCATCCACATGATCGCGACCGCTATAAAAATTGCCTGAAGAATACAATTCGCCAAAATAGGTAGCATAATCCAGATTAAATGCATTATCTGACATTACCATAATATAAAAATCCTGCCCATCTGTAATGGTTTGATAAGCATTGGATGTAATTGCCATATTCACTGTCCCAAAAACACTTCCCCAGGTATAGGGTGAATTTCCTCCCCAATACCGTCCCCAACCTGATAAATAAACTCTATTGCAGATATCAACAGAAAAAGCAGTAAGCGAAATATTTGGTTTCCCATCTCCAGTTCCAAAAACTGTTGACCAAACGATGGAATTCAGATTTTGAGGAAATTTAGCAATGAACTGACCACTGTTAGGTACATTGTAAGGTGCGTTAAAGATTAATACATTGCTATCTGCTTTGGTTTGCCCTGTAATGTAAACTTTGTCGTCTTTGCCACATCTTACAAAATAACCCTGATCGTATTTATTGCTTCCATAATATGTTGAAGCAACCAATGTCGTACCGTTTTGAGAAATGTGAGTTAAAAAAGCATCAGTACTTCCACCCTGATACAGGGTCTTGTAGGCACCGGCTGTTGTTGGGAAATTAGTGGAACTTGTTCCGCCAGTTACATAAACATCATATTCACTGTCGTTATCAATTGAATAAATAGCATCATTTTCGCTTCCACCTAAATATGAACTCCAGATTAAATTAGATAAATTGTAATCCAATTTAAAAACAACACCTTCCTGTTTACCATGATTGCTTGATTGAAAACTATTGGCAGTGCCTGGGAAATCATTAGAAAATGTACAAGTGCCAACATAAACATTGCTCAGATTATCGGTAATAATTTCGCCCCTGGCTCCATCACCATAATTAAAATACAATGAATCATTTCCAAACATCAGGCTATTGTCATAATATTGTAAATAATTTAAACCATCATTGCCACTACCTCCTACAAAAGTGGAGGCTAATAATTGCGTTCCGTCAGGGCTTAATTTGGCAACATAGATATCTACGCCTAAAGGATATGTTATAACTGCATCGTAGGTAATAGCTTGTCCTCCATTAAATGTTGTATCATAAGCATTTGGCGTAACAGGGAAGTTTGGCGAGCCTGTTGTCCCATAAATCAATAATTGGTTAGATGTATTTACGATTAAACTTTGGGGCATTTCTCCATTGATTCCACCTAGATAGGTTGCGAAAAGTCTATTTACGCCTAAAGAATCGTATTTAATAATACCAATATCCCAATTACCTCCACTATTTTGCTGATAGGCACCCATACTCACAGGATAACCGATTCCATTTACAATCCCACCCGAATAAACGTTACCCAATAGATCGTATGTTGCCGTAAAACCCCAGTTATCTGCAGTTGATCCTGTATAGGTAGAAAATATTAAGGAAGGGTCAATGATTAAAGTTTGAGTTTTATCATAATCACCCAAAGAAAAACTCAACACATTCTTTTTTAATACATAATTGCAGCTAACTTCCTTTTCCTTTCCATTGATGATTTGATAGCAATAGGGGCGAAGTTCAATAATTTGATTTACAGAAGTCTCAATCAATAAATGCCCTTTGCTGAGCTTAATGTTGTCAACATATTTATAGTTGAGCTGAATATTCTCAGGTTTAGCATTTGGTCTGATAATAAAATCATATTTCAAAAAGTTTTGATGGCTGTATAGCTTAAAATCAATGTTTTCGTATAAGTTTTTGTATTCTACAATGCTATATTTCTGTGCATTGTTGGCCCATTTTTTAGCATCATTACCGATAAAATAATTGCAATAATCGTAAGATTTTTCGTTGGTATGAATTTCAGCATCCTTGCAATTTAAGAATTCAACCTGGTATGAATGATAATGAATGCTGTTATTGAGAGCGTGCTTTTTTATATCATATCCGTTGTGTGCATGAGAATGTCGTATATCTGCAGTTTTTACAAGATTAAAAGTTAAACATTTTTTTTCGAGAAAAAGCATCCCGCTTTCAACATCTGCACCAAAAAGGACTTTTGAATCCCATTGATTTTTATTCTCAATAAATTTAAGGTTGTGCGGTTGTAAGCTGTCTCTTACAGCATAACTCGTCTGATGACAATATATTATGAAAAATAAAACAATAAATAATACTCTTCTCACTTTACTAATTTTATATAGCTAATCAAACAAAATAGCAGGTATAAAATTACATATTTTTCAATATAAATATACATTATAGCCAAAAAAATAGCAATATTCATTTTTTTGAAATTGTTTGTGAAACTCAAAAAAATGGAAAATTATATTTGGTTTTTTTTATTTGAGTTGTAAAGTATTGATTGATAAGTATTGTCTCTTTGTTGAATTGTAAATATTTTCCAAATCTGGATACTATTTTTAGCTTTTGTTTACTTATTCGCATACACAAATCTCAATTTTGACATGCTGACAAGGGGATTAAACACTGAGGCTTATTGAAAATTTTAAACTTTGCTTCAGCCGTCTATGAAAAAACTAATACTTATAAATTTTGCGATATTTATATTTCAAATAATCTTCCTCTTGAAATTTTATAAAATAGGTTTTCTAAATAATCAATTAATAACCTGTATGTCTGATAAATGCAATTAATTAAATTGCTTTTTATGGAGTATACCCTGAATCGATAAATGCTTTTTCAGAGTTTGCTCTAATAGTTTTTGAATTATCATGTTATATCTTTGTACTTAGAAATATTAATATTTTTTATAAATTATATCTATTTGAGTATGAAACATGAAGTTAATTTTTTCTCGTCTGGCATTAATGACAGAATTCCAATAATTAACTAACGGTTGTATAATAAGTATTAATGTAATACTCTCATCAATTTATCCATATTCTCATTCCACTTTGAAAGAATTCTGCATTGATTGTTCAATCAGAGGATATGCTGTATTTGTAAAATGTGCTTTTATTGTATTTTGCATTTTATAAGTTCTAAGCGGAATAGTTCCGTCAAAATTTCATTTCATTGAGAGATACTCCTTCGAAGATAAATCAGGTATTTTATTTTAAAGATTAAGTTGAATAAGCATAAAATTAAAAAAATAAATTCTCTTTAATCTAAATGGATGTGAACCCATGGAAACAATAGGAATCCTGAAATCTTATAAGGGAACAGCTGACATTAAAATACTCGGAATATTTAAAAGGGAAATTTTAAATGTGTCGTTTCCTAAAATAACAAATCCTGAAATATTAATTCGATTTATTTTTTATTCGATTGGTTTATTGCAATTTAAAATTGTAGTAAGTAGTAGTTAAAATATAATGTCGTATTTATATCCAAAATTATTCAGTATATT
>JBAXNW010000084.1:0-8791 GCA_037133555.1 Bacteroidota bacterium
TTATCGATTATAAATAATGAATTCTGAAAATGGGTGTCTTTCGCACAAAACAGGAGAAAATTAGTTGATAAAATCAACATAAATGAAAAGAAGGCTGTTTTAAATGACAGCCTTTTTTTTGATCTCTATTTTGAATCGGGAAACATTATTTTTAATGCTTTCGTACTTTCACCCTCTGTAATTACTTCAAAGTCGGGTTGAATGGAAAATTGCACTTTGTAGAATCCGCCTTCATAAGGAAGTATGCCCTTTAAGGAAGTATAATTGGCCAAAAAATTCTTATTTATCTGAAGAAAATTATCAATGCCTAATAAATCCATCGTTTCATTGAATTTTTGATTGGTTTTGAAAATAGCAGCATTGGTTTTCTTGATATAAGTTATTCCTCCTGAAGTATATACATAAGCAATACTATCGAAGTTTATTTCTACTGTTTTTTTGTTCTCGTAAACAACCAACGCTTTGTTGATAAGTTTATCGTTTTTGTAAACAAACCTTTTGTTGGGTAAACCTTCTTCATTGTACCAAAACCAAAGACCTTCCTTTAAATTATTTAGATATTTACCTTGATTTCTTAATTTTCCTGCTGGTGTAAAAACCTGATAATTGCCTTCTAATTTGTCGTTTTTAAACTGCGTCTTCAAGGTACCACCCGAATAATTTTGCTCCCAGGGACCCTCTTTCTTGCCGTTTTTCCAATTCATTTTATCAGTTAAGCTTCCATCGTCATAATAGGTTTTCCATTCACCATTTTTTAAGTTGGAACGATAAAACTCTTCCCGGATGACTACATCATATCCATTGTAATACTTCCAGGTACTGTCTTTATGTGTATTGATATAATAGCCTTCCGACATCAGTTTCCCATTTGGGAAATAGGTTGTGGTAAACGAACGCAAGCCTTTTTCGAAAAATCTGGAAATGGCTTTTATTTTCCCGTCTTCATAATAATATTTAAATTCCCCACTGGGATTATTGTTCACAAAATGACCTTCGTATTTTAAAATGCCTTTTCCATCTGTCTTTTTCCAATAACCTTGTTTTTTGCCACTATTATCAGTTTTGTTCAATGTATCTGCTGGTTGTTGAGCAAACAACATGCTTGAAATGCAGAAACTTGTAATAATCAGTAAAACAATTCTTTTTGACATAATACTTTTTGTTAGATATGTAATTAAAGTAATGGGACTTAGATGTATTTTATTTGTTTAGATGGTTTGCAACATCAATCAATGATGGTGATATATAATCTATCTGTTTAGGATATTGTATGGCTTTTGTGAAATTATTGGAAATATAAACAGTTTTCATGCCCAATTTTTTTCCAAAAATCATATCGCTGATTGAATCGCCAATCATGAGTGATTTTTTAAAATTAATTTCCTTCGCATCTTTCTTTGCTTTTAGCCCCATTCCAATATTTGGTTTGCGGTACAAGCTTCCGCTTTCTTTTAAGTCAGGGCAATAATAAACGTGATCTATCCTTCCTTTATTATCTTTAACTTGCTGTAACATGAATTGATGAATGGAATGAAGTTCAGTCTCAGTCATCAATCCTTTTCCAACGCCTTGCTGGTTGGTTACCACAATAATTTTACCAAATATCTGATTAAATATTTTCATGGCATCCAATACTCCGGGCAGAAATTGAAAATCAGCCTGGGATTTTACATAATCATCTACCCATCTGTGGTTTATAACCCCATCTCTGTCCAGAAATAGAGTCCAGTTTTTGTCAAATGTTTTGGGAAGGTTTTGCATTTATCTTGGAAAAAGACCTGATTCAACCAATTCACAAATAATATGTCCTACCAAAATATGAACTTCCTGTATTCTTGGTGTATCTGTTGAAGGAATATTGATCAGGTATTTAGAGACTTCTTTCATTTTACCTCCGCTTTCACCAGTAAACCCAACAGTTATCATACCCAGTTCATTGGCAACTTCAAATGCTTTTATGATATTTTCAGAATTCCCTGAAGTTGAAATCCCTACCAAAACATCCGCTTTTCTCCCTTTGGCTTTAACCAGACGGGCATAAATTTCGTTGTAAGAATAATCGTTGGCAACAGCAGTTAAGTAAGAAGTATTTACATGCAATGCTTCTGCATTTAAAGGGGGTCTGTCGTAATAGAA
This sequence comes from Bacteroidota bacterium, assembly GCA_037133555.1. Lineage (GTDB taxonomy): Bacteria > Bacteroidota > Bacteroidia > Bacteroidales > JACABE01 > JACABE01. The sequence goes on from JBAXNW010000084.1 coordinate 2,137, forward strand.
ACGACCTGAGAATTCAGCTGCCAGATGTTGGGCATCTGCAGCACTTCCTCCGTTTCCGCAAAAAAGAACACATCCTTCGTTTTCAAAAGTATGTAACATTTCATTTGCAACCTGACGGATGGTATTTAATAGCTCTTCGTCCTTCAGTAATTTTGTTTTCAGTTCAATCGATTGTTCGATAGCTTGTTTTATTCGCATTTTTAAAATAGTTTAAATAATTCTTTTTTCAATTAAATAGGTATTTCTAATCGCAGAGCTCCTTCCAATCATTTCGGCTAAAAAACCTGCCAAAAACAATTGAACGCCAATAATCATCGAAGCAATTGCAATATAGAAATAAGGACTATCTGTAATCAAAGGTGCTTTTACATGATGATAAATAGCATAGAGCTTTTCTATTCCAAGCCAGGTAGTTGCAAAGAAACCAATGATAAAAATCAAAGTACCCATTAAGCCAAAAAAATGCATGGGGCGTTTGCCAAATTTTGAAACAAAAGTAATGGATATTAAATCAAGGTAACCCTTTACAAATCTATCTAATCCGAATTTTGTTACTCCATATTTTCGGGCTTGATGTGAAACCACTTTTTCGCCGATTTTTGAAAACCCTGCCCATTTAGCTATAACAGGAATATAGCGATGCATCTCACCATACACTTCAATGCATTTTACGACATCCAATTTATAAGCCTTTAAACCACAATTGAAATCATGCAATTGAATGCCTGACATTTTACGGGTTGTCCAATTGTAAAATTTAGTAGGAATGGTTTTCATGATGGGGTCAAAGCGCTTCTTTTTCCAGCCGGATACGATGTCGAAGTTTTCTTCTTTTATCATACGGAAGAGTTCGGGGATTTCTTCCGGACTATCTTGTAAATCGGCATCCATCGTAATTACCACGTCTCCTTTGGCAGCTAAAAAACCTTCGTTTAAAGCTGCAGATTTTCCGTAATTTCTTCTAAACTTTATACCTTTGATGGCCGTATTTTGAGTAGAAAGAGTTTCAATCACTTGCCAGGATTGATCGTTACTCCCATCGTCAACCATGATGACTTCGTAAGTATACTTGTTCTCCATCATCACTTTATCTATCCAGGCTGCCAATTCACTCAACGATTCGTCTTCGTTGAACAAAGGTACAATTATTGAAATATCCATTTGTTTTTGCTTATAGTATTGTTGCTTGATTTATGTAGTTCAACGTTTATTTTTTATAGTTAAGTTTTTACTGTTCTTTTCTGTTTGAAGAGTATAAATATTAAAAAAGGCAAAATGAAACTTATCAGTATCAATTGAAAGAAAGCATAAAATCCTATAATAACAGGTGTTATTAGTTGAATCTGACGATTTAGTTCATCTGCAGTTGTATCCTTATTTATCTTTAACGCATTAATGCTGATAAAATTTTTAATAAATTCAATATCTATGTATTTTGTGTAAAAAATCATAAAGATTGCAAAAACAAAAGATGCTACGATACCTGTTGATACTCCCGAAACATAGGCTTCTTTAAACGAAATATTGCGGTTGCTTATTTTCTTTCGATATGTTTTCACACTGCCAAATACAACTAAGGTAATTACTAAATAATTCCATATGATTACAGGCGTGTTTCCCGTCCCTGAAAAATAGAAAAATAGCAAGGTGAGTATCGACATAAATACAGCGGAAATTATACCGTATCGAATTGATAGCGCTAAAAATTTTTGAGGAAAAGGCGTCTTTTGTGAAGGCATTAGCAATTATCTTATAGCTTCTTGAGGCGTGGCATTATCATTTTTTTTGATAAATGCTGCTACAATAAACGATAATACTGCAGAAAATATCGGCATCATGTATAAATTAGAAATAAACTGTTTGAGAGGATTCATTCTTTCCTGTAATTTTGTAACCTGTTCTCTTAGTTTATCTTCCGGCATACCATATCCCTGCAACATTTCAGTAAATTTATCCATCTGTTTTGGCATGTATTCGGTGTCGAAGAAACCATAAAACAAATAATTAAAAATAGCAGATAGCCACATTGCTGTTAAAGCCATCGCTAATCCTGCAAAAAAACATTGCCAATAATTAATTTCACCGCCTAATATTTTTCTTTTATAATGATTGATCGATAAAACCATAAAAGTTATCATTATGCCGAATGTAACCAAAAACATGATGATACTAAATACGACACTAAACATGTTAATATCCAGTACGTAAATAATTATTGAAAAAAGAATCATTAATCCGCCTGCAATTAAACCATTTTTTAAGGACTGGTTTAAAAATGCTGTTTTTGAATTTTCCATAATATTGAATTTTTTAGGTAAAACAGAATGTATTGAATGCAAAAATAGCAAATTTTCTACAAGAAAGTTGCGAAACGGAAAAACATTTCATAACATTTTTATTACGCATAAAAGTTTAGATCACAGATGACACAGATTAAACGGATAGTCACAGATTTTAAGGAGCCGAATTTGTTGCGTTATTAAAACACAAATATTTAATAAAAAATTGAAAATAGAATTGGGTTATTAAGTGAATAAGTTATTGGGTTATTAAGTTATTAAGTTATTAAGTTATTGGGTTATTAGGTAAGCAACTGCTACTAAGATATTGAAAATGATTAATATATATTATTTCCTTTACCTAAATATGTTTTTTTAGTTCAAGAAAAAATGTACAATAATAGTTCCAATATTCCAATAACTCAATAACTCAATAACCAATAACCAATAACCAATAACCCAATAACCAACCTACTTCTTCTGGCCTCTGGTTTTCGGTTTGCCGTATTTAAGTTTCATTTTGTCTTTATGGCGTATTTTATTGTAAACCTTTTTGTTTTTTTCTTTTTTCTCATGAAATGCAGGGCCTGAAGCTTCTAATTTGGGAGGTTTGACCAAAACGTTTTTCATTACAATCTTGGGCATTTCGTCATCGGTAAGCTCATTTGAGATTATAAGATTTTCAGGCAAGGTTTCCATTGGAATTTTACAATTCATCAATTCTTCAATCTGAGCTTGATTAGCAGCATCTTTTTCAAGTAAAAATGTGATAGCGATGCCTTTTTTGTCAGCTCTCCCGGTTCTTCCAATACGGTGCATATAATCTTCGGCCACTTCAGGAGTGTCGAAATTGATAACGTGAGTGATTTCGGATATGTCAAGCCCTCTGGCCATTATGTCAGTTGCAATGAGGACACGGTAAGCTCCTTCATGAAACTGTCTGACAGCATTAAAACGATAGTTTTGGGCTTTGTTAGAGTGAATTACGCCCAATTCACCAAGTAATTTTCCTTCCATTTGTTCAAATAAATCGTCGGCTAACTTTTTAGTAGAAACAAATACCAAGACTTTGCTCATTTCATTATCATTCGTCAGTAAAAGTTTTAATAAATTTACCTTGGTATTAAAATTAGGAAGCGAATAACCAAGCTGTATGATTTGGTCTAGAGGTGTTCCTGTAGGTGCTGCTTCAATTTTTTGAGGATTGTTGAAAAAATCCTTGATTAATTTCTCAATGTCCTCGAGCATGGTAGCTGAGAACATCAGATTCTGACGACGTGGGGGCAATAAATCTAATATGCTGGTCAATTGATGACGGAAACCCAAGGTAAGCATTTCATCAACTTCATCAATAATAAGTCTTTTGACGCCTTTTAAACGTAATACACCTTTGTAAGCAAGGTCTAATAACCTTCCAGGCGTTGCAACCAATACGTCGCAACCGGCATAAACCCTGTCAATCTGAGGATTGATATTAACACCTCCATAAACACCTTCCACTTTGATGTTCAAGTATGTAGTTAATTTATTCACTTCTTTTACAACCTGAACGACCAGTTCGCGGGTAGGAACAATAATCAATATCTGAGGGGAACCATCACCAGTGAATTTCCACAATCTAAGACAGGGGAGGAGGTAGGCAATAGTTTTACCGGTACCTGTCTGGGCAATCCCGACCACGTCTCTTCCTGACATCATCACAGAAAATACTTTTTCCTGAATGCTGGTTGGCTGGGTGTATCCCAAATCATTGAGGGCGTTTAACAATGGTTTGTTAAGGTTTAATTCACTAAAAGTCGTCATGCAGGATTTGTTTTTTTGCAAAAGTAGTCATTATCAGGCTAAAATAATAATAAACAGCTATAATTAGTTTTATATAACTGATGCATTTTAATTTGAAAGGAAACAGAAAAGAAAGATTTAATGAGATTAATGTAGGCTACGTTTAATTTTTATATATTGTATATCAGGAATATGTATAGAAAGTGCGAAATATAATTTAGTTTTTTTAATAGTACGCAGATGACACGGATACGTTCCGTAAACGCGGATATTCGCAGATTTTTTAATTTATTTTTGATTTGTTTAAGTTTAAAATCCCTGACTGCCGTCAGGCAAGCGTTTAAATCAGTGTTTCCCTTTAGGGATCAATGTTATCAGCGTTTAGATATGATAAATTTGAAAATTGTATGCTTCATTTAAAATCTAACTATAATCTATTCTGATAGTTAATTGTTAGATGCTTTCTTTGAGATTAAATTTCAACAATATTGTTTTTAATAGCAAATTTTATCAAATCAACCGTTGTTTTAAGCGCTAGTTTATGCATAATGTGGTTTTTATGGGACTCTACCGTTCTGATACTGATAAATAATTTATCTGCAATTTTCTGATTCCCAAATCCTTGTGCAAAAAGTCTTACTATCTCAGTTTCGCGGATACTTAATGTTTCTTTTTTTTCGCCATTTTCGACGGATTTTACTTTTTTAATATAGCTTTTTAGAATAATATTTGAGATGGATTCACTAAAATACTCATTGCCGTTATAAATGGTATTTACTGCTTCAAAGAGTTCTTTTCGGGTCGTATTTTTGGGCAAATAACCCCTGGCACCGGCTTTAATGGCATTAAAAACAAAATCTTCGTTGGTGTACATCGATAGAATTAATATCTTGATACCCTGATATTTTTTATCTCCATTGATAATTTTGGTCAACTCAATTCCTGAGATATCAGGCATCGAAATATCAGTGACGATTATATCAGGTTGGGCGTATTTTAATTTTTCCAATAATTCGGCTACATTGGATGCTTCGCCAATAACTTTTACATTTTCAAGACTTTCGAGTAATACTTTGATGCCATCTCTTACAATCTGGTGGTCATCAATCAACATTATTTTAATATCAGGCATAATCAGAAGGCTTAATTTTGTTACAAATATAAGTAATTTGCAAACAATGTTATTAGCTGGCTTGTATTTTTTTTTAGATAGTCTAAACCCCTTCTCTATAGATCAGAAGAATTAAAAAATGGGAGTAAAGCACTCAGAAAAACGCAAAGCAAATTCTTTTGTAAAGCTGAAATGAACACGATTTCAGCTAGTTAATAATAGGTTCGTCCCACTCGATTATTCCTTGTTATTAATCATCATCCGGCTCATAGTATTCGTTTTTTTTCTTTATTTTTTTCTTTTTCTTTCGTATTAATTTTTAGCCCATAGGCTAAATAAAAAAAATAAAATGGAATTATTAACCAGAGTACAATAAACACTTTGTGAAACCCATTCAATTTGGCACTTTTAGTTTCAATGTTTTTATATCCCGTGAAAATTGATTGAAGGCTGCCAGTTTTATAGTGAAATAATACATCTGAGATTATGCCCAGCAAATGTATACCAACTAATACCAAAAATAGATTTGCTACTACTTCATGGGATTCTTTAAGAAAATCTTCGTTGATTCCAATGCTAAATATTTCATTCTTATTTGCATATAATAAGTATCCCGAAATACTACATATAAATCCCACTAATAATATAAAGAGCATAATTACAGATGCTGCAGGGTTATGTCCTGCATATATCTTTGACTTTGAGAAATATGTCGTAATAAATTCTTTCTGGCTTTTCCAACCAATGGGGAAATCCGTAAATTTTGAATATATTGGTCCGAAAACCCCAAATAATAGTCTGAAAAATAATAAAATTCCAACAAAAGCTCCAAAAGCAAAATGAAAATTTTCCAGATTGTCAAAATCACCTAAAATAAAAGCAGTTGTAAATGAAATGGCTAATAACCAATGAAATATTCTTGTAGGAAATGTCCAAATATAGGTTCTCATAATTCTCGAGATTTAGTGTGTATGGTAATATTTTATTTTTTAATAAGGCTTAACGTTGATGTTTTTGCGCAGTTGGGGAATAATGCAAAATACAAAGATGCAAATAAATTATCAATAAATTACGTTTTTGTTAAAGTTTTGATAATTGTGAATTCATCAGCGTTTATTAAAATTCTTAGTAGCTATCCCAATTAGGATGTAAACGATTTGTGATATTAATTAACTGATTCCTAATAGTTCCCTCGCTCTCTCAGTCCCTAAGTCTCTTTAACCACGGAGACACAGAGAACACTAAGATACACGGAGTTTTCGTCTATTCACTCCCTCAGTCTCTCATTCCCTTCATCAACGCAATTCGTAATTCGTAATTTTTAATTCCCTAGAGACTACTCAGTTTATGCGCTTTTGTAAAATTATATTTTTATTATTTTCTCTTTCAGTAATTTATTGTTGTATATTTGTCATCTTATAGTTTAACTTAAGTAATAAGAATAATATAATGTCGTATTAATTAGGTTTTAAGGAATATATTT
>JBAXNW010000085.1:0-8738 GCA_037133555.1 Bacteroidota bacterium
TGAACATACTTTATTGATATTCAGCACTATTTATTTTTTGTCATGTACTAAGCATTTTCTTTTATAAACGCCCACTTACAGCATCCCAGTCTACTAAATTCCAGAATGCAGCAATATAATCGGGTCTTTTGTTTTGTTGGTCAATATAATAAGCATGTTCCCATACATCACAGGTTAATAATGGGGTAAGTCCATTTCTCAATGGATTACCGGCATTGCTTTCCTGAACAATGGCCAATGAACCATCATTGTTTTTTACCAGCCAGGCCCAACCTGAACCAAACAAAGTTGCTGCTGCAGCAGAAAACTTTTGTTTAAATTCTTCAAATGAGCCAAAAGAAACATTGATGGCATCTGATAGTTTTCCTGAAGGAAGTCCGCCACCATTAGGTTTTAGACAATTCCAGTAGAATGTATGATTCCATATCTGGGCACCATTGTTAAAAATACCACCACTCGCTTTTTTTACAATGTCATCTAAACTTGCATTTTCAAACTCGGTACCAGGTGCTAAATTATTTAAATTGTTTACATATGCCTGGTGGTGCTTTCCATAATGAAACTCAATGGTTTGTTTTGAAATAAAAGGTTCTAATGCATCCATTGCATAAGGTAATTTGGGTAATTCGAAAGCCATGATTTCTTAATTTTTAAAGATTTTTTAATTCGTTTTTGCTAATTAAGGAAATTTACTTAAACCCTTAATTTTTGTGAATAAACAATCAAAGCGGCAATATGTTCAAACTATTTATGTTTCTTAAGTTCTTCTACGGCTTTTAAAAATGCATTATCTGTTTGAAGATAAACAGGATAAAACCCCTTATCGTCAAATACGTTTCTTCCGATAAATGCTTTCAGCATGACTTTGATTTTTTCAAGTGAAGGCGTATAACCCTGTAAATTTTTAGAAATTCCATTTTTGGCTGCATATTCAATAAATTCATTTAAAATAGGCTGGCTGACAGTATACTTTTGAAGGTAATCGTCGGCATTTTTAAAAGCTGCAAATAATTTCCTGTTTTTATCGGTATATTCAAAAGCAAATTGATAAATTAAACCTTTGTTATTTAGTTGATTGTAGTAATCAATTTGCTTATCCATGTGCAAAGGGATATAGATGTCGGGCATAATACCACCACCACCGTAAACAACTTTGCCTTTTGGGGTTTTGTATTTTAAAGAATCAGCAAATTTTGTACTATCCGGATTTTCAAGTTCACCATTCTGATACCTTTGACTAAGGTCGTTCATATAATCTTCAATACCGTTTTTATAGGATTTTTGGATACATCTGCCTGTTGGAGTGTGATACCTGGCTACGGTCAGGCGTACTGCAGAACCATCAGATAAATCAAATTGCTCTTGCACCAGGCCTTTCCCGAAGGAACGTCTTCCGATGATAGTTCCCCGGTCGTTATCCTGAATGGCACCGGCAATAATTTCGCTAGCTGATGCCGACCATTCGTCAATCAATACAACCAATGCTGCTTTTTCCGAAACCCCTTTTTTTGTAGCATAAGCAAATTGCTTGGGCCTGTTTTTCCCTTCGGTATAAACAATCAATTTGCCATCAGTAAGAAATTCATCTGCCACATCAATGGCTGACTGTAAAAATCCTCCTCCGTTTCCTCTTAAATCCAGAATTAATTGCTGCATGCCTTGATTATTCAGTTTTTGCAATGCCTGTAAAAACTCCTGAGAGGTTGTTTTTGAAAATTTGCTCAATTTGATGTAGCCAATTTTTGAGTCAACCATATAGGATATATCAATACTATAAGTAGGAATTACATCTCTAACAATATTGAAATCAATTAAATGGGCAACATCTCTTCTAAAAATACTTACTTTAACGGTTGTACCTTTTTTGCCTTTCAGCTTTTTTAAAACATCGGTATCTTTAATGCCAATACCAGCAACATTCTTTCCATCAACTTTTACAATCCTATCTCCAGCTCTGATGCCAATTTTTTCAGAGGGGCCTCCCGAAACCGTATTGATGACCATGATGGTATCACTCTGAATCCGAAACTGTACCCCTATGCCTTCAAAATTTCCCATTAAAGGATCGTTGACTTCGTTAAATTCTTCGGAAGAAATATACGCTGAATGAGGATCCAAACTCTGGAGCATGCCACTGATTGCTTTTTCTTGTAATTTCTCAATAGAAATGGTATCTACATAATCCTGTAATGCAAAATTAATCACATCGTTTACCTTATCATAGGTTTGTCTTTTTGAGGAAAATAGATTTCTGTTTTTTAAAGTTCCTGCCAGAAGCATTCCTAGCAATATGCCAACTATCAATACAATAGAAAAAATAATGGGTAGATATTTATGTTTAGGTGTTGAGTTTTCGTTCATGCTGAGTGTTTGTAATTTATTGCTATTTAAGTAACTGCTAAAATTCACTGATTTTCTATGAATTACGTCGGTAATATTTTGCAAAAATACAAAAAAAGCTTTGTTTTAATTTTGTATTTTTTCTTAATAAATCCAAATTTTCGGTACATATCGCTTTTATTTGAAGTAACTTTGTATATCCTTTAAAATCCATATCATGAAAAACTTATTAATATTTACAAGCGTTTTAATTATGGCTTTTGGTGGTTTTGCCCAAATAATAAAAGTAAATAACGATGCGGCTATAGAGAAAACCAATCCAATAGACAATAAAGGAATAACAATTGATTTTAGCAAAAGCACTGCTAACCCAAAAAATGTGGAAGATTACTTCAATAAAGGAATCGAAAAGTATGACGTTAAAGATTATATTGGAGCAATAGCAGAATTTACCAAAGCTATTGAATTGAATGACCTTAGATTTCCTGAAGCTTATTTTAACAGAGGCGTTGCTAAATTCAAACTCGAAGACTATAAGGGGGCTGTAATTGATTATACAAAAGCTATTGAGAACAACCCTGCTTATGCAAAGGCTTATTACAACAGAGGAATTGCAAAAATTAAATTAGGAGATAAAGAAAGTGCATGCACTGATTTAAGAAAAGCAGAAGAAGTAGGGTATGTAAAAGCCAATGAATATATAAAGGAGTTTTGTAAATAAAAAACCCCTGCAAATTATTAATTAACAGGGGTTTATCCTTTTCTGAAATGTACCCGGAGCCGGGATACAAAAGCAGAAATTCAATGCTTTTTAAAATATCAGAAGTAGTTATTAAATTCAACATTATCAACTGATAATAAAATTTAAATTGAATTACAAAAGTAATAAAATATAATTAAAAGTAATTGAATAACAAAAATGTTTCAGTAAAATGTTTCAGTAAAATTTAATTGTTTATCTTTGTCTCGGATATTACAATTATATAATATGGAAACAACAGACACTGGGAATCTAATCCCAAATAATACTAATGTTACATGCAATCTGGAACTTGCAAGTAAACCCAGTAAAAATGGGTTGTATAATGTGTATTTAAGGATAACAGAAAACCGGAAGCATCGAAGAAAAAAAATAAATGTTTCGGTAAAAAAAGAAGATTTTAATAAAAAAGCTAAATTTGGGAAATGGATAAGAACCTCAAACCCTAGAGAAAAACAGTACAATGATTACTTAATTCAAGAATATCAAAAAGCCGAAAAAGAACTTCAATCCCTTGAACTTGAAGGGAAGGCTAATAAAGAAATACTAATTCAGGAACTTAAGGGAAGTAATAAAATTTCCTTTACAAAGTTTGCAGACCAAAGGGCAAAGTATTTCTATGATAAGGGAAGTTATCGGAATTATAAAAAATACAAATCTCTAACAAATAAACTTTCTAACTTCAGGGATAATGAAATATCATTCAAAGAAATCAATTTAGATTTTATTAGAGAATTTGAGTCCTTTCTTTTTTCTCTAAAGAATAAAAGAAGGCCTGATTTCAATCTACATAAAAACACAATTGCTGTTCATTTTTCAGTTTTCCGGGCAATCATTCAGGAAGCAATAAAGAACAGATACATGAAGCCAGAAAACAATCCTTTTATGTACTATAAACCTACTGAAATTAAAACACAAAAAGAAAAACTTACTATTGAAGAAATTGATGCAATTAATAAGCTGGAACTTCCTGAAAATTCACTTCTTTGGAATTGCAGAAATTACTTTATGTTTTCTTTTTATTGTGCCGGAATTAGAGCAGGGGACTTGTGCTTATTGAAATGGAATAATATTACAAAAGAAAAAAGACTTGAATATACAATGGGAAAAACAAGCAATTTTACTTCTATTAAAATTCAACCCCAGGCATTAAAAATTCTTTCTTTTTATGGAAAAAAGGGAGAAAACAAGGATAGTGAATACATTTTCCCTTTATTGAGCAATACAGCCCTTTATTCAATAGTAAATACAGCTGAAGAAGCAGAAACCCTTCCAATTGATATTAAAATTAAATTATACAATAAGATTTCAAGCATGAATGCATTAATCAATAAGGAACTGAAAACCTTGGCAGTTAAAGCCAATATTGAAAAAAAACTTTCATTCCATATAGCAAGACATTCATTTGCTGATATAGCACGGAAGAAAAAAATAAGTGTCTTTGATGTATCCAAAATGCTAAAACATTCTTCTATTAAAATTACAGAAGCCTATTTAAGAAATTTTGATACTGAAAGTCAAGACCAAAGTATGAAAATTATTTTCAATACAAAATAGGATACCCCTTTTTATGGATATCTTTTAGGGTAAGATTTCTTCCCCTTTATAAGAATATAATATTTAGATTAATGAAAGCAGAAACAATAGCAATTATAGAAAAATATAATATTAAAATATATAATCATTATATTTCTAATTGGATAGAAATATGTTTACCCGAATATGATTTTTCTTCATTAAAGGGAATAGTTAATAATACTTTTTTCTTCCCGGATTTAAATTACAAAAACAATATTCAAGATTTATTAAAAGAATATTCATTGGAAAATTATTATGAGCTTTTTGAATATTTAGGGTTTCATATATATAGTTTTTATACGAAAGATGCTTTAGAAATTGATGAAAACATTATTAAAATCTATAAATTTAAAACTGATTTACCTAAATTTATCCAAATATTTAAAGAATTCAAAACAAAATCAGTTGATGATTTACAAATTACAATTAGATATAATTCAGAAAAAGGGTTGGTAAAAGAATCAATTTCACCAACATTTTTGTTTTATGAAGAATTTCTAAAATTTATTCAGAATTACGATGAAAAGAAAAGCTTTTTAAATTATAAAAGTGATGAATATCCAGTTCTTGACCAAACATTCTTTTATGATGAACTAAATGTTGAACATAAGGAAATTATCAAAAGATATAATAAGAAAGGAAGACCAAATAAAAATTATTTTATTGGTGAAATATTGAATCTTTTACAAAAATTTTTACAAAATGAAACTTTGTTGAAATCAGAAGCAAAAATAATTAGTAGTAAACAAGCTTTATTTATTTATAAATATTTAGACTTAAATTTACTTATAGATAAAAAGGACAAAATTGGAGATATAGATGAGGATAAAAAAGCATATATATTGACAATATTAAACAACTACCGTAATAACAAACATTTATAATAGCTCCATTTTTTGATATACTTTTAAATATATCAAAGCTTTCATTCTGAACTAATTTAGCCATAAAAAATTAATTTTAATATTAAAAATTATGGCAACAGAAAGTTTCACAATTACAGCAATTCCAGAATTTAGACTTCAGAGAATTGAATCATTCATGGAAAGAATGGAAGTTTTGTTAAATGAGAATAACAAAGCTGTTTTTAAGAGCGATGAAGAAGAAATCCAAAATCAATGGATTGAAAGCACACAAGTCCCAAAACTATTAAGGATAAGCACTAAAACTTGGCAAAATTACAGAGATAAAAAAGTAATCCCTTTCAGCCAGTTTGGAAGAAAAATCTATGTTAGGAAATCAGACATAGAAGCATTCATGCAAAGTAATATTATTAATTAAAAAGATATTACAATGAATGAAAATCAAATTAAGGCCAAACATCAAACAGCTATTTATAAATTAAAGGAAGGCACAAAAACAAGTTATTACTATCAATCAGGAATAAAAACACTTCCTGAAAGAATAGGATTTAATAAATTTGAGTTTGCGAAAACTAACAGAATTGGAAGAAATCTTCATCAAGCAAAGGCACAACTAAAGGCAACTTTTAAAAAATCTGAAACAAGTCTTTACAAAAAAAACAAACCTTTTACAATCCATACTAATATTTGGCAGGTTCCTGGGCATTTACTATTTATTGGATATGGAAGTATTGGGTTTTCAGACAAAATGGGAGGAATTACTGACACCAATGATTTAATAATTATATATAGTAATTCGGTAACCTGGCATGAATTGGAAATTCATATTTTTCCTGGAATGCTTATGTATTTGGAAGATATATTTCCGTATTTAGAAAATCAAAAAGGAATATTCTTTAATGATTGATTACATAGAAATATCAAAGCATTTAAGTAAAGATAAACCCAATCTAAAAAATTTGGTACAAAAAGCTATTTACCTTGACACGGGTGTAGAGAAATATTCTATTTCAGGAGTTAGACCTATTGAAATATACTATGATGAAAGAAACAGTAATCTTAAAATTAAAGGAAGTTTACCATATTTTGTAAATGGCCAAAATTTTTATGTATCAAATAATGATTATTTAAAAGGGATTGAATATATAGAAAATATTTTGAATGTAAATTTATCAGAAGCATTGATTGATAAGTTTGAATATGGAAAAATTATTGAAGTTGAAGATAAAGCAAACTTAATAATAAATAATCATTTTGCACCATCTGGAATAAAAACATCTTCTTATACAAATGGGAAATACTTTGAATATCAAAATATCTTACTAAAGCTTTACAATGCAAAAGAAAACATATTCAGAAAGCTGGATTCCAACAAACAAAAAGAAATTGAAAAGCTGGGTTTCAATAGGAAAAAAGAATATATAAAATTTGAAGTTAAATACAAAAAACCTCATTTTACTTTAAATAATGGGAAAGGAATTTTAGTAACAGACCTTGCAAATACTAATTTTAAAAGTAAAATTGAAAATGATTTTATTAATCAATATAATTTTCTTAAAAAAAGGAAGTGTGTTGAAATTCCTATAAATAAAAAAGATTTATCCTCTGGGAATATTATATTGCTAACATTGGAAGAAGTGGCCTTAAATGAAGGAAAAACAGCAAAAGAATTGATATATTCAACCCTTAAACAGATACCTAATTCAACATTAAATAAGGATGATAAAAAGGCAAGACAAAGGCAATTTAGGAATATGCTTGAGATAATTGAAACTGATTCAAAAAGCAAATATGATTTATTAGAATTATTTCAAAACAAGCTTCTTTAAAACTTAAACAATGAAACAAAAAACTTATGTAATTAAAATACAACCATATATAGTTTATTGAAAATCATATAATATAAAAAACAATAAAATATTATATTAATAGGATTAAAAATAGAACAAATTAAATAGCTAACTGACAAAAAATTAAACAGATAAAAGAAAATATATAATTATTTGAAATAGTGGTTTATATTGGATGTGGTAAGTTAATGTTATCAGTAATTAATTGAAAAAGAAAAATTATTTCCCAATCATTGCCATGGGTTTCAGAATATGATACCCGGGTTCTATTAATAATCAGAATAGTGGGTGTGTAACATTGCATTTTTATTCAACATTCGTAATAATTAATTTCTCATATCCAATATTTTTAAATAAAAAATCCAAATTATTACTTTTCCCTTTTAAATTGCATTAACTTTACAGTTTATTTGCAAATTGTATAAACTATAAATGCAAAGTATTATGAAAAAGCTATTAGTAATATTAATAATATTATTCTTTAAAAACTTTCTGTTTTCGCAAGAAATAATACAAGCTGGGGTATATGAAGTTAAAGGAGATGAAGCTTTTAACAATGAAAATTATAAAGAGGCCATATTGAATTATGATAATGCTATTAATTTTAGGGTTGATGATTTTACATATTATTTGAGAGGGCTATCAAAATTTTTTCTTGAAGATTATCAAGGAGCTGTTATTGATTTATCTAAATCAATTTCAATTTTTTCAAAAGAAAGAGATAAAAGTAATAAGAAGGGGGATAAATCAGATTTTTGGATTACGGGAAGATATAGTAAAGGAATTAATGACTCTATTGAATGGGCTGGAATTATTCAAATTGAACATAAATATTCCCACGCATATTATTATAGAGGTATTGCAAAAAGCATACTTAATGATAATATGGGGGCAATTTCAGATTTAAACAAGTCTATATTAATAAATAAAAATTCTCAAGCTTATTATTATAGAGGAAGAGCAAAACAGAATTTAAAGAAGTATCAAGAAGCAATTTTAGATTATAATAATGCTATTAAAATTGACAAAGGTTATAAAGAAGCATATTTCTTTAGAGGACTTTCAAAAGGAAATTTAAAATTGACAAATGAAGCTTGTTTAGATTTAAGCAAGGCAGGGGAGTTGGGGTTTTCGGATGCTTATGAGGTTATAAAAGATAATTGCAAATAACAGTAAGTTCCAAACATATCTTTCTTAAAAAATATCATTAATGACTTTATACATTATGAAAAAAACAATCTTTATTTTTAGTATTGTATTAGGTTTGTTTTTTAGTCAAACCCTATTAGCACAGTAAAGTACTCCCCAATGTTCGGACAAATTTCGCAGCAAGTTAAGATGTTTTTT
>JBAXNW010000086.1:0-7819 GCA_037133555.1 Bacteroidota bacterium
GGTGTGAGAGGCTCTCCCTGTCAGTTAATTACTGGCAGGGCAGTCTACTCGATTGTGTGCCCGTGCTTTATTTCCCTCAGTCTTTCCGTGGGCAGGGACAGACACACTCGTTGACAAGCTTTGGTTTGAGCTTGGGCTTGTGCGGCTTGGCAATGTGTGTGGCTGTTGAGTGTCGGCATAATTATACTCTTATTAAAAGGCTTCTTACAAGTCCAACAAGGTTTCTTATTACTGGGTCATATGTTCCTTTAAAATACCTTGCCTCAATCGAGACACTTTTTCTTAGAAATAGCTGGTTTCGTCCTTGTATTTCTAAATCTTCTTCCGATTCATTTTCTTCAACTTTGTCAAGTAGCAAAATAAAGTCAATATAGGGGTAAAAGGTTGGTAATGGCACTTTTCCAGAATCAAAATAGGTTCTAGTTTCGGAATCATAATCATGTCCGCAACGCTTCATTATTGTTTTCTTTCCCAACTCTGCTTTATAGGCAAACATTCCACAGACCACGTTTGGATTAGCTTCTTTTATTTTTTTAGCTTCATTGTTAAAGTCATTTAGATACGTACCAGTCAAAGTACTTTTAACTTCGATTACCATGAGGCAGTCTTCTGGGTTTACGATTACATTGTCCCTGTTTCCAATGTCAACTAATTCCGCAAACTGTTTTACTAAAAGTATATCTGCCTGACCGCTTTGTTCATCTTCTCCAAGATTGACAAATCCTCTTTTTAGAAATTCGGCACAGCCCTGAATTGATTTTGTAAGATATTGGATAATAAAATCTTCACGCACTTCGCCTCTTGTCAAACTATGTTTGATAATTTCCGAAACCTCATGTTGTGCTAGTAAAAGATTTTGGCTATAGTGATGATATTGTTCAAAAGGCTCCATTAACCGTATATTTCTGAATAGTCGTTAATTAAAATAATCTCAACACCAAGATTCCGCATCAAGTTATTTATTGCGGGAGCAGGAGCATCTTTTGAAATGTAATATACTTCCATTGGGTCATTATAAATATTCAAATACCTTCTCCGCTCAATTAAAAGCCATCTCAGGAATACTTCATCAATCCCATAGCCTAGACCAACTATTGCTATTGGAAGATTAAACCAGATATGAAGCCACGTTTGATGTCCTTGCCAATATTCTTGTCGTTTGCCCTGAAATAGCCGGTCGTCACCGTTATGAATAAGTTTTCTTGCTCTCTCTGCACTTCCCATATAATCAGTAAGTCCAAGACGGATACTATCTTTATAACGTACGTCTCCATGAATTTTCCAAATACCAAAACCGTCAGTCGGCAAAGTAAGTTGTTCGAGACCGTAATATGTTTTCCAAGGATAGAAACGGGTAAAGCCTTTGGAATCTATATGAAATAAGTTTGCTTCAATCGATTTTTCAAGGGCTTCGTCAAAGTTGGTTGTAAGTACTGGTGAATTATTATTAGCTGCAAATTCCATAAAACGCTTGTGGATGTCGAGATTGTAGGAAGGCAATAATTCAAGTTTGGTTTTAACCCGTTCTTTAACATCATGTCCGTTTTCAGAATGAAGTTCTACCAAATCATAAATTTCGGTATTGGTTAATCCATCCACATCAAAGGCTATTGGTCTATCGGCAGCAGATGTCAATAGGTCTTTCCATGAAGGCATTATGTTGGCAGCCAGATTCGGACCATTCCCAATTAGAAATGCAACTCTATTATGCCTATTTACAATGTTTTGTAATGCTCTCATTTTTATTCCCCCCAAACTTTAGCAATTCTATCTTTTATTTTTTGCTCAAATATTTCAATTAGTTGTTTGCTGGCATTTACCAATTCCTGCTCTTTTTCAATTTGCATAATAATACCTTCTTGTATTTCAATCTCTGGTATTGGCACAAATATTTCCTTAACTACAGGCAATGTTAAATACTTTGTAAGCCCTCCAACCGATTTATTTTTTAAATCATTGAGCTGTTGTTCCATAATGATTTGTAAGAAAGAGTATAAAAGTTTGCTTTCAAATTCTGGTTTAATAGTAATAACATAAGTTCTTTGGTAAGCATTAAATTTACCTTCGTAATACTTGACGTCATATATTGCTGCTGCATTATTTCCACTTAACATTAGTGCTTTGCAGTCAAATGCGTACTCATTTATATAGTAGATACCCTTCGAACAAGTAAAAAATGGGAACTTGCCATTCTCGTCGGCTGCATTTGCATTTAACTTTCCTGTCTTTATTTCTGCTGTCGTTCCCAAATCTGAAATCGCCCATTCCGGGTCAAGATTAATTTTAGGCTTGTAATTGACTACGATGGCTTTGGCTCCTTCAATGATTTTTTGATAACCTTCAATTTCAGCTACGATTTCTTCCTGAATAGATAAAGGGGGCAGAGGGATTTTTTGTTCTTTAACTGTTGATTGAGAAATTGAAGGTTGCCCACCAACTTTTGCAAATTTGTTTAAGTTCAACTCATTCAACATTAAAGCAAGAAAATCTTGATTAATGTCATTTCTTAAATATTCTGTTACATAAAGACCATTATCAGTTATCCACGAATAAGGCTTTGTTATATGAATAGAGCCACAATAAGCTCCAACTCGACCGATTACAATAGTTGGTTTTTGAATAAAATATTCAGAATGCCAACCTGTAATACCATTTCCGCCATAAACTGGATAATCACCTTCCTTCATATTTGAGCTTGTAAGCCCATTCCCACTTGATAGTTTTATTATTTCACCTAATTCAATTAATGGGTAAACTGTTGAATAAATTTCACTTATTTTATAACGCTCACCACTAAAAATATAATCACCATTCTTAGAAATTTCCGATTTTTGCACTGAATGTGCAATTGTTGATTCAGTAAATGTACCATCTTTGAATTGTTTTATTAATTCAGTAGCAGAATCTAATTGGCTCCCTTTTACGATATTTCTTTGTGCACTCAGGCTATAACCATCATTGTCAATTTTCACAAACAATATTTCATCGTTGCTTTTGGAAATTTCCTTATCCATGAGTAGAATAGAAGTCTTTACTCCACTATATGGATTGAAAACTCCTGAGGGCAAACTCACTACGGCATAGAGGTAATTATCGACCAACATTTTGCGTAACTCTTTATAAGCTATTCCACTTTGGAAAATTACACCTTCAGGAACAATTATCCCTGCTTTCCCTTTTGGATTAAGGTGTTCAGCAATGTAATCGACAAACAACACCTCGCTTCGATTACTCGTAATTGAAAATTTCTTATGAGGACGAATTCCACCCTTCGGACTCATAAAGGGTGGATTGGCTAAAACTACGTCATAACTTTCGTTCCACCGTTCTTCACTGCTCAGTGTGTCATATTCATGTATGTTAGGTGTATTAAAATTATGCAAATACAAATTGACCAAACTTAATCGAACCATATCAGGCGAGATATCATACCCGACAAAATTTTGAATTAACTTTTTTCGGTCATCTGGTGTGAGTTGGTCACCTAGATTGTTAAAAGGTTTCTTTTCTAATTGGTTGTACTGGAAAATATTCAAACCGTCTTTGTTGTCTTTAGAATATTTGAGCAAGATATGTTTGTAAGCAGAAATCAAGAAGCCTGCTGTACCACAAGCAGGGTCAAGTATTGTATCATTTTTATCTGGGTCAACAATTGCAACTAAGAAATCAATAACATGACGAGGTGTACGGAATTGCCCAGCATCACCCTGAGAACCCATAACTGAAAGCAAGTATTCAAATGCATCGCCTAATTTTTCACTGTGAGTGTATTCAAATTCAGCAATTGTTTTCAGAAAAAGTTTTAAAGTTTCTGGGTCACGATAAGGTAAAAAAGCGTTTTTAAAAATATCACGAAACAACTGAGGAATATTTGGATTTTTTTCCATACCTACAATTGCTTCGGAATAAAGTGTCAACATTTCAGCTGCTGTTACTTTGGGGTGGAGTAGATTATCCCAAGCGTATTTGCTGAACTCAACAACTTTATCTTTGCTGCGGTCATTAGGAAACTCTGGGTCAGGTATTTTGTAATCTGAAAAGAATTTAGCCTGACCGCCCAATTCAACGGCTTCTTTATCCATGTCGTCCATGAACTTGTAAATTAAACCAATTGTAATCTGCTCAATTTGAGCTTTGGGGTCAGGTAATTTTCCGACTAATATATCTCTGCAATCGTCTATTCTTCTCTTTGTCTGTGTATCTAACATATAATAATTTGTTAAGCAGCGAACCGCTCTAAATTGATGTAATCTTTAATGTAAACAGGTATTACGTCCCTGTATTTAGAGGCAACTGCCTTAAACTGTGAAATGGTAAGCGTTGGATTGGTTTGTAAAGCATGAAAATCTTTAGCTTCAATAATTTGGCGGATATCATTGTCTACAATATACGCTTTGAAAAAATACTTTAAAGCTCTCAAATTTACATCTTCCTCCGGTGGATAAATAGAAATGAACTTATCAAACTCTTCTTCTAGTAATTCATCTTTAGATTTGAATTTTGGGATGATTCCAAAAATCTTTTCAACTACTTCGCGGATGGAGACCTTTCTGTCAATTTTTGCCACTTTTCTGATTTTTTCTAAATTAAAGTACTCTTCTGGTTTATCAAAAATCTCTTGTTGAATGTGGCTTGCCACTTGTTCCCAGTTCCCGAGTTCCACATTCTTTTTAATGATATCGTCCATAATGATACGGTCTTCAAACTTTCTAAAAAGTTCTCTGTCGATACGCATCCCTTCAGGACCTACTGGTTCTTCTACCAAACTCAAAAGTGGGTCAGGTTGGTAGGTTGTATATTTGTCAATATTTATTCCACCGCCACCACCTTCGCCATTTCCTTTTTTTGGCTGTGGTAGTTTTAGTTTTTCATCGTAGTCAAACTTTTCTTCGAAATATTCGCAATTGGCGAAAAAGTCAAAAAGCTTAAAAATCTTTTTGTCATGGCGTACGATTTCTTCTTCGTCCAGTTCGTTTTTGAACTTATACTCAAACGTGTTTTTTCGTGTTCCTCTTCCTTTAATCTGAACAAAATCAGCAGGGCTGAAAATTGGTCGCATCATGCAAATATTTAATAAATCAGGGCAGTCGTAACCAGTTGTCATCATACCAACAGTTATACAAACTCTGGTTTTGCATGATTTATAACCTTCAAGCCAAGTCGTTTTCCCGCTAAGATTATTATTGGTGAAATTAATTGTCATTTGTTGAGCATCGCCAACTTGGGAGGTAACTTGAACCGCAAAATCAGAATTGTACTTTCCAGGGAAAAGTTGTTCTGCAAATTCATTTAGAATTTCGGTCAGTTTCCGAGCATGATTTTGACTAACTCCAAAAATGATAGACTTGCCAATTTCATTTGTAATTGGGTCACGAAGCGCATTTTCTAAAAATGTTTGGCAAAATATTCTGTTGGTTTTCTCAGAAAAAAACTTCTTCTCAAAATCTCGTGAAATAAACGTTTCTGTTTCTTCTCCTTCTTCTGTTGGTATTACAACTGCATAACCTTCATCGGAAAGTAATTGAGTAGTTATTTCCGTTCTTGCATCCAAGACATGTGGATTAATTAGAAAACCATCTTTTACTCCGTCAACTAAAGAATATCTAAATGTTGGGTCGCCACCATCACAACCAAAAGTAGAATAAGTATCACGCAACATTCTCCGCTCAATTTCTCTTGGGTCATTTTCTCGTACTTTGTCCGGGTCAACGCCTTTGAGATAATCTTTTGGAGTTGCAGTCAGTCCTAATTTGTAACCATGAAAATATTCAAATACTGCTCTTGCATTTCCTGAAATTGAACGGTGTGCTTCATCTGAAATTAAAAAGTCAAAATCTGTTGGCGAAAAATCATAACGATATTTGTCATTATGCATCAATGATTGAATAGTGGTTACCAAAATATCTGCTTTTCGCCAGTCGCTTTTGTGTTCTTTAAAAATATAGGTTGTGTAATCGGGTTTTAAGTATTCGGTGAAAGCTTTCCAGGCTTGGTCTTCTAATTCTAGTCTGTCAACAAGGAATAGGACTTTTCTTGCATTTTGTGTTCTCAAAAAAAGTCTGATAACTGCGGCAGCTGTTAATGTTTTTCCTGTTCCTGTTGCCATTTCAAAAAGAAATCGGTCTTTTCCTATTGCAACAGCTTTTTGCAATTCTTCAATAGCTTTTAGTTGATACTTTCGAAGAAACCTCAGTCCGTTTGTCCAAATGAAATCTTTGCTTGCTTCAATGCTTCCATTCCACTCTGGTCTTTCAGCATAATCAGGCATTTGTACTTTTGCAATATAGTCAATTGCAACTCCTTCACTTATTAATGCAGTTCTGTCTGGATTCCAATTTCGAATAGCACCGATTTCGTCAGGTGAAGGAAATTTGTAAATTGGTTTTGGATTTCCTTTTGATGTGTCCCAGAAATAATGAACAATACCATTTGAAAGAATTACATATCTTGCTCCAACTGTCTTGGAATATTTTCTAGCTTGTTCTTTTGCTACAAGTGGGTGAAGGCTTTCTTTTTTTGCTTCAAGTACACAAATTGGTTTGTTGTCACTGTCAACCAGTAAAAAGTCTAAAGAACCATTTTTAATTTTCTCATAATCATTTCCCCAAGCATCAATTTCACGCTGGGTAATCTTTACATGGTTTTCAAGCAGAATGTTTGCTTTACCTTCCTCATTGTCAAAGAATCTCCATCCTGCTTCTGTGAGCAGTTGGTTTATTTTTATTCTTGCATGAGCTTCATTCTTCATTTTTCAAATCTAATCGTTTTTAGTCGAGCGTTGGCAAAAATTCAAGCTCTTTTGGTTTTTTAGTTTTAGCAATGCGTGTCGGCAAAAAACCAAATGTGCTTGAATGTGCGGTTGGCTGTCTTTTCTCTTTTTAGCATGGCACACAACGTTCCGCGGCTTGCTGCAGAGCGGGGAGGAGATACCTCCTTTCCTGTCATACCGCTATATATTTTTTACTTGTTGTTCAATTTCTTACTCACTTCAACCCCTGCTTGCAGCAAACCGCTGTTAGGGGCGAGTTATTTTTATCCAATGTCAATTTTTTTTTGAATTTGTTTGTTCAATTATAGGCTTTTATAATCATATTAATGTCTTTTTATTCCTCAAAACTTCATCTCAATGTTCAAAGTGTATTGATTGGAGTATGTTTATTGATTCTAAGTATTTAATCGTTGTTTAGCAAGAAATAAGTTCCAAATTATAAGTATTTTAAGAATTAGAAAATTCCATTTCTATAAATCTGTCAATGGATTGGTTTTAAAACTTTTTAGTATTAATTTAACCTCCCATTGAACATACAGAACACTCTAGAAAAAGAAACTTAATTGCCCAACCTATCAACGATAACATAATTGCATGGATCAAAATTCTAAATATTTTCGCATTGTTTTCTTTATAATGTTTAAAGACAAGAAACGGTAATGCAATTACCAAAGCTACATAAAGTAAAACAAAAGGTTCATCGCCATAATGATGATTTTCGAGGTTTTGAGCAATTGGCAGAACAACGAAATATGAAATCACATGAATTCCTATTAATCCAATAACTGAAATTATGTTTCTTTTTTCATTCATTTTACTTTACTAATTCCTTTTGATAATTTATCACTTTAACTAGGTGCCTTTTTTCATAACTTGCCCCTAACGTTTTGCAGCTACCCGAAGGGCGGGATTTTTACCACTAAATTTCATACGGAGAACTGAATTTTCGGCTACCACAAAACTGTCTGCGAAGCACGAAACCCCGCCTTTTGGGTAGGTGCTGTGTGCGCCCTGCATGAGCAGAGCACACCCACCGAAAGCTCTATAAAT
>JBAXNW010000087.1:0-7648 GCA_037133555.1 Bacteroidota bacterium
AATATTTATAGAGCTTTCGGTGGGTGTGCTCTGCTCATGCAGGGCGCACACAAAGTGTATAAATCATTGGGCGGATAGTGCTAATTTCAAGGGCGTTACATTTAATAAACTTTGTAGCGGTTTGACAGATAAGTGCTTCGAAATGCCCAACGCTTCATACACCAACCGTTAGCACCCATTTTAAAATGACCAAACAGTACTTATATTTGCTTACATTTATTTGTATGTTGACAACATGCAAAATTTCATTTGGACAGATTTACAATCCTGACCCATATAAACTTGACTTTCCAATCCTAAAAATTGAAGCCTCTAAACAAGAAGTTATCAAAAATAAAATCAAGAAAATTACTTCAAAAGAGTATGAAATTAAAAAAGATAAGTCAAAAAAAGAAATACCTAAAACTGATTTTTGTTTTATAGATTTTAATAAAGCTGGAAATCCCGTTCATTATCGGTATAAATCTTATTCACCAACAAATAATCCAAAAGACGAGATTAGCGATACATATGACTATTATTTTGAATATGATTCATTGGGTAATTTAATCCATGTTCAAGAAAACAGAATCGAATTCACATCTCCTGAAGCCCACGATGAGAATGATATTTATTATTATTACGACAAAGAAAATAAATTAATCAATCAGACAGTTTCTAATAAGTACATATATACTAAGGGTTTTAAATATCGTGGAACTTCATATAAGAATGATACCAGCATAATAAAATACACGTTTAATTATGGACAAAATAAGGTGGAAAATGTTATAATATGGCGCAATGACCCCGATAAATGGAGAAATGCAAAAAAATCAGACACTCTCGTTTTTAATTGTTCATTTGATAGTATATTCATAGAAAAAAATATTCAAAAAGGGATAAAAAAAGATAGTTTAGGAAGAATAATAGAAACTACTATCTATGCAATTCATGCATTATTGATGGATGGTGGTTGTATAAGTCCTGATTCACCAAAAGACATAATAATAAAATTCACATATAACAATAATGGAAAACTTATAAAATCAGAAAGCAAAACAAGAAAAGGAGATTTTGAAGGCAGACAACTATGGACATATTATGACAATGGACTTTTGCAGTCAAGACAAGAAGAAGATTCTAAACAAATAACTATTTACGAATACGAGTTCTATTAAATTCCGTTTCGTCTGAATGAGAGTTTGAAGGCAGCACTTCTGATAAAACGTTTGCTAACAGCGGTTTGCTGCAATCGGGGTTTTAAGACAAAAAGATATAAAACAACAAGTAATTAACTAAATTAGCGGCTTGAAAGGAAAGGAACTATACATTCCCCGAAAGCAGCAAGCCGCGCAACGTTAGCGTTCATTGGTAAAAAGAAAAAAAGAAAAAATGACGACACACAAAACAGCACATTTGCCAACCCCACAACACAAGCCGACGCTTCGTTTGCAAAAGAGCTGTTATTTTGCGACGCTTGACAGAAATAATTTTTAAGTGCGACATAGATTGGCTGACTTGTTTATTATGTTTGCAAATAAATAAAAGTAGAAAATGAAATTTAAATAAAACGGAATAGCAGAAAACCGACAATAGAGTATGCCGCGGATACCGAAAAGCGTAAGAGTAGGTAAAATTTAAATTTTATTATTATGGCAATGTTTAAGGTTAAAGTAAAATTTCGTGTAACTGCTGGCTCAGTTAAAACAGAAGAAATGGAAACAACTGTTGACGAATCAACTTATTCTAAAGCACAAGGAAGTTCTTCGAGAAAGGAACTTGATTCATGGGCAAAGAATTTTTTCCCAGCTGCTAAAAGTGCAGAAGTAATGGAAATGAGAAAAATTTAAAACGAAAGGGCTGTCAAATATGGCAGCCCTTTTTAAACTTAACTATTGACATGGAATATCTTGAAATAATTAAACAAAACTATGACCAATGGTCATTTAATGGATGTTGCGAAGAAGCTGTTTTATTGAATAATAAAATTGGAAAGCCATATTTTGACACAGCAAGTCCTCATTTTTTTACTGGAGATTTAAAAGCCGAATTAGTTTTAGTTCATCTTAATCCGAAACGTTCAAAAGATTCATTTGGTTGTAAGAATAAATACATAAGTTTTGAACATTATTTAGAACATTTTGTAACCTTTGGAAAAAAAAGTTATGGTATTGCTTCTTCAAGAACACATAAATCTCCTTTTGATCATAAACAAGTCAGATTTTTAAAACCTTTTGATTTGTTACCTTTTAGAGATGGAGATAAATACTACAATCTAGAGATAGTTGTTGACAAAAAACTTCAAATTGAATTAGTCCCATTTGGTTCTCCAGATTTTAATTACTCTCTTATTGGAACAAAAAATATAAAACCATTCATTGAAAGAATAATTAATTTGCTATTATCATGTGAAAGGAAATATATTATTTTCTGTGGAAAAGTATTTGTTGAATTATTGCAGCCATATATTTTGAAACAAAAGATACATACATTTAAATTGAACAAAATAAACGGAAATTTAACAATAGATAATTTTGAAGTAATCTGTGTGCAAATAATTTATAATGAAAAAACAATTAATGCTGCAATAGCTCCCCAATTTGCTAAACAAGGATATCCAGTTTTCCAATACGGTGAAATGATAAAAAATTTATACGGCAAGTTTTAATAAAATATCTTAATATGCTTTCTAAATCCAAATACACCCGTGGCATGAATTGCCAAAAGTCTTTATGGCTTTATGTTCATAAAAAAGATGAACGTGAAGTTGATGAAGCCATTCAAGCTATTTACGCAAGAGGAACAAGCGTTGGCGAACTTGCCCGTGATTATTTCCCAAATGGTAAAATGGCTGTACTGGAAGATTACCCATGTTTTGAATCGGCAAAGCGAACACAGGAATTCATAAGACAAGGCATTGAAACTATTTATGAAGCTACATTTATTTTTAACGATACACTTGTAGCAGTTGACATACTTCATAAGCATGAGGGTAAATGGGGTTTGTATGAAGTAAAAAGCACTAACAGCACCAAACAGCAACACATCAAAGATGTAGCGATACAATATTACGTAGTAGAAGGTAGTGGGTTGGATTTAGAAGATGCTTTTTTAATGCATTTTGACCGTGAATACATTAGACGAGGCGATATAGAAGTGAATAAACTGTTTTTGCCCGAAAGTGTATTGAAACAAATACTTACAATGCAGCAGGAGATTCCTGTAAATATTTTATCCCTTCAACAAATGCTGAAAGGTACAGAACCAAATATTGAAATTGGCGACTATTGCACTTCTCCCTATTCATGTGATTTTTATGTTTACTGTTCAAAACTTGTTTCTGCCGTTGAAGAAGAAATAATAGAATTAAGCAGCAAACCCGAAGTATTACAAAGTGAAGTTAAAGCATTTGTTGAAAAAGTTCAATATCCTTTATGTCATCTGGATTTTGAAACAATAATGCCTGCAATTCCTATGTTTGATGAATCACGTCCATATCAGCAAATTACTTTTCAATATTCACTGCATTCACAGGAAATTAAAGGTGGCGAAATTAAACATGATTATTATCTTGCTGAAAACGACCTGAACATTGACCCTCGCAAAGGTTTAATAAAACAAATGATTGAGCAAACAAAAAACGCTAAAACAATTTTTGTTTATTACATTGGGTTTGAAGGTGCTCGTATGAATGAAATGAAAAAAGATTTTCCAGAGTATGCAATGGAACTGGATAGTATTAAAGAAAGATTGGTTGATTTAATTATTCCTTTCAAACAAAAATTCTACAGAACAGAAACAATGGAAGGTTCATCTTCAATAAAAAAAGTGCTTCCTGCTCTTTGTCCAGAGCTTTCTTATAATGAATTGGAAATCGGAAATGGTATGGCTGCAAGTAATTCTTTTCTTGACTTGTATTATTGCGATGATAAAGAAGTAATAAAAAAAACTCGTGAAAATCTTTTAAAATATTGCCATTTAGATACGCTTGCAATGGTAAAAATATTTGATGTTTTACAAAAAGTTTAAATGTATGTCAAAAGAAAAAATATTTAAGGAACTTATTGCAGAAATGGCAAAAGACGGAGATGTTAGTTCTTCGGGATATGAAATATTATTGGAAAAGGGTAAAGATTTAGGATTTGATAAGAATACAGTTGATTTACTTATTAAACTTGAATTAGCTTATTCGTCTGACAGAAGTTTTGATGATAAAAAAGACAATGACACAACAGAACAAGTTGAAGACGGAGAACATATATTCAAATCTGCAGTTACTCGTGGTGGTGCTATTTTGACTCCCGACATTATTATTATAAATGACAATTCGGTGACTTATAAAAAGCGAAATAAATATTTGATTAATGTTGATTCAATTTGTATTCCTATTTCTAAAATATCATCTGTTGAGTTAGATTCAGGTTTGTGGGGGACAGACATAATTATTAAAAGTTTTGGTGAAGGTGAAATTGTTGGAAAGAAATTTATAAAATCGGACGCAAAAGAAATAAAAAGACTTATTCAGGAACGACAAAATAAATAATACAGCATACTGCAACGAAAATATTTTATATGTCAAAAAGAGAATCTATATCACGTTATAATCTGATTATAAAAAAACTGAGGAATCAATCTGCAAACTTTAATGAAATTGCAAAATATTTATCTGTAGAGTCTGAATTGCAATCATATAATTTCAATGTTTCCAAGCGTACTTTTCAGCGTGACATTGAAGATATCCGCTCAATTTACAACATTGATGTTCAATATGATTTTTCACGAAAGATATATTTCATTGATTTTGATGAACAACCTGAATTTAGTGAAAGAATTTTAGAGGCTTTCGACACTTTTAATGCATTGAATATTTCTGACAGAATTTCAAAACACATACATTTTGAAAAGCGAAAAAGAAAAGGAACAGAAAATTTATATGGACTGCTCCATGCCATTAAAAATAAATTACAAGTATCATTTTCATATCAAAAGTTTGATGAAGAAAAAGCATCAAAGCGGAATATTGAACCATTTGCGATTAAAGAATTTAAAAACCGTTGGTACGTTCTTGGAAAGGATAAAAAAGATAATCAGATAAAAAGCTTTGCATTAGACAGATTAAGCGAAATAGAAGTTTCTAAAATAAAATTCCATATTCCTCTGAATTTTGATTTGAATTTATATTACCAGCATTGCTTTGGTGTAATATATCCAAACGGACAAAAACCGCAGAATGTTATTTTGTCTTTTAATCCGTTACAAGGAAAATACATCAAAACATTACCATTACATGAATCACAACAGATTCTTGCAGACAATGAAAATGAGTTGAGGATAAAACTTGAAATTTTCATAACACATGACTTTTATATGGAATTATTATCTTTGGGTAATAATGTAAAAGTAATAAAACCCAAGTCGTTAATAGACGATTTAAAAGCATCATACAAAAACGCACTTAAAAATTATTCATGACAAAAAACACGGACAAATGATTACCGACACTTCGCAGGCATACACATTGGCAAGTCGCACAAGGCAGACGCTAAAACCAAAACTTGCCAAAGAGTATGCCTGCCCAACCGCACGGACAGACGGAATATCCAACGAAACGCTAACAAGCTGCTGCTTTCAGTGGCGGTTCAGTGCTTCGTGGGACAGATAAGTAATAAATTAAACGGCGGTATTTTATAGGAACGGCAGTAGGTAAAATCGCCACCGAAAAGCAGCAGCCAACCGTTACCAACAAGCCTAAAAAAAAGACAGCGACAGAATGAAACATGACAGTAAAACACATATTGACGGACAAGAAAGACTTATCGGAATGACTGCCGACCACACCAGCCGACCCGATAAAGTTTTATTTTTTGCCGACCCGCATTTTTTGTTTAAGAGCCGCCACACAAATGGCACATTGCCTTTTGCCCGACACACAAGCCAACGCTTCGCAAAAGTCAAAGAGCCATTTCTTGCTCACCCACATGAAGAAATAAAATTCACTTACAATATTTTATAATGGACAAATACATTGAATTATTGCAAAAAGCAATCAATAAGCAAAACGAACTTTTTTTATTAAACGGTTGGAAAGATGAATTACTCAGCCTTGCCCCACCTGTCTTATGGTTTGGTAATAATAATAACAAAGCAAAAATAATTACAATTGGAGCCAATCCATCAAGAAGCGAATTTTTAAATGGGAACAATACTACTCTAAAGGAAATACCAGTTGACAAATTGCCGTATCTTTCAAAATCACAACAAAGATTCTATACTTTTGATAAAAATGATTTGACTTCTGAACCTAACTTGCAAAAATTGCATGAAATCATTAATAGCTACAATAATTATTTCACTAATCATCCATATCGGAGATGGTTTGGTAATGAAAATGGAGGCAAAGTAGAAGCATTAGTTAATAGTTTTGGAGCAAGTTTTTATAATGCTGGGAATAAACAAGCAATACATTTAGACCTTTTCCCTTTTGCTACTCTTAAAGATTATCATAAAATAAAACATCTTGCAGAAAATGATTTATTCAGTACTGGTTGGGCACAGGAATTTCTTTTAAATTTAATCAACAATATTAAACCAGAAATAATTATTGTTTTTGGAATTGCGAATTACAATATTTTCAACAGGCTTTTTAGAAATAATTTGAAACAATTATTTGATGGAAACTTCACAAATAAGGCTGAAAATAATCACACAAATTATTTTGTAAGTAATTTTAATGACGTTAAGCTGGTCGGGTTAAGTATAAATGTAGGC
This sequence comes from Bacteroidota bacterium, assembly GCA_037133555.1. Classification (GTDB taxonomy): domain Bacteria; phylum Bacteroidota; class Bacteroidia; order Bacteroidales; family JACABE01; genus JACABE01. The sequence goes on from JBAXNW010000087.1 coordinate 6,751, forward strand.
AATCCAAGAGGTTTCAGTCGTGAAGATTTAATTAATCTTGGAAAAAAAATACAAAATAAATTTTGAAACAATATTTTATGCAAGACAAACTATGCTTCGTTCAATTTACCCACCCAGGTGGCGAACATCAACCAGATAAAGGTAAAAATTTCAAAAGTTGGAATCAAGGAAAACATCAGCGAAAATTCCTAATGACTGACGGTGATTTTCTTTTTGAAAACAAATTGGTACAAGAAACTCTATTGATTTTTTGGGGTGAATGGGAGCCTGATTCTGAAATTGTAAGTATCTTAGAAAAACCTAAAGGAGATTATCCTAAATTTATTCAGAGACCAATATTTGATAATATCCAACCTTTCCCAAGACAGAACACAGACCCATATATTTATGGCGAACAATTTCATTATTGTTGCTGTAAGCAATGGAGAGCTGGCAAACCGACACAATTAGCAAAACTTGCTCAAGGAAGTATTATTTTGTTTGGCTCAACAATTAATCAAAACACGCCACAGGCGTATTTTGCTTTAGATACTGTTTTTGTTGTTGATAAATTTATTGAATACAACGAAGAAAATTTTGTCAGCAAATTACAAGGTAAAGTTTCGGAAAATTATTTTGAAATTACTATTAAATCTGCATACAGCGGAACTATTGAAAAACAAGTAATAGACAATGATAAACCAGAAGTACGTTGTTATTTCGGTGCAAGTTTCAATAATAAAATACATGGCATGTATAGTTTTGTACCTTGTAAAGAATTTAAAAACAACACTATTGGTTTTGAAAGGGTAAAAATAACTAATGATGATTTTGATTTTATTACAAATAATTTAAATGCAGCTCCTAAAATGAATACCACTTTGAGTATTGATGAAAATATTTTGCGTTGGGAAAAACT
>JBAXNW010000088.1:0-7339 GCA_037133555.1 Bacteroidota bacterium
TATGAACATACTTTATTGATATTCAGCACTATTTATTTTTTGTCATGTACTAAGAAATTTATATTTAAATCTTTTTTGTAATTAAAAATTTAGTCAGATTCTTAAAATACTTTCTTTTTTAACTAAGAAAATCTCTTAGTCTGTCCATAATTCTCTTATTATTAATTCAAATTTTCTTCTATTGTCAGTCAATAAAGATGGTTTTACATTTGTGCTCAATAAATTAAAAAATTATGAGCATTAGATTTACAAAATTCAGCTTCATTCTTTTAGTTGCTATCTTAATATGTAGCAACTTAAAATCTCAAAACAATACAGATACCACCAAAACAAAAATTAAGCTAAACATCAGTACCGATATTGTAAGTCGGTATATTTGGAGAGGAAGTGATTATGGGAATTCTCCCGCTATTCAACCAAGTCTATCGCTAACATTTAAAAACATCGAAATAGGCTGTTGGGGTTCAGCTGCAACTAACAGTAATTATACCGAAATAGATTTGTTTGCCAAATATACATACAAAAATTTCGGCCTAAGTTTTACTGATTATTATGTCCCAACTTTAAATGGCTTGCCAACATCTCCTGACACTAGGTATTTTGCTTATTCTGATAAAAAAACTGCACATTGTTTTGAACTAGCTTTTTCGTATAAAGGGGGTGAAAAATTCCCGCTCTGGTTGATGGGAGGGGTTTATTTTTATGGCAACGATAAAAGATGGGGTTATGATACTCAAAAAGACATTTCTGAAAAAACCTATTACTCATCATATATAGAAGCTGGTTATTCTTTTGCTGTTCAGCAAAATAATATTGATTTTGTATTGGGTATCACTCCAACAGCTGGTGCATATGGAAAAAAATTCGGAATTATCAATTTGGGTATCAGTGGAAGCAGAAAAATAAAAATCACTGAAAGTTTTGAAATTCCAATAAAAACATCTTTGATTTTCAATCCTCAGGCATCATCGGCATTTTTCGTATTCGGAATCACATTATAAATCTATTAATAATCAATTAAATCTCAACAATTATGTTAGACACAGGATCAACAGGGTTTATGTTGCTGGCAACATCCCTGGTTATGCTTATGACACCAGGCTTGGCTTTTTTTTATGGAGGCTTGGCTACAAAAAGAAATATTTTAGGAATCATGATACAAAGTTTTGTATCATTAGGATGGACTACCGTTTTATGGGTAATTTTCGGATATTCGCTCTGCTTTAGTGGTGGAGAAGGTGGAATTCTGGGTAATTTAAATAAAGCTTTTTTAATGGGCGTTGGCATGGATAGTTTGTACAGCAATGGAAAAATACCTGAATTTGTATTTATTGCCTACCAGATGATGTTTGCCATTATCACACCTGCATTGATTACGGGAGCTTTTGCCAATAGGGTTACTTTCAAATCGTACATGATTTTTTTAACGGTATGGCAAATTTTTGTATATTATCCTTTTGTGCACATGATATGGGGCGGTGGTTTGTTAGCTCAATGGGGTGTGTTAGACTTTGCAGGAGGCATTGTTGTACATGCTACAGCGGGGTTTGCTGCATTGGCTTCAGTTTTTTATGTTGGTGCACGTGTTGACAAAAACTCAACACCCAACAGTATTCCATTGGTTGCCATTGGCAGTGGTTTGCTTTGGTTTGGATGGTATGGTTTCAATGCTGGTTCTGAAGTATGTGTTGACAGCGTTACTTCATTGGCATTTTTAAATACTGATATTGCAGCTTCCTTTGCCACCATGTCGTGGCTAGCAATTGAATGGAGCAGGGAAAAGAAACCAAAACTATTAGGATTGCTAACAGGTGGAATTGCAGGATTAGCAACCATTACACCCTGTGCAGGATATGTCCCCATTTGGGCTTCGCCAATTATAGGAACAGCAGCAGGTTTGGTATGTTATATGGCCGTACAATTAAAAAACAAAATGAAATGGGACGATGCATTGGATGTATGGGGCGTTCATGGTGTAGGTGGTTTTTTTGGAACCATTATGCTGGGTATTTTTGCATCTAAAGCTGTTAATGCTGCCGGAGCTGATGGTTTATGGTTTGGCAATACAATTTTCTTTGGAAAAGAAGTAGTAGCTGTAGTAGCTGCTTCTATTTATGGTTTTGTATTTACTTATATTATGCTTGTTTTAATAAATTTTATAACACCTGTTCGGGTTTCAGAATCTCAGGAAGCGCTAGGACTTGACCATTCATTGCATGGAGAAAAGGCTTACGATGAGGGTGTTATATAATAATCACACACATTCTGTTTAATACCAACTATTTTTAAAGCTATTACTCAAACCCAAACCAATTTTTTCAGAAAATGCCAATAGTGTTATATTTTAACGCTGTTGGCATTTTTACATTATTTATAACAATGTTAATGCTTTAAGCAAAAGAAATTAATAGCAACAACACATTGTAATATAGGAATTAGAATAGGCTAGTTTTAATTTATATCTATGCTTATTGTGTAAATTGACATTGTAAATCACCGTCAATAAAATGTTTAAATGATGTATTAAACAAAATTTCCGTCAATATACTTCTGGAATTTTTCTTTATATTGATCGCTTATAGGAATATATACTTTATTGTCAAAAACAATTCGGTTACGTTCTATCACTGAAATTTTAGCAAGATTAACAATATAGGATCTATGAATCCTCATAAAGCGTTCGGATGGGAGTTGTTCTTCTATACTCTTCAAACTTAACTGGGTCATTACGGGACTAACGTTCATCAAATGTATTTTAATATACTCATGCTGGCTTTCAATATATTTTATATCATCGAGTTCGATACGGATAAGCTTGTACTTAGATTTTACAAACAGATGATTAGCGGTTGTCTTGACATTTTCCTTCTGATTACTTACCGTTAATTCAATAAAATTTTTCACCTTGTTCGCCGCTTTTAGGAAATTGCTGAAAGTAATCGGTTTTAATAAATAATCAGTTGCATCTACCTGAAAACCTTCTACAGCATATTCGCTATAAGCTGTAGTGAATACAACAAATGGTTTGTTTGTCAACGATTTTACAAAATCCATTCCGCTGATATCAGGCATATTGATGTCAATAAACATTAGTTGTATATCGTTGCTGTCAAGAATGCTCATCGCCTCAGAGGCACTTCTGCATTCAGCCACTAATTCCAGAAAAGGGACTTTTTGAATATATCCAGCTATCTTTTTTACTGCCAAAGGTTCATCATCAATGGCTATACATCGTATTTTCATACCGGAATTATTAAGTTAACTTCAAACTCATTTTCTTTGTCAGTTATATCTAGCTTGTAGTCCCTTTCATATAAAAGATTCAGACTTTTTTTAATATTCTCCAGTCCAAGACCCACATATTCGTCATAAGGATTTGTAACGGTTTTGTGTTTACTGTTTTTAATATTACAATTCAGCGTATTTTCATGGATTTGTATTTCAAAATATATATAGGATTTCAATGGATAACTCACGCCATGTTTAAAAGCATTTTCGAGCAACGAAATAAACAACATTGGTGGTATTTTAATATCCGGTATTTGAACTGGAATCATCAATTTAACTTCAACTTCATCAGAATGCCTAAGTTGCATCAACGAAATAAAGCTTCGTATAAATTCAATTTCTTTTTTCAGTTCAATGGTGTTTTGAGCCGAATCGTAGAGTAAATAACGCATCAATGTTGAAAGGCGTTCTATAGCATCCTGGGCTTTTACCGCATCCATTTCAATGAGGGTATGAATATTATTCAGCGTATTCATGAAAAAGTGAGGACTTACCTGATGCCTTAATAAAGCCAGGTTGGTTTTGAGTTGTTCTTTCTCTGCATCTTTTCTCAGTTCCTCTTCACTTAACCATTTCGACATCAGTTTAATTGTTGTTCCTGCACCTACAATTAAGATACAAATAATAAAATTATCTGCAAAAGCCATGAGAGGGGGTTTGTGCATTGGGACTTTCAGCCCAAGTGGCATTAAGCCATTTGAGGCATTTATTTCGGAAACAGTCCGGGGTGAGAAGCCTAAAGGAAGAAAAACATTAATAGCTATTACTATCAGTATAAAAACAGATATTGAAAGAAAGTAATACAGGTATTTTTTTTTAAAAAGTAAGCTTGGTGCAAGAAGATAAACATTGACCAGAAAAATAACGAAATATCCAAACACGTGCATCCAGTTTATCATCATATCATTCCAGTTAACATGAGCTGAACCACGTTCGCTGAAGTAAGGCACTGAAAAAACCAATACCCAAATCATTAAGTATAATAAAAATTCAATTTTCCTGGTGTTTAATTTAATTGAGTTCATTCTACAAATGTATTAAATTTCTTTAAAATTGCAATTTGTAAATAAAGTTCGGAAAGAAACCAAGTTGATAGGTTGTTTTTAAAGCCCTGCTCCTATCGTCATATTCTTGTGAAAAAACGTTATTATTGTTTGTAATATTTTGCAAATCTAATGATAAGGATTGCGATAATTTTCTGGTACGACTATTATGTGTATATCCTATTTTAAAATCCATTCGAAAATAAGTAGTATAATAATCTGAATAAACATCTGTTGAAAACACACCGTGTCCAATTAACTGCGAAGCTTTTAAATCAACAGGTGTATAAGCCCTGCCACCTGCATTGGTTAGTTTTAAATCAACACTTATTTTATTGCGTTTTTCGTTACCAACTTTCCATTCTTTACCACCCAAAATATTGCAAACGTAGTTGCCGTTAAAGGCTGTATTTCTTTCCACGCCATCACTTCCTTTGTATGTTGAGCTATATATAGATGAAGTAAACAAAGCATAATATCCATTGCTGAAAAATTTCTCTATGGTCAATTCTATCCCATAGTTTTTACCAGTACCACTGTTTGTTAAACTATCTTCCAAATCGGTTTTAAAACTTGCACCTGTATTGAGCATGGAATAACTACTCGAAAAAGTATTAACCGGCACATTGTAAAGTGATTGATAATAGACTTCGGCTTTTAAACGCCAATTCTCAAAAGCTTGCAAATCGTAACCCAACACAAAATGATGTGTTTTTGTAAAATCCAAATTCTTATTATTGTAACTGTATGAAGCATCAATATTTTGTGTTTGAAGGAAATAAACGTTTATAGGTTGCATTTGAGAATGTAGTCCATATCCAAAATTTAAACTGCTTTTTGAATTTATTTCATATTTCATACCCATACGAGGTTCAATAGAAACAGAATTATTTAAGAAAAATAGTTGCGAGTGAACCCCAGCATTGAGGGTAAATTTATCACTGAAACTATATTTGGCATGTATATATGCCTGTCCCAGATTTGTATAGCTATTATAATCCCATATCTGTTTCCAATCATCAATAATTCTTTCTTTTGTTTTGTAATACAAATTCAAACCAATCATTTCATCCTGAATACCTATTTTTACAAATAATCTTTTATTAATTTTAGAATTAAAACTTGTAGAAAAATTATAGCCAGTTTTAGCTACATTATTTTCTTCCTTCGTAAAGTTAGTATTTGCGAAACGGTCAAAGCTATAGTCGGTCTGATCCGTTTTAGAATAGTTTAAACCAATGGTAGAACTGAAATATGATTTGGTATTCAGTTGTTTAAAATGGTTGATGCCTATAATTCCAATTTTACTACTCAAATCATGCCCGTCTCTGCCACCATACATAGAGCCTGAACTACCACCTGATATATTTATACTGCTTGTTGCCAAAATGCCAAACAAAGTAAACTTGCCCAATTTAGTATTTCCGCTATTTATATTGAAGGATAAATCCTGATAAGAAGGTGTGGCTGTTGTGCCGATATTAACACCCATAGCCTGTGCAACACCAGCCAATGCATAGCGATAACCCAGCAAATAGGAAGCAGCGTTTGTTTTGCTTATCGGTCCTTCGGTAGTTGCTTCCAAACCTGTTATTACGCCAAGCTGCAAAGTAGTTTCGCGTTTTTGTGAATTTCCATTTCTAAGTCCCAGATCAAAAACGCCTGCCGTTGCATTTCCATATTCTGCAGGAAATGCAGAAGTTAAAAAATCAGAGCTTTTCAACAAGTTAGTATTTAACGCACTAACAGCGCCACCTGTTGTTCCAATTGAGGCAAAATGGTTGGGATTGGTAACATTCATTCCATTGATTCGCCACAAAACGCCTACAGGCGAATTGCCACGTATAACGATATCATTTCTGCTATCGTCAGGTGCACTAACTCCTGCAAAATTAGCAACCAAGCGTGCCGCATCGCTTCTTCCGCCAGCATATCTGTTGACTTCTTCCATCGAAAATGTTCGGGCACTGATAGAAGTTAAAGTATTGATTGTTTTATCTTTACTGCTAGCTGAAATAACAACCTCTTTTAAATTTGTAATATTCTCATCCATTGCAATATCAAGTATTGTTTCTTTTCCTGATGTAACTATTACATTGGGGAAAATAATATCTTTGTAGCCCATTAACGAAATTTTTATTTCGTATCTTTCTGGAGATAAATCAGCAAGCACATAATTTCCGTTTGCATCGCTTACAGCAGCTTTGTTTACTGTATTCATTATTACCTGAACGGTTGCTCCAGGAAGCGTTATATGCGAAAGTTTATCGGTAACAACACCTCGTATATTTTGCTTATTGTTTTGAGCAAAAGAAAAATAGGATGTAAAAAGAAAAATTATTATAAAGTGCTTTTTCATTTTTTTAATTTTATTATAATGTAAAACAATAGCAGGTCATGAAGACCTGCCGTGTTTTTATTTATGTTTTATACTTATTGAATATTTCTCACAAGACGCACATAATTAAATACCCTTTCTTCTCCTTCACCCGTTCCAACGGTCTTCTTGTCGAAACGTACGGCTCCGGCACCGTGAAGGTTTTCTCCTTTTCCATCTTCTGCCTGTCCAAAAGCCACATACCAGGCATTACTGTATGTTCCATTCGGTTGTGGAATTGCAGATGTACTTGTCCAATAATAAGGATAGTCAGCCTTTCCACCATCGTTTAAAATACCAGTACAACTGAATAATGCATTTATTGCCGGGCCGACATTTGCAGCGTTTGTTGCATAAGGCGAACGTGTGTAATCTACCAAACTTTGAAGTTCTTTTGTATTGGGCAATCGCCAATCGTTGTGACCTAGATAATTTGCGTTATTCTGCACTTGAGCATAAGCCAGTGCGTGTTCCCAATCCATCCCCGAACCATTGTCGGTTTGTTGCCACATTAAGCCGGTAGCCAAATCAGAAATAGTTCCGTCATTATTGTTTTGAAATAAATTTACGCCATATGAAAGGTTGCCGCGTACACAACGAACCTGATGCTTTGGACCAGAACTGATACTAT
>JBAXNW010000089.1:0-7319 GCA_037133555.1 Bacteroidota bacterium
TATAGAGGGACAGTTTGCTGCGGAATAGGTGGTCTACTATGCGCGGAATATCCAAAATATTGAATTTTCATTTGGAGTAAGCATATTTTATCATACAAATGTTTGGAAAGAAGATTGGCGATGGGATTATACTAGTGATATAAATGAGATAATATCTACATTAAAAGTAACTTATAAAGATTCTTTATGGAAAATAGTATCAGGCAAACCTGAAATAATTATCTTAGAACTATGCAACCATTAAAAATTCCAAGTTATGTTACAGTTAAAGGTCTTAGGCCTAGCAATAGTGGTTATTATAATCCTAAGTAGTAGTTGCTCAATACACGGTGCACAATTTTCTAAAAAAGAAAAAATATCAATGAGACAGGATGTTAAAGAAATCAATGATACTGTAGTATTATTGGGAAATGATTTTAAAATAATTTACAAAGATAAATATTCATTGAGTATTGAAATTTTGGATAAAACGAAAGTAAAAAAAAATGAAGAATATTAAAATACCTATAATCTACTTATATTTAGAAGGGAAAAGGAATATTGCAAAAGGAAATGGCATACTTAATTCTTCAGTTCCAAGTGGGTGTGATCTTTTTTACTCAATAGATTTTGACAATAAGGTGATGATTTCAGACAATGCAATTTTAGATTTTATAAAAATTATCAATCAGTAAATTTGTAATAATACATTAGTTGCAATTTCCTTTATTAAAATGCAACTAAGTTTTTTTTAGAATATAATATCAAATTTCCTATAAAAATATTAGATTATAAAATTTCGAAATATATATGAAACTAAAGTGCATTATTGTAATTGTATTCTTCTTATTGTTAACTTTTTATGGACAATCACAAAAAACAAAAACTGATGCTTCTAAAGAAAGTTTTTACAAAGCTTACGATGCTCTAAAAAGCATGTTGGAAGGAAAAGACAGTCTGAATTATGAGAAGGCAGTTTTTGTCACCGAGAACGCCTATCATAATAATTATTTTAATTATGAGGATTTTAAACGTTTACTGGATTTTCATGCTGGCATGATAAATGCTTATGCGGTAGATATTAGAGCAAATTATAAAGAGAAATACAAAACACTAAAACCCTGGGAACAATGCTATTTTAAATCGAATACGGATAACTGGGCAATATTCAAGTACATTACTGATACGGCTTTTGTGAAAATAAATGAAGCTATGTATTACAAAAAGCCTTATTCATATACCTATCAAGACCCTTATGGCAGTGATAATTGGGAAAACACAGAAGTATTATATTTATTGCTGAGCAATGAGAAGCAAGGTAATTGCTATTCATTAGCAAGTTTGTTTAAAATATTTTCCGTGCGTTTAAAATCTGATGCGAGATTGACCATTGCACCACATCATATATACATACAGAACCGGAATCAAAGAGGAGATTTCTGCAATGTTGAATTAGCTTCAAAATCTTTTCCAGGGGATGGTACCATACAATGCCTTACTTATACTACCTATACTTCAATTAAAAATGGCATGGCCCAGCGAATGCTGAACGACAAGCAAGCGGTAGCCTTAAATTTAATTTATCTTGCCAAAGCTTATCAACATAAATACAACGATAATACCAGCGACTTTTTATTACAATGTGCTGTGCTTGCTTATAAATATGACAGTCTTTCATTAAATGCTTTATTGCTAAAAGCAGAGATAACAGAAAATAGCTTATTGGCTTCAATGAAAGAAAACAAGATAACAAAACTTTCAAAAGCAAGATTAAATTCACAAACACAACTGCTTTTAGCAAACTATGAAACACAGTTAAGTGATTTATATACGCTTGGATACAGAGAAATACCCAAAGATATTGAACGCGTAATTTTAGCTAAAATACAGCACAGAGAGGAAGGAGCAATTTTAAAAGACAAAACACCTAATCCCTTTACTTCAATAAAAGCAAAGCAACGTTATGCAACGCTTTCCAATGGTAGGTTTGATGAAATACATGAAGCTGTGGATAGTATCCAGTATTATCATGCATTATTAAATACCAAAACAAAAAAAATTATTAAATTACTTCCAACTGAAATTAATGATGATTATAAAGTAGACCCTGTAGTTTTCGCATTAAGTGTTGATCCGATGAGTGATAAATATCCGAATATTAGTCCTTACGCTTATTGTAACTGGAATCCGGTGATGATTACTGACCCTAATGGAATGGATTGGTATCAAGATGAGAATGGAAAAGCACAATACAACAAAGATGTTACAAAAGATAATTTTGGTTCCTCAGGTATAAAAGGTACATATATTGGCAAAACGGGCAGCCAAGCGTCAAGTGACGGAAACCAGTATAACTTAAATGCAGATGGAACTAAAACGGCTCATGATGTTAATACAATTGTTGGGCAAAAATCTACTAATAAATTATGGTATGCTGATATGAGTATCTTTCAGCCAAGGACAAATGAAGCGATGAATAAGGTTTGTGATTATACTGCTATTTTCTATGGTACATTAATTACACTTGGGTTTCCCTCAAGCCTTAGTGGATGAGGTGGAGCTGTAAGTAGCGGATTAAGTACAGCTGCTAAGGGGGGAACGAGTGTTTTAGGTAAATACCCCGACTATATAAATCTTGCTGAAGAGTTAGGTGCAAAAAGGTTTAGCGTCCCGACAAACATTTGGAATAAGATGAGTGCTGCTGAAAAGTTGGGAGCTAATACTAAGTTTTTAGATAGAATGATAATGCGAGGTGATAAAATTATTTTATCTAATCCAGTGTTAGATATAAACAAAGTTTCTGGTGCTTTCCGACAAGAATTAGACTATATGATAGGAAAAGGTTTCAGATTAAATAGTAAAGGAACTCAATTAATAAAGTAATTTGAAATGAACACGAATAATATAATTAGCAGTATCGTAAATCTGCCCGAAAGATTTTATAGTCTTGGAAATATTTCAATTTATTCTTTGCTAAGAGAAACGGGATATTTTGAAATGTATAGTCAGGTTGATGAAATAAATATTTTAAAGGAGCTTATTAGGAATCCTGAATACATTAACCAATGGTTGAGTTGGTCAGAAGACAAGCGGAGTAGTTCAGGTTGGTATTTTAAACAGAATGGAGATAAAAAATATATCGTTGGTTATTATCCTGCCAAAGAAGATTTAAAAACAATCGAATATTCTGATGTAAAGGAAGCCTGTGCAGCTTTCATTAAACTGGAAATTGAAGATATTAGAAAGCACTAAAAATAAAAACAAAAGACGAATTGAAACAATTTATAAAAATAATATTTTTCTTACTTGCTATATTTTATGCAAATATTAGCGAAGCAAAGGTAGTTACATTTTACGGAATAGTTTCAGAAGTGAACATTACTGTTAATACAGTAGGAATTAAAATTAATTCAACTTTATGTCCTGTTTTTAAGGAACATCATATTACTAATCCCTTTGCTTCAATAAAAGCAAAGCAACGCTATGCAACACTTTCAAATGGTAGGTTTGACGAAATTCATGAAACTGTAGATAGTATACAATACTATCATGCTTTATTAAATACCAAAACCAAAAAGATTTTAAAATTACTACCAATTGAAACGAGTGATGATTATAAAGTTGATCCTGTAGTTTTTGCTCTAAGTGTTGACCCTATGAGTGATAAATATCCGAATATAAGTCCTTATGCTTATTGTGCATGGAATCCGGTTAAATTAGTTGATCCTGATGGAAAGTATTCTCAAATCCCACCAATATTCTTTGCAACAAATCCAGTTTTATTTTCATCAAATGAAATTATAGAGATTGGTAGTAGAATTTCAACTGATGAATTTATTAAAACAACTCCAAAAACTACAAATCCAAAACCTATTAATTCACAAAGACTTAATATAGGACGTCAAGTAGAAGCTGAACAATTAGAAAGAATGGGATTAAATAAAAATAATGAATCATTAAAAAAAATTGATCCTAAAACAGGAAAAGAGGGATCTACTATACCTGATGGATTTAAAAATGGTCAGACTACAGAAATTAAAAATCTTGGGGAAGGTCTAAAACAAAGTTTTACAAAACAATTAAGATTGCAAGAAAAAATCTCTAATGATAATGGACAAAATCCAATACTTAGAATTAATAAAGAAGCAGGTGTGACAAAACCTCTTGAAAATTCGAGTTTTGAAATTCAAAAATATTCGATAATACCTGTTAGACAAGATAAAACTAAAGTTAATATTAATATTAAAAATGAATAACATAGGATTAAAAAAGTTGAGGTTACAATTAAATAGAAATGAAAATAACCTAATTAAAGCATCGCTTCCTTATCTGAAATCATTTATAAATGAAATGAATGGATTCTACCCTTTTGCAATGATAATGGATAATAATAAAAAAATTAGATCAATTTCACCAGATGTAGAATTTGAAGACGAATATCCAAATTCACAATATTTAATTGAATTGTACGAAAAAGGTATTGAAAATGAGTTTAAAAAACTAGATAGTGAATATGATATTGCTATATTATGTATTGATACTTTTTTAAACGAAAAAATAGACAATGTTGAATTAAAAAAGAATGCAATAGAATTAAGATTAATAACTTCTTCAAATAGGAAGTCGATTAAATTAATTTATAGTATTATTAATAATGAAGTTATATTCATGGATTGGATTTTTTGAGATCCATTATGAAAATAAATGTTAATGAATTAATTTGAAAATATTAAATATGAAAAAGAACTTAATCATCATACTTTTTATTTTTATCCGATTGTCATCTGTTGGGCAAACGAGTATAAGAGATTCTTCTAAAGTAAGCTTTTCCTTAGCTTATGATGCTCTAAAAAGCATGCTGGAAGGAAAAGACAGCCTGAATTATGAGAAGGCAGTTTTTATCACTGAAAACGCCTATCATAATAATTATTTTAATTATGAGGATTTTAAACATTTACTGGATTTTCATACAGGAATTATTAAAGCCTATGCAGAAAATGTTAGAAATGTGTATCAGCAGAAGTATAAAACCCTAAACCCTTGGGAACAATGCTATTTTAAATCGAATACGGATAACTGGGCAATATTCAAGTACATTACTGATACGGCTTTTGTGAAAATAAATGAAGCTATGTATTACAAAAAGCCTTATTCATATACCTATCAAGACCCTTATGGCAGTGATAATTGGGAAAACACAGAAGTATTATATTTATTGCTGAGCAATGAGAAGCAAGGTAATTGCTATTCATTAGCAAGTTTGTTTAAAATATTTTCCGTGCGTTTAAAATCTGATGCGAGATTGACCATTGCACCACATCATATATACATCCAGAACCGGAATCAAAGAGGAGATTTTTACAATGTAGAATTGGCTTCAAAATCTTTTCCGGGCGATGGCACCATACAATGCCTTACTTATACTACCTTTATTTCAATTAAAAAAGGCATGGCTCAGCGAATGCTGAACGACAAGCAAGCAGTAGCTTTAAATTTAATTTACCTTGCCAAAGGTTTTCAACATAAGTATAAAGATAATACCAACGACTTTTTACTACAATGTGCAAATCTTGCTTATAAATACGACAGTCTTTCATTAAATGCTTTATTGCTGAAAGCTGAGATAACAGAAAATAGCTTATTGGCTTCAATGAAAGAACTGAAGATAACAACACTTTTAAAAGCAAGAATAAAACCACAAACACAAGAACTTTTAGCAAGCTATGAAACGCAGTTAAGTGATTTATATACGCTTGGATACCGAGAAATACCCAAAGATATTGAACGCTTGATATTAGCTAAAATACAGCACAGAGAAGAAGGGGTAATTTTAAAAGACAAAACACCTAATCCCTTTGCTTCAATAAAAGCAAAGCAACGTTATGCAACGCTTTCCAATGGTAGATTTGACGAAATTCATGAGGCTGTGGATAGTATCCAATATTATCATGCATTATTAAATACCAAAACAAAAAAAATTATTAAATTACTTCCAACTGAAATTAATGATGATTATAAAGTAGACCCTGTAGTTTTCGCATTAAGTGTTGACCCATTAAGTGATAAGTACCCGAGTATAAGTCCGTATGCATATTGTATCTGGAATCCTGTTAAATTTGTTGATCCGAATGGGAAAGACGTAGTTCTACTTATTGCAAAAGACGGAGCAGGAGGTTACGGGCATATGGGTGCTGTAATCCAAGATGGAAATGGGAAATTTTACTATATGACTGTTGGCAATGCTGATGCAAATGCAGGAACTTTCCAATTGCTTAGCTCTGGAAACCAAGGAGGTATGGTACTACAACCATTAGAAGCAAAAAATATGACTGAGGCTGTAAGCTTGGCAAAGCAAGACCAAAATAATAGTCCATATACTGACCAAGTGCAGTTTAATACATCAACTTCAATGGACAAAGCGATTTATGGAAATGCACAGGAACTTCAAAAAAATATTAACTCTGGTGAAACAAAATATAATGCACTTACAAATAACTGTGCTGACGCAGTTGTAAAAACTGTTGAGAAAGGAACAGGAATTAAATTACCAACAGGGGTAAGTCCAAAGCCAAATGACAAATTTGCAAAAATAAAAGAAAATGCAGGTATGGTACAGAATAATATAGACCTTAAAACAGGGAAGGCAGAAGTTGTTACTATACCATCTACAATGGATAATGTACCTGCTAAACAGGTAATAGTTAAGAAACCTGTGGAATAACCAAAAAACAATCCTATTATGATTTCAAAACTCAAGACTGTTTACATGATGTTGTGTATATTTATTTTTTCTTCATGTAATTACAATAGATATGGAAATGGTATTATAGAAGATACTCATAAAACGTTTGAAAGGAACAAAGGCTATATTTATAGGCTTACTTTTGAAGGGCAAATAACCAAGAAGGCTATTTGTAATGAATGTGAATTAAATAAATACACATTAACATTAAAATTGAACCAATTAAGTGAAAAGCCTGTCATTAGTAATGTAGAGTTTCCTCCATACTACACTTTTGAAAGTGATAGTATATTAAATATTACTGTATCGAAAGAACTTTTTGTGAAAGTAAAAGAAAGAGATAAAGTCTATAAAGAGAAAGAATCCTTTAATTTGAAGGCAGAAAATAATGAACTCTTATACTTAAACAAGGAACAATATAAATGGCTTCCTTAACATAAAATCCTTGCAAATCAATATGCTCATTTCAGAACTTTCTTTTCATTAAAACGTGATTCACAAATATATTTTGGCACTTCAAAATAACAAACTGTAAAAAAATTAACTAAAGTACTCCCCAATGTTCGGACAAATTTCGCAGCAAGTTAAGATGTTTTTT
>JBAXNW010000090.1:0-7271 GCA_037133555.1 Bacteroidota bacterium
TAGAGCATCAGTTTGTGGTTCTGAAAGTCGTGGGTTCGAATCCCATCATCTACCCAAAAGCGATTTAACTTACTTTAAATCAATAACTTACAATAGACAATTTTTTTCGCACTTTTTGGGAAAATTGTCTATTGTTGGTTTAAAACCTACATATCTTCATATTTTGCGTGTTGGGGAACACTACAAAATGAAGAGTTATGAGAAAAAAATTAGCAACAATACCAGTAGTAAAGGTATGTAGAGGTAAATGGTTCCTCTACTTCTCAGTCAGAGAGCCAAAAACAGGTAAGATGAAACCCTTTAAAATCTATAAAGGATTTTCAGAAAAAATAAACAATTTTGAGCGGGAACGCTACGGAGATGAGCTAAAGCAGCTATATATAGAAAAACTTAAAGCCGGTTGGTCTCCTTTAAATGATGAGGAAAATGTAATTTATTCTGACCAATTAGAATACCAAAATTTTACTCAAAGGTTTAATAAACTGAGGATTGCAAGTAAAAATACCCGCTTTTACCTTAACGAATATATTGCTGTTAAGTCATTAGGACTAAAACCAAGAAGCATCTCCACCTATAAAAGCAAACTTCGCATATTTTGTAACTGGCTCGAGTTTAAGGGATTTGGAGATTATAATGTTTCTGAAATCAATAATAAAATAATCCTTGAATTCTTTAAATTCCTGATATCGGATCGTATACTCGACAAGATTAGTATCGAAAAATACGAACAGATTCTAAAGGATTACTTTCAATACCTGAAGAAAAAAGATAAAATTTCACTAAACCCAGTTTTCGATATTGTTAAGCCGCCTAAAATAAAAGATATGGCAGCAAGACCAATTACTCAAAGGGATCTGAAAAAATTACTCGATTTAATTGAAGAAAAGGATAAACAACTTTTTTTAGCTTGTATGTTTCAATATTATCTTGCTTTACGACCAGGCCAAGAATTGAGATTTTTAAAAATTAAAGATATCGATTTGTACAATAACAAGGTAATTGTTACCGAAGAATCAGCCAAGACTTCCCGAAGAAATATTGATATGTCCGTAGATTTAGTTGAAATCTGCCATCAGTTTAACTTACAATCTTCCAATTCAGAATTTTATGTTTTTGGCAGATTACGGGTGCCGGGTACTGAAACGCTAGGGAATAACACATTAAGAAATCGTTTTAATAAATACCGTGATGAATTAAATCTTCCAAAAACTTACAAATTCTACAGTATGAAGCATACAGGAGGAGGGAAGTTACTCGAATCAGGACGTTCATTAGAAGAGCTTCGTTCCCATTTTGGCCATACGTCTATTCTATCTACAGATCATTACGTAAAAAGGCATTTTGGAAACCGAAATCAAAATATTATCAATAATTTTCCTAAACCTTTTTAAAAAGAATGACCGATAGTTTTATCGGTCATTCTTTTTACTTACCTATCCTCGCTAATCCCTGTAAAGTATTCAGTTCTTTATCAAATCTGGTTAATTCATCTCTTACAATTCTTGCTTTCCTATTATCCGGATTACTCAGGTATTTATTCAACGTTCTGGTTTCTTCAATATTGATTTTTTGATGTTCAATCATAAGCATCAGCAATCTTTCTTGATTTTCAGTATTAATATGGATACCAGGACCGGAATTTGTGGATTGATATTTACTGTTGATGGCATTTTGCATACCCTGAAAATTAGGAATCGTGGGCATGGCATACGTTTTATTCCCTCTTTGGTAATTTTCAAGCCAACTGATAACAGGTGCTGTTTTTTGATCTTTCAATAAGTTATTGGATGCAACCCATTCTCTGCCTTTTTCACCTGCAATACTGATACCATCTGTATAACCACCTTCAGCTAATTCCGGCAATGGTGCAGATACAGCAACCGCTAGTTGTGTTGCACCCATAGCGGCAACAATTGCAGCTAACGGAAGTGAAAAAAATCCAAGCCCTTTTGCCAGGGTTTGCATTACAGCTACTGCAGTACTCGTAATAATTTCAAAGATTGACAATGTTTTTTGACGCTTTGCCTGGTCATAAGCCATTTTTTTTTGCCGTTGTTCAGTTTCTGCATCTATTACCGCTACCTTCTCGTCATATTGTTGTTGTGAAATCAAACCTGATTTCAATTGTTTGTCAAGCAGGCTTTTTTTCTTATCCTGACTCTTTTTAAAACCATTGAATTGAGTTTGTTCTGAATTGGATTGAGCCTGTAATAAATTTCCCCAGATAGAGCCTATTCCAGAAATCATTTCCGTTATAGCCTCGAATTTCTCCCGGGCTTTATCGGTATTAAAAAGCTTCTCAAAAAAATCTTTTTTACCGCTTTCTTTTTTATCTCCATCTAGTTGAGTAACTAATTTATTTGCCAATTCGGTTTCTAAATCAAGGACATCCAAATTGTATTTTTTTCTGAGTTCTATCAGTAATTTTAACTGAGCAATGTCCGCATTTTCAATTGAATCCTCATATTGTTTTTTTGTTATTAATCCTTTAATGTAGTCTTCTTTAATGGCATTTGATTTAAGAACAGCAGCTTCTTTCAATTTGTCTTCCAGCAATTTCCTCTCTTCCTCTGTGTTTTTCTTTATTTCAGCTATGTATTCTTCAGCATCTTTATTTTCCAGTTCACTTCTTTTTGCAAATTGATTTTGATGCACCTGCATTATTTCATCACTCCACATTTGATCTAATTCAAGCAAAGCAGCATTTGTTTTTTGAGTCTCTGTGATTTTATCAGCATCAGAAATTTTATCATTGGCATTGATCTCTTTGAGATTTTCCCTGGCTTTTACTATTAATTCTTCATATTTCACATCCACCTGGCGTAGTTCTTTTTCATTGGCTTCCATTAATGATTGTAATCTTTCCTCACGCAATTTTTTCATTTCTTTTTCAAAAGACTCCATTGCTTTGGTATCTGTGGTTTCAGGAGCAGTATATTCACCACCATTGTTTTTTCTATCTTCTTTAGGTTTTATATTCATCTTGGCCATTATATCTGAAGTAAGCAAATCCAATTTCTTTGTTCTTTCTTCAAGGTTTTTTGCAATTGAATTTGAAACAGAAATTACCATTTGCATATTGGCAATTTGATTTTCATAGACCTTTCCCATCATAGGATCAGAATTGGATTTTGCATTGGCATTTAACTCATCAAGCCTCTCCAGGGCTTTTATTAAATCACGTTGATTATCAACAGCACGTTTAGTAATTTCTTCACGCTCTGCAGCAGTTGCGGCAAGCATTATTTTTTGTTTGTATTGCTCATTCACCATTTTCAATTGTTCAGACAATTGAGAATTGGTGACATTTTCTTTACTGAGCTTTCCTAAAAAGTCTGGATAATTTTCAACCAATAGATCTAACAATCTTTTTCTTTCGGTACTCCCTTCATTTAAAGAAGTTATTGATTTAATCAATAAATTAATGCCTGCCTGTTCTTGCATGATTGGACTTGTAGCTTCCAAAATTGCAGATTTTATTTTTTGTTGCGCTTCAGATGCTTCTTCTGTTTTTGATTTAAACATCATATATGCTGCTGCTGCTGCACTCACTACCCCAACTATTAACCCAATGCCACTTGTGCTCAAAGTAGCATTAAAAACCCTCATAGCTTGTGTAGCTCCAACAATATTCCCAGCTAACAACATTTGAGCAGCAGCGAAAAGTTGTGTAACAGCTATTGAAGCAGTTTCTGCCAAAGCTTTTGCCTTGGTTGCAATGGTATTTAACAGGGTAGATTCTGTATTTTTAGTGGTCCACCATGTAGCTAATTTAGCAGCTGCTGTATAACTAACATAACTTACAACTGTGACACCGATTATTTTACTTAAAAAAAGCAATGATTCAGCATTGCGTTTCAGCCATTTTGTAAAATCGGCGAACCCAACAACAATAGCTGCAATGACAGGAGAAATCTTTTGACCTATACCCATAAAAAAGCCATTGATATCTTTACCGGCTTTCGCCATTACGCCTGCAAAATTGTTGTTTTTAAGATTAAATTCGTTCATGACGGAATCTGTACTTTGCAAAGCTTTTCCTGCTAAACTTACTTTTTCATTGGTCATGCCAACATTTGCAGAAAGTTTCATAAAAACTTCCGATGCTCCGGCTCCATCCACTTCCAAATCTTTTATAATTGCGGACAGTGCGGTAGCACTTGTACCACCTTTTCTGCTACCTTCTACAACCTTGATAAATGCAGCGTACAAATCTGTATTTACCAATTTGGTAAATGATTGTATGTCGATACCGGCAATTTTGGCAAAAGATTGAGTATCTGTTGTCATTTTTTTCAAAATCCTTCCCATTGCGGTTCCGCCTCTTTCCTCAGAAATATTCAATTCCTGAAATGTTGCTGCCAGTCCCATAACCTGAGCACTTGTCAATCCCAATGGAATGCCAATTGATCCGATTCTGTTTGATAAATTAGCTACAACAGGAGCCGTAGCAAATCCGGCAGCTCCCAGTTCATTCAATGCATTCCCGATTTTCAACAAATCCTGATCCACAGCATCGGACTTCATATCGGTAAGAACATTTCTAAGCTTACCAACGGTTGATGCCACTACTTCAGCACCTCCAACAATCTCATCACCCAATGCAACATTTATTTTATCCACTGCATCGGTAAAACCTGCAACTTTTTCTTTTTCTATTCCTAACTGTCCGGCTACAATGGCAATGTTTCTTAATTCTGAAACAGCAGTTCGTGTATCAATTTTCTTTAAAGATTTATTCAAGGTTTGAACTTCTTCTTCAGTCATTCCGGTGGTTTTTCGGATATCTGCAAATTGATCTGAAAGATCAGATGCACCTTTAATCATGCCTCCAAAGAATCCGGCTGCTGCAGTAGATAAAGTAGTTAAAATATTACCTGCCAATACACCAACACCAGTTGTAATAATATTTGCTTTCATTTTGTCCCAGGCGGTAGCAGTCTGACCAATAGCAGCACTATGTTCAGTTAAAATTGATTTTAATTTTTTAATTTCTGCAGCTTTTTTGTTGTAATCGTCTGAACCAACAGAACATTGTTTTATTTCTCTGTTCAAACGACTAAAGGCAGCCTGAACACCACCTATTTTATCTTCAACTTCTTTTCCATTGACGAAAATGTTGATACGACGGTTTGTTCCTGAGGCCATTTTTTTAGTTATTGGTTATTGGGTTATAAGTTATTTTGCAATTTTTAAGCGGGTTACAGCATCATTATTGATAAGGTATTTATCACCATAATATTCTGCAATTAAATCGGCAAAAGTTTCAACTATTTCCGGCAATTCAGCATCGAACCAGTCAATAGGTTTTCTATTGATTGTACCACCACCAATCATAGTAAAAACTCCTTTGTCTTTTTTCCCTTTGGTTTTTCTGTGTCTGTCGGTTCTCATACCTCTTACAACTCCAAATGGAGTATGAATATAGCCTTTTCCAACCCCATAAGCCATATCTATTCCATACTGATGAAATCCAAAAGAAGCTCTTTCTATCATTCCTCCACGTTTTGCCAATGAGGACGTAATGCTTGCAGCCAAAATACCAGATTGTCCGGACGACATCATACTCCTGATATTAGCTTTAAAAGTTGTTTTTGCATCACCTGCCCATCTGGCAGAACGAAATAAAAACTGAGCATCGTTGATTAATACACCATCTATTTCTGTAAATTGTTCTATCATAATTCAATGCCTCCTTCTTTTAAAGCAGTAATTTCAGTTTCAATGAATCCTCCGGATACAGGTATTATAAAACTCATGGTTTTTGGCAATAGTAAACTCCCCTGGTATTTTATTTTTCTGATTTGTTGACTGGCTTTGTTTGCCTGAGGTTTGAAGAGCTTCAACAATTCAATTAATTTTTCGTCTCCAATTTTCATTTGCAAACAAACCTGTTCAGCTGTGTCCAGAAAATCATACCAGGGCTGCAAATAATTTTTGAATAAGCCAAATTCACCATCCAAACGCAATTCGATATCACTTAAAGTAGAACCATCCAATGCATATCTTAATGCACTGGCAAACGGATATGTATGTCCGATTAAATCCAACTGCATTCCATGCCAAATTAGCAACTGCATGTCAGTTTCATTGATGCCTGTATCAAAAAATTCCGAAGTACCTTGTTGCTGGCTATCGGGTAACAATCTATTCTGCATTACAATATTTGGAGTAATTCCTATTTCCATGGCAGTATCAGTATCCGTTTTACCTTTTCTTACTTCAGCTACCGGAGTGCCAAATTTTTCCCAGGAAAGCGTCCATCCATTATCATTTTTCTTGTAAATGTAAAAACATCCCTCCTGAAGGACTTCTGCTATTACATTTAATTTGTCAGGCGTAGGCAGATCTGATTTTTTAATAAATACTCCAAGATTGGTATAAAGCTGAATATCTTTGACTTCACCATCATTCTTTTGCGTAAGTTTATAACCAGGGCTTTCTTCGGTAGTAATTTCGAGGCTATCCTTTACTACAGCTTCTGTAATATCAATGGATTGATAGGTCTTTAAAACATCTTTCAAAAAACTTACTTCAGTGGATTTACCTTCACTGTCGAACCACATTGCTAAGCCAAAATTGGTTTTCAAGGCATTCAAAACTGTTCCAACTGTATTCCCTGTAACATGATTGGCAATATGTATTTTGTCAGCAAATTTATTAAGGTTTTGAGCCGTAGTGCAGATTACCGTTAAGTTCCTGGTTTGAAACTGATAGGTATTTGCGTTTGAAAAGAATTTAAAAGAAATTTTCTTACCAATATCGGAATCATTAAACCACATGGGTGGTGGTTCCAACATAACATCCTTATCGACCAAGACCGAGAAATTTTTATTCCACAGATTATAGGGCGCAACATTGAGTGTCATATTCAAATCCATGTTGTAAATATTCGCATGACTGATATGTTTGATATGAAAGAATACCCTGAAAGTATATGAACCTGCAGCTTTGATTTCATAATCATTGCTAGAAGTATTCCAGCAATTGTCGATATCTTCGATAATATGAGGGAATTTCAGAGTTGTATAATAATCAGATGGTGAAATATTCTGATATTGATTGACTGCATTATCAGCAGTAACAGAATAATTTTTCTTTTTCTGATCCAATGCAAAATAGTTCATAAACAGTAATTTACTCATAAATGCATCGCTAAAAAAGTCTCCGTTTATTGCATACCCTAAGTTTTCAAAAATCTTTTTTACAATGAAAATCAATTTGAATTGTGGTGACATTACAAATCTATTTCCTTCTCCTGCTAAATTATT
>JBAXNW010000091.1:0-7075 GCA_037133555.1 Bacteroidota bacterium
AATTTGTATCAGGATTTAAGTATTAATCTGTAAACTTTTTTTAGGACGAGACACTCTTAGTCTCCTATTCGCTCTCTCACTCCCTCGCTCTCTTAGTCCCTTAGTCTCTTTTACCACGGAGACACAGAGAACACTGAGATACACGGAGTTCTCGCCTTTTCGCTTTTTCTCTCTCCCTCGCTCTCTCCCTTTTCCCTGACTTCTCGATTTTAGGAAAAAACTTTTTTCCAATCTCACCGCTGTCACCATAATTTACCAATTTTTAAAGACACCCCAGGGGTACTGTAAGATTTATCTTCCTTTACCTAACCTATTTATATATTATTTTAATAAATTAAAATTTCATAAAAATCTACTTTTTATGAAAATAAATCATTTTTTTTACCTCCGATTCATTTTATTATGTAATTTTGCATTCAATATGACTCGCCACGCATCTCGTCAGAACTGCGCACCTGGGCGGGTCTTAGAGTTTTTATACCCTTTCACTTAAAGCAGTTGCAATATGAAATATACCAAGCAACCTCTTTCCTTTTCCGAACAAATCTTTAAACTTAAATCACGTGGCTTAGCTATAAACGACGAAGAAAAAGCAGTACATTATCTGTCAAATATAAGTTATTACCGCTTACGTGCCTATACTTATCCCTTTCAGGATAATAAAGATTCAAATCATCCATTTATTAAAGAAGTTAGTTTCGACGATATAATAGAATTATATGTATTCGATAGACGCTTACGTTTATTAATTTTCAATGCTCTCGAAAAAATTGAAGTTGCGTTTCGCACCAAAATAATATATTTTTATGCATTGTCTAACGGCAGTCATTTTCACGAAAAAGCTGAATTATACAGAGATATTGATAGGTTTAAAAATGATATATATAAATTAAACGAAGAAATTTATCGGTCTTCCGAAGATTTTATAAACCACTATAAAAGAACATATTCAAACCCTATCAACCCACCTGCATGGATGAGTTTAGAAGTTGCATCTATGGGATTACTAAGCCAATTATATAAAAATCTGAAAAGAAGTACATTAAAAAGAGATATTGCAAAGCAATTCGGTTTACCTCGTGAAGAATTTTTAGAAAACTGGATGCATGTTTTTTCAAATCTCCGAAACACATGCGACCATCATAGCCGAATCTGGAATCGTAGGTTTGCAGTTGAACCCAAGCTACCTGCTAATACTTTGTTTACCTTCATTTTAAACAAAGAAATTCATACAAACAAACTATATGCAACTTTATGTTGTATGCAATATATTCTAAAAATTATCAGTCCTGATGCTGATTTTAGCATTAATTTGATACAATTAATAGATAAATGTCCATTAAAACAGGAAAAAGAAATGGGTTTTCCTTCTGCCTGGAAATCAGAAAAATTATGGAATTAAAACAAATAATATCAAAGTAAAAAAAGTTTAGACTACATTTATCCATTTCAGATAACCTTTTGAAAAGAAATCCCCCTTTGCGTTCTTTGCGTCTTTGCGTGCAGCAAACCCAGCCCTTGGCAGCTAATTAATACATAGGATAGTTCGATTCGATGAAATGATGTGTTAACGAATGGACCAATAAAAAACAGTCAATAAAAATACAAAAATACCTATCAATGAAATAATCATTCCATGTGTTCTGTCAGTGCTTTTATAAACATATATTCTCTCTCCATTCGGAAGCGTTTTTCTATGTGTCCATAAAGTCAATCCGATGGCTATTCCGATAAAGCCTCCTAATAATGCAGAAATATATCCTACTACCATCCATATAGTGCTGCTTTCTTCTTTCTTTGATAAGTCTTTAATCCGTTTGTCAAAAAAAGTCTTTTCAAGATTATCAGAGATTTCAATACCCCTGTCTTTAAGTAATTTCTTTGCCAATTTCCTGTCTAAAGCGCACCATGAATCAGGTTCAGATACAATTTCAAGCAGCTCTTCATTGCTGAATGAGAATAAATAATAATCTTTTTCAATTGAGTCAAGTTCTTTCTCTGCTTCAAGGTCTAGCAAGAAATTAACTTTAATAAAGTCATCAGGATTGATTTTCACTAAATATTTATTAGCAGTATCTTGCCCTACTATTAAGTCAGGTGCTGCTCTTGAATTATCTTCAAGCATATAAGGAACATTATTGTCTTCAAGTATTCTTACGATGAAATCAACTTGTTCACTGTCATTGTACAATCCGTAAGTTCTGTATTTGTCCATTTTCTATTTTTTACACCTAATGCCTGATAAATTAACACTAAGGGTTTTCATCCTAATATGCTCATTAATAGTAATTGAAACGCTCGCTCTTGCTATCAGATGATGAATGCATAGGGCCGTCCACTCGATGAGCACCTTGTTTTTTTTTAGTCTACAAATGTTTCTTTAATTGTGGATTTAACATTATTAATCTCTTTGTTGCTTAATTTTCCAAGTGTTTTGATAATTCTGCACTTGTCAATTGTCCTGATTTGCTCAATTGCAACCCATGCTTCCGTCTCGTTATGAGTTAGTTTAACTCTAGTTGGGTATTTCCTTGAGGTTGTTGTCATTGGAGCAATTGTTACAGTCAATAAATTGTGGTTAATTTCATTTGGTGAAATAATAACACAAGGTCTTGTCTTTTTAATTTCACTTCCAATTGTCGGATCAAGATTTACTAACACAATTTCATATTGATTCATTTCCATTCCTCCAAATCTTCGTTTTCAAACACGTCTTCTATTAGAAGTTGGTCATCTCCATTTTTATGCATTTCCTTGAAAGCATTGGCCCAAGCTTTTCTTGGTTCCGAAATAGGTTTAATAATCATTTGACCTTTTTCCAAAATCAATTCAATTTTGTCTTTGATATTATACTTTTCCAAAAGTGTTTTACTTATTATAAAACCTCTTGAATTTCCTATTTTTACAATTGAAACTTCCATATTATTATAATATTCTTGTAGGTACAAAGTTAGTACATTTTTTGCAAATATCAATTTTTTTTCGAGATTTTATTTTACTTTATAGTGATGATTTTAAACTTGGTGCTGTTGTATGTTTAGCGATATCTTAATATTTATGATGGTTCCATTTGTTGAATTGGATTCTATTTCAAAGTCTCCATTTAATAAATGTACTCTTTCTCTCATATTGTATATTCCATTGGTTTTGAGCAGTTGAAAGTGTTCTTCAAAATCAAATCCTTTACCATTGTCTGCAATTTTTAATTGAATCACGTTATTTTCGAGATGGAGTGAAATAGTTACTTTAGTAGCTTCTGCATGCTTGACAATATTGTTCAAGGCTTCCTGTACAATACGAAACAGATAGGTTTTTATAAGCTTATCGAGTTTGTCAGAATCAAATTCAAAATTAAAAATAAAAATGATATGGGTTCGGTTTTCGATGTCGTCGCACAAATTTCGTATGGCTTTTGCCAATCCAAATTCGTACAAAACGGCTGGCATTAAATCGTATGAAATTCGCTTCACTTCATCTATCGTGCTGTCAAACAGTGTTTTAATGCCCTCAATAGTGTATAATAATTTTGAACGATCCGTAAATATCAAACTCTCCAGTTTAAGTTTAATAGCTATCAGCAATTGCCCCAATCCATCATGTAGTTCACGTGAAAGGCGTTGTCTTTCCATTTCCTGGCCGTCAATAACAGATTGTAAACGCAAAAATTTTTCTTTTTGTAATTCCTGACTCTGTTGTTCCAAATGATTCATCATCAGATTAAATGATTCGGTTAAGGCGCCTATTTCATCTTTTGAAAAGATCTGTAACTGTTCATTAAATTCACCTTTCCCGATTTTAATAGCAGCATCTTTTAAATTTTTAATAGGACGCGTAATTTTTTTAGAAATTACAAAAGAGAAAAAAAACAAAATAAAACTTAATAAGAAGCAGATTAGTATAGAGTTGCGTCTTAATTTATAAACGGGAATGGTGGCTTCTTTAAAATCAATCTCAGCAATGATACACCAGCTTAGGTTGGGTATCTCTAATTTTGAATAAGCAGAAAGGGCTTCTATATTTCTGTAATCAGTAATAATTTCTGTTCCTTTTTGCTTTTTAAATGCATTGTTGACAGCTTGAGTTTTTACCTTCGTTTTAAGTAAAGCATTTTCCTGAAAACGAGATCCACTTCTCATTAAATAATCTTCACCTACCAGATAGGATTCTCCTGTTTTGCCTAATCCATTGTGTGGATTGTCTTCATACATAATCGCATTAATAGCTTCAAATGAAATTTCTAACGCAACATAACCTATGATATGTCGATTTTTATCCAAGATGGGTGCGCCCAAATACATTGTAGGTCGCTGCTTTTTGTGATTAAAAGTAAAATCCTGAATATAAATTGAATGTGTTTTATTGATACTTGATTTCAAGTTTTCAAGAGTGAAATCAACAACAGTTTCAAATGAAACGCTGTCATTCTGAAGAACTTTGGTGTTGATGCTAAGCAGTGAAGCTTTTTGGTCAAGTATCAAATAATCATTGTAATACTTACTCAAATAGCGTTGATATGCTTTGTTGATGAAGGCTTCAGTATTTTTGGGATTCTTTTTGTCTGATAACTTCTGATTGTTCAAAAGCAATAACAATCGTTGCGCATCTTCTGAAGCAGCAATAAAACGAATATCACGGATACGATCAGCAAAAAAAGATTCAATCTGGTTTTTCTTAACGGTCTGAACGGAAATGAGTTGTTCAAATGTGCAATCCATCAATGCATTGCGAGAAGTGTAAAAAGAATAGGAAGCAATGATAATGATAATGCTTATTCCCAATAAAAGAAAATTGAGGATAATCTTTTCGGTTAAAGCTATTTTTCGCATGCTAGCATTGTTAATGAATTTCAAAAGTATAAAAATGAAATGAATAATGAGGATATTTTTTCATTATCAGTCAGATTCTCTGTTTGGTTTTTTCTAAATTGATTAAACATCCTAAAGCTGTAGTTCATTTTAATAAGACAGACGAACCTAATACAATTGTTTAGTTGAGAATGAAAGTTTCTTTTAGAAAGAAAACAATGTAAACCCATTCAGTGATAAAATTGAAGGATTGAGTGATATTTTACTGCCATATATTGATTTCATTTTTTATAAAATTGAATCTGATATATTTTTGCTTTCTTTTTAATATTTAAGACAAATATGAAAAGTATTTTGAAAAAATCAAACGCAGTCAATGTTTTTGCGACCATATGCATTGTAACAATGACAAATTTTATTGGTTTTAACCAAACCCATACGTATTCAATTGTCGGAACGGGCCAGACAATATCTTACGACACAACTGTAGCAATAACAATGCCTTCTTCAGCACAAACATTCTTCGGACAGAATTCAAATCATCCTGGAAACACACGATCATATACCAACAATGGCAATGGCACAGTAACTGATAATATAACAGGGCTGATGTGGCAGCAAACCGAGGACAAAAACGGTGACGGAACAATTAATTTCTATGATAAACTAACCTATGCTGAGGCATTAGCTGGCGCTACAACATGCAGCACTGGCGGTTTTAATGATTGGCGTTTGCCTAGTATTAAAGAGTTGTATTCCCTTGCCATGTTTTTTGGAGCAGAACCAGGCCCAACCCAACCAATTCCTGTAAAATATATTGATACAACATATTTCTCTGTCGGATGCGGCGACGTGAATTCATTATCACACGGTAGCTTTGGAACTGAGCGGGTAATTGATGGTCAAATTGCCTCCTCTACCTTATATGTAAGCCTAACATTTGGCGCACTGGAAACTGTGTTTGGATTCAATTTTATAGATGGACGAATTAAAGGATATCCAACTACTTACACCGTTCCAGAATGTGGTACAGCAAAGCATTTCTATGTATTGTATGTTCGCGGCAATACAGCCTATGGCACAAATCAATTCGTTAGCAACGGAAACGGAACCATTACTGATAACGCTAGCGGACTGATGTGGATGCAAAATGATAATGGGGCAGGCGTTTTATGGAAGGATGCATTAAGTTATGCTGAAAATATGACTTATGCAGGATATTCTGATTGGCGATTACCCGATACCAAAGAATTGCAAAGTATAGTTGATTATACCCGTTCTCCGGCAGCATCCAATTCTGCAGCAATAAACCCACTATTCAACTGTAGCCAGATTACCAATGAAGGAGGTGTCGCAGATTATCCATGGTATTGGAGCAATACAACGTTTTCATCTCAAACACAAACTAACGGAGCAAGTGCAGCCTATGTTTGCTTTGGTAGAGCTATGGGCTATTTTTCCGGAATAGGGTGGACTGATATACATGGCGCTGGATGCCAACGAAGCGATCCAAAACCCAGAAGTTTTAGTGGCTATACGCAAAATGGAAATGGATATTACAATGCGAATGCTCCCCAGGGTGATGCAGTAAGGATTTATAATTATACGCGCTTAGTACGTAATGCTGGACTAGCTTCTATTAATGAAAACAAAATACCTAGTTTATTTGATATTTATCCTAATCCTGTTTCAAACGAACTTACAATTGAAATGAAAGGAAATAGAGAAATGGCAAGCTTTGAGATTTTAAATTCTATTGGTCAGGTTTTGCTCAAAAGCAGTTTGGTTGAAAAAACCGTTGTGCAAACAAATAGCTTTTCACCTGGAGTATATTTAATAAAACTTGAAAATGGAAAGACATATGAAATTAAGAAAATAGTTAAAGAATAAATTAAAATTTAAAAAAATGAAATCAAAAGTAAATCAAAAGAATTTTCTATCAGTTTTAATAGGTGTTTTAGTCCTTCTAAATATGAATTTAGCAGGGTGTAAGAAAGATGATAATTCAACAACAACTTCAATTACTGGTGATTTAAAAACTGTTCCACGAGCAGCGGCTTATGCTGGCTGCTACCACGTTATCGGTTCAAGTCAAACCGGAATTTGGGATAGCATCGGCAACAGTATCGCAGCTCCAGCAAACAATTCCGCATTTTATGGACAAGATGCTCAGTATACACATACAACTCCTGTTTACACCAAAAGTAGCGATGGGCTTACTGTAAAAGACGAAGTTACCGGCTTAACCTGGCAGAAAACTTATGACAGTG
>JBAXNW010000092.1:0-6852 GCA_037133555.1 Bacteroidota bacterium
AAAAAACATCTTAACTTGCTGCGAAATTTGTCCGAACATTGGGGAGTACTTTATAGTACCAGGTTTAAAATTATAAGAAGCCTGAAAATATAGTTTATTATCTATGAAAATCATTGGATGCATATAATTTGTTTTAATATAAAAATAAGTATCTTTAATGTTTTCTGCATATTTACTAATATTCCAATTATTTATTATTTCCCCTTTTTTGTTAATCAATGTAATGAACATTTCATATGATTTTTTATGAAAAGAAGAAATAAAAATAGAATCCGAATTATAGTATAAAAATTCTTTATTATCCATACTATCAAGTCTATTTAAACTAATTTCGAATTGAATTTTATCAAACATATCAACACCAACTATTTTATTGTTATTTATAAAAATAAAATAGTTCCCACTTTTATTGTAATAATGAAAATATCCGAAACTTACATTGTCTAGTATCTTATTATGTAATTGTAGCGAATCTATCAACCTAAAATTCTCTTCAAATTGATTTTGGGGTTTATTGCACCCGAAAGTTATTAATAAAATTAGTAAAGTAATTATTTTTTTCATTTCATGTTTTTTAAAGTAAATGTCATATAATTAAAGTAATAATTATATGACATTTATTAATAACTAACTATAAATCACCGTAATTTGGACTTTTACCAGTTCCAACTACATAGATTTGATACACATTAATTTCTTGTTCGTATTCAGAAGAATAAACAGGATGCTTTCTAACTGTTGTAACTCCATTTTTTAAATCATCCAACATAAGAATTCTTTCAGGAGTAGTTATTTCAACCATTAATATTTTAACCTCATTCGGATAGTTTTTAAAAAAATCACCAGTTTGACCTGATACGATATAAGTATCTAAAATATTTGCTGCTTCAGTATAGGCGAGTCCCTCTCCTCTGCTATGAATATCAACTTCAAAGGCACAGTCCCATCCCATATATTTACAATTTGCATTGGGGCAGGGATAAGGTGAAGGTGCAGGAGCACCACAATCAAATTCCCTTATTGGAGGTAAAGTTGATTTATTATGTGACGTTGCCTTTGTTATTGATTCTATTTTTACATCATTTTTTATTTCTTCTTTTTTACATGATATACTTATTATAAGAAAAATACTTGATACTATTATTAGTTTTTTCATTTTTGATTTTTATTTAATAAATAATTTTTAAAATAAAATACTAAGAAATAGGCTGTTGATAATTTATCATTTGTAAACTACTCTATTTCTTTACCTATTTGTAATTCAAATCAATTTAGAAATAGTTATACCAAATATAATTCGGTATATCAACAGCCAAGTACACTTAAGTTGGTCTTACATAATTTTCTAAAAAACTTATAATATAAAAATTGTTTAGTGGGAGATATTTGAACTAATCTTATTACCTTTATACGAGACACGAGACACGAGACACGAAGTACGAGACAAAAGGCACAAGGTCCGAAATACAAAAGTGAAATAAAATAAAAAAAAGTTATAATACTTTTATTTTTTAAATAATTAGCAATTATCATTGCATTCATTTTTTGGTAAATATACAATACATTTTTAAATATTATCTAATTTTTAACAAAAAAACTTAAATATTCAAAAATAATTTTACCGAATACCCTCCAAAATAATCAGGTAAACCACAAAATAAAGACACAATCATACTATTTCATATCAAAACAAACATAAGCTCTTAAAAGGCTTTATTAGCAACTTCATTGATACATATTGATGAATAATCAGAAAGGCTCACCTTAAACTTGCTCAATGCTACCCTAAACTGATAAAATGCTACCCTAAACTGATGTGGTCTTTACTTCGCATCCAGATTGTAGTACATTTATCAAAAAGATTCACTAAAAAAATAAAACATGAGAAAAATTTTATTCAGTCTGATTTTAGTAAGCACAATGCTATCAGGCTCTTTCGCGCAAACAGGAAGTATCAGGGGTAAAATCCTGGATTCGCTTACCAGCGAAACCATTCCGGGAGCAAGTGTATATGTAGAGGTTGGCAAAGCCCTCATTGGGGTATCTACAGATAAATATGGTTATTTTCATATTAAAGGTCTCAATCCTGGCGTGTACAATGTAAACATCTCTTTTGTTGGTTATAACAAAAGAATTATCACAACGGTAGGCGTAAATTCCAACCAGATGACTTCTATTGAAAATGTATCTCTTAACAAAGCAGATTTACCTGGCATTGAAGTAGTGGGATACAGAGATAAATTAATTGATACCAGAACCGTTCAGTTAATCAGATCCAAAGAAATAAAGAACATTCCCAATGGAAACAATCTTACTTATTTGCTCAATGCAATCGTGCCAGGGGTTTTGGTAAGTGATGATGGAAGAGAAGTTTATTTCAGAGGTGCCAGAAATGGTGGAGTCATTTATTATGTGGATGGTGTAAAGAAACGCGACAGCGATTATAAAATCCCTGGTTCTGCAGTAGCCAGTGTAATGGTATATATGGGTGACGTCCCCGCTAAATATGGGGATTTTGATGGAGGCGTTGTGGTGGTTGAAACAAAGAGCTATTTTGATTTTGAAGCTGAAAGAATGGCAGCCCGGAGATGATAAAATATTTGTTTGTATTTCTGTAAAAAAAAAGAAAATGAAAAAGATCCTGATTATTAGTTATCTATTGCTAATTGCCATCTATTGCTTTCCCCAAAAATTAAGTATAAATGGCTTTGTAAAAGATGCAATTACACTGAAGCCAATTAAAGACGTAAATATTCAGATTGCAAATACAACAATTGGAACAACTACAGACGATTCAGGATTTTTTTCATTTGCTACCACCTCTCCTACTGCAAACTTATTGATTTCTCATATCAGCTATGAAAAAAAGCAGTATAGAATTTCTCATTTAAAAAACAAAACTGAAATTCTTTTGACACCTTTGATAAATGAATTGAAAGAAGTTACTATAAATTCAGAACCTATCAATAGCATTACAAAAAAATTACCGATTTATGTAATCGATTATCTGATTATTGAAAATACAATTTTGTTATTGGCCTATAATCATAAAAGAGTAAACGATACACGTTTGTACTTAATTGACGATGAAGCTAATATTTTAATGGAAAAGAAGATTGACAATGCAGAAACGTTGTATGTTGATTGTTTTGAAGATATCTATTATCTGAATAAAAAAGAAGCCGTTAAAATTGAAATTAAACCAACTGAAATTGCGATTATTCAAACAATTGCGATTAATGATTTTTATGCTTACAATAAAGCTATTGATTTTAAAATTAATGACAATATTTTTTACCACACGTTTCATTATCAAAATTTTATAATGAAATTACATTGTATCAATTTATATGATGAAGAAAATGAAAGACGTACAATACTTACTTTGACCGATAGCAGTAAAATTGATATTTTTGAAAGTGAATTTAATTTCTTTTATTATGCAAAAAGAGCCCAACAATATGGATTATCCGTTACCTCTGTTTATAAGAATTTGGATGTTTTACGCAATTATCAATCACTTGACTGGGAAGACATTCATGGTAGGTTTTCACCTTTAAAAGCAACTGTTATAAATATAATGGATAAAATCTGTTTGTTTAATACAATTACAAATACTATTGAAACTTATAATACCGAAGGAAAAATCATAAACAAATCAGAAGCTAAGTTTATTAACGATAAAAAATATACAGGTAAAATTATAAAAGATGAAAACGGAAAAGCTTTATATGCAGTATATAAAGAAGGTTCCAGCATATTATTAAAAGAAGTTGATGTAATCAGTGGAAATTTAAAACCACCAATAAATATTCCTAATTTCCCTTTTATTGAAAACATAAAAATAGCCGGTAATCAAGTATATTTTTTGTATAAGAAAACAATAAATGAGGAATTAAAACAATTATATACGCTACAGATTTAGTGATTTAGAAATTGAATAATAAGTAGAAAGTTTATTGATTATTATTAAGTTATCACTTCTAAAATAGGATTGTCATCAAACAAAAAAACCCCATCGTATGATGAGGTTTTTGCGTTAAGTTTTTGGCGGCGACCTACTCTCCCAAAATAAATGCAGTATTAAGTTGATAACTTGAATTAAAAACCAATAACTTATGATTTTATATAAAGTTCAATTTCTGTAAAAGTTCTTTTATAGAGTCAATTTTTAGAACTGGTGGACCACCAGGACCATAACCAATTTTTAATTTGCCATTTTCTTGTTTACCTCTTAAGTCTTTATAATATGAAAACCATACAGAATCAGGTTCATTATTTGGTTTATCAGCTACAATAAATACAAAAGGTTGGTATATTTCATTATCTTTACCCAAGGTAATTATTCCTTTTAAATATGGATTCCAAACTCTTTCTTTTTCTTGTAAAGCAAAAGTTTTTTTAATAAATCCATGATGATGCGATAAACTACATAAGAATAAACCATTATTATCTCTATGTTTATTAATCAAATCAACAATGTTATTTGCTTTTATTTTTGGACATTCATTATTACAACATTCAATTTCCCAACTCATAAGATTAATATTTTTATTCAGCAATTTCATTCGTAGGTAAAAGCTCTAATTTTGTAAATTCTACTTGGAAAATAGTTACTTGTTCATCATAATTTCTATAATCTTTCCCAACTGGGTCATAATTCCCTTGTTCTTTTGATATAAGAACTTTTGCGGAAAATTTTATTTTTTGACCTTCCTTTAAATTTAGAACTTTTTCGTAAACTGGATTATTTGGATATAAACCCTTTGTTTTTCCTTTTTTGCTTTGAGCTTGTTCACAATATAAAGAATAATTATCTTCATTTTCCTCAAATTTTATAATTCCACAATCGACCACTAATATTAGAATTTTTTTTGTTTTGTCATCACCACCAATAACAGTACCTTTTTCATCACAGGCTATTACACTTTCAACAGTGCCTGTCCAATCTGATAATGTATTATTTATTTCTTTCAGAAATTCTTTTGTTAAATTTTCTGTTTTTTCTTTAAACATAGTTGTTAAAGCAGAATTTGCGGGTTTTATAACATTAGAGAAAAATAAGTCAGATTTCTTTTTAAGAAACTCTTGTTGTTTTGAATTTGTAATTTCTGTATTGGGTTTCCGTTCGTTTTTATCATTTGTTGTAGTGTCTTTCCCCGAATCACTTCCACAACTATTTAAAAATGAAACAAAGAAAATAGAAAGAATTAACAGAATATTTTTCCTAAAGATAAATTTTGTTATTTCCATTTTATTATAAATTTGATTTTTATATTATTTTATTTTATTTGGATGTATTTCAAGCCATACAAAATAGGAAAAGTTATATTCTTCAATTCCAATTTCTATTGTTTTGTCTTTTAATTTCCAAGTATTTGTAGCCATTGTTTTAGTTGCATAAGCATATAATTTTTCAATACTTGGATAACCGTACTTATTTGTTGGATTACCATATTTATTCTTCAATTCAAGAAGCAAATCATTATGAATTTCTTTCAACTCTTTGTCGTATGAATCTGTGAACAATTGGATAATCTGTGTAAAACTAATACTAGATAGACATCTATATTTATTATAATTACAACGAATGGAATATGCATAATTCCCAATTTTAAAGGTCTCAGAACTACTATTCATTAGAAAAAAAACAGAATCTTCTGGCATTCCAAAGAATAAATATTCGTATGCATTAACTCTTGAATTATTCTGAGTAATCTTTTCCCTTGGTTTTTTATTAATTTTTTGTGAAAAACTTTCATTGAAAAATAATATTACTCCAACTATTAAAAATAAAATTTTTATTTTGCACATAATTTTTTAATTAATTCAAAAAAATAATTGATACTTTACACCTGAGTAAAAATTTAATCAAGATACCACTTAGCTCTGCTTCGTGTTTATTCATTTTTTATTCAAATTATTGATTTATTACAATGGCAAAGATAATATAACTTTAAACAAATTTTAATTTTTATAAAAATATTTTTTATATTAAACAGATTTTGTGGTAAATATCATTGTTACAAACATCTAACCTTAGATACACTACTTAATACTATCTTTTAAATGTTAAGACTCAGAATGTCTTTCGGGGTATCTACTTATACCAAAGTGAATTATACAATAGTCCAAAATGGATTTAAGAATATATAACTGAATCTTGTGATACTTTTCACCTCATTAACAGTAAGTTCTTGAGATAATTTGCAAACATAATCTTTAATCGAATTCAGATTCTCAAAAAATCTATTTGTAAAGTCTCTTTTAAATTTAGCCCATACCTTTTCGGCAGGATTAAGTTCAGGAGAATAAGGAGGAAGAAAAATCAGTATCACATTTTCAGGAATAATAAGTCTATTAGCTTTATGAAAAGCTCCATTGTCGAGTATGATAACTATTAATTCCTCTGGATTTTGTTTAGAAAATTCAGACAAAAATACTTCAAAACAATCCGTATTGCAATAAGGTAATTCTAACAAAAACTTATTCCCGTCTAAAGGGGAAAATGCACCATATAGATAGGTAGATTGAAATACTTGGTGACATGGGCATATTGGCTTTATACCTATAGCTGTCAATGCTTTTCCATTTCTGGTAAATAAGCCAAAACGACTTTCATCCTGAAAATATAGATTTATTTTCTGGTATTGCCTTGCTTTATTTTCAATAGCTCGCTGGCAAATTATGGCGAAGTTTTTTTAAAAGTGTTTACTGCGTCAATATCTTTTTTAACATGACTCTTTCTTGCAACTTTAATACTTGATTTAAAATTCTTTATGCAGTATTTTAGCAAGGTAAAGTACTCCCCAATGTTCGGACAAATTTCGCAGCAAGTTAAGATGTTTTTTA
>JBAXNW010000093.1:0-6684 GCA_037133555.1 Bacteroidota bacterium
ATTTCAGATATAAATGGCAGCCCAATACAACATTTGCAATACTTACCCTATGGTGAGCTCTTTATTGAGCAACGGAATACAGCTAATTATTATACGCCATATAAGTTTACTGCTAAAGAGTTAGACCAAGAAACAGGCTATAGTTATTTTGGGGCAAGATATTACTTACCAGAATGGAGTATTTGGGGAAGTGTTGATCCGTTGAGTGACGATTACCCTCACCAATCTCCGTTTATGTATTGTAGTGGAGACCCAATAAATAGAGCTGATCCAACAGGTATGAATGATGGCTGGGTAGAAGATGAAAATAAAATTTATTGGGATCCAAAAATTAATTCACAGAAAGACTTACAAGACAATTATCAGCATGGGAGATATTTAGGAAATGAAGTAAGTCTTTCTGATGGAGAAAATTATAAATGGGGTGGAAATGATGGGAAACTCCATGATTCTAAACCTCTAACAGAAACTCAGGTATGGGCTGATCCAAATATGGCTAAAATGTCGGCCAATCCTTATCAAGCAACGAAACAACAAAAGAATATGTATGGATTTAGTGATAATTTTCCGCATTGGTTGTTGAATACCGGTATGGCAGTTTATGGAGCAATGGATGCTATTGAAATAGGATTCGCTGTAAGAGCTCTACTTACAAAAAGTGCAGTCTCTTTTGCCGCTAAAGAAGGGGCAGCTACAGTTGAAGACTTAATAAAATTGAATGGTGGTAAGAATTCTGTTACAATTGAAAATGCTACTCAAAAAATAAGATATGATTTAGCTGGAAAAGCTCATGGAGGAGTCGCAACCCCTCATATGCAGGTTTATAATAAAAATTTTGTCAATGGGGTAGTGAAAAGTGTAACAAGGGCTAGTAAAGAAGCTATACCTATGATGCAAAAAGACTTGAAAATAGTAACCAAATTTTTAAAGGGACAATAATATGAAAATCGATTCAAAAAATATAGAACTATTAAGAAACCTTTCTCAATTTGAATTTGGAAATGTTTATTATGATTTTCACAATGATTTTGATTGTGTTAGAATTTCATTAGAGAACAATTTTCTTATTTTTCTTTTTAAGAAAATTATTGAAGGTTATATAATCTCATTTAGGTTTGATGATGTTGATTTAGTTAAGCTGGAATTTATCAATTTTTCTGAATTCAAAAATCTCACAATAGACAATATATATCGAGGGCGTTTTGAAAAAAATGGGCAATTGTTAGAATATAATAATAATGAAAAATCATATTTTTATTTAGAATTTGATCAAGGTTCAAAGATGGAGTTCTGGAGTAAGGAGATTGTAATTGAGAAAGCAGAAGATTAGATTGCCGTTAAAACGGGGACACAAGAAATTAAGTCATTATGACCAGCAGCAAAAGGGTTTAGTAAAAGCATTATACCAGAAGGATTTAAGGAGGCTAAACAATTTGGGCTGCCCATAACACCTTAAAACAAAATAATAGTTTTGCAATATTGGTAAATAAAAACAGAATGAGTTTAGGTGAAAATGATTTTTATGAGATATTTTCTAAGAATGGAAAACAAAAGTATTATATGACAGCATTGTATAGTGATGTGGCATATTTACATGATAAATTTTCGGATATGCAAACCGTACAAGAGGATATGCTGAAAAGTGACGGAGTATGTGTAGGAATTTATAATCTTATTATCGACTCAGCTTTTACGTTTTTAGACAGTTTGCAATACAAGGATGATGAAGAAAAAGACCTTTATTTTTATCATACCGATCACCTTGGTTCTTCTTCATTTATTACTGATATTAATGGAAATATAACAGAACATTTACAATACCTTCCTTTTGGGGAATCGTTTGTAGAACAAAAGGCTTCTTCTCATTACTATACTCCTTATAAGTTTAGTGGTAAGGAAAAAGATGAAGAAACGGGCTACTCTTACTTTGGTGCAAGATATCTTAATACAGATATTAGTATTTGGTTGAGTGTGGATCCGATGGCGGATGATAATTTAGGCATTTCTCCTTACAATTATTGTCATTGGAATCCAATTACTGTGATTGACCCCGATGGATTAGATGACTATGGTTTAGACGAAACTTCAGGAAGGCTCTCTCTGATAAAAATAACAAAAGACAAAACTGATTTTATACAAACAGGAACATTTGATAAGGACGGGAAATTTACAGGTAATTATAAAGGTAATTCATTTATAAATGTTTCCAAAGGAATTTTAAATGCTAAAAACAAACAACAAGATTTATCTAAAGAAGGTTTTAGTACAACTGGAGGAAATCAAGAAGGTGGCGCTGATTTAATGAGTTTTATTTCTACTCAAACAGGGAAAGAATTAAATGGGAAAGGGTTTGAAACTAAAAATGGTAATCAAGAACTTATTGTTGGAAATTGGGATAAAAATACAACTAAAAAAGCTTATCCTTTTAAATTTAACAAAGAAGGAACAATTACTTTCGATATTCATACTCATCCTATTGGAAAAGATGGAAATTCTGGGCTGGGACATGGAGTTGCTGGCCATGGGGATTTGGATAGCAAAGCCAAATATCCTGCATATTATATATTATCAGAACGTAATGGACTAACACAATATTTCCCTGCTCTTGGTAGAGGTAAAACAGAGGACGAACGTTTTAAATATACTGTATATCCCAATAAAAATGCAGTGCCTAATTCATTAAAAAAATATGTAACAAAATGAAAGCACTTAAGTATTGCATATCCTTATTATTATTTACTTTTTTGGTTCAAGGGAATCAGAATAAAGAGATATTAAAAGACTCTTTTAAATCCAATAATGATAGTAGTAGCACAAATGCAAAAGAAAAGAAAATATTAGAAAATGTTGCCAAATTATTGATTGAACTAAACAAAGAATTTATTGCAGAAGTTTCAATTTATAAAAAAGAAAAGGACAGAATGTGCAAACGACCTTTATTTATGTATATTATAGAAGCAGAAAAATATAAAAATTTTAGGTGTTTTACAATTTATTTTTCTGATAAAGGAATGTCAGACACCTATTTGCCTTCCTATTTGATAAAAAAGAATAATTTGTATATTGCAATGTATTTTGATAAACAAACTCATTTATCAAAAAATAGCATACCAGATATTTTATTTAAAGAATGTGATGGAGAATTTAAAAATGAAGATTCCTGGTCGGTTTTAATTTGCATTGAATCTTTTAAATTTATTGTCGTAAATACCGGTTTACTACCTAAATCGGTTGTAAAACAATTTCAAGAGTTTTCATGTGATAAAAAAGATAAGAAAACAACTCAAATCAATGTAGAGGAACCTATAGTAATTAAAAAAATGATTGAAACAATAGGAGATAGCATACGCACACAGTAAAAAAATTACAATTTTGTCACCCAACTCGCTTAGATATGTAATCTGAGCAAAGCTATAACTAAAAGCCTAGCATATTGCTTGACTTTTAAGAACACAAAGAATTAAAGTAAAAGCAATATCATATATTAAGATATCATTCATACAAACTATGATGATAATGCATACACTTACGATATTGGCGGCGAATTTGTGTGGAAACTAACTGAGAAAGTGGTGCAAATATAGAAAAACAGAGAACAAACTGTAGATTTTGTTATTTTGAATAATATTACACTTTATACCAAATCCCTATATGACAATAAACGACCGTGAGTACACCAAACACTACTATATAGAAGGACAGAGAGTATGCTCTAAAATAGGTGGTGGCATGCTTAACAACCCCATAGGGCTCCAGTACGAACTGGCGCTAATAAGCTCAAACTTTACTGATAAACGGGCAGAACAGGAAACCGCCATTCGCAAGGATGCAGTATGTGTAGGGTTTAATAAAGATTACCTCAACCTACCCCCTGCATTTCAATATTTACAAGGCTTAATCAGCAGTGATAACTTAGAAAGAGATCAGTTCTTTTACCACTCAGACCACCTTGGCAGCAGTAGCTTTATTACCGATGCCTCCGGCATTACCACCCAGCATTTACAATATCTGCCTTTCGGCGAAACCTTTGTAGAACAAAGCAGCAATGCACCTTATAATACCCCATACAAGTTTAGCGGAAAAGAAAAAGATGAAGAAACGGGCTACTCATACTTTGGAGCAAGATATCTTAATACAGATTTTAGTATTTGGTTGAGTGTGGATCCGATGAGTGATGATTACCCTCACCAGTCTCCGTTTATGTATTGTAGTGGAAATCCAATAAATAAAGTTGATCCTGATGGAATGAATGATGGCTGGGTAGAAGATAATGGCGATAAAACCCATAATGTGTATTGGGATCCAAAAGTCAGTTCAAAAGCAGAAGCAGTGGGTAAAACTTATCATGGTGAAACTACGCTTGCAATGGGTAAAAATGAAAATGCTATGTATGGTGATAATAAAGGAAATTGGCATGATATGGTTACTTTAGCTGAATTTAAAGTTTCAGCTGATAAAATGAAAAGCAATAGCAATACTGCTACACCTTGGATGGACAAAGCTAAAGGTGAAATTGGTGTTAAAGAATATAACCCAGGTAGTAATCTAAGAATAGAGACTTATTTAAAATCTGCGGGATTAAACAATGCTACTGATGCAACAGCATGGTGTGCAGCTTTTGTGCATTGGAGCTTAGCTCAAGCAGGTATAAAAGGTGCTGGAGCTACAGGTAATAATTATAAAAGTTGGGGAATACCATTGTATAAGCCAGCTTATGGTGCAGTTGCATTATTCAAAACTGGTCATGTTGGGTTTTATATGGGTACGAATAAAGATGGAACTCTCAAAATTCTACATGGGAACTGGTCAAATAGGGTAAAAATTTCAAGTGGCGTATACGATCCAATTTATCCAATTTCAATCCGTCAATATCGAATGCCACGTTAAACTATAAAACAAATTAAAATGAATAAATTAAATTTCTTATTACTATCAATAGTTTTATTTTCTTGCAATAACAATGAGCAGGGGAAGGATAAGTTAAATAAAAATGATTCTTTAGAGTCAATTGGTCAAATTGAAGTTAAGCAGCAGCAAATAAAAATTCTAGATTTTAAAGAATACTGGAAAGAATTTGGTGGGGCAATACAAACAAACGACACAAACAAAATTAAGTTACTGGTTGATACTCCATTAAATATACTTGGTCGCGAAGATCAAGATCCTCATTTAAAAATAAATACTAATGAGATTATTAAGTTTGTTATGCTTGCTGTCAATAATGGTGGATATTATGATTCAGAGAAGGATGTTTCAATTAGTAACAAAACTCTATTATTAAGTGATTTAAAGTCTATTTCTGAATACAAACCATCGTCTGATAATCAATGGATTAACGACTTTGTATTTAAGAAAACTACTAATGGATGGAAACTTATAACACTTTACATGGATACCAAAGGATTCAAAGCAAATTAAGGTAATATTAACTAGTCTTTAAACCACAAAGAGGCTGTCTCAAAAGGGTAGCCTCTTTAAATTGCTGGTTATCAACAATATGTTGTTGATAA
This sequence comes from Bacteroidota bacterium, assembly GCA_037133555.1. Lineage (GTDB taxonomy): Bacteria > Bacteroidota > Bacteroidia > Bacteroidales > JACABE01 > JACABE01. Next base: position 5,511 of record JBAXNW010000093.1, read on the forward strand.
AATTTCATAATATTTTGATATTTAGCGTATTAAATTATTATCTTTGTGTTATTATTGGGCATTAAAGGTGTTGATTATAGTAATCATGGTCAATATCCAATTAATGCAAATTCAGATAAGAATGCTATGACAAGGAATATCTCAAATATGACAGTAAATGACTACAATTATACCAAACACTCCAGTATTTATAAATTGGGTGGAGGGATGATATACAAACCTATTGGCATACAGATAAGGATCTTCCTTTCTCTTTGATAAAATTTAGATAATTAGACAATTCATCCATATATTTAATTTTTAATGCATATTTTTATTTAATGGAGCATTACTTCATTTTTAATCTAAGATATTCTTCAAATCAGATTTAAGCAACTCAATATTAGTATCAAGTTTCTTTTTTTTTATTACCTCTGCCAAAACATCTAATTTTTGTAAAATAAATTGTTTTAAGAAGCTATATCTATCTTCCTCTGATTTGCTAAAGAAATTTTTATTATTTATAATTACCGGTATCCCTATTGCCCTTTCTTTTTTTCGGTAGTTTTCTATCTCCTTTAGATTTTGTAATTCATAAGCTATAGGGTTGACATAAAATTGAAAAAGAATCAATATTAAATCCTTGCCATAATTTTTGTGTTTCAATCTCTTTAAAGTATCATAAATTCCATTATCACTATAAATGTATGTTCTAAATAAAACTCCATTATCATCACCAATTGTTGAAGAAACAAAACAACCTAAAATATTATTATTATCATCCATATTTAAAATTTTTAATGCATATTTTTATTTAATGGACCGCGTTCTATTTGATTTTGTATAAATTCCCAATTGAATGCAGCACGTCTATTAGGAAACAAAGGTGCTTTTTCCATATAATGAGTTTGCATAAACGATTTTGGGTAGCGTGCTTCTGCTTTTTCTGCCGAAGTAATTCCATTCTTCAAAAACTTACCACTATTTGAGTATAACTTATAACCCCATGTAGGTCTAGTACTTTTTAATGAATTGCCATGTACTGCTATTTCTTCCACTACACTCGTCTCGCTCTTAACAGCTGCAGTAATTAATCCGCTATTTATAGCTCCACCCCATCCACTAAGGCTTGAGGGAAATCCAAGTGTAATTAATGTACCATAGAAAATAGCAGTATAATCACAAACCTTATTCA
>JBAXNW010000094.1:0-6660 GCA_037133555.1 Bacteroidota bacterium
TAGTCCTAACACTTCAAGTTTGATTAAAGTGCAAGATTATAACAATAGCTGTATTAATGATATAAGCAATGCTAATTTTACGATAGCACCACCACAACCTTATATTACAGCAACTTATCCAAATACCAATGTAATTACTTATGCCAGTAATTCTATCAATATTCAATGGACAAGTGGCTATTTAAGCTCGAGTTTTGTAAAAATAGAATTTACATCAGATAATGCATCTACCTGGTCAACAGTGATTGAACCAACGGAAAATGACGGAAATTATACATGGACTTTGCCCAATATAAATTCATTAAATTGCAAATTCCGCATTAGTGAATACAACAATCCATCAGTGAACGATTTAAGCGATGTAGTTTTTAAAGTTATACCTCCATTTATTACCGTAACATCACCCAATGGTGGTGAACAATGGAAAGGCTGTTCATCAAAAACTATCAGCTGGACTTCAGGTGGATGTTCAGGAACTTTCAATATATTTTATTCTACCAACAATGGTTCAAGCTGGAATTATATAAACAATACAACTTCCAGCTCATTTATATGGTCACAGGTGGCTGATGTGGTCACTTCTGCTAATTGTCTTATCAAAGTGCAGGATTACAGCAATGCCACAATCAAAGATTCAAGTGATTTGGTATTTACACTTATCAAAAATGCCGATATAATTGTTACTTCACCCAATGGTGGCGAAAATTGGGTAGTAGGTACAAGCAAAAGTATTACTTGGATTTCGGAACCAACAACCACACAATATTCTGTTTCCTATTCAATAAATGCCGGAAGTACTTGGAGTTCTATAATATCTAACACTTATTCTACATCTTATCCATCATGGACCATCCCAAATAGTCCTAACACTTCAAGTTTGATTAAAGTGCAAGATTATAACAATAGCTGTATTTATGATATAAGCAATGCTAATTTTACGATTGCACCACCACAACCTTATGTTACTGTAACTTATCCTAATACCAATGTAATTACTTATGCCAATAATTCCATTAATATTCAATGGACAAGTGCATATTTAAGTTCAAGTTTTGTAAAAATAGAATTTACATCAGATAATGCCTCTACCTGGTCAACAGTAATTGAGCCAACGGAAAATGACGGAAGTTATACATGGACCTTGCCAAATGTCAATTCATTGCTTTGCAGATTCCGTATCAGTGAATACAACAATCCAAGTGTAAACGATATTAGTGATGTTACTTTCAAAGTATTACCTCCATTTATCATACTAACTTCTCCCAATGGTGGCGAAAACTGGGAAGGTTGTACTTCTAAAACAATCAACTGGACTTCAGGTGGCACCTCTTCTACTTTCGGATTGTACTATTCAACCAACAACGGACAAAGCTGGAATTTTATAAACAACTCATCTTCCAGTTCTTTTATCTGGTCCCAGGTAGTAGATGTTCCAACTTCTGCCAATTGCCTGATAAAAGTACAGGACTATAACAATGCCAGTATCAAAGACTCCAGCGATGTTGTATTTACCTTAAAACAAAATGACGACATTATTATCAATACGCCAAATGGTGGCGAATTTTGGCAAGCAGGAAGTATTCAGAATATCAACTGGGTTGCTACATCTACCTCTACACAGTTTAATGTTTATTATTCAATCAATAATGGATCTACCTGGAATACTTTAAGCTCGTATCAATATACTCAAAATTACAACTGGACAATTCCAAATTCTCCCTCATCTCTTTGTCAGGTTAAAGTTGTGGATTACAACAATAGTTGTATCAAAGATATCAGTACAAACAATTTTACGATTACCCCCGGAACCCCTTTACTTACATTACCAAATGGAGGAGAATCATTGTATTACGGTTCAACTTACAACATCAGCTGGACCAGTGAGTATTTTTATGCGAGTTATGTAAGTTTAACTTATTCGGTCGATAGCGGTGCCACCTGGTTACCCATAGCTTCAGTCACAAACAATAATGGAAGTTATACATGGAATGTACCTAATAACTTTTCCACTAAATGTTTGATAAAAGTAAATGAATACAACAATCCATCAAATTTTGATATCAGTAATGCCGTTTTTAGCATTAAACCCGGGCTGGTCATTACATCTCCAAATGGCGATAATGGTATGGAAGAATGGAGAGTATGTACACAAACTACCATAAAATGGAACAGCGGTGGAGGCTCTGGAAATTACAAAATTGAATATTCTATAGACAATGGTTTGAGTTGGATTGTAATAGTAAGCAGTTTTAGTTCATCGGGTTCAAACAACACCTACGACTGGATGATTCCCAATACGCCTTCGACACATTGTTTGATAAGAGTAAGCGACAATACTTATGGCATTAAAACAGATGTAAGCGATGCAACATTTAGCATAACGCCTGCAATCGTAATTAGCTTTCCGAATGGAGGCGAAAGCCTGCAACCCGGAACTATCCAGAATATTACTTGGGCTGCTACAGGTTCATCGAGCTATTACAGCATTGATTATTCAAGCAATGGAGGAAGTACATGGACCAATATCATATACAATCAGAATATTCCGGCTAATTTATACGCTTGGTTAGTTCCTGCAGCATCTTCCACCAATTGCTTGATAAGAGTAAGCGATTTTATCAATAATTGCAAACTGGATAAAAGTGATAATGCCTTTGCCATTGGATTAGCTGCTCCAACAATTACAATCACAAGCCCAAATGGAGGCGAAAATTTAAATGGTTGTTCCATTCAAAACATTATCTGGACTTCAAGTGGAACTTCTGGATATTACACTTTAGAATATACAACCGACAGTAGTCTATCCTGGAATACGATTATCAGCAATTATAATACTTTAAGCGGTAACTTTGCTTGGAATCTACCCAATATCAGTTCATCCAAATGCAAAATCAGAGTGAAAGATGCCAATAACGGAAGTACGCTAGACCTCAGTAACAATTACTTTAGCATCAACCAAAGCGTTACTTCCAGCATTACTGCCAACGGAGCAACTACATTCTGTACAGGAGGCAGCGTAACACTCACATCGTCAAGCACTGTAGGCAATTTATGGTATCCGGGGGGACAAACCACACAATCCATCATTGTAGCTGGCTCTGGATTTTATTACGTAACTGTTACTATTGCAGGATGTTCAGCAACATCAAACAATATCGGGATTACTGCCAATTCTTTACCATCCGCCCCTATTGCATCCAGCAATTCACCGGTAGCAATGAATGGCAACCTGCAATTATCGGCAAGCAGCATCCCCAATGCATCCTATTTGTGGACAGGTCCAAATAGTTTTACTTCCATTATGCAAAATCCGCTTATTCCAAATGCAACATCAGCATTGAACGGTATTTATGCTGTTAAGGCTATCGTTAACAGTTGTCAAAGTCCTTTAGCTACTGTAAATATCAGCGTTTCCGGAATTGCAAACAATGTAAATATCTCAGGGAATGTACATACCGAACAGAACTATATGATGAATACAGTGAAACTGAAATTGAGTGGCTCTTCTGCCAACGATTCTGTAATTACAACTAACAATGGTTTATTTAACTTCAGTGTTTTACAAGGCAATAGCTACACCATTACCCCTTCAAAAGGAAATGACATTTCTGCTGTAAGTGGTTTGTCAACGCTTGACCTGATATTGATTCAAAGACATATTTTAAACATCCAGCCACTTAGTTCTGCATATAAGGTAATTGCTGCTGATGTAAACCAGTCAGGCAGTGTTTCAAATATGGACATATTGTTAATCAAATCGTTAATACTGCAAATAACAACGGCTTTCCCCAGCAATGAAGCTTGGAAATTTGTAAATACAGATTTTGTTTTTACAAATCCACAACAGCCTTTCCCATACGAAAGCACGCATTCCTATAGCAGTGCAAATAATTCAAACGACCAGAATTTTATAGCTATAAAACTGGGAGACGTGAACAATAGCTGGAATCCTAACACCACTAAAGCAACTACAGTTGGCAACTTAAATTTCAACTTGGAGAATCAAAATGCTAATTCAGGTGACATCATTACTATACCTGTTAAAGTTAGTAATTTCAATAATATAAGTGGCTATCAGTTTACCATGGAATGGAATCCCAATGATTTTGAATTTATCAGCACTAACAATGTTGCATTAACAGGATATTACGGATGCAATCATGCTGATGCAGGTAAAATTACTGCATTGTGGAGCACAGAAATACCCGCTGGATTTTCGCTTAGTGATGGCAGTGTTGTTTTTGAGTTAAAGTTAAAAGTAATCAATCAAAGTCAGTCGAATGCAAGTATTCAAATCAATGCAGCATTAACGAAAAGTGAAGCTTATAATAACAACCTGGACGAACTGACAATTACTTCAAATGCAGCAACTGTTTCATTGAACAATACCAGTTCTATCAACGAATTTCAGGATGAAGCATATTATCTTTTACAAAATTCGCCCAATCCATTCAGCAACAATACAGAAATAACCTTCAATATTCCTGAAAATCAATACGTAACATTGGAAATCTACAATTTATTGGGAGAAGAAATCAAGAATTTCAATGGCTATTATTCCAAAGGCAAGCATATACTGAACTGGGATACTAAAAATAAAAACATGAATTACATAAACAACGGGAATTATATATTAAAAATGAAAGCTGGCGAATATATTAAGCATAGAAAGCTGATATTGATCCGATAAGCATTAATTAAAACAAGAGAATTAAGCCCAAGAAGAAATATTAATATTAAAACCTGTATTTGAACAACATAAAGAATTATAATTTTATTACTATTTGGTATTTTTATATATAAACGTTGAATGTTATGATGCCTAATCTCCTAAAAATAGGACTATAGGCAAACTGAACTATAAACAATCTAAATAATTACTTATGAAAAAGTCATTGTCCTTTTTTATTATTGGTGTATTGATTAGCTTTTGTGCCATATCACAAAGCATTGTTATTACTTCACCCAACGGAGGTGAATCCTGGCCCGGTTGTACCCAAAAAACAATCAGTTGGACTGCTGCTGGAACTTCTAACTACTATTCTATTGATTACTCTACTACAGGAGGTAGTAGTTGGACATCCATAGCCAGTTTTTACAATACCACAAATGGAACATATTCATGGACAGTACCCAATGTATCTTCAACGACTTGTATTGTAAGAGTTTACGATGCAAATAATCCGACAATATCAGATGTTAGCAATGCTGTTTTCACAGTAATTGGTCCTTTAATTTTGACTTTACCCAATGGTGGAGAAACCTGGCAAGGATTAACCCAGAAATCGATCAACTGGACAGCCAGCGGGACATCCAATAATTACAATTTAGAATATTCAATCAATGCAGGTGCAACCTGGAGTAGTATCATTTCAGGCTACAGCACAACATTGGGAACGTATTCGTGGACGGTCCCCAATACACCTTCAGATGCTGCTTTGGTTAGAGTTACCGACTACAGTAATGCTTGCATGACCGATAAGAGCAATAATTTATTTTCGATAAGTGCTGCACAACCAACGGTTACTTCGCCCAATGGTGGAGAGAGTTGGATAGCAGGAACAGCCAAGACAATTACATGGAACAGTGCTACTTATACTACCGTCAATGTTGCCATTGATTATTCAGTTGACAGTGGAGCAACTTGGGTAAGTGTATTAACCTCAACACCCAATGATGGTTCGCAAGCCTGGGTTATGCCCAATAATCCCTCAACCCGATCGTTGGTAAAAATTTCAGAATATGGTAATCCGGCAGTTTATGATATCAGCGATGCTATTTTTACCATAGCACCCTATATTACCCTCACTTCACCCAATGGTGGCGAAAATTATCTCGGTTGCGAAATTAAGACCATTGCATGGACCGCAGGGAATACTTCCGGGCAATATACCATTCAGTATTCGACCGACAATGGAGTAAGCTGGAATACCATTGTTCAGAATTATGCTACAGCTCTTACAGCATGTTCATATAGCTGGACTGTTAACAACCTCACTTCAGCAAGTTGTATGATAAGGGTTTTTGATTTGTTCGATGTAACTAAGACTGACCAGAGCAATGGCTCATTTACCATAACAGCCACCAATAATGTGGTATTGAATTCTCCGAATGGTGGTGAAAACTGGAAGATAGGCTATACGAATCCCATTCAGTTTGTAATGAGCGGCCCTACTACATCCGTCAAAATATCCTATTCAACGGATAATGGAACGAACTGGATAGCCATCACAACAAATACTTCAGGGGTTTCCTATAATTGGTCTGTGTTGAACACTCCATCCACAACCTCACTTATCAAAGTTGAAGACAGACTCAACGCCTGTAATTTCGACCAAAGCAATGCTGTATTTACCATTGCTCCACATATTACCATAACGGCACCCAACGGTGGGGAATATTTGTATGGTTGTAATTCTAGCGATATTTCCTGGATAGCCGGTGGAACCTCCGGCGTTTATAAAATTGAATATTCTACCAACAATGGAACAAGCTGGAATATTATTACGTCTAGCTATTCATCTTCTACCATTGCAAATACATATACCTGGGGTGTACTCCCAAATATTTCTTCCAACAACTGTTTAATTAGAATTTCTGATGCTGGAAATCCTGCAAAAACAGATGTCAGCGATGCCAATTTTACAATGGCAGCTTCCA
>JBAXNW010000095.1:0-6193 GCA_037133555.1 Bacteroidota bacterium
TTCCATAAAAAACACCCCAAAAGTTTTTTGTCTAACTTTTGGGGTGCAGTTCACATTTGGATGCAGGTTTTTTTTGTTGTGTGTGTTAATTCTATTCTACAGTTTATGAGATGCTTCACTTCGTTCAGCATGATAAAATACGGTGAGCGTTTATGTTTCTTCGTAATTCGTAATTGAAAAAAGATGCTTCACTTCGTTCAGTATGACAAAATTCGGTGAGCTCTTTCTATCAGTCTCTTAGTCTCTAAGTCACTTAGTCTCTTAATTGCCTTTTTGCTCCCTCAGTCTCTCAGTCCCTTAGTCGCCTTTTCGCTTTCACCAAATCACCACTTCAGCTTCATCACTTACGTATATCAATATTTTTTTAATTTTCGGATAGCCCATTTCTTTTAGTACTGTTTGATAGTGGTCTAATTGCTTTCGATGACTTTCTTGTTGTTTGCCGGTTTTGTAATCTATAATAATAACTTCATTTTCTTTAAAAAGCAATCTGTCGGGTCGAATAGATTTTCCGTCACTGAGCAGAATTTCTGTTTCGTTTTTAGCTTCCAATGTATCGTTGAATAATTGCTTCACTTCTTCTAATTGCCATAGTTTGATAAGCAATTTTATTAGATCATTTTTCTCTTTAATAGTAAGCAAACCTTTGATGAAGAGCTCTTCCGTTTCTTTTTCAATTTCATTTTTATGCTTGATTTTTGATAAAATCAAATGTATATAATTCCCAAATCTACGGCTGCCATCGGGATCATCGGTAATCCAGTTTTGAGGTGCCAGCTTACTGACGATGATACGTTTTTGCCAGTCGAAAGAATAAAATTCATTCATTTGCAACATATTATCGGATGTTGAAGTAGATGTTGAAGTCTTGGGTGCTGGTGTTCCGATTGCATAAGTTGTTAAACCGTCTTGCCATACCTTGATTTGTTGCAAATATCCTTTAAATAAGTCGGGCAACGATAATGCCTCTGATTTACCAGAAGGAAGACTGCTGATGATATACAATCTTTCGGAAGGACGCGTCAATGCAACATATACTAAATTAATCAAGTCTAGTTTTGATTTTTCAGTTTCATGCTGATAATCTGCTTCATACCTGGTATTTACCAATTGTTTGTTCATTCCCAGCAAGGCTGTTTTAAGCAGGGGTAATTCAGTGTCTTCCATATCTATCCACAACATATCTTTGGAATTACGTTGTTTATCTTCGGCAAAAGGAAAGATAACTATGCGAAACTCCAAACCCTTGGATTTATGAACTGTCATTATATTTATTGCATTGATACCCGAAGGCATCTTGAGGGAAAGTTTAGTTTTTTGTTCATCCCACCAGATCAGGAAATCAACAACATTAGCCGTCTTTTTAACCGAAAAATTTAAGAGGGTATCCAAGAAAAACTGAATATAGGGGTTATGGGTCTTATTAAGCCTGAATATACGGATCAGGGTTTCGCATACTTCATACATGGGTAGTTTAAGCAAAAATTTACTGTCGAAAGCAAAACCATATTGATTTAGCACAGCATCAAACTTTTTGTTGAGGACAGTATCATTTTGAATACTGTTTTTTAAAATATCCTGAAACATAGTCTCCTGAATATATTCAGTTGCTATCAAATACTGAATTACCTGAGCTTTAGAAATCAAATCATTTGAATTGCTTAATAGTTTCAGCAAGGCTATCATAAGTCTTACTTGAGGTGATGTGTTTAAAAGCAATGATTCACTGGATATTATATCAATTTTTTGGTCTGACAAAAAGCAGGCAACTTTATTGGCTTGCTTATTGTTTCGGCACAATATTGTAATATCACTCCATTGGTATCCATCGGCTAATAAATCATGAATGCTTTTGATTAGCTGATGAAAGGTAGATTGTTGATACAAGTCTTTATCAGCATTTTTATCGAAGAAATCAAATTGCACATATCCACCCTTGTTTTCAGGATTGAATTCCTGCTCAAGATTTTCATAAATAATTTTCAGGTTATCAGCTAAATATGAAGAAACATAACGAAAAAACTGATTGTTGAAATCTACAATTTCAGCTTTTGAACGGTAATTTTTCTTAAGAAATTCGGGTTTGTAATTCCGGATCAGTGTGTTTTCTCTTTCATCTACAATCGTATTTTCTGCTTTCTTATAAATTAGCGGTAAATGAGCAAATTGTTCTACCTCACCACCCCTGAATCGATAGATGGCTTGTTTTCCATCACCCACTATCATATTGAAGTTGTTTTCGGCCAGGGAATTATCGAGCAAAGGCAGTAAATTTTGCCATTGTAAAATGGAGGTATCTTGGAATTCGTCCAGCAAAAAATGTTTGAATCGTTCACCCAGTCTCTCATAAATAAAAGGGATGGGCTCATTGGCAACAATGTCGGCAATGCGTTTATTGAACTCCGAAATGTGCAAAACATTTTCGTTATCACGCATTTCACCCATTATTTTTTCTATTTCATTCAATAAACCCAAAGAATACAAATTCTTTAACATCGAAATCCGTATGACATAGGTTTCGTAAAATGTTTCTAAGAGAGAATCAAGTTCTTGATATGAAGCTATTAAGTCTGTTTTGATGTACTCAAGCTTTGATTTATCTTCAGCTGTAGCTTTGCCAGATGTCCAATTATCTGTTTCTATTGTTTTTTTTACATAATTATTGGGAGAAGCTATGACGCCTTGCGATAATTTTTCAAAATACTTGCCAAATCCTTTATCTCCATAATAAAAAGCAATATGTGGAATGTTATTTTCCTTTATTTTTTGCCAGGCTAGGTTACCAATGTCAACAGCTTTTTGCTCAAAAGTGCTTATTAATTGTTTTAATTTTATCAAAATTTCTTTAAAATCAGCCAATTCAAGGGTTTTGAGCTGCTCAATTTTAAGTTGACTATCTTCTTCCAATAAAATGCTGGCAAACTTTTTTAAATCGCCTTCAATATGCCAACTTTTGTCATTCATAGCTTTTGTTTGTGCAAAATCAAACAAAAAGCCAGTAAGTAGTTCGTCATTGCCCATTCTGTCGATCAGTAGGTCCACTGCCTTAGAAATCAATGCCTCACCATCCATTTCAACATTAAAATTTAATGGGAGTCTTAAATCATGGGCAAATGTTCGTACAATCCGGTGCACGAAACTGTCAATGGTTCCTACAGCAAAATTACTGTAGTTGTGTAAGATGAGTGATAGTGTCAAAGCAGCATTTTTGAAAATATCGCTTTCTTTCAGCGCAGTTTTATCAACTAGCTCAGCTAATAAAGGCTGTAGCGGTTTTTTTGCTTCAATGTTAAGTTGGGGGTAATTGGAAAGAAACCTAAGGGTTTGCAACACTCTTTGTTTCATTTCAGCAGCAGCCTTATTGGTGAAGGTAATGGCTAATATTGCTTTGTACTGATATGGATTTACCAGCACCAATGCAAGGTATTCTTTTACCAACGTATAAGTTTTGCCAGAACCGGCAGAGGATTTGTAAACGGAAAAGCTCATAAAGAAGAGTTGTTTAAATTTTTATTCCAAATTTCTTTAAAATATAAATCATTAAAAAATAAGAGATTACCAATACAATGGCTGAGATTGTCATAGCTAAATAAAATTGCAAATTTCTTTTTAATAAATATGGGAATAACAAAAAGAAACTCAAGGAAGGTATTACCAGCCAAAATATGCCAGAAGACAAAGCTGCAATTTTGGAGATATCTTTCGTTTCGATATACATCCATATAAAAGCCAGGAATGAAATCAAGGGAATAGAAGCTAAGATACTTCCAACTAGACTGCTGCGTTTTGAAATTTCAGAAATTGCAACGACAATGAAAGCGGTTGATAAAAGTTTTACAATATAATACCACATATTTTAAAATTTCTTGTAAAAGTAGACAGAAAAATGGAAAAGGGGTAAAAAAAAGATGAAATAAAACTGACATTTTGTCAGTAATTCAGCCAGACAGATAAGTTTCTTAGATAAATTTCTGCCAAAAAGAACTATGGCACAGCTATTGATAATTGGAAAATGTAATTTTTGAAAATATCATTAATCATTTAAATAATTCAAAAAAAATGGGAAAAATAATAGGCATCGATTTAGGAACTACTAATTCATGCGTATCAGTAATGGAAGGCAACGAACCCGTTGTTATTCCAAACAGCGAAGGCAGAAGAACAACTCCTTCAATTGTAGGATTTACCGAAAATGGCGAACGTAAAGTAGGAGATCCTGCAAAACGTCAGGCTATTACAAATCCAAAGAAAACGGTTTCTTCTATTAAACGTTTTATGGGCGAAACCTATGACCAGGTTCTTAAAGAAATTAAAAGAGTACCTTATGATGTCATAAAAGGCGAAAACAATACACCAAGAGTAAAAATAGACGACAGATTGTATTCTGCACAGGAAATTTCAGCCATCATTTTACAGAAAATGAAAAAAACAGCCGAAGATTATCTTGGTCAGGAAGTTACAGAAGCAGTAATTACAGTACCTGCTTATTTTAGTGATTCACAACGTCAGGCTACCAAAGAAGCCGGAGAAATTGCAGGTTTAACCGTAAAACGTATCATCAATGAACCTACTGCTGCTGCTTTAGCATATGGTATGGATAAAAAACACCAGGATATTAAAATTGCTGTTTTTGATTTAGGTGGTGGTACTTTCGATATTTCAATACTTGAATTAGGTGAAGGTGTTTTTGAAGTAAAATCTACCAACGGAAACACTCACTTAGGTGGAGATGATTTTGACCATACTATTATCGATTGGTTGGCCGAAGAATTTTTAAAAGATGAAAACATAGACCTACGTAAAGATCCAATGGCATTGCAACGCTTAAAAGAAGCTGCTGAAAAAGCAAAAATAGAATTGTCGAGTTCAGCTTCCACCGAAATCAATTTGCCATATATTATGCCGGTAGATGGTATTCCTAAGCATTTGGTTCGTACTTTGTCAAGAGCTAAATTTGAACAATTGAACGATAAATTGATACAAGCCTGTATCGAACCTTGCAAAAAAGCATTGAAAGATGCCAACTTATCTACTTCTGATATCAATGAAGTCATTTTAGTAGGTGGTTCAACCCGTATTCCAGCTATTCAGAAATTAGTGGAAGACTTTTTTGGAAAAACACCCTCAAAAGGTGTGAATCCTGACGAAGTAGTAGCAATTGGAGCTGCAATTCAAGGTGGTGTATTGACCGGTGAAGTAAAAGATGTATTGTTGTTGGATGTAACTCCGCTTTCATTAGGAATCGAAACCTTGGGTGGCGTAATGACTAAATTAATTGAAGCCAATACAACAATTCCTACCAAGAAATCAGAAACTTTTTCAACTGCTGCAGATAATCAGACATCCGTTGAAATTCACGTTTTACAAGGCGAAAGACCATTGGCCGTTAACAATAAAAGCATAGGCCGTTTTCATTTAGACGGTTTTCCTTCAGCTCCAAGAGGAGTTCCTCAGATTGAAGTAAGCTTTGATATTGATGCCAATGGAATTATGCACGTGGCTGCTAAAGATAAAGCAACAGGAAAATCTCAACAAATTCGTATTGAGGCTTCATCTGGCTTAAGTGATGAAGAAATCAAGAAAATGAGAGCTGAAGCTGAAGCCAATGCCGAAACCGATAAAAAGGCCAAAGAAGAGATAGATAAACTAAACGGTGCAGATGGCTTGATTTTTCAGACAGAAAAGCAGATGAAGGAATTCGGGGATAAAGTTCCAGCTGATAAAAAAGAAACGATAGAATCAGCCTTGAATGAATTGAAGGAAGCTTATAAAAATAAAGATATTCCTGCTCTTGACGTTGCTACCGAAAAATTAAATGCTGCTTGGAATGCTGCCAGCGAAGAAATGTACAAAGCTACACAAGACGCTCAGCAGAATGGGGGAGATGCTAATCAACAGCAAAACAACGAAAAAGCAAAAGATGCAGAAGTTACTGATGTAGATTTTGAAGAAGTGAAATAATTATATAGTTCTAAGTTGTTGATTTATTGAATACTTCACCAAATATATTCGAATTTCAACTGAAACTGTAAAATTAATTAATATTGGGTTCATCCCCAAAATAGCCCCAGCCTTACAACTGGGGCTATTAAATTTTACTAAATATAGAAACTGTCTAAATTTTTAATTAAAAAAAAGCTAAGTACATGACAAAAATTTAGAATACAAATTAATTTTGTTTATTTCACTAGAA
>JBAXNW010000096.1:0-5823 GCA_037133555.1 Bacteroidota bacterium
GTAACAATTATTTTAGCTCTTGATGTTTTCAACATTGCTAGATCATCTTTTATTAATGTGAGTGCATCGGCATCAAGAATAAGTCTACCTTTATATTCATTGATTATTCTAAATACCAGTGCCTTGTTTTCATCATTTATGCCCAAGCCAGGTCCAATTATTATTGAATCATAATCATTGCAAAGCTTTGCCGCATCAGTTCTTGATATGCATGTTGCCTCAGGAACAAGCTCCTGGACAATATCTAAAATCTCATCCTTGCATGAAATCCTTACAAGTCCGGCTCCAGACCGCAATGCGGCCTTGGCACATAGCCCGGCTGCTCCTGCCATGCCTTTTGAGCCTGCGATAACCAATACTTTGCCATAATCGCCTTTATGTGATTCCCTTTTTCTTCTGTGCAAGACTTTTTTCGCAAATTTTTCGTCAATATAAAAATATTTTTCCGACTTTGAATCAATCAAATTCTTTGGCAGTCCTATATCATAAACAGACAAAATTCCAGTATTTTCTGCTCCTGGAAATATAAAGCATCCCAATTTCGGACATTGGAATGAAACCGTCTGATTTGCGTGAACAGCATCACCCATTATTTCACCATTCTCACTTGACACTCCCGAAGGGATGTCAATGGAAATTGTATATCTGCTAAATTCGTTAATGAATTCTATGAGCATCAATGGCAATCCATTTACATTCCTGGATAATCCAGTTCCAAATATTCCATCAACAACTATATCGGCTTTTGCTATATCTTCCCGTATCTTGCTAAGGATTTCCGGTTTTGCCAATTTTTCGATTTCTTCAATTGTGTATGCCTTGCATGGTATGCCCCTTTCAAAAAGCAATTTTGAAAGTGCTATTCCGTCCTGTCCATTGTTGCCTTTTCCACAGATTATTGTTACAAATGCCATTGCCATGGGTTTTTCCATGGACAATAGTTTTTTTTCCACTTCAAGAAAAACAGCCTTTGCTGCTTTTTTAATTAAATCATTGCACTTGAAACCCAGATTATTGAAAGCGAATTCCTCGATAATTTTCATTTGGCTGCCTGTTACAATCTTCATAATTTCTCCCAAATATGTTTTGACATATATTGATGAACTTTTATTCTACCATGCTCGATTATTTCCAGCCCCTTGATTTTTCTTGGTCAACTAAAGAATTATACCTTATTTATGTTGAAAAATGCAACTGAATGGGTTAAAATTGTTTGTCCTTATAAATTATTTTCGAGAGAAAGGAATATATATTATGAATAGCGATAAAATCAAATCCGGGCCTAGCGGCGCACCTGTAAGAACACTATTTTACGGCATGGGATATCTTAAAGAAGAAATAGATAGGCCCCTGATTGGAATAGTCAACTCGCAAAACGAGATCGTTCCTGGACATATGCTTCTGGATAGAATAGCTGAAGCTGCAAAAAAAGGAGTTTTGATGTCTGGAGGAACTCCAATTGAATTTCCAGCTATTGGAATTTGTGATGGCATAGCAATGGGGCATGAGGGCATGAAATATCCCCTGGCCATGGCCAAAGCGGAAGCCACTAAAGCAGCCAAAGCCGAAGCAGCTGCTCAGGCCAAAGCGGAAGCCGCAAAAGCAGCCAAAGCTGAGGCAGCAGCACAAGCTAAAGCGGAAGCCGCAAAAGCCGAGGCGGCAGCAAAGGCGGAAGCTGAAGAACAAGCTAAGGCTGAAGCTATAGCCAAAGCAAAAGCGGATGCAGAGGCTCGAGCTAAGGCTGAGGTCGCTGCTGCACAAGCGAAAGCAGATGCGATTGCAAAGGCCAAAGCCATAGCCGATGCTGAGGCGACTGCACGAGCGAAAGCTGCTGCACAGGCTTCAGCTGAGCAACAGGCAAAATTGGCTATTCAGCAAAAAGTAAATCGAAGTTGGATTCGTCCGGCGTCTGTCGAGGGAAAGTTAAAGTGCACAATCCGGGTAAAGTTAATGTCGGATGGAACAGTGATAGATGCAGAAGTAATTTCAAGTAGTGGCGATGAGATTTTTGACAGGTCAGCAGAAAATGCCGTTAACAAGGCATCTCCATTACCGATTCCTAAAGATAAAGAACTGTTTGCCAGAGAGTTCAGGTCATTTGAGTTTTTGTTTAATCCGAAATAACAAATCTTAAAAATTACAATAGCTTGTTTTTTTAAGTTAAAAGGTTTGGTAGTGTTTTTAAACGACCTTGCGTATTAAGATTTTCATCTATCATTTTTTTGTGATGATGATTTCGTATTTTTTAGTCTAGATTTAGAGGTGCGCGTGAGCTTTTTTAGAAGAATTTTATTAATAGTACTGCTTGGTTTTAATGCCTCAATTAGTTATGCTGCACTGACCATTGAAATTACTGAGGGTGTTGAAAGTGCTGTGCCAATTGCTGTTGTCCCATTTGCATCACAAACCGCGCCTGTCAATATAAGTGCTGTCGTAAATGCGGACTTGGCACGTAGCGGTTATTTTAAAATGATGGCAGAACAAAGTATGCCAGGGAGGCCTACTACAGCAGCTGAAGTTAATTTTAAAGATTGGCAAGCTTTGGGGCAGAATTACTTGGTAATTGGTCAGGTGGCCGATGCGGGTGGCGGACAATATAATGTCCAATTTCAATTGCTTGATGCGTATAAAGGTGGGCAGTTATTAGGTTATCGTATGTCATCATCGGCTGCTGATTTACGAAGAACAGCGCACCATATAAGCGATCTTATATTTGAAAAACTAACGGGTAAAAAAGGCGTTTTTAGCGGTAGAATTGCTTATATCACTACTAATAATGTAGGTAGTAAGCAACAAACACAACAGCTTCAAGTTGCGGATGCGGATGGTTTTAATCCCCAGACTATTGCCTCGTCAGCAGAGCCATTGATGTCTCCTTCATGGTCACCTGATGGTAAGAAAGTGGCGTATGTATCCTTTGAAAAAAAATCGGCCGCTATTTATGTGCAAACATTGGCATCAGGTCAGAGAGTTCGTGTAGCAGAGTATCCAGGCATTAATGGTGCTCCCGCTTGGTCGCCTGATGGTACGAGATTAGCATTAACATTATCTAAAGATGGTAGTCCGGATATTTATGTACTTAATTTATCGACACATTCATTAACCAAATTGACTAAAAGTTTTGCTATTGATACTGAGCCAAGTTGGTCTCCTGATGGTAGTAGTATTGTTTTTACTTCTGATAGAGGAGGTAAACCACAAATTTATAGTGTTTCAAGTCAGGGTGGACAGGAAAAAAGATTAACCTTTTCGGGGAATTATAATGCCAGAGCAAGTTTTTCTCCGGATGGTAGAAGCTTGGTTATGGTTCACGGTAATGGCAATGATTACCGTATCGCAGTTATGGACATGGCTAGTCGATCAATCAATGTATTAACCGGTGGTCGTTCAGATGAGTCGCCCAGTTTTGCGCCTAATGGCACTATGATTCTGTATGCTTCAAAGAAAGGTAGTAAAGGGTTCTTATCGGCTGTGTCTTTAGATGGTAAAATGCAGCAAAAGTTGGTTTTTAATAGTGGTGAAGTTCGTGAGCCTTCTTGGGCTCCATAGTTTTTGGGCTGAAAAGCAGTTTTTTTTATAGTTTGTACTTATTTTTGGAAATTAAAGATGAAATTGAATAAAATATTATGGGTGTTTCTTTTTGCTATAAGCGCATTATTTTTAAGTGCTTGTAGTGATGATGAAAAAGACGCAAGCTTAACTGATGGTACCCAAAACGCAACTAGCGGCATTAATGATGCATCCACAAGTGGTTTAAATGGAACGTCAGGAATGAATGGCTCTGGAATGAATGGATCAGGTATGTCGGGAGATGGAGATTATGCCAGTACTTTAGGCCCTGAATTTAATGATCCTAATAATCCACTATCCAAGCGTACAGTTTATTTTATGCTTGATAGCAGTGAAGTAATGCCTGATTTTATTCCTGTAATTGCGGCTCACGCACAATATCTGATTGCAAATCCTGCGCAAAAAATCACGTTGGAAGGTAATACCGATGAGCGTGGTTCCCCTGAATATAATATTGCGCTTGGCGAGCAGCGTGCAAAGTCAGTTGCTGGAATGATGAAAGTTCAGGGTGTTTCAGAAAATCAGTTGAACATTGTTAGTTATGGTGAAGAAAAGCCAGCTGCATTTGGTAGCGATGAGTCTGCCTGGGAAAAGAATCGTCGTGTTGAGATAGTTTATCAACCAAAGTAGATAACTAAATGAAAAAAGCAAGCCTCGTTATATTACTGTCTGCTTGCAGTAGCGCTTATGCAGAGTTACCGGTTGTTATCGATCATTCATCATATCCGCCCTCTGCAACGCCAACGACGAATAATGCACCGTCAGCAAATACCTTGTATGAGTTGCTAGGGCGTCTTGAGCAATTGCAAGCTGAGGTGCAGCAACTGACTGGCAAGGTTGATGAACAAGCCTATCGAATCGATGAGTTGAAAAAACACCAGAGTACTATGTATTCTGATTTTGATGAACGCATCCAAGGTATTGAGAATAAGGCGAATGGCGTTGTGACTCCTGTTGCTGGCAGTTCTTCGGAAGCAGATGGTGCTGCTAATGAAAGTGTTCCTTCTTCGCCGGCATCTGAGTCGGTACTTGTGGATCAACCAGTTCCTGTCAATAGTTCTGTGTCTTCTGATGCGCCTGCCGTTGAATCTTCTTCAGCAGAAAAAGTTACTGAGAGTGAGTCTCCCAAGCCACAAGTTGAGCATGTATCAGCTTCAAGTGATGAAAAACAGAACTACCAAAAAGCTTATAATGAGCTTCGGAATGGTCACACTAAGCAGTCAATAGAGCAATTTAATGCTTATCTGACTAATTTTCCATCCGGTGTATATGCAAACAACGCCCAATATTGGCTAGGTGAAGCGTATAGGGTTGATCAAGATAACAATGCCTCACGTAAAGCATTTAATGATGTTATTGAAAAGTATCCTGATGGTTCAAAAGTGCCTGATGCACTTTTAAGGCTGGGAATGTTGGAAATGGAGCAGAAAAATGTAGAAAAGGCTCGAGAGTATTTTACGCGTGTAACGACAGAGTATCCGAATTCGACTGTAGCTACTATAGCAGCAAAAAAGCTACTTAAGCTTGATGAAATTAAAAATTGATTGTGAGTTCAGTTCGCGTTACAGAAATATTCTATTCTCTTCAGGGTGAATCAAATACAGTGGGTATTCCCACTGTATTTGTAAGGCTTACTGGGTGTCCTTTACGATGTGTGTATTGTGATACCGCGTATGCTTTTACCGGCGGAAAAAAAATTAAAATCGAAGACATTATTGTTCAGGTAGAGCAATATGGAACAAAGTACACCACCATAACAGGTGGTGAACCTTTAGCGCAGCCAGTTTGTATTGAGTTAATTAAGCAACTGCTCGATAAAGGATTTATTGTTTCTGTGGAAACAAGTGGTGCTATCGATGTGTCTGGCGTAGATTCGCGAGCTGTTAAAGTGATGGATCTTAAAACACCCAGTTCGGGGGAATTAGATAAAAATATTTATCAAAACATTGATTTCCTGAGCGCAAAAGATCAGGTGAAATTTGTTATTGGTAATAACGAAGACTATGATTGGTCAAAAGCAACAATGGTTGAATATGACCTGCTTGAGCGTTGCGAAGTATTATTTTCCCCCGTCATGGGTTTGCAAAACCCCACAGAGTTAGCTGAAAAAATTCTTCGGGACAGATTGCCTGTTCGATTTCAAATTCAATTACATAAATTGCTTTGGGATAACATCCAAGGTAAATAAAATCTCATGCAAAAAAAAGCCATTGTCCTTCTTTCAGGAGGGTTAGATTCAATTACTGTTCTTGC
>JBAXNW010000097.1:0-5546 GCA_037133555.1 Bacteroidota bacterium
GGATAAAAACCATGTTATTCCTCATTAACATCAGGATAGCATCAGGTGAAAACTGGATTCGAATGGCTGTTATTTTGAGTCTGGTAGCTTTGTTGAATTTTTTAAGTATACTGACATTTCGCACAAAACTGCTAAAAAACTTATATCATTTGGGAAAGGAATAATAATTAAAGTCCCCCTATCCCATTTCCGCACAACTGTGCGATTATTTCATAAATTATAGCCTTTTATAAGCTGTTCGATTTTCGGGAATTCATTTTTTTATAAAATAATTTCATTTTTATATATCTCATTTTGTAATATTTAAAAATTATTTAGATGCTTATTCATCATATTTTATATGATTGGCACATTATTTGGTTTGTCAATTCTGAATAAAAAATAAGTTAATAATTTTTGTTAAAGAAATTTTTAAAATTTAACCTATCTATAAATTATTTATAGCTAGGTTAAATTTTAAAAATTATTTATTGGCTTAAATTAATGATTAAGTAATATTTAGCTATTTCAAGACATAAATATTTTAACATTTTTTCACATTTTCGTTTTTAATGTTGTACATTTGTTCTCAATATTTATAAACCAATACCATTATCATGTAGAAAATAAAACATAATAAAATATAGCGTTTAGCTAAATTCTGTTGTTGAAACCGACCAATTTCCAATAATGTTACAGGATAGTAAGCAAAACGCCACGTGAAAGCGTGGTCGTTGCTTTATCTGTAACAGGGCTCTTGGTCGGGCCTCAACAGCGGTGGGCAATAGGCCACGCTGTTTTTTTATGCCTATGTTTAAACAAAATATTTTAAATAAAAATTGGAGTCCAGAACCCAATTAAATAAACGGGGCGTGATCGAAAAGCCTTATGAGTAGAAAAATATAATATTATTGATTATGAAGAAAAATTTACTGTTTATTTTTTTAAACTGCATAGCAGTTTATCAAGTATTTACTCAAGATGTAACATCTTCGGGGAAAAAAGTAAAAGAAAATTATGCAACTTCTGCCGAATACTCAAGGAATGCACTTACTTTAGTACTATTGGATTTTAATAATGAATCATTCTCAACCGAATTAAAAGATATTTTCAATAAAGAAGTGAAAGTTCCTGATAAATTTGACGACAATCTTGTTTCAACTAGATTTATAAGAACAAATCTAAACAGGGACTTACTATATAAAACTGAAGGTGGGAAAACTGTTAAAAACAAAGATGGTATTGATACAAAGGAACCAATTATTACAAGTACTAATCGAATTAAAAATCTTATAACAGATAATAAAATAAGTAATCAGGTTATTGCAAAGTGGTTTAATAGAAATTCTGATGGCGAATTTAATTACAATTTGATTCAAGAAAGAGGAATTTATAATGCAAAAGATGCCGATTTCAAAACAGCTAATTCCAGTAAACTCGGAATTAAAGAGTTGCAAAATGCAGGCGAAAAATTGTTGCAAAAAAGCTATATTATGGTTTGTGATTATAGTGGTATAAGAACTATGGAAGAGATATACAATGCTAAAGATGAAGCTAACAGGAAGGCAGCAGCTAATACTAATACAGAGTTTAAACCAATAAAAAGAACACAAAATGGATATAGTGGCAGTATTATCGTGCATTTATTTAAAATTGTTTTTAATGATTCGATAAGTAGTATTTTTTCTAATGAGTTATGGGTTGCTGATAAATTTCCAGAAAATAAAGACGAAAAGAATTTAAGAATTAATAATTTTAATAATTTTAATTTCCCACTATTTCCAATAAAAACAGTCACAGCTGAATCAGAAGGTCTTCAATATAATGCAGATCAAGGAATAATGGCACCCTCAGTTCAATTATCTAAACAGGAATTGTTTTTACTTCTGGTTGATAATGGAATTAATAATGCATTAGAAGAAGTTGAAAAAACGTATTCAGAATTTAGAGTTAAAGCTCCAATAGTATCTGTAAAACCAGTTGGAATTAAAATTGGCACAAAAGAAGGATTAAAACTTGATAAGAGATATTTTGTATTAGAAAAAAGAGAAGACAACCAAAATAAGTTGTATATAAAGAGAATTGCAGTTATACGTTCTAAAAAGGTTATAGATAATAGAGCTAGTATAGGAGGAAAAACTGATACCTCTTTGTTTTATCAAACTGCTGGTAGAAAAATTATAAAGGACGTAATGTATGCTGAACAGGCAAACGATCTTGGAATAGGAATAGTTGTAGGTTATGCAGTAGGTGGAGAAATTGGAGGTTTATCTGGTAGAGTAGAATATAATATTTCACAACTTATGGGGTCTGCAAAAGTTCCCACAGCAATAAGAACTTTTGTTGAAGGTGGAATTGAATTTAAAGATTATAATGTTGAGTCTAACTTACTAGGTTTAGCAGAATCAGAAAACGTTGTACATGGATTTATACGATTGGGCGCTGGTTTTGAAAAGGATTTTTATTTTTTTAGAAACTATCATTTTTGTCCTTATGTTGCTTATGATTATGAAATGATGCAATTTAGATTGACTAAAGATGACCCAGATCCTTATTCTTTTCACACGTTTATGTTGCATACAGGCGTGAGATTTGGTGCTAATATAACTCATAGCATTCAATTTATTACATCTGTTAATTATTTCTTGCCAGGCAATGTATCTTTAAGTAAGGGTGATCAGAAATTTAGTATTGATGCTAAGTGGTCTGATTTTTTTAAAGATCGTAAAGGATTAAGCTATGAATTCGGATTAAGATTCCAATTTTAGATATTTTTAAAGAAAGTTCTTCAATGGTATTAAAATATTTTACTTGGAGAACTTTCTTATTTCAAAATTCAAGTCAATAATAACAAACTTAATATAATAAAAATGAAAAAATCATTAAAAATTCTGTTTTTAGCAGTTGTAACAATAACTTTTATTTCTTGTGGTACTTCAAGTAAATTAAAAGAAGCTGGATGGATGGCCAGTAACTATGAAGTTGAATGTATGGGTACAGGTATGGATGGTACTCAATTAATTAAAGTTTGGGGCTATGGAAAAAAACCAGATGATGCTATTTCTCATGCAAAAAAGAATGGTGTTCATGCAATAATTTTTAAAGGTATTACTGTAGGAAAAAAAGGATGTATGACCATACCATTATCACTTGAGCCTGGAGCTGAAGAAAAATACAGAGAATATTATGAGAAATTTTTTATGAATGGTGGAAAATATCTTCAATTTATTTCTATAAGTGGTGAAGGTGCTAATGAAAGTGTAAAAGTTGGTAGCATGTATAAATGTGCAATTATTGTGTCCATTAATCATTCCAATTTGCGTAAAGAATTAGAAGCTGCCGGTGTAATAAAAAATGTAAGTGATGGATTTGCAAAATAATAAATTAAAAAATATTTAAACTATGAAAAAAATAATAATTTTAGTTTTGATAAATATAATGGTATATGGATACACATTGGGACAGGTTAAAAAGCCCGTAATTATGATAGTTCCAAGTAATGCATGGTGTAAGTCAAAAAATTATTGGACAGAATATAATAATCAAGGAACAATTGAGGGAATTCCAGATTATACTAAGGCTTTTGAAGATATTGAAAGTAATGTAAATGGTGTAATTGTCAAACTGGAAAAAATAATGATTGCAAGAGGATTTACAATGATAAATCTTAATAGCAAACTTGATGCTATAAAAAAACAAACAGCAGAAGATAACATGACTTCTAGTTCAACAAGCAGTTCTAAAATGGCAGAAAATCCTTTGGATAAAATTAGAAATACTGCAAAGGCAGATATTATAATGTACTTAGAATGGAAAGTTAATAATATTGGAGGAAAAAAATCTGTTACATTTACTATTTCTGCAATAGATTCATATACAGATCAACCTACTGGTGCTGGTGCAACAGGAACAGGTCCTCAAGATTTTAGTTCTGAAGTACCTGAGTTGCTTGAACAAGCCGTTTTATCTTATATAGATGATTTTAACACACTTTTACAAGTATATTTTCAAGATATTTTAGATAATGGAAGAAAGATTACGCTTAGAGTTAAAACTTGGGAAGATGCTACTGTTAATTTTGAAACCGAATATGAAGGTAAGGAATTAAGGGAAATAATTGATAATTGGATAGCAAGTAATACAGTAAATAAAAGTTATTCTACTGGTAATGCTTCAGAAAACATGAACGTTTTTGAAAGTGTCAGAATCCCTACTTTAACAGAAAACGGCAAAGGTAATGATGCTACTCAATTTGCTACAAAATTAAAGAAGTTTCTTAATGCACCTCCTTATAATATTGTATGTAAATTAATACCTCAAGGTCAGGGTAAAGCAACATTAGTATTAGGAGCTAAATAGTTTTCAGGAGTTATAAATAATTAATTCTTATTATTTATAACTCTTTTATTCATTTACCATTAAATAAAAATAATACTTGAAATGCTCACGAGCAAATTTTGCACATCAACCGAAAATGATTATTTGAGCATTGATTTGTACATTTGAATAATTTAAAAAATAAACAGATGAAAAAAATAACTATACTAACAATAATATTCGTAACAATACTATTTACTAATGGATATTCGCAAGGGGGCAATACCGGGAGTTCAAATAATCCTGGAATAATTTCATTAACACCTGTAATTCCTGATCAAGTTGAAAACATCCCTAACATTGCATATGATATTTTAAAAAATAAATTGCAACAAATAGCAACTATTAATGGGCTCGGAGGTGGAATGTCTAACCCTAGATTTATAATTACTGCAAATATTGCTATAACAACAAAAGATATAATTCCAGGACCACCAATGCAGATTGCACAAAATATGGAACTAACTTTTTATATAGCTGATTATTTAGATAAAAAAGTTTTTAGTAACGTCATTATAGAACTAACAGGTGTAGGAACTAATGAAAACAAAGCTTATATAGATGCTTTTAAAAACATTAAACCTGCAAATGAAAAGTTTAAAAGTTTTATTATTTCAGGAAAATCAAAAATTATTGAATATTACATCGCACAATGCAATAATATCATAAATAATGCTAATTCACTTTCAGGAATGAAAAGGTACGATGAAGCTATTTATAGTTTAACAATAATACCTGAAGCATGCACGGAATGTTATACTAAAGCCATGAATGCAATGAAACCAATTTATCAGGCTTATCTTAATCAAGTATGTAATCAAAATATTGCTAAAGCAAAAGCAGCATGGGCAGCGAATCAAAATTCACAGGGTGCTAGTGATGCAGGGCAGTATTTATCTGATATTTATCCTGATGCATCTTGTTATAAAGAAGCCCAACAACTTTACAAAGAAATAAAAGGTAAAGTTTTAGATGATTGGAAATTTGAGATGAAGAAATATAACGATGCTGTTGATTTGGAATCGCAAATAATACAGTCATACAGAGATATAGGTGTTGCCTTTGGGAATCATCAACAACCTGTTAACTATCATGTTAATTGGATTGTAAGATAAATTTTTTTAATAAAAATTAACACTAGTGTCCACTTTAAAATTAAAAAGTTCTTTGAAATCATTGTATATCTATAA
>JBAXNW010000098.1:0-5514 GCA_037133555.1 Bacteroidota bacterium
TTAAAAGTACTACTTTTATCTTAACTTTGTGTCCTAATTTTGGGGAGTATCATATGCAAAGAGATTTAAACCATTTAATAAGTGCTATTATAATAGCTTTGTCAGATTATCAACTGAATAAAAAGTCGTGATTCCTCATTTAAATTTCTAATTTACTTCACCCAATTTTAGTCTTACCGCAAATATAATATTTCATACTTCAATTTTGCTCCCTTTACATTTCGTTTTGCCAACAGCTTATTATTGTAGTAAAATGCAATAGAAGCATTCTAATTATCGCCACCCGTTAACTAATTTGATAGGCTGCAATATTAGGACACACAGCATACATATTTATAATAACTTAATATAGTTAACATAAAATCAAACAAAAATTAAAGTAATAGTGAAATAATGTTAACACATTTTAGTTTTCTTTCAACTTATTTTGCATAAAAAGTTTTAACAAATTTTATGAATATGAGAAAAAAATGAAACTAGAAAATTTAGAAATAAACAGCCAATATTTCTTAAATAAAAAAGGAATTAAATGCAATAAAAGCAATTATTCCATGGCATATAATCCATGTTATTTAAAAAATGGTCTTTTACCATAAAATATCTATTTGGATAAAAATATTGATACTTTAATAAATACTATTGAAATTATTAAAAAAATGAAAAGAAAAAAATACTTTTTAGATTATTTTCCTAAGAACTTCAGGAAAAAGTTTTTTAACACCCTGCTATTGGGGATTTGTATGCTTGGGTTTATGAGCAAAACCGAAGCTCAGATACAATTTGTTTATACATCTGACGCGCATTATGGTATTACCAGAGCCCGTTTTCAGAAAGCTGCCAATGTAAGTGCAACTGTTGTTAATGGAGCAATGATTGCTAAAATGAACAATCTTACTCAATTGACATTCCCTAATGATGGTGGAGTTAGATCAGGTTATAAAGTTGACAGTGTTGATTTTGTTGTAATGACCGGCGATATAGCCAATCGTTCTGAAACTACTATTATTCCAACCCTGAGTGCTTCTACTTGTTGGTCGCAATTTGCCAATGATTACATTAATGGAACTACATTAAAAGATAAAACGGGTAGCAATTCAAAACTTTATTTATTACCTGGAAATCATGATGTTTCCAATGCTATCGGGTTTTACAAAACGATGTCTCCTTTAAAGGATAGTGCTACTATGGTTAACATTTATAATATGATGATGCCAAGTCCACGGGCTGCAGGTAATTACAACTATGCTAATGAAAAAATTCATTATTCAAAAAATATTGGTGGCATTCATATGATGTTTGTTTGTATGTGGCCAGACTCTACAGAACGTGTTTGGATGGCAAACGATTTAGCTACTGTTAGTTCTACAACTCCGGTATTTATTTTTACGCATGATCAGCCTTTAGTAGAATCAAAACATTTAAGCAACCCAAATTCACCTTATACAATAAATAGTACTAATAAATTTGAAAATTTATTGTTAGAAAAATTTAAAGATGGAACTGCAATAACTGCTCCTTCCACTATTGAACAAAATGGCTTTGCAAGTTTTGTACAAGCACACCCTAACATTGTTGCGTATTTTCATGGTAATGATAATCAAAACAATTACTATAAATACTATGGACCCAATAATAATATTGCTATAGATATTATTCAGGTTGATTCTCCAATGAAAGGGAATATATCTGCAACAGATGAAACCAAATTATCTTTCCAGTTAATTACCATCGATACTTTATTAAAAGTGATGACCGTTCGCGAATGTCTTTATAATACAGATACCAATAATGTATATTCACCTATTATTTTTGGGAGTTCAAAAACCATAAATTTTGATGTTGCTAACTATGCTCAAAATACCAGCACAGCCGGCACAAAGATATGCTCAGCAACTGATTTACATTTAATGCATCCATCATTATTAGTGAATGACGGAGTTGCTTTCCAAACTTATCTTGCAAGCGATAGAAAACTTATAAAAGAAAGTAATGCTATTATGCAGGAACTTAAAAACAGAATTTACGAAGAAAGACCTGAAATTTTCTTAGTTCCAGGAGATCTTACTAAAGATGGTGAAAAAATAAGTCACCAATTAATGGCTACTTATCTTGATTCTATTGAAATGAACGGAGTAACTAAAGTATATGTTATTCCCGGAAATCATGATGTGAATAACGTTAGTGCTTACAGTTATGATGGAAGTAATGTTACTAAAGTAGATTCAGTTTCTCCTTCTGATTTTAAAACTATATACAATAATTTTGGTTATGGCGAAGCTGTTAAAACAGATACTGTTTCTCTTTCCTATCTTGCAAAACCTAAATCTAAAACCTGGGTTTTAGGAATAGATGTTTTAGAATACGATTTAAATATGGCGGCCGGATATCCTATCACAGAAGGCAAATTTAAACCTTCTACTTATAAATGGGTTCTCGACCGATTAAAAGAAGCAAAAGATTCAAGTGCTGTTGTTTTAGGTATGATGCATCCTGGACTTACCGAACATTATACCGGACAAAGTGTATCTTTCCCCGAATATGTTGTTTTAGGTTGGGATACTATTTCAAAAAACTTTGCAAAAGCAGGATTAAAAATGATGTTTACAGGACATTTTCATGCAAATGATATAACCAAAAAATCTAATCCAGGAAATTCTTCTTTTGTTTATGATATTGAAACAGGCTCAACGGTAACATGGCCTTGTCCTTACAGAGTTATGGATCTTAAAGGAGATAGTATATTAAATGTAGTTACCAACCGTATTCAGAATATTAATTACAATACCAATGGCATGACATTCCAGAATTATGCCTTGAATTATTTAAATACTGGTATGACTGGTATTATAAATTATCAGTTAACTCATCCACCTTATTCTTTGGATGCAGGTACAGCAGCTGCTGTTACACCTCATGTTGTAAGTGCCTTTACAGCCCATTATGCGGGTGATGAAACAATACCTGCCTCTGAACAGGGATTTATCAGCTATTTAAATTCAGTTGGACAATTTTCACTTGCTTCTTCTTTAACTAATATGTGGACAGATTTAACCCCAAGTGATAATCTTGTTGCTTTGCCATTAAAGAGTTCAATTGATACTATTAATACTATTATTAATAATTTAATTCAATCTGACTATACTGTACCAAGCTGGACTCTTTTCTTAAGAGCTAAAACAGCAATGGTTGCTAATCAGGATTCTGCAAGTATTGCTAATATGTATTCTGTGATTGCAAAAATGAAATCTTCATCTATGCCATACAATATAGTAATGAATATTAATAAAGATCCTAAAACCAAGATGGCTTTCAACTGGTTTACCAATGCTGGTGTAACTGGCGGACAAGTTCAGATAGTAACTGGAAATACAAATGATACTTTAGCATTTAATACTCCATTAATGGTTGTAAGTGCTAGATGTGATTCAGCTAAAAATCTTAATTATAGCAATAGTGCAAATGGGTTATTACCATTAACCGGTATTGCTGATAATTCTAAAAAAACTTATATGTTTAACAAAGCTTTAGTAAATGGTTTAACTCCAAATACACAATACTCTTTCAGAGTTGGTAAAAACGGAGCTTGGAGTACTATTGGATCTTTCAAAACTGCAAAAACTACCAAAGATGCTTTCTCTTTTGTTTATTTTACCGATCCACAAGCAAACACTGATGCCATGTTTAATGTTTCTCAAATTACCACTCATGCTGCTCAGACCATGTATCCAAATGCTAACTTCTGGTTAAGCTGTGGTGATTTGGTGGAATCCTCAGGTTCGGCAAATTCAGAATGGGAATATGAACAATTTTTCGAGACACAACAGGATATTTTCATGAAGAATCCTTTTGCTCCTATTGAAGGAAACCATGACATTACTACAAATAAAAACTTTACCTACCATTTTAACACTGATTCTGTTGCTTTTGATTATGCAAAAGCAACAACACCCGGTAGCGTTTATTCATATGTTTATGGTGATGCTTTATTTATGCACTTGACTTACGAAAATTACAGTACAACAGGTTATCTTGATTCATTGGCTAACTGGATGAATACCCTGGTAAAAGCTAATCCAACTACAAAATGGAGAATAGCCGTTTATCATAAAACAATGTATACAGGAAGCCAAAGTCATCAAAGTGATTCAGATGGTAAAACAGTTCGTTTGAAAATGGGACCTGTTTTCGATAGTTTAAAAGTAGATTTAGCTTTCCAGGGACATGATCATGTTTATGAAATAATTGGACCTGTAAAAAATGTTTCATTAATACCTAATGCTGTTTCTAATCAAACTATAGTTACTGCAACGGTACGTGATAATGTTACCGGATTACTAGGTGGTACTTTTGATGTAAAACAAGGAACATTATTTTTCTTAAACAATTCAGCTGGAAAGAAAAAATATGAACCACGTTCTTTAGCTCAAATGAATGCAGCTTATTCTGCAACACAAGTTCCAAATTATTTTGGAATGTTTACAGGTAGATTTGGTCAAACAGGCGAACCTACTTTCAGTAATGTTACCATTAGTACTGATTCAATCAATATTTCTACTTATACTGTTGATAGTGTAGGAAATTCAACTATTTTTGATTCTTATAAAATTATAAAATCTCCACAGGATAATACATGGAATGGTTCTGCTGACAACAACTGGGATAAAGCTTCAAACTGGACAGAAGGATTAACACCTACTCAGAATCAGAATGTGATAATACCTACTAACGTTCCTAATTTCCCGACCGTTAGCTCTCCAGCTATCATTAACAATCTGACTGTTCAATCCAATTCAACTGCAACTGCCTCATTGTTGGATAATGGCCTTTTAACTGTAAATGGTAATGCTAGCATTAAATGTTACTTAAGTGGAAACAAATGGCATATGATTTCAATTCCAGTTCAATCAGCTACTTCAAGTGTATTTAACTTAGGAGCCGGACAAGCTGATATTTATGCTAAAGGATACAGCAATGGTAACTGGGATAGTTTGATAACAAATCCAACTACTCCGCTTGTACTTAATAAAGGTTATGCTGTTTGGGCTGATACCCTAACTAATTCTACACCAAATCCAACATTAACTTTTACCGGAACTTTCAATACAGGAATCCAAACGCTACCTACCGAAGCTGGCTGGAACCTGATCGGGAATCCTTTTATTTCTGCTATTGACTGGAATACGCTGAATTTAACCAATGTCAATGGTCAGGCTGTTAGAGTTTGGAATCATGATTTACAACTTTATTCAACTTATAGCGCAATTGGTGGAGGTGTAGATGGTGGTAATCAATATTTATCTCCAATGCAGGCTTTCTTTGTTAAAGGATTGAATACTGATGGTATAGCAATTTCTCATCCAAACAGAATTCATAATCCTCAACCTTTAATGAAAAGTGCTAACTCAACTATCAGTAATTTATTAAAAATAAAAGCTCAGAGAAGTACTTATACTGATGAGATTTATGATACTCCCCAAAATTAGGACACAAAGTTAAGATAAAAGTAGTACTTTT
>JBAXNW010000099.1:0-5326 GCA_037133555.1 Bacteroidota bacterium
GAGCGTCGGATTCATAACCCGGAGGTCACGAGTTCAACTCTCGTTCTCGCTACATAGGAAGGACAAGTGATTGCAGATCAAAAGATTATGAAATTTTTCAGCAAACTTTCGTTCCAAAATGTTCCAAAATGTTGATTATGTTGGTGGGGGCTAACACTTTAAACAAAAATGGAATGTTACAAATTAACAAAATTAGATGATACCGACGGTAGTTTAGATAACCGTTGGTACGCTTATTTTTCTTTCATTAATCCAGAAACTCTTAAACTTCAACGTTTTAAAATTAGCATCTCTCAGAGGCTTAAAACAAAAACTGCTCGTTACAGACGGTTTGAAGAACTGAAAAAAGAAATCGACTCGAAACTATTGAAAGGTTGGAACCCATTTGAGGATGATAATCCTGAGTTGACAACTTGCTCAAATGCGCTCAAATTATTCCTGATTGTGAAAGAAAAATCATTAAGAAAACGAAGTATTTCTGCCTATCGATCTTTTATCCATCATTTTGAAAAATGGCTCATCAAAGAAAAACTTGTCAATCTGCCAATCTCTCAATTTTCATATTACCATGCCCAGCGTTTAATGGATCACATCATTACACGCAATAAAATCAATAATTGTACCTACAACAACTATTTAAGGGGTTACCGAACAGTTTTTAATTTCTTTGAAAAACGTGAGCTTTTGATTAAAAATCCATTCAATAAAGTTGAAACACTCCGCGAAGATGAAGGTAAAATAGTTGCTTTCACTCCTTTTGAATGGGACATTGTGGATCGGAATTTAAAAACCTACGATAAACGATTGTGGCTGGCTGCCATGTTTATTTACTATGCAGCCCTACGTCCTGCAGAAATAATGAAATTAAAGTTTGCAGAAGTGGACCTTGTCAGACAGAAAATTTACAGTATGTCGGCTAATTCAAAAAACAAAAAGCAGCAAGTCGTCGAATTGGTTGATCAGTTTCTTGAAATCCTACAAGAAGAGGATTGGTCATACCCTTCTCATTTTTATTTATTTTCTAAAAATCTTTTACCAGGGGTAAAGGAAGCTTTTCCTACAAGAATTGCAGAACGATGGAGAAAATTTGCAAATAAGTTTGAAATAAAAGACCGTAATATTTATGATTTTAAGCACAATGCAGCCGGAAGACTCATTGATGCCGGATTCAACTCAAGAGACATCCAGTTTCATCTCAGACACCATTCCCTGGAACAAACAGAGCAATATTTGTCTAAGTTTAGAAATACATCCAGTGAAAAGATGAAACATACGTATCCATCATTTGGTTAAATGAGACCTACCCTATCCTGGCCAATCCCTGCAAGGTAGTCAGTTCATTATCAAATCTGGTTAATTCGTCTCTTACAATTCTTGCTTTTCTGTTATTGGGATCGCTTAAATAGCTGTTTAATATCCTGATTTCACCAATGTTTAATTTTTGCTGATTGATCATTTCAATCAGCAATTTTTCTTGTTTCTCGGTATTTACAACAACAATGTTCTGAGCTGTTTGAGTCGTATTATATCGATTGTTCACAGCATTTTGCATTCCCTGAAAGTTTGGTACTGCAGGCATAGTTGCATTTTTATTACCCCGCTGATAGGCTTCTAACCAGCTGATTACAGGGGCTGTTTTTTTATCTTTCAACAAAGTATTGCTTGCAATCCATTCGGTTCCTGCTTCTCCGACTATACTTTTCCCATTAGTATAACCTCCAACAGCAAGTTCAGGAAGTGGTTGCGATTGAATAGCTGCTATCTGAACGGCTCCGGCAGCAGCAGTCAATGCTGCCAAAATAAAGTTGAATGGTGGCGGTGCAGCAGATAAAGCCTTGGTAACGCCTTGTATCGTATTGATTACAGCATTGAAAGTGGCAAAAGATTTTTCACGCACTGCCTGATCATAAGCCATTTGACGTTGTCTTTTTTCAGTTTCTTCATCAATTACTTTTATTTGCTCATCATATTTTTGTTGTGAAATCAATCCAGATTTTAGCCTTTTATCTAAAGCAAGTTTCTTGTCATCCTGACTCTTTTTAAATTTATTAAATTCAGTTTGTTCATTATTATTTTGCATTTGCAAAGCACTTCCCCAGATATTGGAAATTTCGCCAACCATATCTGTAACGGCCTGTATGATCTCTTTTGCTTTGTCTGTATTAAATAATTTATCAAAAAAATTAGACGTTTTGGTATTTTTATCTTTTTCTGAAGCAACAGCAACAAATTTATCAATGAGTTGCGATTCAAGGTCTGTTACGGATATATTTTTCTTTTTGCGCAAATCAATTAGCAGAACCAGTTGTGCTATTTCAAGTTGGGCTATTTTATCATCATATATTTTTTTAGAAATGATGCCGTCTAAATATTCTTTTTGAATTGCATTTCGCTTTACTTCACCGGATTGTTCCAGTGTTGTTTCAAGCATTTTCAATTCATCCTGCTGGTCTTTTGCAAGTTGTGCAATATACAGTTCCGATTCTTTATTCTGAAGTTCACTGGTTTTTGCAAATTGATTCCGATGAACAAGTATTAACTCATCACTCCATAGATTATCCAATTCAATCATAGCATCATTTGTCAATTTGGTTTCGGCAAGTTTTTCAGCATCAGACATTGTTTTAGAGTCAGCCACTTCTTTAAGGTGGGCTTTGGCTTTATTCAGGAGTTCAGTATATTTTACATCCACCTGACGAAGTTCTTTCTCATCTGCTTCAAGATAAGCCTGCAATCTTTCTTCTCTTAATTTTTCCATCTCTTTGTTAAAAGATTCTAAGCCTTTTTTATCAGATGTATCACCGGCTGTAATATCACCTCCTCCATTAGTAGTATCTTCAGGTTTAACGGTAAACTTACTCATGATATCATTGGAGATTTTGTCCAGGCTTTTTATTTTATCTTCAGTTGTTTTTGCAACAGCTGATGTAAGTGTCAACACCAATTGAAGTTTGGCAATTTGAGCATCATATATTTTGCCTGTCAATGGATCTCCATTAGCCATGGCATTGGCCTTAACTTCTG
Source organism: Bacteroidota bacterium (assembly GCA_037133555.1). Lineage (GTDB taxonomy): Bacteria > Bacteroidota > Bacteroidia > Bacteroidales > JACABE01 > JACABE01. The sequence goes on from JBAXNW010000099.1 coordinate 3,025, forward strand.
CCAACGCTTTTTCAGCTTCCATTCGGGTACGTTCATTGGCAATGGCAGTTTTCATTATTTCATCCCGTTCTGCAGCAGTTGCGGCAAGCATAATCTTTTCTTTATATAAATCGTTCACCTTCAGCAATTGCTCAGCCAATTGAGAATTGGTGACGTTTTCCTTATTTAATTTGCCTAAGAAATCAGGATAATTTTTAGCCAGGGTATCTAATAACTTTGTTCTTTCAGCACTCCCTTCGTTCAAAGTGAGAATCCCTTTGACCAACAAATTAACTTCTGCCTGTTCCTGCATGATTGGATGCGTAGCATCAATGACAGCCGTTTTGATTTTTTGTTGGGCTTCAGAGGCTTCAATGGTTTTGCTTTTAAACATCATATAGGCTGCAGCTGCTGCACTTATAACACCAACGACTAATCCAATGCCACTTGTGCTCAATGTTGCGTTAAAAACCCGCATAGCCTGTGTAGCACCCACTACATTTCCAGTCAGCAACATCTGAGCAGCTGCCAATAATTGTGTGACAGCAATGCTTGCTGTTTCAGCAACGGCTTTGGCTTTTGTAACAATGGTGGACAAAATACCCGTTTCAGTATTTCTATTTGTCCAGTAAGCAGCCAGTTTAGCCGCTGTAGAATAGCTGATATAACTTATAGCTGCAACCGCAACGATTTTACTTAGAAACAAAATGCTCTCTCCATTTCGTTTCAGCCATTTTGTAAAATCAGCAAAACCTACGACTAAAGAAGCAATCAATGGAGAAACTTTCTGACCTATGCCCATAAAAAAACCTAGAATATCTTTGCCTGATTTAGCCATCACTCCGGCAAAATTATTATTCTTCAGATTGAATTCATTCATAACACTGTCCGTGCTTTGCAAAGATTTGGCTGCCAGTGCTACTTTTTCATTGGCCATGCCAATATTACCGGATAATTTCATAAATACTTCCGAAGCTCCGGCTCCATCCACTTCGAGTTCTTTGATAATACTTGCCAATGAAGTAGCACTATTCCCTCCTCTTCTGCTCCCTTCGACAACTTTCAGGAAAGCACCATATAAATCTGTATTCACCATTTTAGTGAAGGATTTTACATCCATTCCGGCAACATTGGCAAATGTGGTAGTTTCAGTAGTCATCTTTTTCAGAATTCTGCCCATTGCAGTACCACCTCTTTCCACGTTAATATTTAATTCCTGCATAGTTGCACCTAAACCCATTACCTGAGCACTGGTGAATCCAAGGGGAATTGCAATTCCACCTATTCTGTTCGTAAAATCGGCCACCACAGGAGCTGTGGCAAAGCCAGCTGCACCCAATTCATTCAGGGCATTCCCTATTTTTAATAAATCCTGGTCCGGAGCATCAGATTTCATATCAATCAAGACATTTCTTAGCTTACCAACTGTAGAAGCAACTACTTCTGCTCCACCGGAAATTTCATCGCCCAGGGCTACATTAATTTTATCCACTGAATCAGCAAAACCAAGGACTTTGTCTTTTTCAATTCCTAATTGTCCGGCAACAATTGCAATGTTTCTCAATTCTGAAACTGCAGTCCGGGTATCAATATTTTTCAGACCTTTGTTGAGCAACTGAACTTCCTGTTCTGTCATTCCGGTTGTTTTGCGAATATCGGCGAATTGATCAGATAATTTAGATGCACCATCTATCAATCCGGAAAAGAAGCCTGCAGCAGCAGTGGTGAGCGAGGTAAGGATATTCCCAGCCAACACGCCAACACCCGTAGAAACAATATTGGTTTTTAATTTCTCCCAGGAACTGGCAGTCTGGCCAATGGCAACATTGTGTTCTGCAATTACAGCTTTTAGTTTTTTGATATCTGCAGCTTTGTTGTTGTATTCATCAGTGCCAACAGAGCATTGTTTTATTTCACGGGTCAAACGACTAAAGGCAGCCTGAACACCACCTATTTTATCTTCCACTTCCTTTCCGTTTACAAAAATATTTATCCTTCTATTGGTTCCACCTGCCATGATTTTAAAATTAAAAAGTATAAATTATTTATGAATGCTTAAGCGGGTAACGGTATCGTTGTTGATCAGATATTTATCTCCATAATATTCTGTAATCAAATTTGCAAAGGATTCAACAGCAGCCGGAATATCACTGTCAAACCAATCGACAGGTTTCCTGTTTATTAAACCGTTTCCCATTGGAGTGAAAAGACCCTTATCTTTTCTGCCTTTTGTTTTTGTGTAAGCATTGGAACGCATACCCCGTATAACACCCAATGGAGTATGCACATAGCCTTTTCCAACTCCATAAGCCATAAAGATACC
>JBAXNW010000100.1:0-5113 GCA_037133555.1 Bacteroidota bacterium
TTGTCTGGTTGATATGTGCCCACCATGGAAAACATTTCACCACCGTGGAGTAGTTTGAAAGGTAGTCCGAGTTGATTTTTTGATTTACGTCAGCTTTTGGGTGGTATTACTGCAATTTGGGTTGTCGTCCATTTACTTATTAGTTTACACCATTTATAGGGGTTGTAATTATTGGTAAGGAATAAACCATAGCTTCTAATATTATTTTACTCTTAAAATTTGTTATTTTAATTATGCCTTTAAAAATATTCTTCGGCAGATTTAATAATTATTTTTTTAAAAAGGAATGGATCTATCCATTCTTTAGGAAATGTACTTTTACCCCACTTAAAAATATGGCATTCATCTAAACCAAGACGAAAAAAAGGACTTATTTCTTTTTCAAATTTTTCAAAACTTAAATATTTCTCAAATTTTGTCCATAAGACTCCCGCTAAAAAACCATCCTGTTTTACATAAACAAATGGATTTGATGTAAGAAAATCCCGAATTCCTTCATTGTCTTTCAACAAATGAAAAGATACGCACCCTTCATTTTGAAATGGCTGATCAATATCTATCTGAGCAGTTAATCTCATTTTAAAGAATAACAAGCCATTATTTAGAAAAGATGGAGAACCACCCAAATGAAGTTTTTCAAATCCTCTTTTATGCAATTCTTCAGCAATAAAATAGTAAACTGCTCCAGTATTCCATCTTTTTAGTTCATTAATATATTCTTCTTTCACCCCAATAAATCCTAATGTAGGTCTACCGTCCCAAAAACGGATAACTGCCCCAGCTATTGCTTTATCATCTTTTTTTATAAAAAGAATTTCAGATTTCACTGTATCAGAAAATATTCCTTCATATTCCAGAATAAATGCACATTCTGAATACCTTTTTTTAATAAATGGAAGATACATGTTGTAATAAAACTCTTTTTGTGCCTCAGCTGATTGTGTAAACTCGCAAGTTATTTTCTTTGTATAAATCCACCTTCTAATCCTATCGAAACCAGACCTGTTTTTTTTTCGCAATGCTTCCATAGGCATTGAAATATCAATAGTTGTATTGATAAATCGGGGTATCAAAAGCGAGTTTTGACCAAGTTTGGTAGTTTTTTCAGGACTATCTTGTTCCAATAACAACATTGAACACTCTGGATATTGAGTTTTAATGAATCGTATTAATCTATTTTTTGTACATATATTGGTATTGAAATTAGGGTTCTCAATAATCATAGAAGCCCAATGCAACATATTATTATGATTATTTCCTGCATAAGCTATTGATAATGGGATATTGTTTTGTCTTGTTTTCCCGGAAATAATATAAACTAGAGAACTATCCCTTTTAAAAATCACCGTATCATTTTCGTAAAAAACTCTGACGAAGTTCATTTTTTCCATCTCTTCAATTACCTGTTGCCATCCCTTCTCAATAATATTTGTGGAATTATGCCCTGTCCAGTCATAATTTTCGGCTGATTGAACAATAGATATTTCGAATAGAACTGTTTGAATGTTATCAGGAATCCAATGGATTAATTCGATCAATTCTCGCCATTTAATATGTTCGATCATATGCGTGGCAATCAATGCATTGTATTTAGCGTCGATATTAAGATTCCAGATATAATCATTTAACGGAATGTGATGATATCGGGGATCCTTGCATTTTTGGGTTGAACTATCCGAAATCACATCATAATTATCCCAGCATTGAATAGCACTATTTTCTTTCAGAATGGCATCGGCTAAATCGCCCCGCCATCCACCAATTTCAAGCACGAAAGCTTGATCAGATACATATTCAATAAACCATTTTTGTACAAGGGATAAATCATAGCTGGCTTGCTCTGGATACTCATGAAGCCAGATATTTGCTTTCTTAACAAGATGATTAAATGACATATTATCATAATTTTTACGAAAGATATCTAATTTATTAATCGATCTTGAAACTTCCTTCCTATTGGAATGTTCATTGAACCAAAATCTTAATTTATTGGCGGTATTTATTTTGTGGCTTCCAGAAAATTTTATTAGATTGAAATCTTGTACAAAAATCTTTAAATTGCTCTCAATGTATCCTTTACCATATAATTCGAAACTCAGCAAATCGAGCCAATTAATCCTTCTTGATGGAAATTTTTTTATTAATTTCCACATTGTCTTACGACCTGCATTTTTTTCATTCAATTGATAACATAGTGAAGCATAAACTTTATTATGCATATAGTATGTATCCCAATGCCCTGAGAGAAAATTAAAATGACGATCAATTATTCTTCTATAATTTTCGCATCTTATTTTATTATTTCTTTCGTGAGTAAGTTGAGCACTTATATGATGATGAATTTTTACTAAAACTTCCGGTACAGTGCTAAAATTATATTTCTCAGAAAGCCTTATCATAAAATCTGTATCTACACCTACTTTCATTTCTTCATCATAAAGTCCAATTTCTTCTATACATTCTTTTTTTACACTCAATCCGAAACCGTTACCAATGGCAGTTGAAACCATTAGTCCAGCTTCCTTTGAATGAAACCTTGCTGGCCATACTTGTGTATTAATTATTTCTTCCCCATTTGCAGTATCTTTAACTCTGGTTATGCCAGTCCATACAAAGTCAGGCTTTTTAGTAGCTTCATTAAATGAGCTAAAAAGTTTTTCAAGGATACCCGGCAGGTATTCATCATCATCATCAAGGAAATTAATGTATTTTCCATGAGCATTTTTTATGCCAGTGTTATATGCACCAGCTGCTCCTTTTGGATTGTCATGAACGATATATTTAATACGAGTATCATTTATTTTTGCAAGAATCTCTGCCGTATTAGGGTCGTTGGCATCATCCACAACAATTTGTTCCCAATTTGAAAATGATTGCTTGATTACACTTTCAATAGCTCTCTTTAATAATTGAGGACGAAGATTGGTTGGTGTGATAATACTAAAAACTGGGTGTGCCGGGTCGTTTATTTGAAGCTGCCTTTTCAAATCAAATTGACTTTCTTTTTCAGAAAATTCAACGTAAATATGTGGAACTTTTTCATAAAGCTTTTTATGACGTTGGAATGCTTGGACAATAACTTCTTCCATTTGATCAAGGTTTTCTTTGAGCCGCCCAGAACGACTATCCTTCTGGTTTTCATACGTCCGATAAAACATTAGTGGTTCTTTTATTTGAAAAACTTTTTGACCCAATTCAAGAATAGATAGCCAAAAGTCGAAGTCTTCATTACCAAATTTCATTTCTGATGAATATCCTTCGGTTTTTTTCCAATCCGACTTGCGAAAGCAGGCATTTGCTACAATACAATTTGCACGTAGCATATTTTCAAAACTATAATCCTGCAAAACAAATGGACCATTCTGATATCCAAATAGCTCAACATTACTATAAACAATTCCAACATTTGGATGTGAACTAATGATTTCAACGCATTGTTGTATAAAGGTAGGGGTAATTTTATCATCTGCATCCAGGTTTATAATGAATTCTCCTTTTGTATGTTTAATTGCATGGTTGCGGGCATGAGCAGGACCAAAATTCTCTGTATGGATTACCTTAACTTTTTTATGTTTAATCTTATTTAAAATGTTAGACGAATTATCAGTCGAACCGTCATTTATAATGATTACTTCAAAATTTTGATACGTTTGTTGTAATACAGAATCTAACATTTCGTGGATATACTTTCCATGGTTGAAACATGCTGTAATAACACTAACTTTTACTGGTTCTTTAAAACGGATATGTATTTTGTATAATGATTTTTTTACTAATATCAAACTATGTTGCAAAATTAATTTTACATGGTATTTCCAATCATCTGGTGGAGGGAGAGGCAAAACAGCTACTTCTTTGTCGACTTCGATTACTTTAATGCGTTCTACTTCTATAAATTCAGGTTTTTTGTTGAAAATATGAAAGTAAGGCGTTAAATCCCCTCCAAATCCTCTGATATAATTTTCGATATGGTTAATATTAGAGCCACCAAAATTGAAATATTCAACATGAAAACTAAAATATTTTATAGCCTCCCAAAGTGCAAGTGTAGCTCCACCATTATGTCTGAGCTCAGGATAACTTCCACTCAAAAGGAAATAAGCAGATTTTGAATTATACACAATATAAATTGCTGCATGAATTTGATTTCGTTCATCAAAAACAACGAAAATCTTTCTTTTATTATTATTTTTAAGAACTTCATCCAATAATTTATAATCCTCTATTGAAAATCTATATGTTAAATTTTGTCTTTTATAAGTTTGTTCAACCAAATTATAAAAAAGCTCGAAATTTTCTGAATTTTCAACCCTGAGGTTATATTTCTTAGCTTTAATTATATCACGTTTTTTGTTAGTACTGAGCGATTTCCATAAATCTTCAATAGTCTTATTAGAGTAATTAATTAGATAGGTGTATCGTGTCATTTGTTTAAAACCTCGCCATCTAAAAGGCAACCAGTCAGTGATATTATGTGAAGTGCAAAATTGCACTACACTATCCAAAGGGATTTGATCTAACAATAAATTTAACCATTTTCTTTGCAATGTAATTTTATCATGCTCAATTAAGTTGTCTAAATTTTTATACAATGGGCCTAAAGTACGTGTTAAAGGTGGCTCATTTATTTCCCCATCAATATAGGCTAAGGGAATGCCAGCAACAATTTTATTTTGTTCAACAATAGCAAGAATTTTAAAATCACCTTTTGTTATAGTGTTAAGCCACCATGAGTAACAAAATAAATCACCTTGGGGTGAAGAGTCAACAAAATTATCCCATTGGTCAAATTGATCAGGTCTTAACGTTTTAACTATGTCATTTATCATTTATTTGATATTTTAGAGAATAACTTATAATATGCATTCCTAATTATAAATTTATGTTTCCATTTAAATGACGTTATAATTTGTTTTAACATAAAAATCCTAAATCAAAATTTGTTTTTTTGATTTAGGAACCCTTTTAAAGCTTTATCAATATAAGTAAAATGGTTATATGTAAGCCAACAAATACTTAACATTGATTCATATAAAGATTAAAATTATTATTATTTTTCTAAGTACATGACAAAAAATTGCAGTAAAATTTAAATTCTTCTAATTTATTACTA
>JBAXNW010000101.1:0-4930 GCA_037133555.1 Bacteroidota bacterium
ATTTATGCGATTCTCAAGCATTTGTTATTTTTTAACTTTCGGATAGTTGTGATAAACAGTATCTTATTTCTAAAAAAGGTAACCATTATGATTGGAATATCCAGCACCTGGATATACGTGTTGATGGAGAACAATTGAATAGAGCTATTTTAATAATGGATACACTCATTAAGGCTGTCAAACTCAGGGGGCATGATATTCAGATTATAAACGGTAACACATGTTTGTTAATTAATCAGGAAAAATTCAATATTTATTTTCGTGAAAAGACTAAAAGAGTTGAAATTAAAGAACCGATAAATACATGGTTTACTCATGAAAAGATTGCTACAGGAATTCTTGTATTAAAATATGATTATTATAACGGAAAATATTGGAGTGATAGTCCTTTTGTTCCTCTTGAAGAAAAACTTTCTCATATTATTGCTTATTTCGAAATTGAAAGTGAAATATTAAAGGTTGAAAGGGAAAATTCAAGACTCGGGCAAATAGAGCGTGCACTTCAGGAACAAAGAGAGAGAGAGATTAAACAAAGAAAATTAAATGAGTTGAATGATTTTAAAAAATTATTGGATGATGCTCACCGTTGGGAAAAACTCAGGATATTGCGTGATTATATTGCTTATATTGAAAACACGATCATTCAAGGTAATAATTCAGCTTCTTTCAATGAAGAATGGTTAAACTGGGCAAAAGCCAAAGCAGATTGGTACGACCCCACAATCAATCTAAAAGATAATATTTTAATCGATATTGACAGAAATACGCTTTAATGTATTAATATATAAATTAAATACTTTCAATAGTTAATTACTTGGGTGTTTGCCTTTCAATAGCATAGATTTTAAATAATAGTGGAATACATTTTGCATTGCTCTACATTCTTCTATTTAAAAAGTTATACATAACCTTCTACATAAATCTTATCTATCTGATTTACAAGATTTAAAATTATCCTAACAGGTCAACTTAAACTCCTGTAAATCATTTGTTTACAGGAGTTTTTTATTTTACAATCCTTCCATCAACAAATTATTGCATTCCCCTTTTAAGTCAACATAGAACAAAATAGAGGTTCTAAAAATTGCCTTTATGCGTAAATGTTTTTTCTCAATAATGTTCAAAAAATAAGGCAATAAGGTATAAAATACGACTATTGCTTTTTCTATGGAGGATTAATTCAAACATTATTTTATTTTTTTCAAGCTTAGTTGAAAAACGCAACCAGAATAAAGCTTATTTGGTATATCTAAATTTGAAAATGTATTATAAAAACCAACTATTAACTAAATCCGTAAATATCAGTTTTTTATTGACGAATATCAATACCTGTTTTAGCATTTAAGTATCTGTATACTTATTTTTGTATTCAAAATTTATTTAAATCTAAAATCAAATTGATATGAAAACAAACAGAAATTTAAAGATTTTACGATGGGTCGCACGAATAATAAGTTTACCATTGATAGTATTTATTGGAATACAAATTTTCTTCCCAGAATCAAAAAGAACTCAAGCTTTGCCAACCATTGAACAAATAATGATTTGGTTTTTCCCCATCGGATATTTTGTTGGTTTGGTAATTTCCTGGAAATGGGACCTGATTGGTGGAATTATTTCCTTAATAGGCTTAGTAGCAACAATAGTTTATAGACCTGATCTTTTCTTTATGGCTTTAGTATTGGCAATCCCAGCTGTTATGTTTATTTTATATTGGTATTTATCAAAAAAAACATTGTACAACAAATGAAACTTCATTAAAAAATAATATTAACACACTCAGGAGTGATTAAAATTCGAGTACATAAACCATTGAAAAATAACACTGTATTTAAAATTAAAAAACAGAACGCTGATGACGCTGATTCCTGAAGGTAAACGCAGATAAATCGGATTAAAATCAGCGTAAATCTGTGTTTACGGAACGTATCCGCGTCATCAGTGCCCCATTAGAGCATGAAATATTAACTATTATCGTATTATGTTAAAACTTTAAAAATATATAAATATCAATAAATTAAAACAATACAAATAGATAAAAAATCTCATTTTTTATTTAATTTATAAAAGCTTTGGTGTAAATTTAAACAGATCAAATAAATTATTGAAATTTTAAATTCCAAGGCTTTTAATAGCTTTTTATTTTTGATTTACATCATTTTAATTACTTTTGTAATTCAATAAATATCAACATGGAATCAAAATTAAAAGAAATCATCACCGCTACCTGGGAAAACAGAGCCTTGCTCAACGAAATATCCACACAACAAGCAATTAGGGAATGTATTGATCTGCTTGACAAAGGTCAATTGCGTGTTGCACAACCAACTGATCAAGGATGGCAGGTAAATGAATGGGTAAAAAAAGCAGTCATTTTATACTTTCCTATTCAAAAAATGGAAACTATGCATATAGGCCCATTTGAATTCCATGATAAGATTCCATTAAAGAAAAATTACGAACAATTGGGCGTAAGGGTTGTACCTCATGCTGTTGCACGTTATGGTGCATTTATCGAAAAAGGTGTTATTTTGATGCCTTCCTATGTCAACATTGGTGCTTACATCGGCAGTGGTACCATGGTAGACACTTGGGCAACCGTTGGAAGTTGTGCACAGATCGGGAAAAATGTTCATCTAAGCGGTGGTGTCGGCATTGGTGGTGTTCTGGAACCTGTTCAGGCAGCCCCGGTAATTATTGAAGATGATTGTTTTATAGGATCCAGATGCATCATAGTGGAAGGTGCTTTAATAGAAAAAGAAGCCGTATTGGGAGCCAACGTTGTTATTACTGCATCTACAAAAATTATTGATGTTACAGGCAACGAACCTAAGGAATACAAAGGCTTTGTTCCTACCCGATCTGTTGTGATACCAGGCTCTTATACCAAGAAATTCCCAGCTGGTGATTTCCAGGTACCGTGTGCATTGATTATAGGACAACGCAAAGCCTCTACAGATTTAAAAACTTCACTCAACAATGCATTGAGAGATTATGAGGTTGCGTTCTGATTTTCGTTCAAACACTCCATTATTTTCTTTTTTAACTTCCAGCAAGTCATGTGTCTGATTTTTAACTTATCAGATAAATCTGTTATAGAAATACCAGGCAGACTACAAACCTCATAAGCCATTTTAAATGCCTCGTTTAAGGGTAGCTTGCAATGATGAAACATCGTATGAGCTTTAGCCGACTCATCGTGCTTGCACTTTGTACACCTTCGCGAAAAAAGAGTTTTTCCGCTACAGTAATTGGTATGATGACATTTCTTACAAACAAAACCTGATTTCCATTTTTCGTTGGCCAGAAATTCCATACATTGTATTTCTGTAGCAAACTGATTCGCAAAATCATTGATTGTTATTTTAGAAAATTCAAACTTAATCATAATTTCATTCTTTTTCAAATTACACAGAATATCTTGCCGGACTAAAGTCCAATTTTTGTTTTTATTATCTTACCCAGACCTTAAGGTCTGGGCTATTCAATAAATTTTAATAGGTAGACAATGATTTATTTTGAACCTTTTCATTTATTTTCTGTTTACAAAGATAATAAAAAAAGTGATACTAAAGCGATATAATTAAAAATTATATTTATCTTTGCAAAAAAAATAAAAAAACAATAAACATGAAAAAATCAAGTATTATAATTTTAGTGCTATCGGTCGTTGTGCTGATGAGTTGTAAAAATACTGCTAACACGAATGAAAGCAGCAGCAAACCTGCCAACAAATTCGACAATCAAGGCAAAGTAATACAAATAAGCAAAGCAAACTTTATAGATGTAATAATGGATTATGAAAAAAATCCACATAGCTGGGTCTTTAAAGGCGAGAAACCCTGTGTGGTCGATTTTTATGCTGATTGGTGCAGACCTTGCAAAATGGTGGCTCCTATCATGGAAGAGCTGGCCAAAGAATATGAAGGAAAAATCAATATTTACAAAGTTAATGTTGACAATGAAAAAGAATTGGCTCAATACTTTCAGATAGAAAGCATACCTGCAATATTGTTTGTCCCACAGAATGGCAATCCTTCGATGCAGGCTGGCGCTATGAGTAAAGAACAGTACAAACAACTATTTGACAATTTGTTAAGCAAGCAAGCAGCTGATACAACACAAAAAGCAAATTAAACAGAACAAAAATAAATTTAAATTAAAATAATCAATACAAACAAAAATGGAACATTTAACAAAACAAGCCTTCATAGATAAAGTATTTAACTACGAAGTAAACAAAGATTGGAAATTTGAAGGAGAACTTCCTTGTATCATTGATTTTTATGCTGACTGGTGCCAGCCATGTAAAATGGTTGCCCCTATTCTTGAAGAACTTTCAAAAGAATACGAAGGCAAAATAAACATTTACAAAATTGATACCGAAGCTGAGCAAGAGTTGGCCGGTGCTTTTGGCATCCGCAGCATCCCTTCTATCCTATTCTGCCCAAAAGAAGGAGCACCACAAATGTCGATGGGTGCTTTACCTAAAGACTCTTTCAAACAAATGATAGAAGAAGTTTTGCTGGAAAACAAAGCCTAAGCAAGCTTTCATTACATTTATGACTTGACGGATCTATTTTTGCCAAAGCAGAATATGAAAATATTTAAAATTAGCACATAGGTCTGTTAGGTCGTTTTTTTGCGCCTGTTTTTCGAATTCAGGAATTTTAAAAAGGTTTAATTTACGCAAGCATTAGTGAAGCAGGTATTAGTGACGGGGTGACTTGGAGTCACCCCGTCACTTTTGCATAAGATTTAATCAGCATTTTACTATTATTTTATTTTTCAGAAAAAAAAAGCTTTAGTCATAAAATATTTTAATAAACGCCATTTCTTTTTTTTGCGCTGGCTTTTGCTTACTTTTGCAGACAATTACAAACTTTACAAACTTTACAAACTTTACAAACTTTACAAACTTTACAAACTT
>JBAXNW010000102.1:0-4469 GCA_037133555.1 Bacteroidota bacterium
TATAGATATACAATGATTTCAAAGAACTTTTTAATTTTAAAGTGGACACTAGTGACTTCATCCGATAAATAAGGAGGTTTAATTAAAGCAACTTCCCCAAATCGGGAGCTTTGTAGCACTGTATTTGTATGTATAAGTTGTCCCATTTATTTATTTTTAAGTACTTTGCTTTGGAACCCAACTCCACTTAGCTGAAGAAAAGAGGGCTGGGAGCAAGTATAGCTTATTCTTTCAATAATGAAGCTTCTCCTTTTATATAGCCGTAATCGCTAAGTATTACTTTATAATAACCTTTGGCTAATTGAGATATATCTAATTGAAACGCATTTTGTGCTTTGCTTAATTGGGTTTCCATTACTTTAATCCCCAACATATTGTATATACTAACTTCACCTTGTTTTAATGCTGTGGTTATACTTAGCATTATTGTTGTTGTAGCCGGGTTTGGGTATAGTTTTAGTACACCATAGCTTAGCTGTAAATATGGCAAATCTATAACCCCCACATTTTGTGGACCGGGGGCATAGCCCATGCTGTCTGTTTTTAGCAGCCATATCTGCTGATACGGCACTTGTGAATTACTTTCTACCCAACCACAAGCAGTAATGCCACCTTCTGTATTTAGCACATTATCTGCTAAAATATTTTTATCTCCATAATCATTTTTAAAATAATACATTTTACGCCATAAACTATCGCCATTGCTATTAAATTTAAAATAAAAAGAAGGGAAAAAAGAAAAATTATTACCTTGTGTAGGCAATGCGTTTATACCCATTACTATAAAATCATTATTAGGTAAAACTTGTATTTTCCCAATATTTAAGAAAGTTTTAATTGTATCATACATTTTATTCCAAATAACTGTGCCAGTTAGTGAATATTTTATCACATTTAAACGCCCTTCAAAATCAGCATTATCAGGATAGGTAAAAGTAGCATAACCCAAAGCAACTATTATATTACTATCTTTGGTTAATGCAAATGCAGCACTTCCATCATATTGATTGCCTCCCAAATATTTAATCCATTGCTGATTACCTAAACTATCTGTTTTTAATATAAATGGGTCTCCATCGCCTAATGTATATGTTTGTCTAAAGCCTTTTAATAAAAATCCTTTATCTTGTGTTTCAATTATCCGTGAAGCTCCACATCCATCAGGTATAGCTATTGTTTTTGTCCATAAAATATTACCTAAACTATCTGTTTTTACTAAATATGCACCTAAATTATTCAATGAAACTTCTTTAGCTCCTACAAAAATAAATCCACCATCTGATGTCTCTTTCACTTGGCATAGTGCTTCCCAAAAAAATATATCATTTGGTATAATTTTAGTCCAAAGAGTATCCATATTTGCATCAAATCTTATAATTAAATGAATTGGATTATTAATGGCAGTATCCATATCACCTATGTAACAATAACCACCATGTTTTAATTCAATTAATGATGAAATGTTATAATAATAGTTCCAACCATATCTTGTAAAACTTGTAATTTTAGATATATTACCTATTGAATCAACCTTGTAAAAAAATAAACTTGGATAATTAATATTAATCGTATCATAAGCTGTACCGGAAATTATATATCCTGAACCATCTGATAATATTGAAGATGCGTTATATGCAGTATTTGGATTATTAAGACATGGAGTAAATGTTTTATTAAATGTTGTTTGACTGTTTGAGAATAAACTCAATATCAGAAGAAAAGTAATAAGTATGTTCTTTCTCATTTTTTTAAATTAAATAGTCCTTGTGTCTTAAAAACTCAGGACACAAGTGTATGTCCTCAAATAAAAGTGCAGCATTTTGGTTCATCAATAAAGGTGTATAATGCAAAGATATATTAAATAATTTCATAAAACGCTGCTAATTTTTTATTAATTTAATTTTTACGTCTTAGCTGCATCGTTCTTTCTTTAATCTGCCGTTTTAAGATTATTTCCATTTTTTTTAGCAGTCGTTATCTTAGCTTGTTTTTTACTGTTATTAACAGTTTCATTTTCTTTTACACATGATGTGGCCATCATTCCAATAGCACATGCCATCATTACAAATACATTCAATTTTTTCATTATTTTAAATATTTAATGTTAATAATGAAGCAAATGTATATTATTGAATATCAGATAAAAAGCACACTGAAATCTATATGACATATTTGTGGTATACCTTAAAACAATTTTACAACCTACAGTATGTCAAGGGCAAAAAAAAGCATCACAAAAATCTCACTGCGATTTTTGTGATACTTTTTTTGCAAAATGATAGTTTTTTCTTAATTTTATACCCTTAATTTATTCGCATCGCTTTTTGATTGCTCCCTCGTAATTAAACAGTGAAATTTCATGTTGTCAAAACATTATGATAATAGTTTTTCATAATGTTTTGACAAATTTATTATTATGATTTTTCGATTTTTAAAAAGATATAAGATGATAAGAAAGATTACGCTTTTTATTATTGCTTTTTTTCTAGCAATTTACACTGCTACAGCTGGTAGCATAACAATTACATCCCCAAATGGAGGAGAAGTATGGGCAGGATGCAGTATTCACAGTATAAACTGGACAGCAACAGGGACTTCCAACAATTACACGATTGATTATACAACTGATGGAGGCGCAAGCTGGATTTCTGTAACCAGTAGTTTGTATATCACTACCGGAACATTTTCGTGGACAGTTCCAAATATCAATTCAACGACTTGCAAAATCAGGATATTGGATTCCAACACACCATCTACCAGCGATTTGAGCGATAATACTTTTTCAATTACAGCTCCATTGCTCTTGATTTCGCCCAATGGAAGTGAAAGCTGGCAAGCTGGAAGCAATAAAAGCATCAACTGGGTTGCCAATGGAACTAGCAATTATTACGATATTTTTTATTCAAGCAATGCAGGTAGCTCCTGGACCAATATTATCAGCAATCAATATATTACCAGTCAGACTTACAACTGGAATGTTCCTAATTCACCTTCTACTCAGGCTTTGATTAAAATTATGGATCACAGCAACACAAGTTGTATGCTGGATATCAGCAATAATTTATTTACGATTACACCTCCAACACCTTCAATAACTGTCAATTCGCCAAATGGTGGAAATACTTTATACGAAGGAAACTCATATTCTATCACTTGGTCAAGTGCTTATGTAACTTCAAACTTGGTAAAAATTGAATATTCAACCGACAATGGAGGCAATTGGATTCCTATTGTTACTTCAACTTCAAATTCCGGATCTTACAACTGGACAATACCTTCTACTTATGCTTCAAATTGTTTGGTAAAAATATCTGATCTTTCAAATCCAAGTACTTTTGATGTTAGCAATGCTACGTTTATTATTGCTCCAGCATTTATCAACCTTACTTCGCCTAATGGTTCAGAAAGTTGGCAAGGTTGTACTTCTCAAAGTATTACCTGGTCATCTGGAGGAACTTCAGGAACTTTCGGATTGTATTATTCTACAAATGCTGGTAGCTCCTGGACTTCTATAACGAGTACTTCCGGTTCATCTTATTCTTGGAATCCAGTTCCAAATCTATCATCAACTACTTGTTTGCTAAAAGTGATGGATAATAGTAATCCAAATATTAAAGATTCAAGCAATGCGAATTTTACAATTACAGTAAACAACGATATTATTATTTCTAATCCTAATGGAGGCGAACAATGGGAAGCAGGAACTTACAAAAATATTGAATGGGTCTCCGCTCCTACTTCTTCAAGTTTTATTGTTTCTTATTCTATAAACAATGGAAGTAGCTGGACAAATATTAATTCGCAAACTACACTTAAAAGCTTAGCTTGGTCAGTCCCCAACGCCCCTTCTGTCAATTCTTTAATCAAAGTTGTAGATTATAGCAATACCTGTAAATTTGACATTAGCAATGCAAACTTTACAATAACACCACCAACGCCGTTAATTGCAGTAACATATCCAAATACAAACCTTACAACTTATGCAAATAATTCGATTAATATTCAATGGACATCCGCTTATGTTACCGATAGTTATGTAAAAATTGAATTTAGCAGCGATAACGGAAATACATGGACAACAGTGGTAAACCCAACTGAAAATGACGGAACTTATACCTGGACCTTACCAAATATTAATTCGCTGAACTGCAAGTTTAGAATAAGTGCTTATGCTAATAATTTAATTACTGATGCAAGTGATGTTAATTTTAAAGTTTTACCTCCATTCATTAGCGTAACATCACCCAATGGTGGAGAACAATGGAAAGGTTGTTCATCAAAAACTATCAGCTGGACTTCTGGAGGTACTTCGGGTAGTTTTAATTTATATTATTCTACAAACAATGGTTCAAGCTGGAATTACATAAACAATACAACTTCCAGCTCATTTATATGGTCACAGGTGGCTGATGTCGTCACTTCTGCTAATTGTCTTATCAAAGTGCAGGATTACAGCAATGCCACAATCA
>JBAXNW010000103.1:0-4463 GCA_037133555.1 Bacteroidota bacterium
ATTATTTTATTGAATATTTTTTCATGAATATGAGATAATTATAACAATTTAGAGTGTCATAAGTTTATCAAAATTCTGTTTATAGTATTTTATTGTGTTCCATTAATATTTTTATTCCCATTAAAATCAGTACCATGCCACCAATCAATTCTGCAGTGCGTGGCTTGATAAATCGATTTAATTTTCCCAGGCATATTCCACCATAAGAAAAAATAAATGTTATGATTCCAATGATAATAGATGCTTTTAATATTGACACTTCTAAAAATCCGAAGCTTATACCCACAACAAATGCATCGATAGTTGTGGCTAAAGCAAGCATTATCAATACATAATTTTTATTGATATTAAATTTCCTTTCCTCAGGTTTTCCTTTAAATGCTTCAACTATCATTTTCAATCCAATGATTAGCAGCAACGAAAAAGCAATCCAATGATCAACTTTTTCAACCATATCTCTGAATGTAGTACCTAACAACCACCCTAAAACGGGCATTATTGCCTGAAACAATGCAAAAACCAAGGCAATTTTTAATCCTTTTTTATGAGATATACATTGCATGGTTCCACTTGTGAGCGAAACTGCAAAGCTATCCATGGATAAACCGATGGCAATTAATAGTAATTCTAAAAAACTCAAGGTCAAAAATTTTGGGATGCAAAATTAATTAAATATAAGACGTAATAAACTTTTATTTGTAAATACTTAGTGATTTAGTGATTTGGTGATGTGTAAATTTGGCGATTCATCAAGCAATTTAGTATTTTCCATTTCATTTATTCATTCATTCATTCATCATCTATCATTCATTCAAATCAATGCTACAATCTTCTCTAACCATGATGCATCAACTGCATCAAAAGTGCTTAGGTCTTTGCTGTCGATATCCAGAACGCCGATAATTTTAGCGCTTTTGTCACGCAAAGGAATCACAATTTCCGATTTTGAACGCGAATCACAGGCGATATGTCCGGGAAATTTTTCAACATCATCCACAATGATCGTTTGATTGCTGTTGATACTTGCCCAGCAAACACCCGTATTTTTCTTTAATTCCATACAAGCGATTGGTCCCTGATAAGTTCTGACAATTAGTTGATCGTTGCGCAGGCAATAAAATCCGGTCCAGAAGAACCCATTCATTTTATGATGGAGAAGGGCAACAATGCTGCACATCCTTGCTTCTGTATCTTCAGTTTTGAGCAATAATGGCTGCAATTGCTCAAATATTCTTTGGTATCTTTTTGATTTATCCATACGATTGTAAAAAAAGACGATGTTGAATTGAATCAACATCGTCTTTTATAAATTGGTTTTGTAAGATTTTTATATTTTTTTCAATTCAACAGTGAAATGTCGCATAATAGGTGCTTCATAAACAATGTCAAAACCTTTGGTAATTTCGTTACGTCTGTCAAATACATTTTTCAACGCTACGGCAACTACATCCATGTGGTTATTGGTATATACACGGCGGGGAATTGCTAAACGCAAAAATTCCAAGGCAGGATAACGGTTTTCACGGGTAACAGGATCTCTATCAGCTAATATGGTTCCTATTTCAACGCCTCTGATACCGGCTTCTATATAAAGTTCAACTCCTAATGTTTGAGCAACAAACTGTTCTTTAGGAAGATTAGGAAGTATTTTTTTAGCATCTACAAAAATAGCATGGCCACCCACGGGTTTCTGAAAGGGAACACAAAACTCTTCTAACCTTCCTCCTAAATATTCTACTTGTTTGATACGGGTTTCTAGTGTTTCAAATTCAGTGCCTTCGTCCAGCCCCTGTGCAAGTGCGTTCATATCACGTCCCGACATACCGCCATAGGTAATATAACCTTCAAACATAATATTAAAAACGCTGGCTTTTTGAAATAATTCTTCATTGCGCATGGCAATAAAACCGCCCATATTTACGATGGCATCCTTTTTGCTGCTCATGGTCATGGCATCGGCATAAGAAAACATTTCAGCTACAATTTCTTTAATGCTTTTGTTTTCGTATCCTTTTTCACGCATTTTGATAAAATATGCGTTTTCGGCAAAGCGGGCAGAATCGTATATTACCATTTTCCCGTATTGGTCTGCCATTTTTCTGACGGCTCTCATGTTTTCCATTGAAACAGGCTGGCCACCCGATGAATTGCAGGTGATGGTGATGATAATAAATGGAATCTTTTCTGAAGGGACTGATTTTAATACTTTTTCTAATTTTATAAGGTCAACATTTCCTTTATATGGATGTAATATTTCTGTGTCAAAGGCTTCATCAATGGTGCAATCTACAGCTTTAGCCTTACGGTATTCAATATGACCTTTGGTAGTATCGAAATGAGAATTGCCAGGGACAACATCACCTTCTTTTACCAATACCGAAAACAACACATTTTCGGCAGCTCTGCCTTGGTGGGTAGGTAAGAAAAATTCATATCCGAAAATTTTCTGAATCGCATTTTTCATTTTATAATAGGAAGAAGCACCTGCATAGCTTTCGTCTCCCAACATCAGTTCACTCCATTGCTTGTCGCTCATGGCACCAGTTCCTGAATCGGTAAGAAGATCAATATATACCTGTTCGCTTTTCAGGTTAAAAAGATTGTATTTTGCTTCTTTAATCCAGTGTTCTCTTTCGGCTCTTGTACTTCTTTTGATGGATTCAACCATCTTTATTTTATAGGATTCTGCAAATGGTAAGTTCATTTTGTAAAGGTTTTAAATTTAAAATTAAGTTGTAAAATAATAATGGGAATGATTACAGAACAAAGCTATCCCTGTCCTTTACATTTAAATGAAGGTATTCTTTAGAGTGGCCGAATAAATAATCGTTACACATAAGCAAATAGTTAATATTGACAAAAATAAATAAAATTTGAATACAAATTACGTTCTTTAGAAAAAATCAACTATTTTCGCAGTAAATATCAGTAAACCTAATTCTATAATTTTCACAAGAATGGCATAATTCTTATAAAGAAGGTGAAAAACATTTTGTGATTTGCTTACTTTTTCTTCAATAATATAAAAATATACAAATGAAAAATGTTTTATTTATTGTATTAATATTCATTTCATTACATGGATTTGCTCAATTTGACAAATATTTCGAAAATAAAAGTTTAAGAATTGATTATTTTCACTCGGGTAATTTTGAGCATGAGTATTACCGCCTTGATGAATTCATTGAAAAAAATATTTGGGCAGGGTCAAAAATAAATCTTATTGACACTTTCGATTATGGAAAATTCAGACTTATGGTGTATGATACAGTTTCCGGTAAGTTGATTTATTCGAGAACTTATTCCAGCCTTTTTGCAGAATGGCGTACAACTTCTGAGGGAAAAGGGAGTTGTGGGAATTTTTCGGAAACTGTCTTGATTCCTTTTCCAAAAAAAATAATCCATTTGGTTTTTCAAAGCCGCGATTCATTGAGTAAATGGCAAAACATAGAATCTCTGTATTTTAACCCTAAAAAAGATTTCGTATTGAAACCCAAGAAGAATGCAAATAAAATTATTCCATTGCATTATTCGGGAGATGTTGACAAAAAACTAGACATCGTCATTATTGCTGATGGCTATGCCAAGAAAGACAGTAAGAAGATGGAAGAAGATTTTGAAAAATTTAAAAATGCCATTCTCAACTACCAGCCTTTTGACAAAAACAGCGACCAAATTAATATCTGGGGCCTAGCCACCCTATCAGCAGAATCGGGTATCTGCAATCCTGTTGAAAATTTTAAGGTAAAAACAGCTGTTGGATCAAGTTTTAATGCAATTAATTCCGATCGCTATATAATGACACTGGAGAATAAAACATTGCACGATCAGTTATCCAATGTTGCTTACGATCAGATTATCATCATGTGTAATACCGAAAAGTATGGAGGTGGTGGCATCTATAATTTTTATTGTACAGCAGCAGCCGGAAATTCCCGAGCAGTTTACTTAGTTCAACATGAATTTGGTCATGCTTTTGCCGGATTGGCCGATGAGTATTATACTTCTGAAGTAAGTGTGGAAGATTTTTATCCATTAAATATTGAACCATGGGAACCAAATATTACTACACTTGTAAATTTTAATGCAAAATGGAAAAATATGATGGACCAAAACACGGCTATTCCCACAACTGCTTCAGATGAAAACAATCATAAAATAGGTGTTTATGAAGGAGGTGGGTATATGAGCAAAGGGGTTTACCGTCCTTATATTGATTGTACAATGAAATCTGCCCGTCCCAACGCACTCTGTCCGGTTTGTAATAGAGCCTGCCAATGGATGATAGATTTTTACACAAAATAAATCCATAAACCTAAATTAAAGGAATAAATTTATAAAGTATTTTAAAAAATAGCTTAGAATCCGCTAAAGTTTTCATATTTTTGCAGGCCTTTTAAAAACAAGGACTCTCCGTAGCTCAGCTGGTAGAGCAATTGACTCTTAATCAATGGGTCGTGGGT
>JBAXNW010000104.1:0-4430 GCA_037133555.1 Bacteroidota bacterium
ATGAACCCAATATAAGCGATTTAAGCATTGATGTGGTTGATTATATGCCAATGTTAGGTTAGTCATTTTTTTAGCTGTTTAAAATTATTTTTTATAAAAAATTTGCACTTTAAGATATTTAAGAAATTATTAGTTTCCAAATTTTTAAAAAAAAATATTTATATAATTTTTTCTTCATGCAGCACCCCCATGCCTTTTTAGGGGGTGGGTGGTGTTTCATACCCCCATCGGATACCCACCACCCATTAGATTATCAGCATTGTACGTTTTCTAGCAACCCGAATTTCTCGCCAACCTTCTTTGCTTTGATGATTGTCCTGTGACTTACACTTAGGTATTTACTTATTTCCCTTACTGTTCTGCCTTTGTTAATGTACTTGATGATGTCTTTGCTCTTATCTTTTTCAATGAATTTCTTTTCACTTTCACCACTACCAGACGGTCTGCCCAATGTACCACCTTTTTGAATGAATACCATTCTCCCAGCCAATGTCCGTTCCTTAATATTTGATAGTTCCATTTCGTATAGAGATGACATCACAGATGATATCATTTTCCATACTGGGTTTGTCTTTCCATTGGGTCTGCTCTGCAATCCAATGTTCCTGACCACTACATTAACTTGGTGTTCTTCCAGCCATTCCAGCGTTCTTATTACATCACCTGTGTTCCTGCCAAGCCTTGATAGTTCCTCAACTACCAGTTCACTTAATTTGCCCTCCTCTACAAGCTTTATAACCTCTCTAGCGCATGGTCTTTCGGTGAATAGCATTTTGCCACTGACTTTATCCAATAGCGTTAAATCGTATGTATTGGTGTCTAGTTCAAATCTATTCCCTGTTTGTTGTATTGTTGATACCCTATTGTATTTTACCTTCATCCTTTATATTTTTTGTTACCTATTAATACTAAGACTTATTTTGTCGATATATGCCTGTTTATAGCCTGTTTTCGTTACTATTTAGGTTTTCGTTTTAATTAAGATATAAATGATAACGTGATGCATAAAATACGTTAGGCATATCGATAATGTTCATGCTTAAAATATCTCCATTGGAATTATGTTCAACCAAAATCATGTGGCTGCGTTGTTCCTCATCATTTATATCAATGCTTAGGAAGTCATGGATAAAACGTCTTCTTCTCTTCTTATTGCTGTCGTTATTGCTCATATTTATGTGCAATAGTACGTAAATTTATTGAAAAGGTTATAATTATGTGCAGACATTTTATAATTTTGTTTTATAAAATTAATGTGATGGAAGAAAATTTGCCTGTGAGCAGTATTACCAATAAGAAATATGTTTTAAATAAAGAGGTAAAATCTGAGCATCAAGAACAAATGCGTAAGATTGGTTTAAAACTTATTCAATTGAGAACTGATAAGAATATTAGTGCTTCAAGGTTAACTAAGGATTTGGGCATCAGTCGCAATGCATATTATGCCATGGAGTCTGGTAAGGTGTATTTCAATATATTGAATCTAATTCTAGTGCTGGATTATCATCAGTTAACTATTTTAGAGTTCTTTTCTGGATTATAATTATCTGTGGTGTTTTTATTATCTGAGTTAAAATTTTTTGGTCTTGATATTATCATTGGTGATATCATCAGTATTTTGATTATCTTGGTCTTTCAGCTGATTTGTTATATCAATGCTAGTTTCTTTTTCGCTCGGCATATTCATATAGCAGTAGATTGACTGATGGTGTATTATTTTCCCATTTGCATCAGGATGAGCATTGCAGTATGGACAACTATGTTGGTTCTGGGTTTTTGGCATATTTATATTTACTTTTATTTTTATTCCTTTTAATTATACTTACTGCAATTTTATTTAAAATTAAATTTTTATACTGGGTTTTATTGGTGAGTTTAGTTTGATGAATGTTGATGATAAATCATGGCAAATTTGAAAAAATAGCGTATTTATATGAAAACGTATTATCATATGGAAAACCCAAAAGATAAAATGACAGAGGAAGAATGCAATAACCTTAACAACCAGTTAAATGAAGAACAAATTAATCTAGCTGAATATGTAAGGGAAATTATTGATAAAAAAAACTAAAACTGGGTTTGGAAAGATATCAAAATTGGGAATAATTCATTAATACATAACCGAATATTGTCGTTCAATAATTTCTGGATATTGTTGCCATATTTTTCCGTCAATCTCTTTCCCATTTAACTTTTTATTTCTTTTCACTTTGTCAGCCCCCCACGTTCCCCATTGTTTAAAGAAAAAAGCAATGTCCTTTTCTTCGCATTGTAACTTTATTTTTACAATCCAACTTTTTTCCATTGGTCTTGCTTTGTTTCCACTTTCGCCTCCAACAATTACCCAATTAATATTCTCTAAATTCATTATGCCTAAATCTTCAAGTAATGGCTCAACAGACAGAAATAATACTTTTGCTTGCAATTGCCTCAGTTTATCTATTCTTGGCAAACCTTCCGTTCTATTATCAACAGTTACACCAAGCCAAATATTTTCAGGTATCTTTCTTTGTGACAGAAATTGAAACATTCTATCCGCCCTTTTAGTCAAAATTTGATAGGTATGATATGGAGTTTCTTCAATTACATTAAATATTTTATTCAAATAATCATCAGGCATATCTTTATGAAAAATATCGCTCATTGAATTAACAAAATAAACAGTAGGCTTTTTCCTTTTAAAAGGGTCATTTAGCCTTGATGGGACAGTATTAAACATAAACCCATTTTCATAACCTTCCACACCCATTCCTTGTAAACGAATAGCCATCGATTCTGCATAACAATTTTTACAACCTGAACTAATTTTCGTACAACCTGCTGAAGGATTCCATGTTTGTTCTGTCCATTCAATTTTATGTGCCATTGTTTAACCTTTTTAAATAATAGGATTTCTTAATTTTATGAATATTTGAAGATTGATAATTAATATCTCCAAATCTTTCAATTAACTTGTCTTTTTCAAGTTTTTGAACCACTTCTGTAAACAATTTGGGTTCACAACCTTTGAGCATAGCAAATTTCAACCCTGTAATATTATCAGAAATTTTCCCTGATAATATTAACGCTTTTATTTCTTTTTTGATTGAATCTTTTTTTACATTTTCTCCAAGCCCCTCAAATAATGAATACTTCTCAAAATTATTATCAATATTATAATTGGCTTCACCTGAAAAAGTATCATTTTTCCAACAAACTTTCAGAAACTTTTCCATTCCAAGTGTATGATTTGAGCCAAATATCAAACCGTAGTAATTTCCTTTTTTCTCTTCTTTTCTGATAGAAAAATGGTGTAAATAATATTCCTTATGTACTGGAACTAAATCTCTAAAATAGTCAGCAACAGCTCTGTGAATTTCATTTGGTTTTATATTCTCAAAATTGATTTTTGAAGTATCAATATATTTTGTAGTGTTCGGATGCTCTCTAAATCTACTTATAAAAGAAGAAGAAATAAAAAAGATAAAATCTGTCTTAGGATATGATATTAATTTGCTAAAAATGTGCTCATCAATTTGGCTAAAGCCATATTGGTCAAGCAATATAAATTTCCCAAAATCCTTGTTCTTTAATATATTAGTTATTGTGGAATTTAAAAAAATATCTTGAAAATTATAGTTTTGTACACTATAATCATAGATACAATTTATACAATTATTATCTTGTTTACATTGCTCAATATGATGTGCTACATTTTGTTCGAGTTCCTCACTTTTATCTTGTTTGTCATCGTTAAAGAGAAACGTGATTTTTTTCTTAGCATTAAGGCAATATTTGCAGTCTGTTCCCTTTGCTTTATCCAACAATATCAGGGGGCTTCCAGAATTGTTCTCCAAATCTTTACCGCTTCCAGCAAAGAAATCAAAAACATATACTGCCTGAGTATAGAGGTCATAATTAAAAACAGGCAACCACTCTTCAAAGCATTCTCCAAAAATGTCTAACTTTAATTTTGTAGCCTCGTCAAATACCGTTTTGTTTATATTCTTTGCCATAAAGTTATTATTCGAAATTTCAGTTCTATTATGAGCTTATGATTAACGCCTATTATCGGCTGTTATTTCATTAAGTTTAATAGTATTGATATTATTGTTGTTACTATTACACCTGCACCAAAAAGTATATAGTCTCTCTTTCTACTCATTTTCTCACCTCCTTGTAACAATGTTGCAAAATGCTCTGCTACTGGAATAGGAATTTTCCCCAAAGTTTCAATTTTATTTTTTAGTTCAGCTTCTTTCTTTTGCAATAAATTTAATTCAGAATCCAAAATTTGTATCTTTTTTTCTCTATCTTCTGCTACAAGTGACAATTCTGTAAGAATAATATCAACTTCTTTTGATGCATTAATTAAATTAGATGTAAGTTTACTTAGCTGGAGAATCCGCGCAAAGTGGTCCACTAATTCCGCGGTAAACTGGTCCTCACAT
>JBAXNW010000105.1:0-4378 GCA_037133555.1 Bacteroidota bacterium
ATGAACATACTTTATTGATATTCAGCACTATTTATTTTTTGTCATGTACTAAGATAATACTATCAATTTATCAGGATTACTCAAATGTTCTGGCAATTTTAAATTATCCCCCAAATTATCTTCAATTTCTTTTTGTTTAGCTTTGAATAATACCTGAGGGGAGTTTTGTTCTTCATTGATATAATGCTGTAAATCTATAAAATCAGAACCTTCATATTCATCACTTAAAGGAATAATTTCAACAGGTTTGCCAAACTTCTTTTTTTCTAAATAGCCAATAGCAGGCAAAGGGATTATAAAATCTTTACAAATTTTTTTTACAATAGAAACTGAGATTTGATAACGATTTAAAATTTCAAGGATAGATTCAGCCCAGACCAAATCATAAAGCTCTTTTCTTGATAATGTCAACTCTTCCATAATAATTGAATAATTAGATTTTTATACCATTGATTATTAAAGGACAAAGATAAAAACAAAAAAGGGAACCTAATAGGAAAGACTTAAAATATTGAAAAGTTGAAACAAATAAGAATTTCTGTTTTTATATAATATCGGGATTTTTAATAAAGGGTAATCTACCATCCATTTCTCTTCTGCGATAGGTATCACGTTCTAAGCAGCGGTTAATTATATTGCCCATGTGCCAATAAGTATGTGTATCGTAATCGAAATAAACAATACTATCATTATAGAAATTTTCGGGATAACCGTTGGTATTGATATGATTTGCGAGTTCTAAGAATAAATCATTATCCACTTTTTCTTGTACAATGTATTCATGGGGCCAGGTTTTTGCATAGGTTTTGGCAAAAATCCATTTATTGGACTCTATAAATTGTTTTAGGTTATCCGATAAATCAGTCATAATTTTTTTTACAATTGAAGTTTAATGAATTGATATTGTTTTAGATCTCTTGCATTTTTGTCCAATAGGGTAATAATCTCTCGTTTATTAATCGCATAACTTCTTCAAAGTCGAGATTGTTTGCTCTGTTTATTTTGTTTAGAAATGCTGACCAGCTCCTTTTTCGTTGAGGATTCGTTGCGAACTCTAATGTAAACAGCGCATGATCCTTTGCGTAAGAAGTCCCTCTGTTTTTAAAAGTTGCTTTAATTGCTTCTTCTAATGTGTCGTTGTCAAATTGGTTGTCAGCTAATAAGTTGTACACGTCATAGAAATCCTTCATTCGACTATTGGCTACCGATAATTCTATCATTGCCTGAAACTTTTCGGCAATTACTGTTTCTTTAGAATATGCCTGTATAATTGGAATTTGCATATCGTCCAACAATATTGGATATTCCAATTCTTGAACATGCGGAATCACAATATCGCCAAAACCTACATCAACCTGTATACGTTGCCTGACAGTATGAAAAGTTGCTTCTATATTAAGCCGAACACCATTGTACTTGTCTTGTTGGGTTATCAATTCTCCCACAACGCTTTCCGGATTAAACGAGACTTCATCATCCGACTGAATAGTGCAAATTTGTCTAAATACATCACAAAGTACCTCAATATCATTCGATATTTGCGTACCGAGTAGGTCAACATCAATTGTAGGGCGGCTTTTTAGTCCTTGCATGGCATAAATAAATGCTCCTCCTTTAAGGATCAATTGCTGAGAATAATCAGAAACAGAAATCCTAAATAATAATCGTTCGTGTAAAAAACGGATGATGATATTTTGAAAATCAATTCCTTCTTTTTTAGCTAAATTGAGCAATCTTGCTCTTATAGAAACTGCACGGTTGTTCATAGCATCATGCTTAGATATTGGTTCAATACTGGTTCAATACGCATATTTTGAGCATATTTTGTCAATTTATCCAAATTGCGGTCTTTTCTTTTCAGGTAATTACGCAAAACTTCGGAAGTTATATCGGCTCCTACTTTATTTCGATAACGAATGGCATCACAAACTGATTTTTCGATGTCGTAAATTGTAATTTCATCTTCATTATAGGTTGTTTCAATTATGCCTGTTTCATAGAAGCGTTTATTCCAATAATACAATTTAATGGGTGGATAATTCGGCAAAAGCACTTTGACTTTTGCCGGGATGGCAACATGAATTACTGTTGATGTTTGAGTAGATAGTTCATAAAACCTCCATGCAGAAAAAAGACAAATTACAGCTTGAGGCGCAATCTTACATGTTTCACCCCAACTAGCTTCTTCTGCAAAATCAACATGACGATACAAGCCACGCTTTATTTGAACCACTTTTTCGGTTGCCAACATAGTTTTCAACTGATAGTAAAGCGATCGATTTCCACGGATAAGTTTTGATGTCAGATACCCTTTGTTTTGTACAAATAGTTCTTCAAGTTTCTCCATATCTTTTTTTTTTGCACAAATATACGGAGAATATTTATTATTACCGTATTTTTGTGCAGATAATTTATTTATAGCAAAAAAATAACTGCTTCAAATTCTATTTAGAGCTTGTTTCCATTTCAATCAATGCTGCGGTTAAGTTGTCATGATTTCCACCATTTGCAATTCCAATCGTATTGATACTGTCTATTAAGTTTGTAATTATAACTTCAAGTTCTGTTTTTTCAGCGATTAATTCAATCAGTTGATTTTCAGGAATGATACCATAAACTCCATCTGAACATAAGAAAAACCGATCTCCTGCCTGGTAGCTTAGATTATCAGTGATCTCAACATTGACCATTGGTTTTGTTCCCAACGAGCGAGTGATAATATTTGATTTGTCAGATAGGCGTGCTTGTTCTTCAGTAATTCTACCTTCTCGAAGCAAATCAAAAACCAAGGAATGATCATAAGTACGGTGAAGAACTTTCTGTTTTCGTATCTGATAAGCCCGACTATCTCCAAGATGGGCGCATACTGCTTTTTCGGGCGTTATGAGCAAAGCCACCACAGTAGAACCCATTCCTTTGAGACTTATATCTGTATTGCTTTCTTGCCAAATTGAATCATTGGCTTTTAGTATTGCTTGCTGAAGCGCTATAGAAGGATTTGTAATATCGCTTTTGGTAACTTCTTGAATAATAATCTGAACAGCTCTTTCAGCAGCGTATCTTCCAGCATTATGCCCTCCCATACCATCACAAACAATTATTAGTTCGCCAAACTTTGTTTGTGCAAAACCATAAAAGTCTTGATTTTCTGTTCGACCACCGATATTGGATTGAATGAATATCATAATGTTTATGCTGGTTTTGTTCTGCTGACTAAAGGCAAGTATCGCCACGATTTTCTGCTACAGCTTATAAATATAAAAAAAATATGGCGTTTGCTATGCTTACTATTTTTATTTTTTATAGTTACCCTTATTAGTGGGACGTACTGGATTCGAACCAGTGACCTCTTACGTGTGAAGCAAGCGCTCTAAACCAACTGAGCTAACATCCCATAAATGGAATTTTTTCTAATACTATTTACACTTCCATTGTGCCAAGCATTGCTTTTATGTGCTGCCTTTATTTTATTCGTCTTATAATTCCAATTTCAAAGTTATGCTTTAATGACATTATCTTTTCTTCGGGATTTATAAATTCATTTATCAATGGCACACAAAACTTATATTGAGGAGCTATTGACCAGGTGTCGTTTATTTTTATAATATAGCTTATGTTTACACATAATCCAAAAATGAAATTTTTGTTTATTTTAACTATTTCATTGTCAATTAGCTGAGTGCTATCTCCTCCCATTCCAAATGAATATCTGGTACCAGTCGTCCTGTCATAAATTTTGTAACTAAACTCTCCACCTATACTGAATTTTAATTTTTTAAATACAGTAAAATTAATGGGAAATATGCTTATTCCAATAAATGACTTATCAACATTTGCTTTTGTCTTGTATCCACTGCCAATCCCTCCTCCTGCTGTATTTAATGAGCATTTATAGTTGTCAATTCTTGCTGAAATTCGAAAGCGGAAAGTGTCGATTTTGAGTTCAGAAATACTTATCCCAAATGAATACCCAAAACCAGGTGTAATCTCGGATATGTAACGTTCATCTTTACTTCTAGTATCAAAATAATTATTTCTATTCAGTCCGCATGATAATTCAATATTTTGTCCTGAAATATCAGAAACAATAAAGAAGAATAATATATAAACAAATATTTGTTTCATTCTTTTTTTTAGGTAGCATATAACGTTCCTGCTGCTTGGCACAAGTGGCGAAATTGCTAGTATTCCATATCTACTTGCGCCAAAATTAATAAATATTTATTTCACAGCTATAACATTTTTAGAGCCATTGTGCCAAGCAATGCTGTTATAGCCCGTTTTTTTAATTTTTTAGTTGCAACTTTCAGCAAATTAGTATAATATTTCACTAGTGTCCACTTTAAAATTAAAAAGTTCTTTGAAATCATTGTATATC
>JBAXNW010000106.1:0-4208 GCA_037133555.1 Bacteroidota bacterium
GGTTCTATTTTGTGTCTGGGGAAAATCAAAAAAATGAATTTTTAGAACCCACCTTTAGTATTTACGGTAGCGGGCTAAATCTTGATGAAGATACTTATACCATAAGTTCTTCTAATATTACACTAAAAACAACTTCGAGCTTGTTTTGTACATTAAATACAACTTGTTCTTACCAATTTACGGTTACTTCAACTAAATTAAGCTTTACCAAGGTTACGGATGCTTGTTATCAAAGGAATGCTTATATGAATGTGACCTATACAAGGCAATAAATTATCAACAGAAGACAAACATAAATTTTTTAAAAAAAAAAGGAAATGTTATCATTAGTGTAGACCAGAAAACACTTTAAAAAATAATGGGGCGAAATCTGAAAAACCAAATGAGTAAGAGTGAATATAAAAATAATTGTATGAAAATTAAATTTTTAATGTTAGTTTTTGTATTACTTGCAGTTGCAAGTTGTAAAAAGGATGATACAACATCAACAACTTCAGTAAAACATGTTCTTGGTGAAACATTTCAGGGTGGTAAAGTTGCCTATATTCTCCAGGCTGGAGATGCCGGTTATAATGCTAGTATTCAACATGGAATTATAGCTGCACCCAGTGATCAGAGTGCTGGAATATCCTGGATCATTAATTCAAGTTCTCCACAAACAGATGCTACTTCATTGGCAATTGGTTCGGGAAATGCAAATACAAATAAAATTGTTGCGGCTTATGGAACTGGAAATTATGCAGCTAAGCTTTGTTCCGATTTAGTATTGGGAGGTTATAGTGATTGGTATTTGCCAAGTATAGAGGAGTTAGTGAAATTGTACGATAACAGATCTTTGATTGGAGGTTTTACAGGAGGT
Organism: Bacteroidota bacterium; assembly: GCA_037133555.1. GTDB lineage: Bacteria > Bacteroidota > Bacteroidia > Bacteroidales > JACABE01 > JACABE01. Next base: position 860 of record JBAXNW010000106.1, read on the forward strand.
TGGTATTGGAGCTCAACCGAAGATGTTCCCTCAAATTCAAGTCATGCTTGGTGCGTGTATTTTGATGTTGGACAAAGTTTTTCAGAAATGAAAGATGGCGTCTACCTTGTTAGAGCTGTTAGAAGCTATTAATTGATAATTTTACAACTTGTAATATAAATCTATTTTGAATATGGCAATTTCATCATCCTGACAAGATTTCAACTCTTGTCAGGATGATGAAAAACCAAAATTTTATAGTTTTAAAGATTAATCTGTCGGCACTCTCATGTTCAAATTGTAAATTTAAGATATTCTTATTTTAATAGGAAACCGATGGGGAGATTCAGTTTAACATTGACAGGTCTTCCATTTTGTTTTCCAGGATTCCACTTAGGCATTTCACGCAAAACCCTTATTGCTTCTTCATCACATCCTGCACCTATTCCTCTGAGTATTTTAATACCTTTGATTTCACCTAAAGAATTGATAATAAAAGTAGTATAAACAATCCCGCTGATATTGAATTCTAATGCTTCTCTGGGATATTTTACAGCCCTACTTAAATATTTGTACAATTCTTCTTCTCCACCCGGAAAGTCATGCATCTGAGGTACAATTACAAATGTAGTTACTTCGACGGGTTCACTTCCTGTAATTTTGTCATTCAGGATTTTAGCATCCGGATCATCACTCCCGTAATCAACCGTTACGGATCCTATCACCCTTTTATCGTTGAACAAGACATCTTGTGAAAGGATTTCATCATCACCCTCATCTGAAATAACAGGAGCTACCGATCTGATCGAATTTGAAATTTTGTTCTCTACTTTAGGTAAGTCAATATCCAGCGTATGTTCGGGCTTCTTGAAATCGAAATCCGTAAGTATATGTTTTTCATCCATTTTAGGTTTGACGAGCGTTTTCATTACATTATTGATGATAATCGGCGATCCAATAACCATCGTAAATAATGTTGAAGAAAGTAAAACTGCAATAATATGTCTTCTTACTTGGTTCTTTCTTATTTGGTAGGCGCTATAATTTTGATTTTTACCTTCAAATACCATTTCGCACCATTCTTCTGAGTAAATCCCTGCGTTTTTCATAGCCTTCAATTTTTAATAGTTTCAATTTATTTAGTACAAATATACTTCTGAAAATAAATAAAAAGAACTGAAAATCAGCTATCGGCTAAGGTAAAAAAGCTATCGGTAAGTTTATAAAAGCCAACGTTAAGCTTTCCTGGGAATTAAAATAATTTATTTGAAAATTTAAAGATTTGAAGCCATGTGTAGATCCTGAAAATAAGGATTTTTTTTAACTATTCAATTCAAAGAAAAGAATATTTAGTTTTATCAGTATGAGTTCCTTTTTTAAAGTTTGAAAATTAACTTCATCCAAATGCAAATCACTAAATCTTAAAATCAGTAGTTTGTTTCACTGTTGCTTTTGTGAATTTTTTTATAGCAATTTTATACGAAAAACAAGCCAGTATAAAATACGAAACCATCTGTAGCATCATAAATCCCCATTCAGCAGTAAGCTGGTCTAAACCGGCACCACAGATTCTCATCCGGATATAAATCGGGATCATACTCGTGCTTGGAAAAACATGGGCAATGGCATATAAAAATGGAGGAATTGATGATGCCGGCCAGGAGAGACCACTCAAAAACAAAACGACAGGTGAAAGAAAAACGATGAATAACAATGAATATACACGCTCTCTAAAAAATACGCTGATGGCCAGACCCAAAAAAGAAACACTCAGTAGATAGGGGATCAAAATAAAAATATTAGAAATCAAACTTCCGTTATCGGGCATTTTAAACCAATGGTGCAAAATTACCATGCAAAAAATGGCATTAAAAAGATAAATAAAAGTATAAGCAAAAGATTTTCCTAATATTACAGGAATACTGCCTCCCTTAAGATTGACTCTTTTGTGTATAATATGAAACAGATTCTGTTCTCTTTGAGTACCACCCATCATACCAATACCAATCAGTAAGGTTTGTTGCAAAATCAATATTATGATGCCGGGTAAAACAAATGAACCATAGCCGCTTGAAGGATTGTAAAGATTTTCCACCTCTACTTTAAGCGGTTCCTGTTGTTCGAATGCTTGTTTAAGGGTTTTTCCTTCGGCCAGCATTCTTTTTATTTCGATACCGGCATTCAGAGTGCCTACAGAATATACAGCAGCTGCAAATACCTGTTTGTAAAGCAGAAAATAACTTGCGTCACTGTATACAACACAATTGGTTTGTTGTCCGCTGAAAACATCCTTTTCAAAATGAGAAGGAAACAACAGAACACCTTTTACCTCGCCTTGATAAAAAAGTTTTTCGGCTTCCTTTAAACTCTGAGGTTTGAATTTTACATTGATTTGTTCTGTTGCATCGGCCATTCTTGAGGCTTGACGGCTCAATGCAGAATGATCGAGATCAACCACAGCAATTGGAATATCACGTACAACCTCCTTTTCGTAAGCAATTGAATACAACAAAGGATAAATCACCAGGGCGATCATAAAAATCAATACTGCTCCCGCATCTTTAAAGATGGCTTTTAATTCATTCGTAAAATAATAAACCAAAATTTGCAATCCATTCAACATTGTTTTCCACATAATCAATCGTATTAATATTTCCCCCAGTGTTCTTTGTTAAGCAATAAATGTTTCAAGCGAGGTATAAACAACATACCCAGTAATATAAATGCCCATAATACATACATCGGAGCAATGCTATTGGCAGCAGGCTCTCCTCTCAACGTCTGACCTACAAATATTTTGAGCCAATAGGTAAATGGAAAGATATTGGCAAAAGCCTGAGCAAATGCAGGCATGGCCGTAACCGGAAATGTAAGACCTGAATAAGTTAATGCAAGCATAGAATATGCACTTCCAACAGATAAACACAATCTTAAGTTCGAAAATAGTCCAAGCAGAAAAATGGATAGGAATTGATAACTTAGTATCAGTAAAAATTCACTGATGAGAATAATGTGAAGTTTACCATGAAGTGGCAATCCTAAATTATAAAACAAGATTACATTCATAAAAATCGCTATGAGGGTAAAAATAAGGGTATAGGGAAGTACTTTACCTAATAAAGCATAAACGATATTTCCATTGGCTGCTTCCAGCCATTTGGGTCCACTGCCTCTCAATAATTCACTGCCGATGGCATGGGTAGTTCCCAGCAAAGTAAATACGATCAATATCACAGGCATCAAACCCATTGTAAGGAAATATGAATAGCTGATAAAAGGATTGAATAAAACTACCGAATGCAGTTGAATCGGAAGTATAAAGTACTCCCCAATGTTCGGACAAATTTCGCAGCAAGTTAAGATGTTTTTT
>JBAXNW010000107.1:0-3873 GCA_037133555.1 Bacteroidota bacterium
AAATATATTCCTTAAAACCTAATTAATACGACATTATATTATTCTTATTACTTAATTTGGAAAATGAATGTTAAGAATCCCCAATATTATATTATCAATAAATACAATGGATTTCAAATCACCAAATTTTCTAAATTATTTTCCCGTTCAAAATTACAGTTTCCACTTTATTGTTTCCATAAGAATAAGGCATGAATTCATATGAGGGAATGGCATGTGTGATAAATATATTTGCAATCTTTCCTATTGCAATGCTGCCCAATTCTTCACTTACACCCATAGCGTAGGCGCTGTTTATAGTAACCGCATTGATTGCTTCTTCTGGAAGCATCCTGTATTTAATACATCCCATCGATAGTATCAGTTGCATATTTCCAGAAGGAGAGGAGCCTGGATTAAAATCGCTTGCCATCGCAACCGGCAAACCTGCATCTATCATTTTGCGAACAGGAGCATAAGGCATTCCCAGAAAAAAAGCTGCGCCAGGCAATAAAGTTGGCATGGTTTCGGAATCAAGTAAACAAGCAATTTCTCTGGCTCCTGTATATTCCAAATGGTCTACAGAAAGAGCGTTGTATTTTACACCTATCTGAATTCCATTTGAATAATCAAGTTCGTTGGCATGAATTTTAGCCCTGAGTCCGTATTTCATGCCAGCCATCAGCATTTTGTCGGTTTCTTCAGGGGTAAAAAAACCTTTGTCGCAAAATACATCAATATAATCGGCCAAATCTTCGGCAGCAACCATGGGTATCATCTCGTTGATAATCAGATCAACATATTCACTTTGATTACCTTTGTATTCTAAAGGAACTGCATGAGCTCCCAAAAAAGTAGCTTTTATACATAAAGGGCTGATTGCTTTGAGTTTTTTGATGACCCTGAGCATTTTTAACTCATCTTCAGTTGACAAGCCATAACCGCTTTTAATCTCAACAGCTCCTGTACCATAAGCAATAATTTCATTGAGTCGTTGCATGGCACTTTCCACCAATTCATCTTCACTTGCTTGGTGCAATCGGGCAGCTGAATTTAAAATACCACCACCTCGTTTTGCAATTTCTTCGTAGGGCAACCCCCTGATTTTATCAATATATTCAATTTCACGGCTCCCTTCATATACCAAGTGAGTATGGGAATCGCAAAAGCTTGGAAACACCATTTTGCCAAAAGCATCTATAACTTTTGTTTTATTGTTTTTTTTTATCGAATCAACTGCATCAACCTCAGTCATTTTCCCAAAAGCAGCAATCTTCCCTTTATCAATAAAGAGCCAGGCATTTTTGATGGTTTTCAATTCTACCATTTGTTTTCCTTTTAAAAACAATTTGGGTTTAGTTTCAATACCCACTAATTCTTTGATATTTTCTATTAATATTGACATTGTGAGAGATTTTGTGATTTGATGATCTGGTGATTTATTGATATTATTTTGTAAATTTTAATAGATATTGAAGCAGTTTCCTTGGCTTTGCTAAAATCTTATTTTGTTTAAAATAGAATGCGAAAGTAGTAAAATTTGCTGTTTCTGGAGTGCTTCGAAGTCTTTATTTTTATTGATTTAACTTAAATAATAATTTTTTCAATATTTTCTTTTTTTATGTTTTAAAAAAAACGAATTTTACCACTTCAAATAATTAAAAAATCTATCCATGAAGAAAACATTTTTTTATGCAATGCTGGTGATGCTGATCGCTACACAAGCATGCAAAAACAAAGAAGGTAAAACAGCTGAGAATCTTATTGGGAAACCTGAAGTTACCGTAAAAGACGGTATTATGACACCCGAAATTTTATGGTCTTTCGGACGTATTGGAGATGTTTCGGTTTCGCCCGATCAATCGATGGTGAGTTTTACTGTAAAATATTACAGCATTAAGGAAAACAAAGGCAATGCCGAAATTTATTCTATAAAAATTGATGGTAGTGATGTAAAACAACTTACACATACATCTGCTGGTGAAAACAATGTAATCTGGCGGCCTGATGGTAAAAAGATCGGCTACCTTTCATCAGAAAGTGGCAGTATGCAGATCTGGGAAATGAATCCTGATGGAAGCAGTAAAAAACAGCTTTCAAAAGAAGATGGTGACTTGGAAGGATTTAAATATGCACCCGATGGCAAAAATATATTGTTTGTAAAACAGGTAAAAACGGATAGTACGACCAAAGATATTTACCCTGATCTGGATAAAGCCAGTGGCCGTGTTATTACAGATCTGATGTATAAACACTGGGATACCTGGATTGAAAGCTATCCTCATTTGTTTGTGGCTAACTATACTGAAGGAAGTATAACAAATGCTTTGGATGTTATGAATGGTGAACCTTTCGAAACACCCAACCGCCCTTTTGGTGGCATGGAGCAAATCAACTGGAGCAACGATGGAAAAACCATAGCATATACCTGTCGTAAATTGAAGGGTGTTGCCTATTCGATTTCTACAAATTCTGATATTTATTTGTATAAGCTCGAAAGCAAAACCACCGTTAACATGAGCGAAGGCATGAAAGGCTATGATATGTCGCCTGTATTTTCTCCCGATAACAGTAAAATTGCCTGGGAAAGTATGGAACGTGATGGTTACGAAGCCGACAAAAACCGTTTGATGATCTATGATGTCAATACCAAAGAAATTAAAGATTACTCCAAAGGCTTTGATCAGAATGTTGCTGGGTTAGCATGGTCGGAAGATGGCAGTAAAATTTATTTTACCAGCGATTTGAATGCAAAAGATGAAATATTTGAATTAACTATAGCTGATGGTAAATTCCGAAAAATCACCGAAGGTATCCATGATATTATTGCAGTAATTCCTGCAGGCAAAACTTTAGTTGCTACCCGTATGTCGATGTCGCATCCTGTTGATATTGTGACTGTAAATCCTGTAGATGGAAAAATTACAAAAATCAGTACCGTCAATGATGAGTTATTGGCTCAGCTTAAAATGGGTGAAATTAAAGAGCGTTGGATAAAAACAACTTCCAATGAAAATATGCAGGAATGGATAATTTATCCTCCTAATTTCGACAGTACCAAAACATATCCTACTTTGTTGTATTGCGAAGGTGGACCACAAAGCACAGTTAGTCAGTTCTGGAGTTTCAGATGGAATTTTCAGATGATGGCAGCCAATGGCTATATTATTGTAGCACCCAATCGTCATGGTTTACCTGGGTTTGGTCAGAAATGGAATGAACAAATCAGTGGTGATTATGGTGGCCAGAATATGAAAGATTATCTTTCAGCCATTGATGAAGCTTGCAAGCTTCCTTATGTAAACAAAGATAAATTGGGATGTGTAGGGGCAAGTTATGGTGGGTTTTCTGTGTATTGGTTAGCAGGAAATCACAATAAACGCTTCAAAGCATTTATTGCCCACGATGGGATGTTTAACCTTGAATCTCAATACCTTGAAACCGAAGAAATGTGGTTTGTCAACTGGGATCTGGGAGGTCCTTATTGGGATAAAAACAATAAAATTGCTCAAAAAAGCTATGCCAATTCACCCCATCGTTTTGTGGATAAATGGGATACACCTATCCTTTGCATACATGGTGAATTGGATTACCGTATTTTGGCTTCACAAGGTATGCAGGCATTCAACGCTGCCAAACTAAGAGGAATCCCGGCAGAATTGCTGATCTTTCCCGACGAAAACCATTGGGTATTAAAACCTCAGAATGGTATTCTCTGGCAACGCAGTTTTTATAAATGGCTGGATAAATGGTTAAAATAAACGACTATTCATCAGATGACTTTTATTTAGAAGTCATCTGATGAATTAACTGCACGCTATAAAAGCAATTCACTCATGATTGGAGAATCCGCGCAAAGTGGTCCACTAATTCCGCGGTAAACTGGTCCTCACA
>JBAXNW010000108.1:0-3694 GCA_037133555.1 Bacteroidota bacterium
AAAAGTACTACTTTTATCTTAACTTTGTGTCCTAATTTTGGGGAGTATCATAATAAATTTAAAATTAAATGGGATTGGGAGAAATTATCATTAAATACATATTTGCCTTGGAGTATTGATTTAATTGATACATATTATAGCAAATGGTATTGGGATTGTTTATCAAAGAATAAAGGTATTCCTTTTACATTCTTAATTATTGAAAAATATTATGATTTATGGAATTGGGATTATTTATCTGATAGAATTCCAATTTTAAAAGAATTTATTGAAAAATATCTTAAAAAACTAAATTTTTATACTATTAGTGGAAGATTTAATTTTTCGAAATGGGAAATTGAATTAATAATAAATAATATCGAAGAATGTAATTGGTGTCATTTAACAGGTGATTATGAAAATTTGCCATGGACCGAAGAATTAATGGAAAAATTTCAGGATAAATTGGATTTTGGTAATAAGCATTCTGGTGGATTATCTTCAAATTCAAATATAAAATGGACTTTTAGTTTAATTGAAAAATATAAAGATAAAATATATTGGTCATATTTATTATCTAACTTAATTACAAATAACTCTTTTGATATCATAGATTTATATATTGAAAATTTTAATAAAAATAGCTGGTCTTTAGAATCATCAAATAGAAGAACATGGACAATTGAACTTTTAGAAAGATATGAAAATTATTGGGATTGGTATGATATAACTCGAAATGAGGGAATACCATGGTCAATACAACTAATTGAAAGGTTTAAAAACAAATGGGTTAATTTGTCTGAATTAATTGGAAATAGTTTTATTTACAGTATAGGTAACAATTTATACGAAAATAATTTTATTTACGAAAAAGCATTTAAGCCTTTTTTAACAAAGCAATTAATATGTAAAGTAATTGAATCGTTAAAAACCGATGCTAACAAAATTATTATAGACAAATGGGAATTAAAACTGAAATATTTAAAAGATTCAAAAAAATGGGAATATTTAAAATTAAATGCTAACGATTTTATTGATAATTATAAGTATTATGATTCATTTATATATAAAGTTAAGATTGATAACAAATTAATCATTCCAGAGCAAATAAGTAAAATCCTAAGTGAAGCTTATTTTTTAAGGGGGTTAAGTAATTTTAAAATTCATGATACTACTTTTCATTCTATTAGTGATTGGGATAAAGCTATTGAATTAGGATCCAAAGAAGCGCATTTTTTTCTTAAATATTTTAAAAATAAAAAATGAAAACACAAGCCTATTTTGAAAATATACGAAGTCAAATAATAAGGGAATTAGAGAATTCGAAAAACTCAATTATCATAGCAGTTGCTTGGTTTACAGATGCTGAACTTTTTAACACACTATATCTTAAAGCAAAACAGGGAGTAACTGTTGAGCTAATAATAATGAATGACGAAATAAATAATAATTCCGGTATTATTTATTCTGATTTACAAGCTGTTGGTGCTAAAGTTTGGATGGTGGGTAATAATAAGGAAAGTGCTATTTTGATGCATAATAAATTCTGTATTCTTGATAACCAAACAGTAATAAATGGCTCATACAATTGGACTAACAAAGCACAACGTAATTATGAAAGTATTACGGTAATTGAAGATTTAGATTTAGCCTTACAATTTTCAGATGAATTCCGTTCACTTAAAGAAAAATATTTTGGAACTGATATTGAAGATACTTTAATTAATTATACTAAACTTTGTATTCGTTTAGAAACTTTAAAAAATCTTATTTTGCTTGAAGATAATGAGGACATTATTTATCAGTTAAATAAATTAAAGAAAGAAATAAAAACATCAAAAGATAATCAGATTTCCGTTATATTTAAGGTTATTGATCTAGTTTCTAGGCAAAATTATGGTGAGGCAGTGATGCTAATTAATGAGTTTATAAATAGATTTCAAAGTTTGACAATTTATGTTGACAGTGAAATTCATGCGCTTAAACTTGAAATGAGAGCCTTGGAATTACAAATTAGTTCCTTGGATGATGAAAAAGCTGAATTGGAAAAATTAATCCATAATTTTGAAGTAAGGCATAATCATGAATTAGGGGAATTGATAATAAAAATTCTTCTTTTAAGAAAAGAAAAATTAAAACAAGAAGCTGATAATAATGAACAAAAGGAAAACGAATTTAAAGAAGCAAAAAATGATTATGAAGAATATTACAATCAATACCAAAATACTAAAAATGAGATAATTCTTGATTTAGATGAGGATCAGAAAAAAGAACTTAAAATAATTTATCGTAATGCTTCAAAACTTTGCCATCCAGATGTAGTAGATGAAAAATTTAAGAATGAAGCCGAACAACTTTTTAAAGAATTAAATGATGCCAATGCTTCAAATGATTTAAAAAGAGTAAATGAAATATTCGAAACTCTTAAACAAGGCATTTTTAAATCACATTCACAGACAATTAGTGAGAAAGAACAAATTCTCAAAATTGTAACAAAGCTTAGAATGAAAAGAAATCAATTAGATGAAATTGTAAATAATATCAAAAGTTCTGAAACTTTCAAAACAGTTAGTAGTATTCAAAATTGGGATACATATTTTGAAGAAGTTAAAGAACAGCTGAAGAGCGAATTAGGAAAATTAAATATGCAAATAGATTAAATTTTTAGATATGAAAAATGACAATAAATATGAGGAAAGAATAATATGTTTTATTGATATTTTAGGATTTAAAACTAAAATTGATTCAACTATTGATAAAGAAGATGATATAGTTGAGAATATTAATAAAATTAATGAATTACTTTTACTGACAAGGAAGGAATTAGATATTGAAGGGAATATGAAATTTTCTAAATCAAAAATTGCAACACAATTTTCAGACTCAATTGTAATTTCATTTTTAGCTAAAGAAGAAGGTGAAATAATTTATACGTTATTGGATATCTTAACATTAATTATGAAGTGTGTTATGAAAGGGTTTTTAATACGAGGAGGTATAACTTTAGGGAAAATAATACACAATGATAAATTTATTTTTGGTCCAGGTATGAATATTGCATATGAATTAGAGTCGGAAGTAGCAAATTATCCAAGAGTTATACTTGATAATACAATAATTGAAAAAGCAAAGGAATGTCCTTTTAAATATGGTAATTCTAGAAGTGAAGAGGAATCAATTATGGGAATCGTATCTATTGATACTGATAATATGTATTATATTGATTATATTAACAAAGCACAACAGACTCTGAACTATCATGATTTTGACATGCCTCAATATATTGAAAGGATTAAATCTATAATTCTTGAAAATCAAAAATCTAAATCAATAAGCATTAAAAATAAAACAGATTGGTTGATTAATAAATATAACAATTTTGTTGAATCTACAATAGAAAAAGATAATTTATGTAAGTTAAGAAAGGAAGGAGAATTATAGTTAAAAGATTTTTTTTCTAATCTTGAAAAATATTATATACTCTTTTCTCTCGTGAAAAGGTACATTAATTACTCGAATTTAGGTAGAAATTATTTATAAAAAAAATAAATATAATATTATGGTTAAATATAAAAAAATAAAGCAATGGGAAAAATGAATGAAAATCAAAAAGTTAATGCAGAGATTTTTGGATTTATTGCTGAATTCATAATAGGATTAAATAAAGTACTCCCCAATGTTCGGACAAATTTCGCAGCAAGTTAAGATGTTTTTT
>JBAXNW010000109.1:0-3615 GCA_037133555.1 Bacteroidota bacterium
AAAACATCTTAACTTGCTGCGAAATTTGTCCGAACATTGGGGAGTACTTTAATACAATAATTATATACTTTTTTTATTTTTAATGAATTTTCTATTTATCACGTTATTTTTATATTGCAAACGAAAATTATATATTCCTTTTGGTAAATTTCCTCAGAAACTTCAGTATTCAATTTTTTGATTGTATTATTTTTATACATGGGATTTCATAAATGAATGCTGTATCTAATTTTTTAGAAAAAGTCAATAGTTTTATTTTTTTATTTATTCCCATTTCATTAGCAATGCTATCAATAAATGATTGAGTTTGGAATAATGAATAATTAATTTTATTATCATTATATGACCAGTTTCCAGAAATTATTCGTTCTTTAAAAGAAATTAAGCCCCCTGCTTCATTATTACTCTCATTATTTGCTAGTTTTATTGATAATTTTAACTTACCGGTAGATTCTAAATCTAATTTAAAATCACTAAATCCTCCTGTTATTTCATCTTGACTTTTATAATGAAATTCTTTTTTGTCTTGACTGCATGCTATTGATAGAAAAAATACAATAGCTATTATTGAGTTTCTTTTAAGCATTTTACTATTTTTTATTAGAGTTTTTATAAAGTATATAGAATTTTGTAGAAGACGGTAAATTATATTTAGGATTCCATATATTGTTTTTTTCTCTAGGTGCACCAACATTGTTAATATTCCCATCTTTGTTTAAAGTAAATGCATGACCACTCCATCCTCCAACAACAAAACTACCAGACTTTGCTTCATTTAGAGCATCTTCAGTTGTTTTAGTAGCAGTATATGATTTTGCTAAGGAATTATAAATATCAGGTGCTCCACCTTGAAAAACTGACACATCTAATTCTACTCCCATTTCTTTAAGTGCAGAAGCAACAGAGTTGCCAATACATCTTGTGCCAAAGTTGCAATAAGTCTGCCATTTCTTTATAATTGGATTTCCTTTTTCATCATTGGAAATATTTCCATTGTCGTCTTTTTTATATATTGGAGTGGATAAATATGTCTCTCTGGTATAATCTTGTGTAAAATCAATAACAGATTGTAAATTTACCTTATTTTCACCTTTTTGGGATTTGTCATATCCATTAAATTTAAAATATTGATTAATCCAACTTTTACTCGTTAATTTAAAAGTTGCATTTGAACCATCTTCAACATGTTTAATTAAATTTCCATTTTCATCAAGAAAATTAGTATAATTTCTACCATCTGGGTCTTTCAACATTACCGGATTCCAAGCACAATATGCATACGGACTTATACTCGGATACTTATCACATAATGGGTCAACACTTAAAGCAAAAACCACAGGATCAACTTTATAATCGTTATTCGTTTCAATAGGAAATAATCGGCATATTTTTTTAGTTTTTGTGTTCAATAGCGCATGATAATACTGGATACTATCTACTGCTTCGTGTATTTCATCAAATTTACCATTTGAAAGCGTTGCATAACGTTGCTTTGCTTTTATTGAAGCAAAGGGATTAGGTGTTTTGTCTTTTAAAATTACCCCTTCTTCTCTGTGCTGTATTTTAGCTAAAATTACGCGTTCAATATCTTTGGGTATTTCTCTGTATCCAAGCGTATATAAATCACTTAACTGTGTTTCATAGCTTGCTAAAAGTACTTTTGTTTGTGAATTTAATCTTGCTTTTGAGAGTTTTGTTATCTTGTTTTCCTTCATTGAAGCTAATAATCTATTCTCTGTTATTTCTGCGTTTAGCAATAATGCATTTAATGAAAGACTGTCGTATTTATAAGCAAGATTTGCACATTGTAGTAAAAAGTCGTTGGTATTATCTTTATACTTATGTTGAAAACCTTTGGCAAGGTAAATCAAATTTAAGGCTACTGCTTGCTTGTCGTTCAGCATTCGCTGGGCCATGCCATTTTTAATTGAAGTATAGGTAGTATAAGTAAGGCATTGTATGGTACCGTCCCCGGGAAAAGATTTTGAAGCTAATTCTACATTGTAAAAATCTCCTCTTTGATTCCGGTTCTGTATGTATATATGATGTGGTGCAATGGTTAATCGAGCATCAGATTTTAAACGATCAGAAAATATTTTAAACAAACTTGCTAATGAATAGCAATTACCTTGCTTCTCATTGCTCAGCAATAAATATAATACTTCTGTGTTTTCCCAATTATCACTGCCATAAGGGTCTTGATAGGTATATGAATAAGGCTTTTTGTAATACATAGCTTCATTTATTTTCACAAAAGCCGTATCAGTAATGTACTTGAATATTGCCCAGTTATCCGTATTCGATTTAAAATAGCATTGTTCCCAGGGTTTTAGTGTTTTGTATTTCTCTTTATAATTTGCTCTAATATCTACCGCATAAGCATTTATCATGCCAGCATGAAAATCCAGTAAACGTTTAAAATCCTCATAATTAAAATAATTATTATGATAGGCGTTCTCGGTGATAAAAACTGCCTTCTCATAATTCAGGCTGTCTTTTCCTTCCAGCATGCTTTCTAGGGCATTGTAAGCTTTATAAAAACTTTCTTTGTAAGCATCCTGTTTATTTGTTTGCCCATAAGAAACAAACTGAACAAAAACAATTGCGATAATTAGTAATAGGTTTCTCATAGCTAATATCTTGCTTTACTCTTTTAGTTTATTAATAACTGATTTTATTTCTTCCTCTAATCTATCATCTCCATAATTGCTTAGATCTTCTTTTCTCCATTCTTCGTTAGGCTCGTAAAATCCAAATCGTATAAAAGTTCGGATAAGATTTCAATTGCATTTTTATCATTCCATATCAACTCTTGAAACTCAGAAATTAACTGTTTCCTTTTAACTTTATCTGTTAATATTTTTTCTAAAATTTCATACTTGCTATTGAGGTATAAATCTTGTTTTAACTAAATTTCTTCCTCTTAAACTAGTTGTCACTCTTCCACTAATAGTATTTGTTCCAATTAGTAAATCTTTTCCTTAAGCAAATTCATTTCTGAGTACATAGTTGAAAATGCCATTTTTAGTTTCAAAATATTTAACCCCTTTTGAAAGTCCTGAAAATTGGAACTTTGTTTTTTCAATATTTTTCTTTTTTAAATTAAAAATTTCTGCAAATCAGCTTTCAGTAACTCCATTTTAGTATCAAGTTTTTTCTTCTTCACAACTTCATCAAGTAATTCTAACTTTTGAAAGATGGATTGTTTTAAAAAGCTGAATCGCTCTTCCTCTGACTTACTAAAGAAGTTTTTATCGTTTATTACTATCGGTATTCCAATTGATTTTTCATTCTTTCGGTAAGTTTCTATTTCTTTTAAATTATCCAACTCATAAGCAATTGGATTTACATAAAACTGAAACAAAGCTAATTTCAAATCTTTGCCATAATCCTCTTGGTTCAATTTCTTTAGAGTATCGCAAATGCCTTTTTTACCCCACACGTATTCATGAAATAAATCACCTTGCTTTTTTGCATTCTCTTTTTGTAATTCAGTCGCATCATACATTAATGATGGATAAGAAACATAACAACCAAATATATTTTTATTATCACTCATTTTACTTAGTACATGACAAAAAATAAATAGTGCTGAATATCAATAAAGTATGTTCA
>JBAXNW010000110.1:0-3451 GCA_037133555.1 Bacteroidota bacterium
CTATAGAGGGACAGTTTGCTGCGGAATAGGTGGTCTACTATGCGCGGAATATCCACTCAATTTGGCAAATCTATTGTCGTACAAAATAGCAATCAACTGTTGTGGAATAGAAAATTTGAGGGTTTGTTTGCACCAACTTACTTAACCGACATAAATTTACAAATAAAAACTGAAGGGACACACAAATTCCTAACATTTTCTACCGCTGAAAAATGCATTTGCAAATGCACCAACCCACGCATATTTTAAGCCCATATTATTGGCTGGTTTATTTTTCCAAAAGTATCTTAAGGTTTTCAAGACTTTGGATTATATCTTTTCCCAGCATTTTCTGAAATATTCCTTTAAATAAACTCATTGGAAATTTTGTTGGGCCTTGAAAAGTCCATATAACTTTTGTTTGTGTATTCGACAATGATTGAATAACAAATTTTGATCTGCCTGTATTCTTCATTGGCTTTTCAAAATTTAAATCATATTCAATAAGCTCACCTTCAATAAGTGTAATAATTTTTTGACTGCCTGCTCCAACGCTATTTTTTTTACTATTCCATGTGTAAACAAAACCTATAGTTCCATCAGTTCCAGTCGAAGTTGTTTCCTTATTTGGGTCCTTCATGTTCCATACACTAAAATTCTCTTGGTTTTTTGTAATTCTAAGTAAATTAAATACTTCCAGACTTGGTTTATCTATAATAATAGATTTTTCAACAATCATTGCTTTTGCCATAAATATTTATATTAAGTAATGTAATTTAAAAATTGCCCATAACAACTCAACGTTTTCTGGCGGCGTCGATATTAGCGCACTTTCGTGTCTTCCCCGCAAATATAAATAAAATTTACTTAGGTTTACGACACCCACGAACCTTCGATGACAGAAATATAAAGTTATGTAAAGTAAACTTCATTTTCCTTTTTTGAATTTAAATAAAGTGTCACCATGTTGTTCCATAAAATCAATTAAAGGAATGTCTTGTGTTGCTCCTTTTGAATCGATGCAACTACAAACTGCATATTGGGCAGTATAAGATCCCTTGTCATCTATCTTTGTCTTTGTGCCACATCCTTTCAATGCACAGTAAGAATATTTTTCTCCACAAATTCCTCTAAAAAAATACCAAGCTTGGCATTCTGAACTATCTGGGAATATACATACTCCATATTCAGCACCTTTAGAATCTTTTCTTGATTCATATTTATAACCAAGGAAGTCAACATAAGCAGCTGACGGATTTTCAATTCCTATTCTTTGAGAAAAAGCAGTCGGGATATTTGAAAACAAAAAAAGAGTCAATGTTGTCGCGATAAATATTTTCATCTTGTTTTTTTTTGTGCATAACGTTCAGCTGCCTGGCTTAGGACGAATTAATATCCTGTTTCCAGTCAATCAACTGCAAATATATATTAAATTTCAATATTTATTAAATTACCACATTCTGCAGCTTTATGCCAAGCATTGCTGTTAGGCAGAGGTTTTTAGTCTATCAAACGCTATTCCTTAATAAACTTACTCACCATCCTATTACTATCATTACTTATTTTTACCAAATAAATACCTTTGGCAAAACTACTGATGTTGAGTTCTGATTTTGTATTCGTTATGGCTTGTTGAAATAGTAATTGACCTTGTATATCGTAAATAAAAACGCTAGTGTTTTGCAGATATTTTAATTCATGTAAATCTATGCATAGTCTATCGGTAGCAGGGTTAGGGTAAATGGAGGAAACAAGAGGGAGTTTTCCTGTATTGTCATCAATTGCCAAAAGGTTTCCACAATAAATCTGTTTATTATACGAAGCGAAATTCGAGTAAGCATAATTTACATTAGATTTCATTGCATTGAGCATTACAACACTCATGGTTTGCGATTGCAGAACGAGGCTTGGGTGAACATTGGTCATATTAAATGCCATATCGTTGTTACACAAGCCGTTCCCGTTGCTATCGATCACAGCTATCACACGACCTTCATTAAATCCCACTCCAATATGAACCGTAGTAGCACCGTTTTCAGTGAGCCCCCTGAATTCAATATTTTTGTTGGTGGTAGCTGTGTTTCCGTAGGCTCTTTTTTTCCATATTACAGAGCCGGTGTTCGAAAGATTAATCATGGCAATGGTGAAAGCCGAGTTGTCGTAAATACTTCCGTCAACAATCATGTTTCTCCCGTTATTGATAGCTGAGATATCATTAAGAATAAACTGCATATAGGTTACAGTCAGCTCGTTAAAGGATTGCAGCATGAGTGCAGCGTTGTAAATTGCCACAAACTCGGTTTTATTATTGTTGGAATTGTTATACCCTCCCAAAATGGCATATCCACCGCTGCTATTTAGTTTTACAATTCGGCTGGGGATTATCTGCATTGCCGTGTAGGTATAAGCCGAATGCGAATTGATGCTTCCTGTAGCGCTGATTTTCAAAGTCAGCAGGGAGTTGGTGTTGTAGCCCGACGAAACTACGTATTCCGATGCATCGGCTATGATACTATAGCAGGCCATTCCTCCTGTACTCAGGGGGTACAAATACTGGTTCTGCCACTGTATGCTGCCATCGTCAGCGCATTTTATGATATAATTAGATGCAGTATTCTGCCCGCCTCCTATCAAAAAGCCGTTGTCGCCGGGCAAAGCTTTGGAAAGGGCTAATGAATTCAAATTGCCTGAAGTGAGGTAATAAATTTTCTGCCACAGCAATGCACCGGTCGGACTGAATTTTGCTATCCAGGCAGATCCAGTATGCTCATGCGAGCCCATTAAAAAATAAAAATTACCATCGTTGGCTTCCACTATTTTAGGAGAAGCGGTCATGATGTTGGTATCGTTAAAAACATATTTCCACGTCATGTTAAAGCTATTGTCCCATCGGATGATCTGAACTTTGTAAGTGCTGTCGAAACCCTTAGTGATATATCCCCCGGAGGAAACTTTTTCAATTTTTTCAAAATAACCGTTGTTAGCTACCTTGAGGTAGGCAGTGGCTTGAGCCTGGATCAGTATCACGCAAAGCGATAGAAGTAATGTAAAACTTAGTTTTTTCATAAGGGTTCTTAATTGTTTGACAAGATGAGATAATTGCCATTAAGACATTATTATTAGGGAAAGGGTTGCATTGAGAGTGAAAAAATTCATACAAAGATGCTCACTCTAATTGTTGATGGGTTTAATGAATACAATAATAACGTTTCGCGCATAGGCGCATAACCTTTTCGGGTTGCGCTTGTGTGCTGTTAGCGGTTCGGTTTTGTTATATTCTATTTTTCAGATATCGCAATGTACTTTTTTAATTCAGTTTGTTTTTCTGCTTGTTTTATTAAAAAGTCTGCTACGTCAGCTCTATTAATTCCGCCTATATTAATTCCTTTGAATAATTTGTTTTCAATACGGTATTTCTCTGTCAATTCCTTGTCTAATAGCCTTCCTGGCCTCACAACTGTCCAATTCAGAT
>JBAXNW010000111.1:0-3196 GCA_037133555.1 Bacteroidota bacterium
CCAAACCCTGCAAGGAATATTACAAATATAGTCTATACTTTACCTGAACAAGGCAGAGTTAAGATTACACTTACAAATATTCTCGGTCAGGCGATACAAACCCTTGTAGATGCAGAACAATCAGAAGGCACCTACAAAATTGTATTAAATGCTGCTGACTGGATGCTTTACTCTGGCGTGTATATGTATCAGATAGAAGTAAACGGAGTTACGACGCATTATTCGAAACTTGGAAAAATAGTTTTCGAACGATAGTTCTCTGATAAATCAATAAAAAAGGGGGAAGTGCTTTAGTTGCTTCCCCCTCTTTTTGATATTACCTAAAAGATTGTTTCTGATTTAATGAATGTATTCTTCATAAAAAAACAATGAGCAAAAAGCTATTCGTTTTTATTAAAAAATTTGCTGCTTTCAATATCAAATCAAGTGGATTGTTGCTTTTATTATGTTTAGCAATATCATTTCAACAGTGTTCTTCACCTGAACTTAAAAAAACAATAGATCCTAGTTTTGATAGTTTGGCTGTAAAAGTGAATCTTCAACTAAAAACCAATGTCGACAGTGCATTGGTTCTTTCAAAGAATCTTTACGAATATTCTTCTCAAAAAAAAGAGCATTCTCAAATGTTTCAAGCATCTTATTTAAGAGGTAGGGCTTTTGAATTTATCGGAAAAAATGATTCAGCTTTGCAGTATTACAAAAAAATGCAAAACCATGCTTTTCAACTTAAAGATACCGTAAAAATTCTTCAATCCTATAATGCACTGGGTACTATATTTAATGATCTGAATGTATATGATTCAGTTGAACATTATTACGGAACAGGTATAAAATTTGCAGCATCCATTAAAGACAGCATTCAACTAGCAAATTTCACTGCTAATATTGGGCTTTATTATGAGCAATGCAATCAATTTGACAGTGCAATGTTTTGTTATACCAAAGCCGTATTTTTTTATGAAAAATTACACGATTCTATTAATATGGCTTTGTTATACAGGAACCTGGGTAATATTTTAACTAAGCAAAACATAGCCTTAAAAGCAAAACCTTTCTTTTTCCAGGCTATTGAAATAAACAAGAAATTAGGCAATCCTATCGAAGAAGGACTGGATTATTCTAATTTAGCCATCACCTATAAGCAAATAAACAATGATTCTGTCAATTATTACTTTCAAAAGGCAATGAAATTGCTTTCAGGCTATGGTAGCGTGTCAAATTTGATGATGACAAAGTTTAATTTCGCCAATTATTTGAAAAGTAATGGAAAAATAAATGAGGCCGAAAAACTTTACAAAGAAGTTTTGCAATTATCTATCGATCATCAAAATATAAGGGGGCAACTGTATAGTTATAATTTATTGGCGAAAATTGCGGTGATAAAGAAAAACGCAAAACAAGCCAATGATTATTTCAGTTCTGCATTAAATTTAGCTCAAAAAAATAAACTAAAAACAGATGTTCTGAGATTATACCTTGAAATTTTTGAGGGCAATATGGATCTTCGTAAAATCGACCTTGCTAGATTCTATTTTAAACGATGGTTCAATTTGAACGATAGTCTTCAAACATCCAATCAAAAGGAAGCTATTATAAAGTACAATACGATCTATGAAACCGAAAAGAAAGAACTTGCAATTAAGTTGTTGGAAAGCGAACGCGAAAGTAGTAAGATAAAGTCGAAATACCTGGGCTTTGTTTTCCTTTTTGCAATGCTGGGTGCGCTTGCTGTTTTATATGCTTTTTGGACTCGTTCCAGACAAAAACTTAAAACAGCTGCACAAAAGCAAAAAGCACAAGAATTGGAATTGTATAATAAAGACCTTTTATTAATGAGTAACGAACAAAAAGCAATAATAGATCAACAAGAAATAGCATCCAGCCAAAAACTATTGGTATCTAAAATGCTTTTATTATCACATCATTCCGAGTTTTTGTCAAACACCCTTTCGAAATTACAGGAGTTAAACCAACAACTGGATTCAAAAGAACAACAGGATAATTTAATTGGAATTCTAAATTCTATACAAAATCAAGTAAAACCTAAAAGATGGGATGATTTTCAGCAGCAATACATGCAATCGCACGAAGATTTCTTTACAAAACTTAATCAACTTCATCCCAATCTAACCGCTGGAGATCACCGTCTATGTGCAATGCTTCGCATGAACCTCAGTATTAAGGAAATATCAGACC
Organism: Bacteroidota bacterium; assembly: GCA_037133555.1. GTDB lineage: Bacteria > Bacteroidota > Bacteroidia > Bacteroidales > JACABE01 > JACABE01. Next base: position 2,197 of record JBAXNW010000111.1, read on the forward strand.
TAACCTTGCAAACCCCCAGAGCAATTGAAATGGCTCGTTTCCGCTTGCGCAATAAATTTGGTTTAGAAAGAGAAGATAATCTAACAGCTTATTTGTCTAGGTTTTGATTTTTTTAACTTAAGCGTGTTGTCTATAGCTTCCAAAAAAATATTGGAAAGTGAAAGTATTCGTTTTTATTGACAAGAAATCTGTTCAAATTAATTTTTATAAATGGGTAAATTAGCCAATTTCTGAGCATTCCAGCGATCATTTTAATTTCTTTTTAAACTCGAAATTTTCAGTTATTCACTTAGCCGAAATCTGTCTTTTTTCGCCCCAAATGTATTGCTGTTTTCATGTTTTGTAATGAAAATTGCTTGCAATAATTTGGAAGTAGTTAAAATTCAATATTATGCGACTCTAATTCTTCCTCTCTTCTGTAAATTCATCCATCCTTCCTACTACAGTAAAAATTCAAATTGTGAAGTTTTTGTGAAGTTTTTTTACGTTCAAAAATTTGCTTACAGCCCTTTAGTAGTCGTAAATTTACACAATCAAATCATCAAGATATGTGTGCCAAAAAAACAATGCCCGAAAAAATTGAAAAGCCTTCGAAATCGGAATCCGAAAACGAAGCAAAAAAGATAAAAGAAAAAAGAGCACAGATGAAGAAAGACATCGATGAGCTCCAGGAAGAATTAAAAAAACAGAAATTTAATATCTAATCAATAAATAGCCAATTTAAATTAGTTAAACATGAGAAAAATAATCACAGTTTTAGTATTACTCGCTCTTGTGGCAGTAAAAGGGGTGTTTGCGCAAACACCCCAACAATTCAAGTATCAGGCAGTGCTTCGTGATGCCAATAATATTATTGTTGCTTCGACCCCCAAAACAGTAGTGATAGATATTTTGCAGGGTACTGCTACGGGTACCAGTGTGTATGGGGAAACCCACAGTATCACTACTACGGCTCAGGGCGTTATCAACCTCAACATTGGCGGAGGTAGCGTTAACTCAG
>JBAXNW010000112.1:0-3063 GCA_037133555.1 Bacteroidota bacterium
AAAAGTACTACTTTTATCTTAACTTTGTGTCCTAATTTTGGGGAGTATCATAGATAACTGAGGAATACTGTACCAGCACTCTAGCCAAACCACTGTTATAAGCTGTTTTTAATTGTTTTTATAAAATCTGCTGTGACCTTTTTTATCTCTAAATATCTTTCTGACTTTTCATTGGTTTGCTCTTTTAAGTATAATGCTCTGTTTATTTCAAGCATTATGGTCTGAACGCTTTTGTTCTTATTATAATGTTCAAATGGCACTATGGAGCCTTTATATGGCCAATCAATTCCTAATGTGTAACCTGCATTTTCAAAAAATGTAGTAGACAAGTCTATTAAATATTTTGGGGTATGAAAAGAATCTGTGCCTATATTAAAATCAGGTCGATTGGAATTCTTGTCAAGGTCTCTCTTTAAATGATTACTTGGAAATGAATGGCAATCCATTATCAAAGCCTTTCCAAAAAAAAATAATTGTTTTTTTACTGCATCACTCAGTTTATTATGATGTTGCCAGTAAAAATCATTCAAAATCCTCTCTTTGAGTTTTGGTGTTACTCTCCTAATAACGTCTCCTTCATCACTTTTTTCATAAAGAACACCCATTCCATATTGAGACATTACTTCTTGTGTATCATCTGAATATCTTTCGGGGTCGCAAAATATTCTTGAGAATTCTGCCTTTATCATTTCATCATCTTTAGAATAAAAAAGGTCGTCAGTATACCAATCTGTCAATTTTAGCATTTCCTTAGCTAAGTATTTTTCATCAACAACAAAGCCTTCCATAAATGGAATATTAGTTGATGAATGAGGTATGTGAAGTATGATTTTATTTTTCATTTATTTTATTTCTAAATAGCTTATAACATAATATAAGGATGCCAAATTCATCAGTTAACTCGATATTTTAATAATATTGTCTTGATAAAAAACATCATATTTATACAACAAAAATAATCTAAAAATTAAATAAATATTAAAAAATAAAAAAGCGCAACTAATTAATTAACAGTATGATAATTTTATTTGTTGTCTTTATTAACTTAACCTTTTGTTATTTTTTTATAATCAACAATTGATGCATTATCATTTAAATTCCTTTCGGCCCGCCTTTTTTCTTTAATTGCAGTTACATATTTGTCATAGGAAGTATGAATTTTATTTTTCAATTCTATGTCAGTTGTGTATAAATCAATGATTCTGTTAATAATATATGAGCATTTGGTCTGTAAAATAAATGCTCCGAAAAAAGCGGTGGTCGGGCTTAAATTATGATATCTTTCATCTTGTTTTGATGCTAATTCAGATAAAAGTTCTTTTAATTTTATCCCATTAATGTCAATACCGAAAAATGATTTAGCAATATCCTGTATTGGAGTTTCATCAGAAAACCCATGTTCATATAAATTACCCATATTTATAAATTTTAAACTAAATCAAATTATTGATTTTAATGAATTAATGATAGAATTATCCAATTGTTCCCATGGTAAATTAGGTTTCCCAAAATGTCCGTAGGCTGCTGTCTGAAGATAAATCGGATTCTTTAAATTAAGTGTTTTGATAATTCCGTTTGGAGTTAAATCAAATAACTGAATTATTTTTTCTTTAATCAAATAATCTTCTAATTTACCTGTATTATGTGTATCAATATAAATAGACGTAGGCTCAGCTATACCTATGGCATAAGATAGTTGAACAGTACATTTTTTTGCTAATTCTGAAGCAACAATATGTTTTGCAACATATCTTGCTGCGTAGGCAGCAGAACGATCTACTTTACTGGGGTCTTTTCCTGAAAATGCCCCACCACCATGAGGGCAACTACCTCCGTAAGTATCTACAATAATCTTTCTACCAGTTAAACCAGTATCACCATGAGGTCCACCAATAGTAAAGCTCCCTGATGGATTGATTAAATATTTTGTTTTATCACTTATTAGGTTTTCAGGGATTAATGGCTTTATTATTTCTTCAATTACTCTATTTCGAATAATATCATTTGTTATATAATAAGCACCAGAATAATGTCCATGTGGCTGCATACCTGAGCCCTGATTGTTTGAGCTTATTATATATGGCAAGTGTTGTGTTGAAACAACTATGGTATCAATCCTCACAGGAATATTGTTTTCATAGTTTATTGTCACCTGCGATTTGGCATCAGGTAATAACCAGGGGATAGCTCTACTTTTTCTGAGCTCAGACTGACGTTCCATTATTCGATGTGCAAGCCATATAGCCAAAGGCATAAATTCTTCAGTTTCATCACATGCATAGCCAAACATTATACCCTGATCACCAGCACCGCCATATGAAACACTACTATTTATTTCTGGACTCTGCTGATGAATCAGATTAGTATAGTTTGCCTTATTTACATCAAACCCATAGATCTCATCCGTGTATCCAATATCTTTTATGACATTTTTAGCAACGTTTACTACGTCAACTTTTGCTGTTGATGTTACTTCTCCTGCAATTACCAATTGTCCTGTTGTAATTAAACATTCACAGGCAACTTTCGAATCTAGATCTTGTTTCAGGAAAGCATCTAATATAGCATCTGAAATTTGGTCAGCTACCTTATCAGGATGTCCTTCTGATACTGACTCACTTGTAAATTGAAATTGATTTGTTTTCATAAATATTATTATTTAAAATGTTTAAAACCTTTTAAATAATACATTCAATATAATAATGGAGGATATTCGTTTTATTTTGACTGAACGCCCACATCTTATCTTTACCACCGTGGAGTGAAAGCTCTCGGTTGGTATTTTCCTTTTCAGGAAAAGTTCTTGATGTATTATTTTAAATTAATTATGGCAAAATTACAATTATTTTTGATATTATAATAAAATTGATTAAAAAATAAATATTAAAAAAATATTGATTATTAATAAACTTTTTAAAGTTCAGAAGGAGCCTAAATAAAGCGTTGTATTAAGTTTTTGTGTCTTCAAATAAACTTATATACACTCTTTGACCTAAGTAAGTTAAAATAGTAAAGTACTCCCCAATGTTCGGACAAATTTCGCAGCAAGTTAAGATGTTTTTT
>JBAXNW010000113.1:0-2907 GCA_037133555.1 Bacteroidota bacterium
CTCAGTCCATTTAAAATTTATTTATTAATCCGTCCAACTTTTTGGGGGCAGATCATATCCTTTTACCGGCTTTTTTTCTTGTCCTTTTTTTTCCGCCTCCAAAAAAATATTTTTGCCTTGTAATTCATTACTACATGGCAGTTAAAAATTCAGAAATAGCAGCTTTCTTTGAGCAATTGGCCCAACAGCATAAGAAGATCAATCATTCATCCACGGATAAACATTTTTATCGTATGGAGTTGAATGATTTTGTAACGGGTATTAGTGGCTTCAAAGGATTTAATATGATACTGGAAGTAATGCCGCTAAAATACGATGGCAATAACAACGACAATGCTTTCAAAATAAGAGAAGTTGCTTTTATCATTGTTAAATCCTTGCCATCCATCAATAAAGAAGCCATTTCAGCAGCTTTTGATGAATGTGAAGCAATTGTAGATGATATTCTTTCGAAGCTGAACAATGCCCGTTGTGGCTTCAATAGCAATGTTATTTCTTATGATACTTCCTCCATAGATGTGCACCAGGTAACGGATGCAAAAAATTTTGGGGTTCGCTGCCTGGTGGATATAAAATCGCCACATTCTTTTGATGTTGTTCCTGAAAACTGGAATTCATGATTACTATAACAAGACCGGCTGCTACCATAGATTTTTGTGGGAATGGATTAGTTTATAAGCTAAAGTCAGACAAGGCGTATGCTGCAATTGGAAATAAGGCGGAATTGGCAATCAATGTGAATGCACCAATTATAACAGGAAATACCATAAGCTTTTTATTTGGCGACAAATCTGTAGTTTTTACAACTTCGCCAACACCTGATGACAATGGAAGTGTTATACTTTCCGGTAGCAATGCTGCAGAATTCACTGCTACACTGAATAAAAATTTTCTTCTGCAAAAATATTTCACCATTACAAATATTGGCAATCAGATTTTGTTAACGGCCAGACAATCCGGAAGTATTTACAGTCTTACATTCTTTGCAAATACAGCCAATGTTTCGTTTTATCATAATATTCCGGGAAGTGATAAGCAAATAAGGTCCGGCTATAAATTACTCTGCGAAACCTATATCGAAAAAGACAGAGATACGATTGTTTTTGAACTTATTTCTACTTCATTGCACAATGTGGATGAAAATGGAAATTCAATTATTTATCCCGGAAAATTGCTTTCAAAATACTTCAGCGATATTGATCTTCCTGATTTTAATCAAACGGTAATCAAACTGGTAAAAAAGACAGTAAAAAAATATTTCCTGCAGCTTGCAGATTTTTATGATAGTTCTGTAAAACAGATTCTTAAAACAAATACTCTTTATGCAATTGATGGGACGGTGAATGCTGATTTATTTACAAATGCATTTAATTTTATCGACTATCTGTCAACTTCCAAAAACTATTTATTGGCAGCTGATATTGATAAATTTGAGTGTTGGAAAGACGCACAGCAGTTTTTGTATTATGTGAGCTATTTGGTATCCTGTAACTTTTCTCAAAAAGTAAAAATTTATTATACCGATGGAAGCGATACAACCATAACAAAACAAACAGTAAATGCTGCATTGAGAGGAGATTGTTTCATAATTCCCTGCGGATTTACACAGCTAAATCTGCAGTCAGTCACTCCTTTGAAAGAAGCCTATAAGTACGAAGTGTATTTAGAAAGTTCCGGAATATTGATCGGAAAACAAATTCGCTTTTATTTAGTTCCAAAACCCTTATTTGCCCGTGAATTCTGGTTTAAAAACAGCATGGGTGCAATGGAAGCTGTCTTTTGTGAGAAGCAGATTCATAAATTCGATATCAAGCGAAGTGAATTGCTGACAGACAATCGCTATTTAACTGATATTGACGAAATAAATGACAGCTATGAATGTACTACCGGTAACAAAACAGCCAAAGAAATTGAACACTTGGCCGAATTTGTTTCTTCAAAAAAAATATATCTCTTACAAAAAGGCAATATCTATGAGGTCGCACTGGAACAGGCAACATATACACTTGCCGATGACAACGAAGATTTATACAACTTTAAATTCAAATACCGGATTGTCAAAAACAATTCGGTGCAAACTACTTCGCAAATCATCATTACCAGTGGTGGAGTCGTGCCTGGTGTAGAGGTACAGAATAAAAAAATTGTAGTAGGTTTTAATACAATATAAACAATGGAAACAATCGTAAAAAGACCCAGGGAATTCACTCCGGAACTCAATGTTTTACTTTCTCAATTGCTGATGGTGGATGATCCTTCCTATAACATTGATGAAGAGTTCAAAGTAATTTCTGTTCAGCAATTACTCAATTTCATACTGTCAAGAATTGATTTGCGGGAGCTGGAAATTTACATCAGCAAACCGATACTTTCACTGGTAACGCAACTTCCTGTTGAAGACATACAATTGGGTGACAGGTATTTTATTATTTCCGGTGATTTGTTCTTGAAAATAGCAGAATGGAACGGTGCTTCCTGGAATATAGTCGATACCAAAAACGGGGATAGCTTTTATAGCTTTTCTCAAAAGAAATTCATTGTCCGTACCATCGATAATTATGTGCTTTCCTCAGAAAGAGATTCTTTCGAAATACCTTTTACGTCAACTGAAAATGTTGTCGTAAACCATAATTTAAACAAATATCCCTCTATAGTGGTAATGGATAGCTCCAACAGAGCTATTATCACACAGGTAACTTATCGTGATAGAAATATATGTGAAGTCAGTTGGTCAGGTGAAACTTCCGGTACCATCGTCTGTAATTAAATCAATAACTAAATAACCAATAACAATGGCAAAACAAGTAAAAACAAGTCTGGATTTCAACAAGAATGAAATCCAAAATGTAGTGGTTCAGAAGCTGGCTGCTGCTCCTTCTACTCCTGTAAGTGGATTAATCTACTATG
>JBAXNW010000114.1:0-2692 GCA_037133555.1 Bacteroidota bacterium
TAGAGATATAAGTAAAATTAATCAATATTATAAATTTTTGTCATGTACTTAGATGCAGGATATACAATAGCCAAGGAATATGACATTTAAATGACATTTAAATGATATTGCAAAAAACACATTTCGAAAGAACTGAATTTCAGTGGTTTAAAAATAGCCTATAAATATCACAAAAATATCACAAATTGAAATATATACGTGATAATAGTATTAAGGTTTCTTAATCACAATGGCTTTCAAATTATTTAGGATTCAACTTCCTTAAATTGAAGTCATAAAATGAATAAAAAAGCCACTTTCCCCTTTTTTGTTGAAAGAATATTCAACTCTGAGTACTTTGTCGTAATAGGTTACAAAATCAATACCAATGCCAGTACCCAATAACAAACTATTGGTCAGCGAATTGTAGCTATCTTTTTTCTCATTGTAAACATAAGCTGCATCCACGAACAGATTCATATAAAAAGAATAGGGTATGGTGTTAAATTTTTCAGTTTTAATGAAGTTGAGTTTTGATACTTTCTGGGTCAGCAAAGCATATTTGAGGTTGGTTTTAAGCAAGCCGAATCCTTGTCCATTGATAACATAATATTCGTAACCTCTGACAAAATCACGGCCAAAGCCAAGCCCATTCTGGATATAATAAGGATACTCAGGAGTAAGTGCAAGCGTTATCCCAAAAGCGTCATAAAACTTTGGACTAAGTTTCCAGAATTTACGGTAGGTTGATTTTAAACTAAAAAAGTCAGGGTATTCTGGAGTTGTATTCAAAAAACCTAAACCGGATTTTGAGATCTCAACATCAAAATAATGACCAATTAAAGGATAGGGTTTATAATCTCGATAATCGTTTTTGAATTGGTAGTAGAAAGTCAAGTAAGCAGTATTAAGCTGTTGACTGTTAGAATACGATGGATTGAGGCGTAGCAGGGTATCGGAAAATCTGTATGCTTCATACGAAAGTTGGAGCAGGTGTGAATTATGAATATTTCTTCTGTAGATAATACCTCCACCGAGAGCAATACTTTGTTTTGGATAGTAAGCTGGATCCTTAAAAAAATCAATTTTGTTGTTTCTTGTATTCACAGCTACCTCATGATTGCGGGCATAGTCTGCCATAAGAATCAGTCCAAGTGTTTGTTTTTTATTTATATAAGGTATTTTATAAGAAATCCCGTATTTTTCGTCATATCCCAGGCTCAATAGGAAGTCGATAGTTTCGTTTCGTCCTCTGAAATTATAAATATTGAGGTCAACACCATAATTAACGCGTTTAAAATCCTGAGTCTTCCACCAAGTATTAAAGTTGCGATCGGCCAGATCGAACTGTGGGATGGGCCAAATATACCAGCGTTCGGTAACATTGATTGCTATGTTTGCTTTGTTGTCAGTAATAACAGGAGAGATGGTGACGAAGTTGAAAAGCGAAATATTCATTAGGTTTTCGGAGCTTTTCCTAATCTTAAGTTCAAAATTCTCAGGTGAAAGACTGTCGCCTACTTTAAAGACCAGTTCTCTGTAAAGGATATAATCTCTAGTAATATGGTTGCCAGAAAGTGTAATATTTTGAATAAAGATTAGGCTATCCGTAACTGCATATCCGCGATAAGTCAATGATAAAAAGAGGATCAACAATACTGAATATTTTCGCATTGGAAAGAGAATATTAAATACTAAGGTATTTCATAAGTGAATCGTACCTATCCTGAAGATCATCGTTTATTTCTTGCTCGGCAAGTATGGTTTTTACATTATAATTGTAGCGATTGAATGTTTGCAGTAAAGGAGCAATGTCCATACGGTTGAGCTTGAGACAGACATCCAATTGAGTAGAATCGTTGTGAGAAGTAATAAAGAGACTGAGTATTTTGGTATCATTGGATTCTACAATCTGAGCAATTTCTGATAAGGAATAATCATTTATATTAATATCAAGTAGGATGATGGCACCTGGATTACTGATAGATGAAATTTCAGAAAATTTATCAATTAGTTTCCGGAGCGTAATGACACCGAGATAGTTATTTTTGTTGTCTAAAACCGGGATGAGGGATAAATTTAATGAAGTGGCAATATGAATCACTTCAAAGATATGTTGATTTTCGGTAACATATGTATTATTTAATGTGATTTTTTGATGGGCAAGCGTTTCGTCGAATGCATTGGAAGTGTAAATATCTTCTTCAGATATTATACCGATATAGATTGAGTTATTTACAACAGGTAAATGACTGACCTTATACTCGTCCATCCACGTCAAAGCCAACGATGCCGTATCTGATGGTTTTGCTGGTAATATCGTATCGTCGGTTAAGTCTTTTGCAAACATGGTTTAGGGTTTTCCGTTATTAAGCTGTATTGAATTTTTTTATTTGGTCCTTTTTCAGGTTAATATCAGCAAAGGTAATTAAAAAACAGCTAACCTGCCAAAAAGCTTGGCGAGATTTATGAACGATGACAGTTTTTTTACATCCCCGTATTTTTAATTTGTGAAATTGTGTATCTTTGCTCTAAGGTAATTTGTATCGTACCACAATATATCTCAAATAAAACAGCATAGAGAAACGAAATCGTTTCATCATCAGTAAGTAGAGAGAATATTTCAATTGTTTTTAAAATATTTTTTCTGTTTTTTTGCTAAGTACATGACAAAAAATTGCAGTAAAATTTAAATTCTTCTAATTTATTACTA
>JBAXNW010000115.1:0-2142 GCA_037133555.1 Bacteroidota bacterium
TGGTTGCATCAATTACTAGGGATGCTAAATAATTATCGTCAGTAATTGTCATTCTAGTGTTTCCTAAAAGTTTAAATAAATGGTCAAGATAAGATCCTTTTAAGTTGGATTCTTCTAATTACTATTTTCTTGCCTTACTATAATTTTTTATAGTAAGGCTTTTGTAGAATGTTTCAAAATCCTTATTCGTTGCCTCACTTACATTCATAATTTCAAATAAGGTTGAACGTTTCTTAAGATAAATCAATTTTCGATAAGATGTTTCAGGGATATTACTTTTAAACGTCACTTGAAGTGCTTTTAAATTATCTATTGTTATTGTATCTCGGTTTTCTGTTACTTGCCCTTTATATAAAGCTTTCCATGAAGAAATTAAAGAATTAACAGGATAATCTGCAATATCCTGCATACAAATACACCATTGCCTATTATTTGTAGAATCCGTTCCTTGATTTGTATCCTTGTTTTTGATTTTCTGCCCGACACATCTACAGTTATCAATAACATCTGCTAATGCTAAATTATTCGGATACCTAAATGTTAAGATAAATCCTGCATCAGTAGTATCATTATATGTTATCCACTGGCTATTGATTTCACTGATACTTTCTGTTTTTTCAGATTGTCTGCCTGAACAAGAAAATAACATTACAGCTATTAAAATACCGATTATATATTTCATTTTTTATTTTTTCGATGGTAGTGAATACCAAATCATAGTTGATTAAAAGAATAAACTAATACATTATGCTTTTAAAAACATTAATCCTTTTGAACACTATAACTACCATTCCTTTTTATAATGAAATAGAAACTATCGCCAAGGTCGGTTACTGGTATTGATATAGAATAATGCAAAATAATTTCGCCATTTTGGTTATTAATTTTTGAAATATTTGGCGCTAATAACGTTGCATAATTTTTTAACTTTTTTTCTAATATATTATTGAAATCATTTTTTTTAATTACCCTATTAAAAATAGTATCTGAGTTTTTTATAACTACAACTTTTGATACAAATTCATGTGTTATAAAGTCCTTTTTGTTTTCATCAGCAAAATTAAATTCCTTTGATATTCTTAGAACACTATTACGTAAACAATAATGTTTTATTTTGATTCGAATAATTTCTTTCCCTTCTTTAAATGAAGAGTCAATATATTGTATTAGTTTATATGATTTAGTAAACATTTTTTTTTCTTCTTTTAAGGAAGTTGATTCTTGATTAAAAGAGGAAAAATTACCATCTGTCATAGAGAAAATACTATTTATTTTAGGAGTAGTATCTTGTATTATTTCTTTAATTAATTTTTCTCTACTTGCGTATGATTTAAAATTAATGTTAAAAATTGCAAAAACAAAGAAATTTATAATAAGTATCTTTTTCATTTTTTATTTAGTATGTAATCAACTATTTTTATCAGGCTTAGTGTCCCATTTTCGATAGCCATCAATTTTAGGCCAAAATTGCTTTTTACCATCTATAATTATATTAATCACACGTGGACCTGATTTACCTTTCTCAGGTCTACCACCTGAATCAACCATTTGCTCATTTACAATTTTTCCATCTTTGTCTCTCTCTACAACTGTGATAATTCCAGTATGGCTTTTACTATCTGTAATTACTATATTGCCTGGTACAACATCTTTTTCTTCAACAACTTTAGTATTGTCAGCAATGTTGCTAACCCCATTTTTATTTCCATGATTGGGGTTGGGTTCATTACCCGCTTCAACAACTTTAGTAACTAATCCAGAACAATCTACCTTTTGACCAGGGTCACCCTTTGCACCTAATTCATATGAGTTTCCAGGATTTTTATTTACATATTCTTTTGCCTTAATTAAAGCCTTAGCCCTTTGTGCTGAATCTCTGCCATCAAAATCTGAGAACCTGATTGGATCATTTGTATTCCATGAATAGGGAGATTCATTTTCTTTAATCACAGGATCAATCTGCCACCAGCGGCCTATTTGCGGATCTAAATTTCTATACAGCGCAGCATATTCTTCCAGGCCAGAACCATCGCTGAACTCTTTATATTGTAATTCTATACCATTGTATTTTAATTTATTCTGCAAAACACCTGTACCTTCTTTCCCAATTGCTTTCATTGTTAATCCGAATGGATAATAACT
>JBAXNW010000116.1:0-1993 GCA_037133555.1 Bacteroidota bacterium
AAATATACACTTATTTAATTGAATAACAAAGAATTAAATTATAGAAGACCCCTTAAATAAAAAAATAGGTGTCTATTTTTTTAAAACTTTTTGTGTTGAAGTTTTATTGCCTGAAGTAACTCTGATTATATAAATACCTCTCTTTAATATGAATAAATTATTGATAGTTATAGAATTATAGCCCTGGTGACGAGGGATGTCGTTAATTGCCAAGATTCTCTTTCCCGATAAATCATAGATTTCTATTTGAACACTTTGGGTGTCAGTTGAATTGTAAGCTAAATACAAGACATCATCAAATGGATTAGGGAAAGCATTAAAAGTATTTTCATTGTCAAAATTATGAATATTGGTTCCTGACAACAAAATACTTGCAATCTGAAAGTTTGGGATGCCATAACCTTTCAAACTATCTGGTGTATTGTATTGACTTGCACTGTGTTTGATAGCTTCGATAATCTCCTGATTGTTTTTTAAAGGAAAAGCCTGCCACAAACATGCAACCATGCCACACATAATTGGTGAAGAAAAAGAAGTTCCGTTTCCTGTACCAACACCAGCGGCTGTTGCAAAAACGGCACCCTGGCCTAAAGTTGCTACAGTTGGTTTAACTCTGCCGTCATAAGTTGGACCTATTGAACTGAAAGATGCATAATTACTGTTCATATCAACAGCACCCACAGAAATAATACTATCGGCATCAGAAGGAACCCCAATATATTTCCATGCACTTCCACCTGAATTCCCAACACTGTTTACCACAACAATCCCTTTGCGGGCTGCAATAGTTGCTGCAATGCTGGCTCTTGCAGTTTTTCCGTTCAGGTCTTTGTAAGTATGGCTCATACTTTGATTGTCATAATTAGTATAGCCTAATGAAGAATTAATAACATCTACACCCACACTATCAGCAAACTCTGCACCACTTGTCCAGTTATCTTCTTCTATAGGGTTTTCGGATGTTGCATCTTCGGTGCGAATAAGCCAGTAGCTGGCTTTAGGAGCTGTTCCTATGATCTGACCTGGAATATTTGCTCCCATCGTTGATAAAACCATCATTCCATGGCTTGCTTCATTGAAAACATTATTACCCGGTAAAACAAAATCGCGACTTCCTAATAGCTGGCCATTTAACCATAAGCTATCAAAAGCATGGATAACGTCAACCTGTTCAAAACCAGCGTCCAATATTGCAATTGTCATTCCTTGCCCTAGGTAACCCTGATTGTGAAGAAAACAGCCCTCTAGCATATTTATTTGCAGGTAAGCCTGACCATAATCTAAGCTTTGTATAGCAAATGCTTCTTTTTCGTTGTCTAGGTGTTGCTCGTTCGCAGTGTAGTAATTTTGATAATACTGAGGTTTGAAATATACACTTGTAGCTTTATTGATTATTTCGTCGTTGAGTTTGTTTTTTTTCTTTTTTGAAGTAACCGTAATTACAAGTTCTGTGTTTTTGACAAAAGTTAATGCGTTGATTTGTTGTAATATATTGGTGTCGGTCAGGCTTACAATAATGGAGTTAAACCATTTAGATTTGTTGATGAAAGATGCACCAAATGCTACTACACTGTCAATATAACATTGGTTTACTGGGATGTCAAGCAAATTAATGGCAATGCCCTGATTGCTTCTTCGTGTAATGGCTTTTTGAGATAGAAATGCTGAAGGATTCGAAACAGAAAAAGGAGAATTAATTTTATCTTTAAAACTAACACGGTATTTGTAAACAGATTTCTGTGAAAATGCAGTATTGAATACTAAGGTAATTATTAGAATCAAGAATAATTTCTTCATTTTTCTTTAATTAAATTAAATGCAAAGTAAGTATTTATTTTTGTAAAATGCGAAATAAATGGAATAAAATATATTAGATTTAACGTTCAGATTGTATGAAATTTATTAACTTTGTTTAGCTGAATGCATTTTAATTATTGATAATTAAAGTACTCCCCAATGTTCGGACAAATTTCGCAGCAAGTTAAGATGTTTT